>JABFQW010000029.1 GCA_013141455.1 Bacteroidales bacterium
CTCCCTTATTTGCCAAAAAAAATTGTCTGGATTTTTTCGAAACGATATATCGCCGGAAAATCGATTCAGGATGCCATTGATGCCAGCCGTAAATTGAACAAGGAAGGTGCCATGGTTACCATTGACCTGTTAGGTGAATTTATCACTGAACTCAGCCAGGCCGAAAAAAACAGGGAAATCTACCTCGATATCATCGAAACCATCGAAAAAGGTGGCATTGACGCAAACTATTCGTTGAAACCTACCATGTTCGGATTATTGATCGATAAGGAGGTTGCATATCAGAATATTCGCGAGATTGTTGCCAAAGCGGCGTTCCACGATAATTTCGTGCGAATCGATATGGAAGATTCGCAATGTGTTGATCTGGAAATCGAACTTTTCAGGAAATTGAAAGCCGAATTTCCGAAGAATGTTGGTTTGGTGTTGCAAGCCTATCTGAAACGCACCAAAGACGACATCAGGAATATGTTAAATATTCATAATGAAATCGTTCCGGTAAATTACCGGCTGTGCAAGGGAATTTATGTTGAACCTGAAAAGATAGCCTACAAGAGATATGATGAGATAAACGCGCATTATCTTGAAGATCTTGAATATATGATTCAAAATGGCATTTATCCATCCATTGCAACCCATGATAAATCGCTGGTTGAAGGAGCCTTTAAGTTGATCGAAAAGTATAAACTGACCAAAAACAGGTATGAATTCCAGATGCTCTATGGCGTTACACCTCAATTGCGTCAGTCGATCATCGAAAAAGGCCACCGTATCCGCATCTACGTACCATTTGGCGAACAATGGTTTGCCTACTCAACCCGAAGGCTGAAAGAAAATCCGGCTATGGCTATGGATATTATCAAGGCATTGTTTGTCAGGGGATAATAAAAAATTTACAGTTAGCAAAAATGGCCGGTTAACCGGCCATTTTTGTTTTTAATAATCAGAAACCATGCAAATAGAGGGCTTGGCGCTATGCCCGTATTTATTTCTATTATTTGTATTACCTTTGCAAAATATTTTAACATTCAGTTCATAACACGACTATAATGGAAAAAGCACGCGTTCTTTTTGTTCAGCAAACCATCATGCCATACCTGAAAGAAACTCACATGAGTAAAATAGGCCGCTATTTGCCTCAGGGGATTCAGGAAAGAGGAAAAGAAATCAGGACATTTATGCCACGTTTTGGCAGCATAAACGAACGAAGAAACCAACTCCACGAAGTGATTCGTTTATCGGGCATGAACTTGATTATCAACGACACCGACCATCCGCTCATTATTAAAGTAGCCTCCATTCAGCAAGCAAGGATGCAGATTTACTTTATTGATAACGAGGATTTTTTTCAGCGGAAATTTACCATAAAAGATAAGGCAGGCAGGTTTTACGAAGACAATGATGAAAGGGCAATTTTCTTTTCAAGAGGTGTGCTCGAAACTGTGAAAAAATTAGGTTGGGGTCCCGATATTGTACATTGCCACGGCTGGATGTCGAATTTAGTTCCGCTTTACGTGAAAAGGGCTTACAAAGATAATCCGCTCTTCAGCGACTCAAAAGTGATTTACTCGTTGTATGACGACGATTTTAAAGATACGTTCAATGCTGACTATGAGAAAAAACTTAAACTGCCCGGAATCACTGCAAAAGACCTCAAATACTATAAGAGCGCTAATTACGTTAACATCACCAAATCTGCCATCGATAATTCAGATGGGATAATCATAGGAAGTGAGAAAATTAATGCAGAAATCATGGAGCATCTTGCCACGTATAAGAAACCGATTCTCGAATACCAGGGAAAAGATACTTACATCGATGCATACAATGAATTCTACAATAAGATTCTCGGAAAAAAATAATCTCTTAACCGTAAAAATCAATCCCATTGAAAAGCACATCAACTTATTACACGAGAATTATTGCATTGTCGTTGATAATATCCGTGTTCATCCTTATTTCGTGCAATAAAAAACCGGCACGTATTGGCGATGGCATCCAACCCGACCAAAACCTGCTCAGTGTTTCATTCTCCGATGCAACGAATATCGTAGCCTATAGTTCAATTGAAGATTCGATTCGAACCGATGCAACTACCGAAATGCTTCTCGGGAGTATTGCCGACCCAACTTTTGGCACTTCAGTCGCCGGCTTTTATACACAATTCAGGTTATCGACCAATGGCCATACCTTTGGTGATAATCCGGTCGCCGACTCAATGGTGTTGCGACTCGCCTACAAAACTGCCTATGGCGATACACTCACCCAACAAACGGTGCATGTTTATGAATTACTTGAAGACCTTTTTGTAGATTCAAGTTATTATTCAAACTCTGTCAAACAAACATCAGCAACTGATCTGGCAAATTTCAGTTTCAAACCTGAGCCAAACACACCTTTCGCGTATGATGGCGACACTTTACCCATGATCTGCCTGAAGTTGAGCGATATTTCAACCGGACTTATGGATAGGTTGATTCACGCTGACAGCACAGATCTTGATTCAAATGTTAGCTTCCAAAAATTCTTTAAAGGATTATATATTGTTGCCGACCCGGTGGCCTCAGGCGGGGCAGTCTCCTATTTCTCACTCACAAGTACAAACTCTTTTCTTACCTTGTATTATAAAAACGATGAAGAAGACTCGTTGTCCTATACATTTTTTGTAACCTCAAATGACGAGCATTATAATGTATTTAACCATAATAATTATCAAAACGCCGATCCTGCATTCATCGGTCAGGTTGTTCAAAAAGACACCCTGTTAGGCACCTCGAAACTTTATATGGAAGGTATGGGAGGTGTAAAAACACGGATACGTTTTCCAAATCTCGCTGATTATCCTGAATTTGCCGGTAAAAAGGTTGTTATCAACGAGGCCAAGTTATTCCTCACCGGGGTCGAAACTCCAACGGTTTACAGCGCACCTTCGCAATTGGCGTTGGTTAATGATGATGGTGACGGAACCTATTCAGTGCTGGATGACCAGCTTGAAGGTTCTTCCTATTTTGGCGGGACATATAAATCATCAGTGAATGAATATCAGTTCCGACTCACGAGGTATATCCAGGATATGCTGTTGAATGGCAAAGGACGGGATGATCATGGCCTGTTGTTGTTCATAATCGGAGCATCGGGCAAAGCTGACAGATGGGTTTTTAACGGAACCAATCCATCTGAAGATACCCTGAAACCATTGCGGTTGCAGGTAGTTTATTCCGTATTGAACGAATAAGGATTATTTTGCTAATTTTACGCCCGAAAAACAAATATACCAATCAATAAAATTTAGACTATGTGCGGAATTGTAGCATATGTGGGTCCACAGCAAGCCTATCCCATTCTTATCAAAGGATTAAAACGACTCGAATACAGAGGTTACGACAGTGCAGGCATTGCATTGCTGAATTCAAAATTAAATATCTTTAAAACAAAAGGCAAAGTATCTGAACTTGAGAAATTGGTGAAAGATGCCGACCTTCGCGGAACCATTGGCATTGCTCATACACGTTGGGCTACCCATGGCGAACCAAACAACGAAAATGCCCACCCTCATTTTTCCCAATCGAAGAGCATTGCACTGATACACAACGGGATAATCGAAAATTATGCCTCTTTACGTAAGGAACTCGAATCACGTGGATATGTCTTTCAATCGAGTACCGATACCGAAGTACTCACCAACCTGATCGAAGACATCCAGATAAATGAAGGAGTCGATCTGCTTGAAGCAGTCAGAATAGCACTGAATCAGGTGATTGGCGCCTACGCTATTGTGGTGATGTCGCATGACGATAACGATACCCTGATCGCAGCACGCAAAGGCAGTCCGCTCGTTATCGGCATTGGAATTGACGAATATTTTGTTGCTTCAGATGCATCACCGATTATTGAATACACCAAAAATGTTGTATATCTTGATAACGAAGAAGTTGCACTTATACGGCGCAACAAGGACCTGAAAATAAAGACGATCCGGAATAAGGATAAAACGCCGTATATTCAGGAACTTGAGATGAACCTCGACGCACTTGAAAAAGGTGGTTATGAGCATTTTATGCTTAAAGAGATTCACGAACAACCCCATTCGATTCAGGATAGCATGCGTGGACGGCTTCATGCTGAACTTGGTGCAATAACCTTGGGTGGTATCCTCGATTATGAACAAAAACTGATCAACGCAAGCAAAATCACGATTGTTGCCTGTGGAACATCATGGCATGCAGGATTGGTTGGCGAATATCTGTTTGAAGATTTGGCGCGTATTCCGGTTGAAGTAGAGTACGCATCGGAATTCCGTTACCGCAATCCGATCATCTGCGAAAAGGATATTATCATCGCCATATCGCAGTCGGGCGAAACAGCCGACACTCTCGCGGCCATCGAATTGGCAAAATCGAAAGGCGCCACCATACTCGGAATCTGTAATGTGGTTGGATCGTCAATCGCACGCGTTACACATGCCGGCATCTACACCCATGCCGGACCTGAAATTGGTGTTGCATCGACCAAAGCATTTACATCACAGGTTGCTGTGCTCACTTTGATGGCACTGCGTTTGGCACAACTCAAAGGAACCATTCCCAAAACCAGGTTTAACCAGTTACTTAACGAACTTGAGTTGATTCCCGAGAAAGTTCAGCAGACACTTAAAGGCAGCAAAAAAGTACTTGAAATTGCTGAAAAATTTAAAGATGTACGTAACTTCCTTTACCTTGGCCGGGGCTACAATTTCCCGGTTGCCCTCGAAGGCGCACTGAAGCTGAAAGAAATATCCTATATCCATGCCGAGGGATATCCTGCCGCAGAGATGAAACATGGCCCTATCGCGTTGATCGACGAACAGATGCCTGTTGTGGTGATTGCCACCAACAAAGGCACCTACGAAAAAGTAATAAGTAATATACAGGAAGTTAAAGCCAGAAAAGGCGTAGTTATCGCGATTGTAACCGAAGGTGACCTTGCCGTGAAAGGTATGGCCGATTACACCATCGAGATTCCTGAGACTGAAGAAATGTTTGTGCCCTTACTGGCTACCATTCCCCTGCAAAAACTCTCGTACCATATCGCCGTGATGCGTGGCTGTAATGTTGACCAACCTCGAAATCTGGCTAAATCCGTAACTGTGGAATAATTTTTACGCGATATATTAAAAGGGCTGCAATCCATGGATTGCAGCCCTTTTTCATTTTAAATTCCGGCTTTCTAAACATAAAGCCCTTCCGGCGTTTCCCAATTTACAAGTTTCCAGAAATCTTCGATATAAGCAGGGCGAAGGTTACGTTTGTCGATATAATACGCATGTTCCCAAACATCAATGGTCAACAGTGGTGTCAGCGCGTGTTTTAACGGGTTGCCTGCATTACTTTCTTTCGTTATATGAAGCAATCCCGAACTATCTTTCGAAAGCCAAACCCATCCGGCGCCAAATAGAGTTGCAGCAGCCGTTGTAAATTGTTCTTTAAATGCATCGAATGATCCAAAATCACGTACAATTGCTTCCAATAGCTTGCCACCGGCTTGTCCGCCTCCTTTTGGACTTAAACATTTCCAATAGAAGGAGTGATTCCAAACCTGGGCACCATTATTGTATATCCCGCCATCCGATTTACTGACAATTTCGTCGAGGCTGGCATGCTCAAATTCAGTTCCCACAATAAGTTTATTCAGGTTCGTGAGATAGGCATTGTGGTGTTTTCCATAATGATAATCAATGGTCTCCTTCGAGATAAATGGCTCAAGGGCATCGGATGCGTAAGGCAATGCTGGTAATTCGAACGACATGGCTATAATTTTTTAGGTTAAATAATTTGTTTGTGCAAAATTAATCTATTGATCAGTGAAGTGCAAACAGGAATCAGTAAATAACTCTGATCCTGTAAAAACTGTGCTCCGATGCTTCAATTACCGCCGTTTACAACGAGTTTAAAACCAATCCCATGCACGTTCATCAGATCGATACGTGGGTCATTCTTAAAAAACTTGCGCAATTTGGTGATATAAACATCCATCGAACGGGCATTGAAATAGCTGTCGTCGAACCAGATTTTATTGAGGGCGACCGACCGGTCGAGCACATGGTTCATGTTTTCGCACAATAACCTGAGTAATTCGGCCTCCTTCGAGGTGAGTTTGTTTTCGTCATCCGGGCCAGTGAGTATCTGCCGGTTATAATCGAAACTATACTGACCAATCTGGAAAACTGTGGCACGTACAGTATCTTCGGCCGATCTGCGGATAATGGCTTTCATACGCATAAGCAGTTCTTCCATACTGAATGGTTTGCTTAGGTAATCATCGGCGCCGAGTTCAAAACCCTTGATTTTGTCTTCCTGCATCGATTTTGCCGTAAGAAAAAGCAAAGGTACTTTTTTGTCGAGTTTCCGTATCTCTTTCGCCAGGGCAAATCCATCCATCACAGGCATCATCACATCGAGGATACAGAAGTTGAAATCTTCACGCTTAAATTTCTCCATGGCTTCCTGACCATTCACACACAATTCGGTGGGGAATCCCTTGGCTTCAAGATAGGCTTTAAGAATGGTTCCGAGATTTTTATCATCTTCGGCCAGCAGTACTTTCGTTATTTGTTCCATGTTTTCAGTTTTATTGTTTCCCATTTAATGGAAGTCTGATATAAAATATTGATCCTTTTTTTAATTCACTGTCAAGACTGATGGTGCCACCGTGTTGCTCAACAATGGCTTTTACATAATTCAGCCCGAGTCCGAATCCCTTCACATTGTGTATATTACCTGTCGGAACACGGTACAATTTCTCAAAGATACGACTTTGGTTCGAGCTGCTGATTCCAATACCATTGTCCTGAACACTAAACTCGATTGCATTGGGAATATTACGGCTTTTTATATCGATCAGCAAATCGTCTTCGCTATATTTGATGGCGTTATCGATCAGGTTGAGCACCACGTTGGTCATGTGGACGAGATCGCCCGGTATTATATGATCTCCGGCAAGTAATTCGGTGCTTATTTTCCCGTTTTTCTTATTCGCCTGTAATGTTTTCGAAGAAACACAATCCAATATAATATCGTGAAGATCAATCTTTTCAAGCTTCAGGTTCAGCTGGCCTTTTTCGATTACGGCGGATTGTAGAATCTGCTCGGCCATCGTTCCCAGACGTTTGTTTTCTTCATCGATCATACTGATATAGGTAGAGTAGAGCCCTTCCGATTTCTGAATATCCTTGTCGCGCAAGGCTTCACAGGCTAACCCGATCGTCGATATTGGTGTTTTAAACTCATGTGTCATATTATTGACAAAATCGTTTTTCATTTCCGAAAGTTTCTTTTGGCGGATGATGGTAAAAATGGTTGCCGAGAAACTGAGTATGATAATGATAACTAAAAATATCGAAATGGCCAGCAAATCCCATAACTGACTTACCAAAAATCGCTTCTCGAATGGAAAGTAAATCAAAAGCTGATCGGCATAGCGTAACGTTGAAACGGATGGATAGAGTTCATACGCGAAACTATGCGTGAGTAACTGGTGAGGGAAGCGTCCGGTTTTTTGCATCACCATGGCATTACGTGTCGGGCTGAAAACCCCAAATTCGAACTGTGTGGTGACACCATGCTTTTTCAATTCTGATCCGATCATCGAATCGATACGGGCCGGCTCTAATGGAATACCTTCGTTGCTAACATTTTTATAACCGAAAATCATCTCCTGAATCATCTCCTGTGCCATGGTCGAACGGCTTACAAAATCCTGGTATTCATCCTGTGTCATAGGGATCTGTAATTCCTTCGACATCGATTGGTTAACCGAATCCCAGGCCGAAATAAGGTTTGTGCGTGCATTGGCTAATTTCAGGTGCTGCTCATACTGACGTTGCATCTCTTCTTTCTCGAGTGTGAGTACAACATGACTCATCGACTGGTTCACATCCCGTACAAATGTTGCCTCCTTAACCTTTATCGCATCACCTATCCAATACACCTGTATGCCCATCAAACCCAACAATGCTATGGACATCACCACAATAATCGTAATAATCAACCTCCTGTTCATGGAGGCAAATTTATCTATTATATATATGGTTTACAGATAATTAACATATCTTAACAACTGTTAAACTTCCTTAACAGTCGTCACCTCAAATCTGATTTACCTTTGCCTCAGTTCTTTTATCTCAATAATGTGGATTTGACCAACGTTTATGTATTTCATTGTGCGTTAAATAGATTTTCATAAATTTTTGGTTTTTGGTTCAGTGAGGCGGTTTTTGGTTAACCGCCTCTTTTTTTTGGCTCAACCTGAATTCAGTCACTTCAATATCAACACTGTTCATGCCCGGGCAACCACAATTTATTCTCCTGATATTTTCGTAATTTCGCCCGTGATTAATCTCAAAATTCAAATAATTTGATTCAAGGAAAACTCAGGGCAGATCAGTTCTATAATCCGATTACGAAGGATCAATCGAATTATTCAACCGGTAAATGTCTTTCGGATAAAATATAAATTATGGGACAGTTAGCAGGAATTGCATATAAAACAGAGAAATACGGAGCCATGATCAGCCTTGAATCGGCGATGGTGGGCACCGGAACCGGGGTTGCTTCAGATTACCGCGGAATACCGGGCAAACGGCAGGTAACGGTTCTTTCGAAAGAAGCCTTTGAGGCGGCCTGTAACGAAATTCAGGATTCTCTTCCCTGGACAATAAGGCGCGCAAACCTGATGATCAGCGGGATCGATCTGGAGAACACTACCGGAAAACATCTCAGGATTGGTGAACTTGTGCTCGAAATAACAGGTCAGACAGAGCCTTGTTTCCGCATGGATGAACAACGCGATGGATTGAAACTGGCGCTGCAGCCTCAATGGCGGGGTGGTGTAACCTGTAGGGTGACCACAGGTGGCACAATAACAGTAGGCGACAAGGTTATGCTCGCTGATTAGAAATCAATTCGCTTAGCGAAATTATCCACCTTCACTTCTTTAACAATAACTCTATGCGTTATCTCCTGATTTTCATTGTTCTTCTACTTTTTGCCTGCAAGCCCGGCAGGGTACCTGACCAATTGATGCCTGCCCGGATAGCCGGACTGTGGAAATCGGAAGGGAATTTAGTTTTTTATGAGCAATGGGACATTCTGCCCGATTCATCCCTGTCAGGCAGAGGATTCAGTATAAATGGTACAGATACGCTTGTACTCGAAAACCTCCGGATCGCGAAACTCAACGACACCTTATATTATTTTGCCACGGTATATAAACAGAACAAAGGCATCGAAATACCATTTAAACTTGTTCATTCAGCTGGCAATCGCTGGGTATTCGAAAACGCGAAACACGATTATCCTAACCGGATTATTTACCAGTTGGAAAGCGACACGGTACTATTTGCCAGAACCGAAAATATCAGGGGAAACAAACCCGTTGAATTTCATTTTAAAAGATTGAAATAATGGAGTTTAATTCGTTAATACAACTTCGGCAAAGCGTTCGTAAATATGCTGACAAACCGGTTGAACGGGAGAAACTGATTGCCTGTATCGAAGCGGCCCGCTTAGCGCCATCGGCAAGCAACTCACAACCATGGACATTTGTACTTGTCGATGAAAAACAGTTGCTCGGGAAAGTGGCAAAATTAACTTTTGGGCCGCTGGGTACATTCAATAAATTCGTTCCCGAAGCACCGGCAATCTTAGTGATGGTACTTGAGAAACCAAAACTGATAACCGATATCGGTGGCCGGCTCAAAAAGAAAGAATACCCCCTGATCGACATCGGTATAGCAGCCGAACATTTTTGTTTGCAGGCAGCCGAACTCGAACTCGGAACCTGCATGTTGGGTTGGTTCAACGAACCGAAAATCAAAGAATTACTGCATATTCCAGTCGAAAAAACCATCGGATTGCTGATCACGGTTGGTTATGCACCAGACAACTATGCCCAACGAAAGAAAATAAGAAAACCCCTGAACGAGGTGTTGCGGTTAAATGGATATGGTAATGTGAAAATTAGTGAATGAGACAATTCGGCAATTTGAAACAGCATAAGCCTATCAGGGAAGCCAAAGGTGAGGCAGGAATATTTCAGAACAATTAGAATGCTTCAATCATATAGTATTGAATTGAAATGAATAAACAATGGAATTGAAACTTGGAAAAGTAGGCTATCTTTGGTGAGATATATTAGTTACCAGCCATTATGATGAGACAAAGAATACATATATTATTAGCAACTTTTGTTTTGACACTTTGTTCCTGTGCGACAATGTTCAACTCAAAAAAAACTTCAGTGACAGTTATAACAAGCGGGCCGAGCTGTTTGGTTATAGACAAAGACACAATAAAGAATTTATCAGTAATTAATTCGTTCACTTTTGACAGAGACAAAAAACCAATAATTGTTACGGCTTTCAATGACAGTGTGACGAAAACAGTAAGCATAAAATCAATAAACTCATTCGCTTATTGGCTTAACCTTTATCCTAACTTGCATTTTTGGACAGGTTTTTACATAGATACGAAAACGAAAAAGAGATATACTTATCCAAAGACTGTTTACGTCGACCTTGCTACACCTGACAATTCTTATTTAACCTACAAACCGCTTGACAAACCTTACGACAAATACTCAAATATTTTAAAAATAACACCTCTGAAAATTGTTGGATTGGATTTTCCATCAATTGAATTAAGTTTTGAGCGAAGAACTGGTAGTAGTTTCTCAACCCAAGTATTAGCATCTTACTTATTACCCAACGGTCTTATGAACAATGGTAATGACTTTAATCCAAACATAAAGGGATTTAGGCTATCTATAGAAGAAAAATACTATTTTAAAAAATCAGCACCGCTTGGACCGTATGTAAGTTTTGAGTTTAATTACCTGAACAATAAGTATAAGGATATTTGGAATTTTGGTATAAAAAACATTTACTCAGACACTACATACAATTTCACGAACTATACCGACACATTTGGAATCAAAAAACAAACCTATAGTTTCAACCTTAAACTTGGCTACCAATACATAGTCAAACGACTTTCATTTGATTTTTACGCAGGAATTGGTTTACGATACAAAGACGTCAGGCATTTTGACAGAATTAATCCAAATGATGAAATGGAAATGCCAAGACACCCAAACTTTTATTACATAACAAATCATGAAGGCAAATATTGGACAGTAAGCATACCTCTAAACGTCAAAATTGGATGGACATTTTGACGAGAATAACGGCTGGTATCAGCACCAACCCGTTTTGATTCATACTAAAAGAGACACAGCCACAACCCACATTATGGCATTTTTGTTTTTCTACGACACACATTTCAAACCTCAGAAAACCAAAAGAGCTAAAGTTTTCCCTTCGTTCGCAGCATCTATCTTCTGTATCGGTTTAATGAGTTCACTGCTGATAAATAAACTATGAATAATAATATTTTAAAAAATATGGTGTTTATCAACTGATTTATAAGATGTTGAAGCAGTATGGGCCGATCAGGGATGTCAAAGGTAAGTCAGGAATATTTTCAGAACAATTAGTCTGCAACAATCATATAGGATTGAATAGAAATGAATATACAATGGAATTGACTCTTAGAAAAATACGCTATCTTTGGTGATATTTATTAATTATAGGCAAGCCTGAAAATTACGAATATGGATAAAAGACAAGAATATATTGACAAGTACAACGAATTAAAAAAGTTAAAATCCGGAGAAAAACCTCTTCGAAACGAATTTTTAAAGCATTTTGGAATCAATGAAATTCATTTGACGAAAATTTTCGGTAAGGACCCATATTCAACTTTGCAAGAAGCCGCAGGAGATTCTTCCAACAAACTACCATTTTTAAGGACAGAACTATCTCAAATCCTTAATCAATATGGGGAACTAACAAGACAATATCAACGCATCCCTGTCCAAAGTGATTGGTATGCAGCAGACTTTTATCCGAGACCAGATGGGTTAAGAAAAGTTCATAAAATAAGCTTCCTAACGCTTCCCGAATTTTTTATTACTAATTACAAAGATAAACCTGAATGGAAAGATGTTTTAAAAATACTACATCGGGAAGATCTAACTATTACTGCTTCGCGAAAAAGAAATAAAACCTTTGATGAAATTGTTGGGAAAATTAACGCATGGACACCAGATCGTAAAAGAGTTTTAGAAGAAGGCTACAAAATTGAATTGCGAAAATACCTCGAAAAATATTTTGATGTGGAAGAAGAGGTGGGCGATACCAACACAGACTTACTGCTGAACAAAAAATTCCCAATTGAAATAAAAAAGGATCCTACCCTTTCTGAATACGACAGACTTCTTGGACAAATGATTCGTCACAATAAACAATATGGAAATGCTATTGCAGTCGTGACAAGTTTATCAAGTCAAGACAGATTTATGAAATTTCAAAAGCTGTTTGATGAAATCCATACTAAACTCGGCATGACAGCAGAAATAATTAACAAGTGAAAAGGTCAGCCCATAACGGCACATATGCAATAGGAGTGGTTTCGTTCTCCGCGGACAGTTTTATAGTTACAGAAAGTTCAGGCCCGAATGAATATTTATACTGAAAAGCTCGCCCATCACAAATATGCAAAACGTTATCTGCGTCTCAAATAGTTAAATTCCCTTAAAATCCAACGCTTTCGAATAACCTCAAATCATGTAGGTTCGCTTACAAGTCAAATAACCTTATTTTTGCCGTTTGTTAGCTGATAATTTATGAAAAGATCAACAATATATCTGCCGTTCCTGCTTGCCCTGATGCTTGCATTCGGAATGTTAATCGGGAGCCGCTTATCGAAATCCGGAAATGAACAGGGTTTATCTGAAGAGGGTATTGACTCAGGGAAAATCGGGTTGATCCTTCATTTTATCGAACGCGATTATGTTGATACCGTTAACGCGAATGAGTTGGAGAAAAACGCCATCAACGGCATACTCGAGAAACTTGATCCTCACAGCCAGTACGTTTCAGCCGAAGAATTTAACGAGATGAACGACCCCTTGTTAGGCAGTTTCGAAGGCATCGGCGTTTCGTTCCGTATCGAAAAAGATACCATCACCGTGATCAGTCCGGTGAAAGGTGGTCCTTCCGAAAAATTAGGCATCATGGCCGGCGACCGTATCGTGTTTATCGACGATACACTCGTGGCCGGTGTGAAAGTAACCAACCGCGATGCCATGCGTAAATTGAAAGGCCCGAAAGGGACTACCGTTCGTGTGAAAATTCTTCGCCGTGGCGTAAAAGGACTGACCGATTTCGCCATCGTGCGCGATGTTATCCCAACCTATAGTCTCGACGCTGCGTATATGGCGAAAGGAAATATTGGCTATATCCGGTTAAATAAATTTTCGGCTACCACGCATGAAGAGTTTGTTGAAGCCGCAAAAAAACTAAGGAAAGATGGCATGCAAAAACTCATTCTCGATTTGCGCGGAAACACAGGTGGTTACCTGAAAGCAGCAACGGATATTGCCGATGAGTTTCTGGTTGACGGAAAACTGATTGTTTATACACAAGGAAAAAGCCGGAATAAAACCTTTGCCTTTGCCACCGACAACGGTTTGTTCGAAAACGAAGATATCGCGGTGCTGCTTGACGAAGGATCAGCCAGCGCCAGCGAAATTGTAGCAGGGGCATTGCAGGATAACGACCGCGGAACAATCGTTGGAAGACGGTCATTTGGTAAAGGTTTGGTTCAGGAACAACTCCCCATGCCCGATGGCTCGGCTTTGCGGCTTACCGTTTCGAGATATTACACGCCAACAGGCCGCTGCATCCAGAAGCCATATGACGGCGATTTCATGAAATATCACAACGAACAATTGGATCGCTACACCGATGGGGAGATGATGCATCCCGACAGTATTCATTTCAACGATTCGCTGAAATACACAACGCCAGGCGGCAAAATTGTTTACGGCGGTGGTGGCATCATGCCCGATTTGTATGTTCCCATGGTTGCCGATTCTACTTTATTTTTTTATAACAAATTGGCAAACAGCGGATTGATATTTCAATATGCTTTTGATTTTACCGATATGCACCGTCCTGAATTACAGAAATATAAAACTGCACAAAGTTTCGATGCCGGTTTTGAAATGGAGCCCTCCGTTTTCAATACCTTTATGGCTTATGCCGAGAAGAAAGGCATAAAAGCGGGTAAAGGCGATGTCGAAAACAGCCGTGAATCGATTCGAACACTTTTCAAAGCATTTGTCGCACGGAATATCTATGATGATGAAGGATTCTATCCTATTTACCAGAAAAACGACCCGGTGTTGCTGAAAGCGATTGAGGTGTTGAGGTAGAGGCTGGTTGCTTGTTACTTGTTGCTGGTTTCTTGTTTCACCAGTCACCAGTCACCAGTTACCAGAAACCAGTCCCCAGCCACTAATTTCAATAAAACTTTGAAATTCTTACCAATTCCTGTGGGTTTAAAATGATGATTTTTTTGCCATCGATGCTGATGATACCATCGTCTTTCAACCCATAAAGCAAACGGACAACCGTTTCGGTGGCCACACCCAACATATTGGCAAGGTCGTCGCGCGACAAGATTATTTCAACCCGATCAGCGACAGTTTTCTGCTTAAACTTGGCAGCTAATAACAGCAACATCAGCGCAAGACGCTCTTTGGCGGTCATACGCGACATCACGGTGATGCTGTTTGTCATCACACCAAACTCATGACTTAAACTCGATAATAAATTGAGCATCAACTTGTTTGATGCATTGGTAAGTTGCAAAAATACCTCATCGGAAATGAATTGTATTTTCGACACCTCAAGAGCCGCTGCCGAATCGGGATAAGGTTCATTGCACAAAAGCGCCGAATAACCAAGCAACTCACCGGTCGAACAGAGATACAAAATATGCTCCTTGCCCGATTGATCTGTCTTGTATTTTTTTACTAAGCCGTCCTTGATGAAAAACACTCCTGCCGGATACGATCCTTCCAAAAAAATGCGCTGCCCTTTGCGATAGGTCTTCTCTTCCATCTTTTGCTCGAGTTGAAGACGAACATCTTCGGGTATGTTTCTGAAGATAGAATCACTCTTGGAAGTGAATTTATCTATCGGGAAAATATTATTTACATCCATAGTTATGATTTGTTACTTTTTACTTCCTCTCCCCGGAACTCATTTCGTATGGTCAACGGATATTTTGAAAAACAAATATAGGGATTCAGCATCAATTTCTTGATAATTATCAAATTATTTCATGACTACGCTCAACTAAGCAACGCTATTTTTTCGTTTACTTTGTGACTTAAAAAAAAGTTTAAATTCCCTCGGTTTACATGGTTGTCTGGAGCATCTTATTATATTCATCATGGGGCATAACGATCCTCGGTTTGCTTGCCTTACCTTTTATCCCAATACGGTTTAAAGCAAATTTCGCAGTCTTTATTTTATTTGCCAATGCCTTGCTAACAAGCGTATTGGTGTTGCCATCCTTAAGCGGTGAAGCCCTGAGTTTTGTTTTTTATGCCGGTTCGTTCGTAAAAGAAGTGCCGGTAAAAATTGACAGTCTTGCGGCCTGGTTTGTTTTAATCATCAATTTTACTTCAGTCACCGGTATTATTTATGGATCGGGGTATATGAAACCGTACACCGATTCGAAGGCAAAACTTAGTTTACACTGGATTTTGTATATACTCTTTCACTTATCGATGATCTGGGTTTGCCTGTTGCAGAATGGCTTTGCATTTTTGATCGCATGGGAAGCCATGTCGCTTACATCGATGTTGTTGGTTATCTTCGACCACAACAACACAAATACAATAAAAGCCGGCATCAATTATCTCGTTCAGATGCATTTGAGTATTGTTTTTCTGACAATTGGTTTTGTCTGGGTGTATTTCGTTACCGGTTCTTTCGGTTTTGAGGCCATTCACGAATTTTTTCTCAAACAAACCAATATCTGGTTATTCCTGATTTTCTTTGTCGGATTTGGTTTTAAAGCCGGGTTTGTTCCATTTCACAGCTGGTTGCCTCATGCCCATCCGGCAGCACCGTCGCATGTTTCGGGTGTTATGTCGGGTGTGATCGTTAAATTAGGTATTTACGGTATTATACGCATGATTTCGTTTTTACATGCCGATTTCGTTTTGTTGGGTGAGATTATAATAACTGTCTCAGTTTTAACTGGTTTATATGGAATTATAAACGCGGCTGTTCATCGCGACTTTAAAAAAATGTTAGCCTATTGTACCATCGAAAACATTGGTATCATTGGCATTGGATTGGGGATTGGATTGATTGGCATGGGTACCAACTCGATCCTATTGTTTTATCTCGGATTTGCGGGGGCCTTACTTCATGTATTGAACCATTCCCTGTTTAAATCACTGCTTTTTTATACTGCCGGATCCGTTTATCAGCAAACGCATACGCGCGATATGGAAAAACTCGGGGGTCTATTGAAAAAGATGCCTAAAACGGCATTTCTATTCTTGATTGGTGCGATTGCCATCGGAGGCTTACCTCCATTTAACGGTTTCATTTCAGAATTCGTGATTTACGGTGGCCTGGTTGAGGGAATGAAGTTACAGAGTATCAGTTTGATAAGCTTACTTATTCTTACTTTTGCCGGCCTGAGCTTGATTGGCGGACTTTCTATATTGACTTTCACCAAAACGTTCGGAACCATCTTTTTGGGCAGTGAGCGCGAACACCATCACCAGGAACCAAAGGAAGTTTCGATGATCATGCTTTTGCCACAATATCTCATCATCGCCATGATGCTTAGTGTGGCCGTGTTCCCGCAGTGGTATCTCGAAATTACCGGTAAAATATCGTATAATCTTATTTCATCATCAAATTTGTTTACCTCAGCTTTTGAACCATCCATCCTGGTGGCTTATTCAGAAACCATGAGCAGTATCAGCCTGTATTCATTGATTTTTGTGGGGCTTATCGGATTATTTTGGTTGGTTCGTATGGCTGCAACCAAAGGGAAAAACCGGGTTTATGATGAAACATGGGGATGTGGATATCAGGCTCCAAACAGCCGTATGCAATATTCAGGCAAATCGTTTTCAAAACCGTTGGGCAAAATGTTCAATTTTTTATTAATCGAGAAAAAGAATTATCCGGAACTGACTGCCGGTGAGATTTTCCCGGAAACGAGGAAATATTCCTCTCATTACGTCGATTTCTTTGAGTATTATTTCATCGATAAGATGAACCAGCAGATTCTCTATTTCATCAATTACTTTAAGTTTATCCAAAATGGCCGCGTTCAGTCTTATGTCATGTATGGCATTGTTTTTATACTCGCTATTTTCGTCCTTACAATGTTTAATCTGGTAAAATGACCTCAATTACAGCATTTCTGGTGATCGCGCTGGTAGCAGTTATCCTCATTCCTTTTGTTGGGGTGAAGGGAAAAGCGGCAGTGGTTTATCTGGCTGTAATTCTCAATGCACTGATTTCAGGCAATCTGGCTGTTCAGGCTTTTTTTGGTCAACCCTTCGAATATATGTTTTCGGGAAGTTTAAGTCTTGGTATGATTCCGGTTCGTCTCGATGTGCTTTCAGCCTGGTTTATACTCATCATCAATTTCATTTTCATCACCGGGGGTTTTTACGGTTTGTTTTATATGAAAACTTACCAAAGCCAGCTAAAAAACCTGAGCCTGCATGGCATCGCCTTTGTGATGTTATATACTTCGCTCATCAGCCTGTGCGTGATACAAAATGGCATGGTATTTCTGATAGCCTGGGAAATCATGGCACTTTCAGCTTTTGTGACAATCATCTTCGAACACAACAAAATTACAACCATCAAAGCCGGTATCAATTATATTATTCAATCGCATGTAGGTATAGTTTTTTTGATGCTTGGTTTTATGTGGGCTGCATTTAAAACCGGAAGTTACGATTTTCAGGTGATAAGTGCCTATACATCAGGTCTGAATGGCGCTGCTCCTGTGATTCTGTTTCTGACATTTTTTGTTGCTTTCGCGATAAAAGCCGGTTTTGTACCTTTTCATACCTGGCTTCCGTATGCGCATCCGGAAGCTCCGGCTCATATCTCGGGTATCATGTCGGGGGTTTTGATCAAAATCGGAATCTATGGAATATTGCGTATGTTACTGGTTATCAAACCTGATTTTACCATAGTTGGATATATAATATTGGTTATTGCAGTAATTTCGGGCCTGTATGGCGTGATGCTTGCCATTGTGCAACATAATCTGAAAAAACTACTTGCCTATCATAGCATCGAAAACATCGGCATTATCGGAATAGGAATAGGTATCGGATGTATTGGTATGGGCAGCAACAATATGGTAGTGGCATCGCTGGGTTTTGCCGGTGCATTATTACATACCCTGAATCATGCCCTGTTTAAATCCCTCCTGTTTTTCACCGCCGGAAATGTTTATCAGGCCACACACACTTTAAATATCGAGCATCTGGGCGGGCTGATTAAGAAAATGCCGCAAACTGCAATTCTATTCCTGATTGCATCTATTGCTATTTCGGGCATTCCGCCATTCAACGGATTTATCTCTGAGTTTATCCTCTACAGCGGCATGTATTATTGGCTTCAGGGCGCCACACTGATTACGATGATTGCCTCTGTTTTTTCGGTATTAGGTCTGGTGTTGATTGGCGGATTGGCCCTGCTTTGTTTCACCAAAGCATTCAGCGTGGTTTTTTTAGGACAGGAACGACATTCGTTTCATCATGAAATAAAAGAAGTGCCTCAACTTCAAATTATTCCTTTATATTTCATCGCTTTTTTTATCGTAGTCATCGGGGTTTTTCCGAAGCATTTTATTGAATTATTGGTTAAACCCGTTTCACTGCTGACAGGAAATATTGCAGTTGGCCGATTATTCGATAATAATCTTACCGATAGCATGCAACATATTACCTGGGCCGTGTGGGGGTTCATGCTGCTTATTTTAATCGTCTTTTTGATCAGGAAATATTTCATGCAAAAACGAATAGTTACCTCTGAAGCCACCTGGGGCTGCGCTTATGTGGGACCGACTGAACGTATGCAATATACTGCAGGTTCCTTTGTGCGTTCTTATGCCAAGCTTTTGAAGCCGGTAATCATGTCAGTAAAAAGAGAAAAAGAGATTAAAGGTATTTTCCCGAAAGATGGTTATTATGAGTCGTTCACCTACGATAAACTTGAGAAATGGCTCATCGATAAACCCATCATTGCCATTAAATCGTTCATGGGAAGGTTTATGTTTTTGCAAAACGGGAAATTACAGTTTTATATTTTGTATGGAATTCTTTTTGTGGTTTCAATCGTTTGTATTCCAATCATATACGAAACTATTATTCAGCTTATCGGTTATTTTAAACATATATAAGTTATGTTAAGTTTTCTATTAATACTCATAGCAGCTTTCTTTTTCACGGGTGTTATCATCCGGACGAAAAGCATTGCGTCGGGTCGTAAAGGGCCCGGGATACTGCAACCAATTAAAGATGTAATCAGGCTTTTTAAGAAGGGGGCTGTTTACAGTACTACAACCAGTTTCATATTTCAGATTGCACCAACGATCTATTTTTCGTCGGTGGTGATGGCGATGATGGTGGTTCCGTTTGGACAAGCGAAAGGCATCATAAGTTTTAACGGCGATTTTGTCTTTTTTGCCTATGTGCTGGCCCTGGGTAAGTTTTTCAGCATCATTTCGGCTATGGATACAGGAAGCAGTTTCGAAGGTATGGGTGCCAGCCGCGAGGCGCTGTATTCGTTGTTTGCCGAACCGGCATTTTTCATCCTGATGGGATCATTTGCGCTACTCACCGGTCACACTTCGTTTCACCTAATGTTCATGGCTTTGCATCTTGGGTCATACGTTAGTTATGCCATCGCCCTGCTTGCTACTTTTGTGCTGGTGATGATTTTGATGGTTGAAAACAGTCGTATGCCGATTGATGATCCTAAAACACACCTCGAACTCACCATGATACATGAGGTGATGATCTTAGATAACAGCGGTTTCGACCTTGGACTTATCCTGACCACAGGGTATCTGAAATTTGCTTTATATGGCGCGCTCATCGTTAATCTGTTTATCGGGATGGTTCCATATCAGTATGCCATTATGTTGTTTTTTGCAATTCAGTTCATATTGGCTGTATCGATAGGATTGATCGAATCGTTCATGGCACGTTTCAGGATGAGTCATAATCCGCAGTTTATTTTTACACTCACCTCGGTTAGTTTACTGATATTCTTTGGCGTATTGCTGGTGTTGGGAAAGTTTGTATAAATTAAAAACCATATACAATGATTGATGTATTATTGATAACATTTCTGATCACGCTGTTTTATATGGCCATTGCCAACAGGTTGATGACGTATATAAAAGTGTTGTCGTTGCAGGGAGTTTTGCTTTTTGTGGTCGCTTTCCTTCAGTTGCAGAAAGTTATTCCGATAAACCTTGGTTTAATTCTGTTAGAAACCATTGTCGTGAAAGCGGTTGTGGTGCCGTTGTTTTTGATGTATATTCTTCGCAGAAACAATATCACCCGCGAGGCCGAACCGTTTCTGTCAAATTTTTATTCGCTGATCATCACCACGCTAATTGTTGTACTTACGATCTTGCTTAGCAATACGATACAAGACACCCATCTCGACAAAATTTTCTTCATTGTTGCTATGTCCACCTTGTTTTTTGGCTTATATCTGATTGCCTCAAGGCGCAAAATCATTACCCATGTGATGGGTTATCTGGTGATTGAAAACGGGGTTTTCGTATTGTCGTTGGCCATTGGAAACGAAATGCCCATGTTGGTGAATCTTGGTATAATGCTCGATATTTTTGCCAGTGTACTGATATTGGGTATTTTTCTGAATAAAATTGGTGATGTATTTAAAGATGTTGACGTTGACCAGTTGAGTAATTTAAAAGACGTGTAATCATAAGTAATCCGTTGAATCTATGACACTGATATATCTGATAGGCGCTATATTAATCGCTGTTGCACTCATTGTTAACAGAAACAAAACAGTCAATTATAGTTTGGTGGTTTTGTTCCTTATCCTGCAATGGAGCTTCACTATTTATGCCTGTTTACATTATAAAGAAACCTTTTTAGACTATTTCACTTTCGATTCGCTTGGGATTCTGTTACTGATTACGTTGAGTATTATCGCCATCCCGGCCATGATTCACAGCAAGATTTATGTAGAGCTGCATCACGAAAGCGGAGAAGTGCGTGCCATTTATTTTACCGCGATGGTCGGACTGATCACAGCCATTGGCGCCGGTTACCTTGCCAATCACATTGCCGTAACCTGGATTTTTACCGAAATAACAACCCTCAGCGCTTCGGCGCTTATTTATCACCACCGCAATAAACTGGCGCTCGAGGGCACCTGGAAATATGTTTTCATTTGCGCCATCAGCATCACTTTTGTATTTATCGGGATATTGTTTCTGAGCCTCTCGTTCGGACAAGCCGAAACAGATGATCTTTCATTTAAAAGTCTGTTCGAAAATGCATCGCGTTTAAATCCGTTTTGGTTACGATTAGCATTCCTTTTCATTTTTACAGGGTTCACAGCCAAGCTTGGTTTGGTTCCCATGTTTACAGCCGGTATCGATGCCAAGGATAAGGCCCCGGCCCCGGCTGGCGCCCTTTTGTCGAGTGTGTTGATGAACCTTGGTTTTGTTGGTGTATTCCGCACCTATATCATTGTAGCCAACACCTCATTGCATCACTGGGCAAACTTAGTTATCGCCATTGCGGCATTTCTATCCGTATTTGTGGCAACGGTTTATATGATCAAAGTGAAAAACATCAAACGGATGTTCGCCTATTCGGGTCTCGAACATATGGGCCTTGTGATGTTGGGCATTGCTGCCGGTGGCATTGGTTATTATGCCGCCATATTGCATGTTGTGTTACATGCCTTTGTAAAATCGAGCCTTTTCTTTCAGTTTAACCAGTTGTATCGCGTGTTTCAGAGTAAAAGCATGTATTACGTTGGTAATTATTTCAAGTATAATACAACAGGAGCCATTGTGCTGCTGCTGGGTTTTATCAGCACAACAGCAATGCCTCCATCCGGCCTGTTCGTGAGCGAGTTTCTGATTTTCCGATCGATGTTCGAAGCACAGCAACTCGTATTGCTCATCGCGGTGCTTTTTCTGCTCACAATGATCATCTGGGCTTTTGGTAAAAATATTTTCAAAATCCTGTTTATTCCACCCGTGGGATTTGACGAAAGCACAGTAGAAAGAATCAGTCCGTGGGAATCGGTAACGCAATTTGTTTTACTGGCCACTGCTGTTTATCTGGGTTTAAACCCACCCGCTGAATTCGTGCAGTTAATCAACGACAGTATCACTTTATTACCCAAATGATTATGAACTATATCAGCATAAAAAACCATCAGACAATTCCTGTTTCAACGATACCGATAACAGGCTACGAATCGTTTTTTGAGTTAAACACGGGTTTTATATTCGATCATCCTGAACGGCATTGTGTGAATTATTTCGGATATGATGTTGATAACCAGGTGAAATTGATTTGTTGTGTGGCCGATGACGATACCCACGAAATTTTCGTTTCGGGCTGCATGGTTGATCGGGGAGCGAAACTGAATTCATTTACTTTCAAACAGCTTTGTTTCGAAAAATACGAACGTGAAATACACGAAAACTTCGGCATTGATTACATCGATCATCCCTGGTTGAAACCTGTCAGATTTGCATCAAATCGTTCAGACAAATCACAAATTGTTGCTAATTATCCTTTCTTCGCCATTGAGAGTGAGGAGTTGCACGAAGTCGGCGTTGGTCCCATCCATGCCGGTGTTATCGAACCCGGTCATTTCAGGTTTATCTGCAACGGCGAACAAATCCTTCATCTCGAAATTCAATTGGGCTACCAGCACCGTGGCATTGAGCAGCTTTTTCGTGAAAAGAAAACCATGCTTCAGCGTGCCACATTAGCCGAAAACATTGCCGGTGACACCGTTGTTGGTCACACCACGGCCTTTTCGTATTTGTGGGAGAGTTTGTGTGGTTTCGAAGCCTCGCCTGACATTCATTTTTCGCGTTTGATTGCACTCGAACTCGAACGCATTGCCATTCATACCGGCGATTTAAGCGCCATTTGCACCGACATCGCCTATCAATTAGGTAGTTCAGTGTTTGGACGTCTGCGCACACCCATCATCAACTTTTTGCAGGAATGGGGTGGTAACCGGCTTGCAAAGGGACTTATCCGACCCGGGCGAAACCAATTTCCATTTTCACCGGAACTTGCAAAACGGCTTAAAGAAGTCTTCGATGTTTTTGAGCCTGATTTTGATGAGATGAGCAGGGAGCTTACGAAATTACCCAGCGTATTGTCACGATTCGAGCGCACCGGCGTAGTGTCGATGGAAGATGTTCTGAATATTGGCGCTGTTGGCATGGCGGCAAGGATGGGCGGTTCAAACCGCGATATCCGTGTTTCGCATCCTTACGGCCTGTATCCCGGATTGGATCATAAACCCATCATCAAACATCATGGTGATGTGTATTCGAGAGTGCAGATCAGGAAACAGGAAGTGAAACAAAGCATGAAATACCTGCGGCAGTTGATGGAAGATGCACCGCTTCAGATAGCACCTGATACCCGTTTGGAAAATCCAAAACCGGATTCCTTTACACTTTCGTTAGTTGAAGGCTGGCGAGGCGAAATATGTCATTGTGCCATTACAGATGCGAAAGGCGAATTGGTGATTTATAAAATTAAAGACCCATCTTTTCATAACTGGCTGGCGCTGGCATTGGCGGTCAGAAACAACGAGATTTCCGATTTTCCGATTTGTAACAAGAGTTTCAATTTGTCGTATTGCGGGCATGATTTGTAGTTTTTAAAAGTCGGAAGACCGGAGACGGAAGACCGAAGTCAATTAAAGCATTAGAAAATAAATAAACACAAAAGGCTTTATCATTTTGAGAACAATCACTTTCACAGTAGAAAATCAACTTCTGTCTTCCGTCTTCCGACTTCCGTCTTCCGACTTCCGTCTATGAATCAATCTGTTCATTCTCATCAGAATCAATAACATCACTTAAACTATGTTCGAAAACATAAAAATACTTTACCATCAGGGAAAACAGTTCATTCCTAATGTAACAACGGTTGAAGTTCCGGGTATTTTCAGGGGACGGCCAGTGATCAGTATGGTAAAAGTTGACGAATCAACCTTACAGGATTTGTGTCCGACCAATGCTATTTCACTTAACCCGGTAAGTATCGACCTGGGCAAATGCACTTTCTGCGGAGAGTGCGCCAGGGTATTTCCTGATAAAATAAGATTCACCAAAGATTATAAACTTTCGACCAACGAACGCGATCGGTTAATTGTTCGTGAAGGTGAAGATAAGATTGTTGAAGTGAATCCCGAGACGGTTAGGAAAGAGATTCATCGTGTTTTTGGCCGTTCATTAAAACTACGGCAGATTTCGGCTGCTGGCGACAACAGTTGCGAATGGGAATTGGGCGCAGCCAATAATGTTCAGTTCGATATGGGACGCTTCGGGATTGAGTTTGTTGCCTCACCGCGCCATGCCGATGGAATCGTGATTACAGGACCCATTTCGGAGAATATGGCTGTTCCATTGCAGATCTGTTATGATGCCGTTCCCGATCCAAAGATCATCGTGCTTGTGGGCACTGACGCGATCAGTGGCGGTATTTTTGCCGGCAGTCCGGCCTTAGACCGCAGTTTCCTGGAAAAATATCACATCGATTTGTACATTCCGGGCAACCCGGCCCATCCGCTCACGATCATCAACGGACTGCTCGATCTGACGAGGAAACTTTCGAAAAAATAGCATGATTTCTTTTATTTCGTGTAAAACACTGAATATCACAAAATCTAATCATCTTCTTTGTTAAATTTTCATTTGTAACTTTCCTTTCATTCAGACATTCCTGAAAATATTTCAATTATTTTTATCCTTCATTGCAACCATTATCATTTTTTGGTGTCAATGTTGTTGTGAAATAAAAAAACGGATTTGGTGGAGACGACCGTCATCGACATACACAGCGAGCTTGTAACATTGAGTGCCCGGGGCGACAGCAAGGCGCAGTATCAGTTGTACAAATTATACGCGAAAGCCATGCTCAACGTGAGTTACCGTATGATGCGAAATGTGGAAGATGCCGAAGATATGCTTCAGGAAGCCTTCACCGAAGCCTTTAAAAAACTAAATTATTTCCGTTTTGAAGCGACTTTTGGGAGCTGGCTCAAGAAAATCGTTGTTAATCGTTGTATGAATGAATTGCGTCGCCGTAAAGCTGATCTGCAGTTTTTTGATGATATGCAGCGCTTCGAACAACGCACCGAAGAAGAACTTGTGCTACCGGAACTGAGTGTTGATAAGGTGAAACAGGCGATGGAAAGTTTGCCGGGTGGCAGCAGAATGATTTTTTCGCTCTATGTTCTCGAAGGTTACGACCATAACGAAATATCGGATATATTACAAATTTCGGTTTCTACCTCAAAATCACAATATATGCGCGCACGTTTGCAGGTAAAACAATTACTAATACAACAAGGCTATGAAAACTGACCATCTGGAACAATTTATTATCGAAAACAAAGCTGAATTCGATACGCTGGAGCCTTCCGAAAAAATGTGGGAAAGAATTGAATCTGAACAAAATAAAAAGATGAAGTTCAAAATCAGGCCTCTTCTCTATAAAATTACTGCCGCCGCTGCCATCTTTATTGCCGGTTATTTTTTGAGTGATCTGATGCATTTCAGGAATGCCCAATCATCTGATGTTGTGACAGAAAGCACTGTTTCACCTGAAATACAGGCATTTTTAGAGGCGCGTGCCTATTATACTTCGTTGATCAACCAGAAGGAATCACAGGTTTTTCAGCTTGCAGGAGATAATCCGCAATTAAAAACGGATATCAACAACGAATTCAAACACTTAGATAAAATTTACAAGGAACTTGAACAGGATTTGTCGGATCAGGTGGCCAACGAAGAAGTGATTGAAGCCATGATTCAACATTACCGCATTAAACTGAATATACTCGAAGATATGCTGCAACAACTTAAACCCGATAAAAGCGCCAAAGAAAGTGAGGTACAATATGTTATTTAAAAAATCAATCGGGATTGGGCTTGTCTGTCTCGGATTCATCATCCCCGCTCAGGCCCAGCTCATCGAAAAAACAAAGAGTTACAATAAAACCTTTCCGGTAAGCAAAACAACTGAACTTACGGTAACAAACAAATATGGTAACATCCACCTGATGCAATGGCCTAAGGATTCAGTTAAGTTTGAAGTACAGGTGAGGGTTGCCGATTTAAAAGATTATCGGGTTGAAAAATTATTCAACGAAATAGATGTGGATTTCAACCATTCGCCTTACTACGTGAATGCCACGACAACCTTCGCGGGATCGAACAAACTCTGGAGTGAATTATCGGATATGACCAAAAGCGTAATGAATTCGGGTAGTGCCACCACCATCAACTACACCATTTATTTACCAGATTATATTCGGGTCAATATCGATAACCGTTTTGGAAATATATACACAACGGATCACAAAAATAATTCAGAGTTTCATCTGTCGAACGGTACGCTTCAGGCAAACGATCTGCACGGCAAGTGTTCGATCAAAATTGAGTTCGGTAATGTGAATATAAACTATATCGAAGAGGGTCGGATCGAATTAAACTATTCAGAAATTGATCTGGCAACCGGGAAAAACATCAACCTGATTGGCCGTTCATCTACGGCCCAACTGGGTGATATTGAACAATTAAACCTCGATTCGAGACGCGATAAAATCACGGTCAATACTGTGAAATCCATTACCGGCGAAACCTCGTTTTCGCGACTGACAGTTAATCATCTGCAAACGGATTTCATGGTGAAATCGGAATATGGAACCATTCAATTCATGAAAATGTCGCCCGAAATAAAATATTTACAGCTGAATGCTGCCTATACTGTAACAAACTTGTATGCAAATCCGTCAATAAACGCTGATGTTGAAGCTACATTTTCCAAAAAAACGAAAATTGTTTATCCACCCGCGATGATAAATATCGAAAGGCAACAAATCAATTTACAGGAAGATACCAATTTGTTTAAAGGCCGGTTGGGTAATGGAAATGCAGGTGAATTTAAATTTAACCTCACAGGTGGCGAATTGAATATCTATATGAAACCTTGAAGAGTTGGAAGACCGAAGACGGAAGACGGAAGAAGCCTGCCTCGGCTGAAGGACGAGGGAAGACGCCTGCCTCGGTGGTACGGCAAAGAAAGCACGAAATTTAAAAATATATTGTAAAGAATAATTATATGAAAAAGGGAAACTTTACTTCGGTCTTCTAACTTCGGTCACCTGACTAAATAATTAAACCAGAAAATAAATGTTAAACCCAAAATAGAATCACTTAAAAAAATCAAGTTTTATGAGGAAATATTATAATTATGCAGTGATGGCGCTTCTTATGCTAAGCTTGCTGATCACCGGAGGATGTTACAAAGATTACAACTGTATCGATGGAAATGGTAATGCCATCAACGAAACCAGAACCATGAGCCCGTTTCATGAAGTAGTATGCAATGGTTCGTACGAAGTAACGGTATTACCCGGAAACGCTCACGAAGTTGTGGTTGATGCCGAATCGAATCTCATTCATTACATCAGAACTTCGGTTGCGGGAGGACGATTGTATCTTGACACCGAAAACAATCATTGTATAAACAACAGCATTCCGGTTCTTATTACGGTGTATTCACCCTTTGTTGACGGTCTCGACCTGAATGGTTCGGGGTCAATCAGGGCAAGCGGGTTGTATATTGAATATTTAAACCTGAATATCAGCGGATCAGGTAATATTGATGTGAATGCAGATGCACTTCAATTAAAGGCAAGGATTTCCGGTTCCGGTTCGATGGATATCAATGGCGTTTGTGGGACCAGTGACCTTAATGTTAGCGGATCAGGCAATATACATGCGTATGGTATGATGCAGGATGAATGTCTGGCAACGATATCCGGTTCAGGTAATATTTATGCAACGGTGAATCAAATACTTGACGGAAAGATTTCGGGCAGTGGCAATATTTACTACAAAGGAAATCCAATGGTTTATCAGGATATTTCGGGGTCAGGAAGAATAATTAAACAATAAAATTTGAATTATATGAGATTTAAACTATTGATTATCATTTTGTTATTGAGTGGTTCATTGTCGGCTCAGTATCTAAGAAAAGCAGTTGGATTACGAGGTGGCTTATCATCAGGCATCACGTATCAATATTTCTATCAGGAGGACCGCGATCTGAAAGGATTGATGAGTTTCCGGAACCAGGGTTTGCAGATCACTGGTTTGATAGAACAATACACGCCGCTCGAATTACGTTTTGGCGATCATTTTTATGCCTATTACGGTTTCGGAGCGCATATCGGATATATTCATGTCCCTTCCGACCAATGGCTTGGGTATAATCAATATCCATACGAATACCACAATTATGGCGGGCGTTTTGTGATAGGTGGTGATGGCATCGTTGGGGCTGAATACCGCGTTTTTGTTGTCCCGCTTACGTTTGGCATCGATTACAAACCTTTTTTTGAACTATTTGGCTATGACATTTTCAGATTGGCCATGGGAGATTTTGCATTAACAATCAAGTATAACTTTTAAAACAAATGAACATGAAAAAAATTATCGGACTAATAATTGTAATGGGTTTTTTATCAATTACTTACGGACAGGAAGGAACCAGACCTGAGATAAGAACACTTTTTGGAAATGATGGCGAAACATCGCATGGCGGGTATGGTGCACTCACGTTTTCGTACACTCAGATTGATGGAAGAGATGCGTTTATGACCGGATTCAAAGGTGGCTGGCTGATCGATCATCAATTTACATTTGGTTTGGCCGGGACAGGATTTATCAACAATATGGAGTTCCAGAATATTATAGAGGGTAACTCGGTCAATCTGGTTGGCGGTTATGGTGGTTTCCTTTTCGAACCGATTGTTTGGCCATTTTCGCCGGTTCATTTGGCATTTCCGATCATCGTAGGTGCCGGGGGTATTTCTTATGTTGAATTTGATAATAACTGGGGTTATCAACAACAGGACCCGACCGTGTATGATGCCAATGCGTTTTTTGTTTTTGAACCAGGCGTTGAGATTGAAATGAATGTGGCGAGATTTATGCGCATTTCCATTGGTGGTTCATACCGGCTCACGTCTAAACTCGACCTCATGAATACCGATCCATATGCTTTGCAGGGCTTCAGCGCCAACCTGAGTTTAAAATTTGGAAAGTTTTAGCGCGTTATAACAATGTTTTAAATAAAAGCTGCCCTTACGGGTGGCTTTTTTTATTGATTCGTGTTGGTTTTATAAGAAACTCAAATGGTTTTTTAGCCACAATCAAAAAACTTCCGCACTCGGCGTAATCTCCAGACTACGTCGAATAACGATGCCGGTCTCCTGACCGGAGTGAAATCACCACTGTTTCACGGAACGATTAATCATAAATAAATAGAACAACCATAACCAGGTGTCTCAGTCCAACCCGGTTTTATTCTCCATTCTCCTGCTTTTTTCATTTCATTCTCAAATAAATACTGACAGCCAGTGGTTTGTTTCTATATTTGTAGGTGAACGTTGTATAAAACGCTATATGTTAACGTTAAGGCTATTGACAATCTTTTATTTATGGAAAGAATTAAAATAAATAAAACAGTAAATCCCACACTTGAATATATTGACAACTTTGGGAGACGAAAAAAAATAAATATCGACTTATCAGATGCAAACATTAAACAAATTGAAATAGATCTTTGGAAACAAGAAAATGAAATGGCATTTGAGATGACGGATAGCTTGGATGGAACTTTTCATGAAGTTGCCAGTTACTTGGATAAAATATTTGATAACAATACTATTACTTCTGGAGATCTGTCATTCAGTTTTCTTAGTAGAGCCCTTGGTAATCTTAGATTTAATGCAGGGGAAGGAAAAATAAAAGGAAGTTTAAGATCGCTGATAGAAAGCAAGAAGAATAATTATGATGGTAAGTTTTTACGAATGGTTCAACCATTCGCCAAAACCCCAAAAATAGGAACTTTTTCTGGAGCTGTTGACCTTGAAACCGATCAAAAAGTTAAATATGGAGTTGGAATAATTAATATTCAAATTAAAGGCAAACGGCTTGATATATTCCGGGTATCCGTAGAAAAAGAGAAATATTGCTTTATTGATTCAGTCGAGAAAATTGATCTCGATTTATTTGATAAAATTTGTAGTACTTTCTTTTATGCGTATTCTTATCTTTTCGGATACAATGTTGGAAAAGAAGCATACATACTTACTTCATTACAACCTGATTTTGAATCCATTGAGAACGCAATGTTTTATTCTAAATCTCCTTCATCAGAACATGATTTCAAAATATTTGATTCTATGGAGATTAGAAGCTTGGGCATTTCTTCAGAGTTTTATCAATTTCCGTCAATCACCTTATCAACTCTTTGCGAAAAATTATTCTCGGACGAAAAATATTTAAAGTTGATAAATTTGATCAATGAAGCAAATTTGAATAATTATTATTACTCCAGTTGCGTTCTATTCTCAGTAGCTCTTGAGACTATTTCTGGTCTTATAATCTCCTCTTCAAATCCACAACCCATTGACCCAACCAGATTTGAAGCAAGTAATATTCTGTCACAACTGCGTCAAACCATTGAAGAGAATGATACACTAAATAGGACGGATAAGAACTTCCTAATTGAGAAGAAAATAATGTCTATTAATAAGCCTACTAATGCTGATAAAATCACTTCTCCATTTGAACATTTAAATATTTCTTTACCTGATCCGTTTAAAAAGGCGTTAAAATATAGGGATAAGTACCTACATGGAAGCTCGCCGAAAAATACTACTGAAAAAACTGGTGATTACGAAGACTTCGTAAGAAAATTTGAACTGCAATTTGTTGTTAATGTCTTAACTTTAAAATTTGCCGGATATTCAGGTTACTTAAGAAATGCTAAGGCCATAATAGAACTCTACTCTCAGATAGAAAAAGGAATAAAGAAGAATGAAGTAAAACTTAGTACTTCATTATATTATAAGATATGAAAAGACCAGCCCTACCGCTAACACGGGCTAAGCAAGGTGGGTTTTTCCGCCGTACTATGTCCCGCCCGGCATAATCTCCCGTAAGCGGTCATTGTAAAAAAATACCGAAACTCCGATAAATTACATCCCAAGCAAAACTCGCCATCCTATTCGGACCTATACACGCAATGACAAATCTTTTAAGGTTCGAAAATATTTTTTGAATAAAGATACATTTTTATTGTTTATCAATAAATATATATTATCTTTGCGACATAAATTTAAATTTTAAAAATTATGGCAAAGAAAAATAACTTCGTATTTATCGTCCTTACTATTGTGGCTTGGGTCATCTTCATTGGCTTGTGCATTGAAGCCGGAGGCTTGATAGTTAATTTTGTTTTCAGCCTCTACAAACCTGAATTTGTCCAAAACCTATATCAAAAGCTGGACTTAAGTGAAATGTATAATCTTAGCAAACGGGCTTTTTTCAGTATGTACTCTTTTATATTGGTCATCTCCATTTTGAAAGCGTACTTATTTTATTTGGTCATCGAGCTATTATGGACATTAGATTTAGCAAAACCATTCAATAGTCTAGTTGCAAAACAAATAACACAAATTAGTTACTTCACTTTTTCCATTGGACTATTAAGTTACATAGCCAGGCAAACAGCTAAAAATTTGATCCATCGTGGATACGAAATCGACCATCTAAATCAGTTTTGGGTCGACAGTCAAGCTTATATTTTGATGGCTGCTATAGTCTATATTATTGCGACTATTTTCAAAAAGGGACTTGAAATTCAAAACGAAAACGATTTAACAGTATAAGCTATGCCAATCATTGTAAACTTAGATGTGATGATGGCAAAGCGAAAAATGTCGCTGAATGAGCTATCAGAAAAGGTTGAACTAACACTTTCTAATCTTTCCATCTTAAAAACGGGAAAAGCGAAAGCGATACGCTTTAGCACATTAGAAGCAATTTGTAAGGCACTAAACTGTCAGCCTTCTGATATTCTTGAATATGTTGAAGAAACTCAAAACTAATTTATGAAAACAATATTTGTATCGTCAGTTTTATTACAGTCCCGATCGGCATAATCTCCAGACTACATCGAACAACGATGTTGGTCTCCTGACCGGGGTGAAAACCCTGGTGAGGTTCTGTTATCCCTTATTCTTCAGTTCATTTTGTGAATCATAGAAGTTAACAGGCTTCGATTTTTTAAAATCAATCAAAAAACTACCTTTGCCAACTTCATCATCATTGGTATCATTTGGATCAGTATAGCATCTTACAACGAATCAAACAAAGCGTCGTTTCCGCCTTTCCCAAAGGAATGAAAACCTCATGGTGGCTCATCAAGATCACCGTGCCGGTTTCGTTTGGTGTGATGCTGCTCGATTATTTCGGACTTCTTACTTTGATGGCACAATATACAGGCCCCGTTTTCAAATTGTTTGGGTTACCCGGAATTTCAGCCATTGTACTTGTCACCAGTATTTTCACCAATATTTATTCGGTGGTTGCAGTGCTTTCGATGCTTCAGCTTCCGATGCGTGAAGGCATGATCCTTGCCACCATGTGTCTGGTTTCGCATGGTTTTTTGATAGAGACAGCCGTGATGAAACGCACCGGCTCATCGGCTATACGCATGCTTTTGTTGCGGTTGACAGGTAGTTTTATCATCGGCTGGTCGCTCAATCTGATGATGCCCGGCAGCATTTCGGTGGAGGTACCCACTTTGATTCAACAACAAGGTGATTTTGGTTTGGTATTTATACATTGGCTACGTTCCATTTCAGTCACGGTGTTGAAAATTCTGGTGTTGGTCAATGTTTTGCTGATTTTTCAACGGATTTTGGATGAATTTGGCTGGATGGATGCCATTGAAAAACCTTTGGCGCCTTTCATGAAAATCATGGGATTGCCACGAAGCACAACACTTTCGTGGGTGGTGGCCAATTTGATCGGTTTGGCATACGGTTCGGCCATCATGATTGAAGAATCAGAAAAAGGGAAAATGAGCCGCGAAGATGCCGATTTACTGAATCATCATGTTTCACTCTCACATTCACAACTCGAAGATCCGTTGCTTTTTCTCACCCTTGGCTATGCCATTCACTGGCTGATTTGGCCCAGGATTATCCTTGCCATTGCCGCTGTTTGGTTGCGAAAGGCTGAACTGAGAATGGTGGCCATTTATCGAAATCATCACTAAATGAGTGTAATGAAAAAGCCTCTCCGTTTTCACGAAAAGGCTAATTTGTTGGAGCCTTCCACGAGACTCGAACTCGCGACCTGCTCATTACGAGTGAGCTGCTCTACCAACTGAGCTAAGAAGGCGTATTGGCGGCAAAATTAAACTTTTTCCTGAATAAATTATCAGTAAACATCGTTGTTTCTCTGTTTTCTCAATACAACTCATTAACTTTGTAACATGAAAAACCCGATTGACAAAACCAGGATTTTATTTGTATGTCTGGGAAATATTTGCCGTTCGCCGGCTGCCGAGACCATTTTCAAAGCTGTTGCAACGAAACATAAATTGAATGTAGTAGTCGATTCGGCCGGAACTTCAGCCTGGCACGAAGGTGAGCTGACCGATCACCGGATGCGCGAAAGTCTTCAAAAATATGGGTACAAGGCAACCAGTCTTTCGCGTCCTTTTCGCCCCGAAACTGATTTCGATGATTTCGATATGATCATCGCCATGGATGAATTGAATTATATCGATATTCAGCAACTTGCCCGCAACGAAACAGATGAAAAGAAGCTATTTAAAATGAAGGATTTTTTCATTGGTCAAAAGGCTGATTTCATTCCCGATCCCTATTACAGTGGGCCTTCAGGTTTCGATCTTGTTATCAATCTGCTCGAAGATGCTTCGCAGGGATTGGTCAATCATCTCAAGGAAAAAAATGCTAATTAACCGTTAAACAGTATTTTAACTTTTTTATCATTTCATCATCTCCAGTTTTTTCAGAATCTTTTTCGATCTGCTTTTTATTCCCGGGCTTCCATAATCCACGATTAATTGGATTTGTTCGCTGAGTTCGGCAGCCAGATCGGTTTCAACGCAACAAATACGGTAAAGTACCTGCATGGCATTCGCTCTGACGGCAATTTCATGATTCTCCGATTTCATCCAGGCCAGGCATATATCAAATAACTGCCCGAGATATTCTTCCGGTATCGGCGCACTTTCAATAATACGAAGGAGGCTTCTTCGCACACTTTCGAATGGAGTTTCGAGCAGCAGTTTGATCAATTCAGCTTGATATTCAGTGAGAAGTTGTGGTTCAAGTTCCCAGACATTTCCCAAAATATAGGAAGCCCGCATCGCTGATTTTGCGTTTTCGCACGAATTATATTTGATGAGTTCGCCCAGTTTCTCAGGTTCACTCATGAACATTTTGGCGACAAATACAGCTTCATTTTTCGAGACCGGTCGTTGAAGCAACGATTCAATGGATTCTGATTTTGTTGAGATTACAGCCATTCCACAATTTCTTCAAGTGTTTTGCGTGTTTTCGGACGGGTCACAATTTCGTTTTCAAGCGCATAACCAATTGGTGTCAAAGCAAAGACAACTTCATCATCGGTTAATTTTAATATTTCACGAAGTTTCACTTCATCAAAAGCAGCGATCCAGCAGGTTCCCAGTCCTTCGGCAGTGGCTGCCAGTATCAAATGATCCATGATAATGGTCAGATCCGTTTCTATCGCACAGTAATTATCTGATCTTCTTTTCCATGCTTCACTTTTCCGGCCTTTCACAATAAGAACAACCGGAGCATCGGCAAACCATTTGGCTGGATAAACGGTTGTTAATGCCTGAAGCTTTGCTTGTGATTGCACAACCACGATTGTCCATGGCTGCCGGTTGGCCGCCGATGGAGCCATACGGCCAGCTTCGAGGACGCGAAGCAGTTTCTCTTTTTCGACAGGTTTTTGAGAGTCGTATCCCCTGATACTATACCGATTGGAAGCGAGCGAAAGAAAATCCATGACTTTTTTATGCAAATTTAGGCCAAGTTCGGATTAGAAAAACAAATTTTCAGATTCAAAAGAACTGTATTTTTACAGAAAAAACGATGGCAGATATTTTTTCGATAGAACTTAAAGTAAGGGATTACGAAGTTGATATGCAGGGCGTTGTTAACAATGCCAACTACCAGCATTACCTCGAACATGCGCGTCACCAGTTTCTTCAGTTTATTGGCCTCGATTTTGCCAAACTCACCAATGAAGGAATCATCTTAGTCGTGAAACGTATTGAAATCGATTATCATACTTCGTTAAAGAGTGGCGACAGTTTCATTGTGGATTGCAGCACAGAAAGAATTTCACCTTTGCGTTTTGGGTTTATTCAGCATATTTACCGGGCAAGTGATCATAAACTCGTTATCAGCGCCAAAGTGATGGGAACAGCCATCAACCGGCAAGGCAGACCATTTTTACCACCGGAAATTGATAAGGCGTTTTGATGGGTGAATGGCACGCGGATGACGCAGATTGAGCGGATTTACGCAGATAATTAATCCGTGTAAATCCGTTGCATCCGCGTCATCCGTGTGCTATCGGGTATTGACCGATTCGTTTCTCTGATCCGACTTCCCTCATTGTAGCGCCAAGACAGGCGACTTTCAGGCGAATATCAGGTAGCAGTACTTTAAAAAAATGTATTATTCAATAATCACTTGACTTTCAAATAAATTGTAATTTTAGGCTTGATATTTTGATTCGACCAAATTGCAATTTCCGAAAAGTTGCTAATCTATGATAGAAATCATCATGACTAAATATGTTTTTGTTGAATAAATCATTTTATGTAATTTTCGTAATAAGCTGATAAATAAATGACTAAAGAAAATTCAATAAGGCTGTTTGAGTCAAAAAAAGTAAGGGTCTTGTGGGATAACGATGCTGAAAAATGGTATTTCTCAGTTATTGATATCATTGAGATATTAACCGAAAGCAAAAATTCCAGGCGATATTGGAGCGATTTAAAGATAAAGCTAATTAAAGAGGGAAGCCAACTGTACGAAAAAATCGTACAGTTGAAAATGGTGGCCAATGATGGAAAAATGAGGGAAACTGATGCTGCCGATACGGAACAGATTCTTCGATTAATTCAATCAATTCCGTCACCAAAAGCAGAACCATTTAAAATGTGGTTAGCAAAAGTTGGTTACGAACGAATTGAAGAAACAGAAGATCCTGAAATTGCCATTGATAGAGCCATGGCTACATATCTGAAAAAAGGATATTCTACAAATTGGATTAATCAAAGATTAAAAAGTATCGAGGTTCGCAAGGAACTTACCGATGAGTGGGATTTAAGAGGCGTTAAAAAAGGACAAGAGTATGCTATATTAACGGATGAGATTACAAAAGCGTGGGCAGGTTTAACGACAAAAGAATATAAGAATATTAAGGAATTAAAAAAGGAAAATCTTCGGGACAATATGACAAATCTGGAGTTAATATTAAATATGCTGGCGGAAACATCAACAACTGAATTGTCAAAAAAAGAAAAGCCTACAACATTTATTGATAATTATAAAGTTGCACGAAAAGGGGGCGAAGTAGCCGGTAATGCAAGGCGGGATTTGGAAAATAAACTGGGGAATAGTATAATCAGCCCTCTAAATGCAAAGAATTTAGCTCAAAAAGATGACGAACAACTTGAAAGCAAAAATGAATGAAAACGAAATATCTAACAAGCGATACTGTTGTTAATCAGCAAGGCAGACCATTTTTACCTCCCGAAATTGATAAGGCGTTTTGAGAGGTTAATGGCACGCGGATGACACAGATTGAGCGGATTTGCACAGATAAATTTATCCGCGAAAATCCGTTGCATCCGTGTCATCCGTGTTCTATCGGGTATTGATTATTTTGTTTCCCTCTTCCAACTTCCCACTTCCGACTTCCCTCTTCCTCACCAGTCCCTTGCTTCATCGGTATTCACAATCACGAAATCAAGTTTTTTCTTGGTCAGGTCAACCTTTTTTACCCTGATTTTCACCTGGTCTCCCAAACGGAAAACTTTGCCATAACTCTGACCAATCACACGGTAATTTTCCTCGTCAAGGTAATAATAATCCCCCGGCATTTCGTTGTAACGCACCATGCCTTCGCATTTGCTTTGTTTCAGTTCAACGAAAATTCCCCATTTGCTAACGCCCGATATCTGTCCGTCGAACATCTTACCCACTTTATCGAGAAGGTATTCGGCCTGCTTGTATTTGATCGATTCACGTTCCATATTGGCAGCGCGTTGTTCCATATCAGAAGCATGTTTGCAAACAGCCTCATAATCTTCGGAACTCACACTCGGTTTGTTTTCGATAAGATAACGTTCGAGTAACCGATGAACGATGAGATCGGGATAACGGCGGATGGGCGAGGTGAAATGCGTGTAATAAGGGAATGCAAGTCCGTAATGTCCGATATTTTGTGTGCTGTATTCGGCTTTTGCCATGGTGCGGATGGCGACTGTCTCGATCAGACTTTTTTCACCTTTTCCTTCAACGGCCACAAACAAATCGTTGTATGATTTAACTAATTTGGCGCGTGAACTGATATTCATGCTGTAGCCTAATTTGTTCAGGAATTGCATAAAGGTGTTCAGTTTCTCAGGGTTTGGCTCGTCGTGGATACGGTAAACAAAGGTGTTGGGTTCTTTTTTACCATGTGGTTTCCCTATTTTCTCAGCCACATGACGATTGGCAAGCAACATAAAATCTTCGATAAGCATATGGCTTTCTTTTTGCACTTTCACAAAAGTATCAATTGGTTTACCGGTTTCGTCGAGGATAAACTTTACTTCTTCCGAATGAAAGTTGATGGAACCATTCTTCACACGTTTTGCGCGTAGTTTTGATGCCAGCGAATGCCAAACCAATACTTCGGTTTTGAAATCACCTTCGTTACCTTCAATAATCTCCTGAATCTCTTCATAGGCATATCTCCGGTCGGAATTGATGATGGTTTTGCCAATCCATTCCCCAAATATTTCTGCTTCATCATCCATTTCAAAAACTGCCGAAAAGCAAAGTTTGTCTTCTTTCGGGCGCAACGAACAAACGTCATTCGACAGCACTTCGGGCAGCATGGGTATCACCCTGTCAACCAAATAGATGGAAGTGCCCCGTTCCTGTGCCTCTTTATCGAGGGCAGCGTTTTCGCGTACATAATGCGAAACATCGGCAATATGAACGCCCACTTCCCAGTGTCCGTTTTCGAGTTTTTTGAGTGAGATGGCGTCATCAAAATCCTTGGCGTCAGCCGGATCGATGGTGACGGTGAGGGTTTGCCTGAAATCGCGGCGGCGGGCAATCTCTTCCTTACTGATGGTGCGGTCGATACGCGCAGCATCTTTCTCCACCTCTTTCGGAAACTCGAGCGGAAAATTGTATTCCGACAAAATGGACTGCATCTCCACATTGTTGTCGCCCGGTTTCCCGAGTACTTTAATCACTTCACCAAAGGGATTCTTCGCGTGTTCGGGCCAGTCGGTGATGCGGACAATTACTTTTTCGCCGTCTTTGGCCTTGTTTAATGAAGCCTTCGGAACAAAGATATCCACCGCCATATTGTTACTATCCGGAACGAGGAAACCAAATTCTTTGGTGATGGAGATCACACCAACATAATCTGTTTTGTTCCGTTTGAGAACTTCCACAATCTGACCTTCGATCTTGTGGTTCTTCCGTTTCGGAAACAGATACACTTTCACGATATCTTCATGCAAGGCCTGGAAAGTGTTGTTTGCAGCCACAAAAATATCTTCGCCGCCATTTTCGGGTGTTATGTATGCTTTTCCGGTGTTTTTCATATCCACCTTACCGGTTACATATTCCTTCTTTTTCGCATATTCGGCAATCATATTCCTGCTGAGCATATAACGATATGGCCTTTCCTCGGTGAGTTTTCCTTCGCCAAGAAGATCGAGTAAAATGGTTAAAACCAAATCTTTACCGGCCTTGTCGTGGATGCCCAATAATTTGGCTATCTGTTTATAGTTATATGGTTTGAATGGATTTTCGCCGAAAATTCCCAAAATTGTGGCCACAAGACCTGCTTTTGTTCCAACCGTTTGTTTTACTTTTTTTGACATTTGTTACTTGTTTAAGGTAAAATTTTTACCTGGTATTGCTTCAATAAGTTTCTGTGTATAAGCCGATTTCGGATGATTATACAATTGATCTGCTTCAGCCAATTCTTCAATTTTTCCATCCTTCATCACCATCACACGGTCCGACATATACCTGACTACGCTCAGATCGTGTGAGATAAAGATATAGGTAAAATGGTATGTTTGTTTCAAATGGTTCAATAAATTCAGTACCTGCGCCTGAACCGACACATCGAGCGCCGAAACAGATTCATCGCAAACAAGTAGTTTTGGCTGAACAGCCAAAGCGCGGGCAATGCAGATGCGCTGTCGCTGACCGCCCGAAAATTCATGTGGATAGCGCTGAAAATGCGAAGCTTCGAGGCCAACCTGACTGAGTAGCTCGTAAACCTTTTCTTTACGCATTCTGTTGTCAGGCAGTAAACCATGCACCTGAAGCGGTTCCATGATAGCGTGGCCGATGGTCATGCCGGGATTTAAGGATGAATAAGGATCCTGAAAAACAATCTGTGCCTCTTTCCGGTAATCGCGCAATGATTTTTTATTCAATGTTTGCACGTCGGTATCTTCAAAAAAAACTTTGCCCGAAGTAGGCTCAACCAAACGCAAAATGCTTCTGCCAAGTGTGGTTTTTCCACAACCTGATTCACCAACCAAACCTAATGTTTCGCCCGGATAAACTTCAAAACTAACATCATCAACTGCCTTCACATGCGATTGTACCTGGCTGAATAGCCCATGTTTTATCGGAAACCAGGTTTGAAGATTCTTAACCTTCAGGATGGGTGTTTCTTTAAACATGTTTTCATGCCTAGTAATACGATCCTTATCGTGAAGACCTAATTCCTTCATCATCTGCCCGTTACCATCAGGCCATTTATTTTCCAGAAAATCACCCACGACAGGCAGGCGCGACAGGCGGATCGTTGAAGAGGGCCGGCAAGCCATCAACCCCTTAGTGTAAGGGTGTTGCGGATTGTTGAGTACGTTGCTTACCATGCCATATTCAACAATGCTGCCATGGTGCATCACGGCCGTTTGATCGGCAATATCAGCCACCACACCCAGATCGTGGGTGATAAATATCATTCCCATCCCGGTATTCTTTTGAATCTCTTTCAGAAGCTGTAAAATCTCTTTTTGCACCGTCACATCCAAGGCTGTGGTTGGCTCATCGGCAATCAATAGCAAGGGACTACACGAAAGTGCCATGGCGATCATAACGCGTTGCTTTTGTCCGCCCGAAAGCTGGTGCGGATAAGAAAGAAAAATATCATCGGGTCGGGGAAGTTTTACCTGTGAAAACAATTCCATCACGCGAATTTTTGCAGCTTTTCTTCCAATGTTTTCGTGGGCGAGAATGGCTTCAATGATCTGATTGCCACAACGAAACACAGGATTCAACGAAGTCATCGGTTCCTGAAAAATCATGGCAATCTGTTTTCCCCTCACAAAACGCATTTCACGGTCAGTTAACGCTGATATTGGGTTTCCGTTTAATTGGATTGTTTCACTGCTGATAATTGAATTGCGATCTGAAAGTAAACGCATCAATGCCAATGAAGTGACCGATTTCCCGCTTCCTGATTCTCCAACAATCCCGAGTGTTTGTCCATTGTAAACATCAAAACTCACCTCATTCACAGCCTGAAAAAGGCTATGGCCGTTTCGGAAACCGACCGAAAGTTTTTCAACATGAAGTAAAGGTGCCGGAGTGTTAGCCATTTGCCGCAATGAAAAAATTGTTGTTCACAAAGGTAGCAAAAGTGATTGAAGAAATATTTGCGCTATCCGTTTGATTATTATAAGTTTGTATTAACAACGAATCGATGAAAAAGCAAAAATTACCATTATTCGATAATTTGCTTTCGCTGCTTTATCCACAGGTTTGCGCTGCATGTGGCACCTTGCTCTACAGTCATGAGGAAACGGTGTGTTTGAGTTGCCGCGTTTTATTACCAAAAACAGGATATGAGAAAGAGGAAAGTAATCCGGTTTCGCGTGTCTTTTGGGGTCGTATCCCGTTCAATGCAGTGAGCGCATGTTATTTCTTCAGTAAACAGGGTAAAATCCAGCACCTTATTCATGAGTTGAAATACAAAAAGAACACGGATGCCGGTTTGTTTCTGGGAAAAGAAATTGCAAAAGAACTGATTCAATCACCTCTATATCAAAATATTGATTGTATTGTTCCTGTTCCTTTACATCCAAAGAAAATCAGGATCAGGGGTTATAATCAAAGTGAGATTATCGGCAAAGGCATGGCCGAGGTGATTCAGAGCAGATTGAATACCAACAACCTTTTGCGGACAGCGGCATCAACATCGCAAACAAAGAAATCGCGCTTTGCACGCTGGGAGAATGTGAAGGATATTTTTGTGTTGAACCAACCGGAAGAATTTGCCGGTAAACATATTTTGTTGGTTGATGATGTAATTACGACAGGTTCAACAATTGAAGCCTGTGGCCGGGCGCTGATGCAATCTCCCGGCATCAAAGTGAGTGTGGCAGCGGCGGCTTGCGCGGTCTCGTAGTCAAGGCTTCACTTCGAGTAGTCAAGGCTTCACTCGAAGTGAAGCCTTGACTAACAACTAACATTAAAATTGATATTATGATTCTTGAGCTCGACAATCTCTATCACATCTATAATCAGGGAAATAACCGGCAGAAAATTTTCTTTAAATTGGAGAATTACCATTACTTTTTGAAGAAAATTAGTGAGCATATTTTGCCATTTGCAGATATCATTGCCTATTGTTTAATGCCAAATCATTTTCATCTGATGGTATATGTGAAGCAGGTTGAGATTGAAAGACCAATGCGTAGTCAAGGCTTCACTCAAAGTGAAGCCTTGACTACGCAGCGTTTTAACGACTCCATCGGTGTCATGCTTCGATCCTATACACGTGCAATCAACAAGCAGGAGAAGATGTCAGGTTCGCTATTCAGAAGTTTAACCAAGGCTGAGTGTTTGACTAAAACATGTGGATGTTCACCATCATTTTATAACACCTCCACTGGTACACAAATCAGTATCCAAATACCTGAAAGACAATATCCTCAGGTTTGTTTTGAATATATACACAATAATCCGGTGAAAGCAAAATTAGTGAAACGACCTGAAGACTGGGATTTCTCGTCCTACAAAGACTATTATAGAGATCGGGATGGAAAACTGATCAATCGTGAAAGGGCAAAGGAATTTGTAGTAGTCAAGGCTTCACTCAAAGTGAAGCCTTGACTACTACTACTTCGAGTGAAGCCCTGACAAAATAACTAACCAATTTTCTTGCCGATTTCATTCAACATCAATTCCGTCATGCTGTCGAGATTGAACTTATCATTTAATCCCCAGTCCTTGCGAGACACAGAATCGTCGATGCTCGCCGGCCATGAATCGGCGATAGCCTGACGGAAATCGGGATTATAGGTTATTTTAAATTCAGGAATATGCTTTTTAATTGCTGCTGCCACATCCTTTGGCGTAAAACTCATGCCACCAACATTGTAACTCGATCGTAATGAGAATCCTGAACTATCGGCACTCATCAACTTGATTGTAGCGGCAATGGCATCATCCATAAACATCATTGGCAGGGCGGTGTCTTCGCGCAAAAAACATTCATAACTTTTATTGCGGATTGCTTCGTAATAAATCTCCACAGCGTAATCGGTTGTGCCACCACCTGCTTCGGTTTTGTAGCTGATCAAACCCGGGTAACGCACGCTGCGAAAATCGACACCATAGCGTTTTTGATAATATTCGCCCCATCGCTCACCGGCTAATTTACTGATTCCATATACCGTATTTGGTTCCATCACAGTGAGTTGCGGTGTGTTGAACCGTGGTGTTGTTGGTCCGAAAACAGCGATCGAACTTGGCCAGAACAGTTTCTTTGCATCGGAATCTCTCGCCAGCTCAAGCGTGTTCATGAGTGCCTTCATGTTTATTTCCCAAGCCTGCATGGGGATTTTTTCGGCATTACCTGATAGCACTGCAGCCAAATTGTAAACCTGCGTTATTTTAAACCTAACAGCAAAATGCAGCAGATTATTATAATCAAGCACATCGAGCACATGAAACGGGCCACTCTCGATAATATCAGCCTGCGGTTGCTTAATATCCGTGGCAAATACGTTTTCATTTCCATAAATCTTTCTTAGTGCCAGTGTCAGTTCTGAACCAATCTGCCCTGAACAACCGATAACCAAAATCCTCTCCATTTTTTTGTGTTATTTAATTAACAATTTATTTACAAAATTAACAATTTGAATTGAACTATGGGCTCCGGAAAACAGCTCCGGAAATTTTTTCGTTACTTTGCAGAAGAAAGTTTAATCAAGAAAAGACTGTTATAGCCATGTCAAACCGATACGATACGAACAAATTGGTCGTTTTCAATACGCTCAGCCGTGTAAAAGAAGTTTTTGTACCCTTGAATAGTCCGTTTGTCGGGATGTATGTTTGCGGTCCGACGGTATATGGTGATGCCCATTTGGGACATGCCCGTGCAGCCATCACATTCGATTTGATATTCAGATATTTAAAACATCTCGACTATAAGGTCAGGTATGTAAGAAACATTACCGATGTTGGTCATCTTGAGAATGATGCCGATGAAGGTGAAGATAAAATAGGGTTGAAGGCAAGGCTGGAATCGCTTGAACCCATGGAAGTGGTTCAATACTATACTGTTCGTTATCACCGCAATATGGATCAACTGAATGTGTTGCGTCCTTCGATTGAACCCCATGCTTCGGGACATATCATCGAGCAGATCGAGATGATAAAAAAGATTTTAGATGCCGGATACGCTTACGAAGTGAATGGTTCAATCTATTTCGATGTTGAAAAATACAACCGGAAACATCACTATGGCATACTTTCAGGAAGGAAAATTGAAGACCTGATCAGCAACACACGCGAGCTTGCCGGACAGGCTGAAAAACGTAACGGATTCGACTTTGCTATTTGGAAACGTGCAGATGAAAGTCATATCATGCGCTGGCCTTCACCCTGGAGCGATGGTTTTCCGGGCTGGCATATGGAGTGCTCGGCCATGGGTTGCAAATACCTTGGCGAACAATTTGATATTCATGGCGGTGGGATGGATTTATTGTTTCCACACCACGAATCGGAGATTGCCCAATCGATGGTTGCCAATGGAAAAGCCCCGGTGCGTTATTGGCTGCACAACAATATGATTACACTCAACGGACAAAAAATGGGTAAATCATTGGGTAACGCGATGTCTCTTGATGATATTTTTAACGGAAACCATCCCTTGCTCGAAAAAGCTTACAGCCCGATGACCATCCGTTTTTTCATCCTCCAGGCACAATACCGCAGCACACTCGATTTCTCGAATGAGGCATTGCAGGCTGCTGATAAAGGGATGAAGAAACTTTTCGCTGCCATGGAAAAACTGAAACAATTGAAAACCGATAGCAATGCACCTTCACTTGGCATCCATGAAATTGAAAAAGCCTGCTATGATGCGATGAACGATGATTTTAACAGTCCGATGGTTATTGCCGGCCTGTTTGAAGCCGTTCGTGTGATCAACAGTCAAAAGGCGGCCGAAGGCAGTATCCAGCCTGCTGAATTTGATGTATTGAACAATTTGTTGCAAAATTTTGTAATTGATATTCTTGGTTTAAAATCGGAAGAAGTAGCAGGAGATCATGAATTAGTTGACGGATTGATGCAGACCATTATTCAATTGCGTCAGGAAGCCCGTGGACGAAAAGATTATGCAACCAGCGACCTGATCCGCATTAAGTTAGGTGAGTTACATATTGACCTGAAAGACGGGAAAGAAGGCACGAACTGGCAAAAGAGGTAGGCAGCTTTTTGCAAGCCGTTTCATTGCCATAATCCTCTGTCGCGTTCAAACTGCATATTAACCGACGAAGGAAATAGTTTGAATTTTTGATCTTCTATGATTTCCCACAAATGTTCCGATCCCGGACCCTTGTCTTTGTTGGTCAAAACAATTAACGTACGCTGTTGATTCATGTCACGGATAAAGAAAGTCCTGAATCCTTTCCACCAACCATAATGATACACGGTGCTGTCGGCATCGGCACGGGTGCGCCAGCCGAAACCATAATTATCGGCCGTGCGACGCCTGTTTTCACTTCCGGGCGTGAACGCCTCTTTGAGTGTTGCTGCCTTTACCAGCACTTCATTGTAAAGCGCCTTATCGAATTGAAAAAGATCGCCAACGGTTGAATACATGATTTTGTCGCCCATCACACCATTCAGGTAGTTGTTTGGTACTTCGATAAAACCCTTGCGTCGTGCATCGAAGCCTGGCACACCACGATCAATGTTCTCGGGAAGCTGGGCCAAGCCTCTTAAACTATAAATGAATGAATGACGCATACCGGCAGGTTCAAAAACACGGTCATGCATAAAATCTTCAAAATTGCGTTTACTCACCCGTTCCACAACCGATCCCAACAAGGCAAAGTTCGTATTACAGTAATGAAAACCACCATCAGGTTTAAAATAAGATTCGGGGCGATGCACAACAAACAGACGTATCATATCTTCATTGAAAAGCGGAACGCTTTGATCGGACCATTTTTCATCAGCCAATACCTCGTAACGCGGCATCCCCGACCGGTGATTCAATAAGTTACGAATGGTAACACCTTCGTAAGGCCATTCAGGGATATATTTACGCACATCATCGTCGTAATTTAACTTTCCTTCTTCATGCAGGATCATGATGGCTGTGGCCGTGAACATCTTCGAAACAGAGGCCAAACCAAACTGACTATCTAATGTTAATAATCCTTTTCGGCGACGGACGTCGGCATAACCATATGCTTTCTGGAATATGATTCTTCCTTTTTCGGCAAACAAAACAGTTCCATTGAAACCATTGGTTTTTTGCAACTTACTGAAAATACTATCGAGCTTCTTCTGTTGCCGTCTGAGTTTTTTTGATTCAAGGTTTTTGTAAATACTATCGGCTGTCATCACCCGGAAACCAAGCTCAGCACTTTGTTGCTTACGTATGCCACTATCCTGGCAGGCATAACGATTGAAAAGGAATACACCTACTCCGATAAGCAGGAAAAGTGGAAGGAAAAATCTGAGAATTTTTCGAATAGAGTAACGGCGTCTTGACACGAATAATAATTCCTCTCTTACTAATGGTTGTCAATAATCAGAGATCAGTGATCATCTTTTCCAATTTACAACTCACTTCTTTTGCAAGTTTGTCGAGTAGTTCATTTCCGATACCGCCCATCATGGCAATAGGATCAATTGCGGCCACCTCGATAACATTGGGAGCCTGTTCAATCACCACCACATTGCAAGGCAACACCACGCCTAATTTATCCTCCAGACGTAAGGCCTTCGATGCAAAATGCGGGTTACAGGCACCGAGTATGGTATATGGCTTGAAATCGTCGTTGATCTTCATCTTCAGTGTTTTTTTCACATCAATGACGGTGAGTACGCCAAAACCGATAAACTTCAGTTCGTTGGTCACCCGTTCTATCACTTCATCAAACTGACCCTCAATGGTTTTGCTTATAAAATAGCTCATGATAATGTTTGTTATTTGGTAGTATTTTCAGTCATAACCGACGGCAAAAATACGAAAAATGAGCTTGATTTTTCTAAATTTTCGAAATATACCGACAAACATCCAAGCCTGGATGATGTATCTTTGACTGAAATACGCTTACACAAAGTCATCTCAAATGAAACGGATGTTTATAAAACACAACCTATTCGGACTAAAACACACACCTATTCTCCCATTCAGTCGAAATGATAATGAACAAATTCAATGAAAAAAATTACCTTGATGCCAGGCTTGCTTATTACAATTTCAGCCATTGCTGTTTTTCTGCTTTCAAACTGTGTTGGGCCAAAAAATCTTTTTGTAGCCCATGACTTCACTGCCGAAAACCTTTTTTCAGTAAACATCGAAGGGCCTGCATTTGACAAAAACGGCCAGTTGTATGTGGTGAACTACCAGCATGACGGAACGATCGGGAAAGTTGCTGCTGACGGAAGTTGTTCGATGTTTATTGAATTGCCTGAAGGAAGTATCGCAAACTGCATACTTTTCGATAAGCAGGATAATATGTTTTTGCCGGATTTTACTGGCCACAATATCCTTCATGTTGATATGAAAACCCGGCAGGTGAGCGTGTTTTGCAATGAACCACGCATGTTTTCACCGAACGATTTATGCATGAACCGAAAAGGACAAATCTTTGCGAGTGATCCTGACTGGAAGGCCGAAGTAGGGCAATTGTGGCGCATCGAAACGGATGGAAAACCGGTGCTGCTCGAAAAAAACATGGGCACTACCAATGGAATCGAATTGAGTCCGGATGAAAAAACCCTCTATGTGAATGAGAGTATTCAACGTAAAGTATGGAAATATGATGTTGATCCGAACGGAGACATTTCAGGCAAGAAACTCTTTTATCAGTTTAGCGATTTTGGCCTCGATGGCATGAAATGCGACAAATATGGAAATCTCTATATCACCCGCTGGGGAAAAGGAACTATTGTTGTTGTTTCGCCTTCAGGTGAGTTAATCAGGGAAATCTCGCTGAAAGGAAAAAAATGCAGCAATCTGGTTTTTGGAGGAAAAAATGGTCGGACGATTTTTGTAACGCTTCAGGACAGAAAATGCATGGAGAAACTGGAGAACGATATTCCTGGAAAAAGTTACTAAATGGAAAAATAGCCGGATAAAACTGATGAATTAAACCTAAAACAACTGTGTTAAAATATCAGGCATCACCCTTGTTTTAAGATACTCTTTTCCCTTGGTGTCGGCTTCTTTTTCGGCAGCTTCACAATTCCGCTGAGTGGCCATTATATCTGTAACATTCCGTTGATACAAGGTTTTTCCAAGCTGGTTTTGAACTGTGACTTCAGCAGTAAAATTTACTTTGCAAACGCTGTTTACTTCTTCCGTTTTCCTGCAGTCGGTAACAATCGTCAGGACAAAATCGGCCTCTGCCCTGTTTTCGGTAAAATCGCAGGCATTGGCAATTAAGGTTTCCTTACATACTTCTTTCAACTCATTTATCGTTGGCTTAACGAAACTATTTTCTGTGGTTTCGATATAAAACACCGGATTCAAAATAGTGGTTTCAACAGCAACAGTTTTATTTCCGAAATTTCTGAGCAATTTCTTGATTATGAAATCATTGGTCGCATCCTGTAACAAGGTCGCCACATCAATTTTTGCCTCAAAATTCTCCACATTTTTCTTCGATCTGATTTTAGGAATACTAAAAGCAACGATTCCATCTTTGCCGGACCGGGCTTTGTTGTTGATCAATCCACCACCACTAAAATCTGCTAGAACCGGAATGCCTTCCACATGACGATCAGTGTGGTCGCTTACAATAAAAGTCAGCGATTCATCATTGATCATTTGTCCTCGTTTAACTGCAATTTTGCTTTTGACAGGAACAATTTTCAAAGCGTTAAAACAAGCAAGTATTTCATTGAAAAGCTCATTTCCAAAATATATCTCCGTATTTTTATACTTGGTGAGCAATGGTTCGGCTAAATAAGGTTTTATGTCTTCAGTGGCTTTAACAAAGAGCACCAGGGCATTATAATATTCAAAATCAGACTTGTATTGCATCGCCATCGAGAATTTCGACAAGGCATTGTCCAACGCCTTTTGAATCCGCTGCTGCTTAAGTGATTGGTAGGTTGATTTCGACAGGCTGTAATAAGCCCAGTAGGTTGTCTTGTCTTCAAAAGTTCCGATAAGCGTGTAGCCTTCCAGGTTTTCATGAATGCTTGTTTGGGTTCTGGAATCGAATGTTTCGTTAAACACATCATTTACAGCGAGCTTGTGCAGGAATGAAGTATTAGAAATAGTTATACTTATTTCACCGGCCAGGTCATTCAGCGCATTTTTTTTTGCCAGTTGCCGGTAATCGTTTACATCGGACGTAAGAGGGGCCGACCCGATGCCAATATAATCCATTATACTCACCGGGCGACTAATCAGCCAATCGGGTTTGGGTGGAATATTTTTGGTACTCATACAGGAAAAACCAAACCATCCTGTAAAAGTGAGTATCAAAATCATCGGGAATTTATTCATTCGTAACAATTATAATGGTTCGAATTGTTAATTTTCAGGATTATACCTAATGACAGCCCCACTGCTTCTGAGTGCAATCTGATCAATCAAATCGCCCATCAATTGTTCGGCGGGTATAATCGTTCGTTCGGCTGCAAAAAGACGCTGAAGATTTGAATATTCCTCATAAGAGGTACTTACCATATCCTCTGAAGATTTGATCTTGTCGGATTTCCAAAAACCCGGATAAACATTTTTAAACTCTCCTTTGTAATCTGCATAATTCATATCATCCGTACCGTTCAGACTTATTTCATCAGAAACAAGCACTTCGCCGGTTTCGGTGGATATCAACTGAAACGAAAAAACACAATTTGCCGCATTGGATTGGTTATATTCAGTATAATTAATTCTATCGTATTCTATTTTTGTGGAGGTTACGCCACTCACTTTATCAACAACTTCATAGGTTCGTTTAAGAAATCCTTTTTTGCGGACAGCATTTAACCTGCCGTTCGAAATACCCGCCTGTATCACCCTTCCCTTCAATATGGCATTGTTAGTCAACTCTTTAGCCATTGGTTGCTGTTGGATATTAACCGATCCATTGATAAGTTTTTTCTGTTTAAAATGCATTTCCCTACCGAATGATTCGTCAACAATTTTCAGAAACGGATTCTCCGAATTGATCATACGGCCAATCATGGCGCTTCTGATCCTTGAAGCAAGTTTAATATCTTGTTTAAAATCGAATTCCTTTACCAATACCGTGAAAGTCGCTGCTTCGAGTGCATCGTTCCTGTATTGGGCAGATTCCTTGTAGTCCCCCGTTTCATTCACTATCATGGCAAAAGTGTAATAGGCTTTGCGAAAAGTCTTGTTATCGAAAAGTTTCTTCCCCTGCCGGTAGAGAGGTTCATAATGTGAGGTTTTAAAAAGATCATTAACATCCTTAAAGTTCGATTCGAGGTCGATAATCTCCCTGAACAGGATTTCACTTTCGGCAAATTTCTCATCACTAAGTAGTTTAACGCCTTGCCGGTATTTTTCTTCGATACTGATGTTCTTCACCTCGTTGAATTGCTCTTCATACGAAGCTGGAAAATCCAATGAAATTCCACTTACACCAAACTTATCAAAGTAGTTCCTCGCATTTAAATAATAAAAAACAGCCTCATGCACTTGTCCTGCCGAGTAAGCAGTTGAAAAATCGGAGAGTTTTTTGTCGAGGGCAATCTGACCGGTTTTTTTTGCACCGATTTTGGCATCTATATTGTTATTATTGGCCGTCAACGATTGCAGGTATAATTCAGCGGCATCTTCAAACAAACCAGCCTGTTCGTTTTTGAGGGCAAGCTTCTCGAAGCGACGTGAAGCACAACCTGACAGTAGCGTGGCAATCATCAAAACAGCCAGATAACTGGCTAAGCGAGGATAAAAAAGTCTCATAAACAATCAATTATAAACAAGTGCGTTGAACAAAAAAACAAAACATTGAATGTTTTGAAGATATTGGAAGTTCAAAATTACGATTTAGTTTCAAAACCGGAAAAGTTATTTGGCACGAAACAACGTAACAATACTGACACAATTTTAACAATCATGTATTTGTTTTAATGTGGTACATACCGATATAAATTAACTGATATAGAATTGGTTATAAACATCTTATCAACACAACAACCGATATAATTTCCTGATTTATAAGTATTTTCATTTTTTCGCACCTTTCGCACCTGAATATTGACTACCTTTGCCGCTCAAAATTTAATACAATTTATGCCTAATTTTCAAGAACTTGGCCTGAATCCTGACCTACAGAAAGCCGTTGAGGCACTCGGATTCAAAGAGCCAATGCCGGTTCAAGCAGCCGTTATCCCCATTTTATTAGAAACCCCTACCGACCTTGTCGGTTTGGCACAAACCGGAACCGGCAAAACGGCTGCCTTCGGATTGCCTGTTCTACAACACATCGATACCGATCTACGCCAAACACAGGCCGTGATTTTGTGCCCCACCCGTGAGTTATGTATCCAAATCACAAAAGACCTCACCAGCTTCGCCGTTTTCATGCCCAAGATAAAGATCGTTCCGATCTATGGTGGTGCCAGCATCGAAGTACAGATGAAACAATTGTATGATAATCCGCAGATACTCGTGGCCACACCCGGCCGTATGAACGATATGATCCGTCGCGGAAAAACTGATCTATCCCATGTAAAATGGGTGGTACTCGACGAAGCTGATGAAATGCTCGATATGGGATTTCAGGAAGAAGTGGACACCATTTTACAGGAGATGCCGAAAGAAAAACACACCCTGTTGTTTTCGGCAACCATGCCCAGTCAGGTCGAACGTATCCTGACAAAATACATGAAAAAACCCGTAATTAAAACCGTTGGTGACCGCAATGCCGGTACTGCCAACGTGAAACATATTTATTATCTGGTACATGCCAAAGATCGTTATGTTGCCCTGAAACGTATTGCCGATTATAATCCGAATATCTATGCCATTGTTTTCTGCCGTACGCGCCGCGAGACACAGGAGATTGCCGATTCGTTGATCCGCGATGGTTACAATGCCGATGCACTTCATGGCGATTTATCCCAGTCGCAACGCGACCATGTGATGAACCGTTTTCGTGTGCGTAACTTACAGATGCTTGTTGCTACCGATGTTGCCGCCCGCGGCCTTGATGTTACTGATCTCACCCATGTGATCAACTATAACCTTCCCGATGAATCGGAAACCTATATCCACCGCAGTGGTCGTACGGGTCGTGCCGACAAAAACGGGGTTTGTGTGAGTATCATCAATATGAAAGAAAAGGGCAAAATCAAGATGATCGAGAAAGCGGTCGGACGTGAATTTGCCAAAGCCAAAATACCTACCGGTGTGCAGGTCTGTGAGAAACAATTGTTCAATCAGATAGACCGTATGGAAAAAGTGGTTGTAAACCACGAAGATATTGATTCGTTTCTACCGGTTATCTTCCGTAAATTAGAATATCTCGACCGCGAAGAAGTCATCAAACGCTTTGTATCGCTTGAGTTCAATAGTTTCCTCGAATACTACCGCGATGCACAGGATCTGAATGTTGATGAATCGCGCAGCCGCGAAGATTTCGGAGAAAGATCATTCGGGCGTGACCGTAATCGTGGTGACAGACCCGAAAGAACAAGTCGCGGTGGCGAAGGCTATGGCCGCGATCGTGGCGACAGACCCGACAGAGGTGACCGGCCAGACAGAGCCCCAAGATCAGACAGAGGTGACCGGCCTGAACGCGGACCAAGACGCCCCGAAGGTGACAGACCCGACAGAGGCAGCCGAAGCAGTGGTTCGTTTCAACGCATGTTTATCAGTATTGGCCGCAAAGATGATATCAACACACCGCCAAATCTGATCGGAATCATCAACGAAGTGACCCGTTCACGCGATGTAAACATCGGACGAATCGACATCAGCGATGCCTATTCGTTTATCGATATCGACAGCAAATCAGTACCTACTGTGATGGAGTCGTTCGCAAACTCAAGGATGAATCCAAGAGGCATTCGGATTGAGGTAGCCGGTGAACGTGAAGCAGAAAGAGATTCGGCAAAACCACGTAACAAAACCAGTTATGCCAGCTCACCACGCACCGAAAGGAAAGAGAGACCTGCTATCCATCGTTCCGATAAACCTACATCAGATTACAAAGAGCAAACGAATAAATTGATTTCTGACCACAACGAGCGTTCATCAAAACCAAGGCCAGGTTACAGAGATCGCCCGGATAAGCGGAACAGACGATAACAATGATAGTTCTGATGATTGTGGGTTGAGACAAATTTTTTGATTTAACCTATGTTATCGCAACTGATTAGAAGTTTTTACTAAAAGCCTGATAGTATAATATGTCAGGCTTTTTTACGCATCGGAGTTTGATTTTCGTTCCCAAACGCACTAACATCGGGCTATCACAAAATGTTAACTTTGCAATCAAAATTTTTTCAGCCTATTCATCTTATGAAAATAGTCTATTCATTTTTCGTTTTGCTGTTGCTTTTCGGGTGTCAAAACAATGTCATTTTTGAGCAGACGAAAAGCTTTGACGGCCAACGCTGGAACCGCTTCGATTTTATTGAGACGGAGTTTGAAATAACAGACATTGATAAACTTTACGATTTACAATTGAATCTGGTTAACCAAACAACGTATTCATTCGATTATATTTCGTTAAATGTCACACTCTACCTTCCGGGAGAAACCATGCGTTCGCGGGATATCGAGATTCGGTTGCAGGACAAAAACCTCGTTTGGTCAGGCGAGGTTCATGACGGATTGGTGACAACACATTTTAATTACGCGAAAGGGATGAAGTTCACTACAGCCGGGAAAGTAAGGTTACGCATCGAAAACAAAATGAGCAAACTGAATCTCGAAGGTGTTGTGAGTCTATGTGTTGCGGTAAATGTTGGGAAATAGGTTTACTGCACGAAAAACGCTATTGAACAAACTCAGTAGCTAAAGCACACTCTTCGTTCTGGGCAATCCAATTTTTTTAAGCATCTCATTTGCTTTTTCAACTTTCTTTGGAAATAGAACTTTATCATTAAAGAAATCTAATGATTTATCTATCAGAACAATAGGTTTAGTTCTTGTATTTAAATCCTTGATATTCATTGTAGTAAATTTTAATATTTTCGTTTAACTAAAAAACCTCTGTATTCGATATCCTTCTTGAATTCATCCCATTCTTCCTCCAATTCCCCAAATATTTCAAAGTCTCTTTCAGCATCGCTGATAAACCTGGTAATTCCCATTCGATAAAGTCTTGTCCTCGATTCAGAACTTCCTGTAGCATATACAATTGCATCTGGATATTTTTCAGTAAATGCGTATAAAGTTGCTACTACTGTGGCTAAAACTTTTTCACTATCCCCATTATTTGATATGACACCATCATCAATTTCTCCGGTTTCAGCATTTTTATCTCCAAAACCAAGATTAAATAAATCTTTGTAGTTGGTTGGTGTGTATTGAACAAGTTTTGTTATTTTACCTTTTGGTCCAATGCTCACAAATTCAAATACTTCAAGTTCCTCACCGGATTTAAGTTCGTATTTTTCAAGGTTCATCCACAAACTTTTTTTACAAAAGTAATACATTTTCGAGTGTTTATTTCTGTTTGGGCGGCTGTGCCATTGAAGAAGCCGCCACGGCGATGCAAAACATCAAAAATAATACTGTCGTTCTTTTAATAAGTTTGGTAAGGTGGCTTACTATGCATGAAAAATGAAACAAATTGACTATTTAATTCACCAACAATCTTTTTGTAATTGTTTGATTATGAATAACTATTTTAATCAAATAAACTCCTGAAGATAAATTCGCCAATTCAATCTTATCCTCTAAAGAAGAAAATCCATTCTTTTCAAACAATACTTGTCCGAATGTATTACAAATTATGAGGTTGTCTGGTAGCGTACGAAAATAATTTACATAGAAAGTTCCGTTATTCGGATTCGGATAAATTGTCACCTCAGCCATATTTGGATTTTCATCCACTCCTGTCATCACATCGCCAGTCACCATCACATCATCGATCTTGGTTTTACCGCTTGCCAATACATCACTTCCGGCAACGGAGAGGTTCGAGGCCATCACCCAACGCACATAAACTAACGGCTGGTCATTGCATATTTCAGGAAGTGGTTTCGCAATCAAAGCTCCGGTTGTCCAATCGTTGGCCACTTCATACAATCCGTTTGGGATATCGGTCCAGTCACCGGCTTCGCCGATTTTCACCTGCACCTTAAAATCTTTCGGGCCCGGATCGGTATTGCCTGATTGCTGCACCGAATTCAGTTTGATGTTTTCGTAACCAGTGGTGTTTAAAAAGATTCGCCAGGCCTTGCTGTTCATTCCATTATTCCATCCGTCAGCCTGTGCAGCTTTGGTTGTTAAACCGTTTTTCATGCTGATGGCGCCTGTTCCACCGATTGTGCCTAAGGTTGCATCGCCGTTCAGTTCACTGTACGATTCAACAAGCGTATCGGTTAAATTGTCGTTTGGGAATGTCCATTTTACAAGGGTCACATTCTCCTGGGTGTAGCCGATAAGGCTGAAAAACAATACGATAATTAAAGTAAATGTTCTTTTCATAGGTGTAGTTTATTAGGGTTAATGATTATTTATAAGGAAATTGAACCCCTTCGGGGCTCATTGGTTTGTACTTTATTGTTCCTCCGGTTGCACCGGAGGTTATTGTAATTGAAGTCCGTTGGACTTCATTCGGATAAATATTATTTTCTTCTAAGCCCTGAAAGGGTTTAATCCCAATAACAGTGGGCACAGCCCATGGATACGAAAAACTCCCTTCCTCTAAGCTCTGAAAGGGCATAATCTCAATAACCGTGGGTGCAGCCCATGGATTCACAAAACAATCTTCCTCTAAGCCCTGAAAGGGCTTAATCTCAACGCATGTGGATATAACCCGATTGTAATAATATGTAATATCTGAATAATACATCCACCTAAAGTCTATACATAAATACCGCTGTCATAAATCGTCCGGGAGATAATTGCCCCTTTCGGTCAACATATTGATTGTCAAGCAAATTCTGTGCTTCGATTGCAAAATAATAATGGTTGAAAAACGATTTGGAAATCTTTGCATTCAGTAAAAAGTAGCCATCGACCAGCATGGTGTTTTCCGGATCGAACCATTGTTTATCAACATAATTTCCATTCATCTGAAAACTGAAATAACGGTTTTCCCACGTCAGACCGGCATAAAAAAGATGGGGAGAAACCTCTGCCATTTCTTTACCATTAAGATTGGCATTGATATCAACCATCGATGATTTGTACTCTTTGATTATCGAATGGTTGAATGAATAACTCAACTGAAACGAGAGTTGTTTGGTTAGTAAATAATTCGAACTGATTTCAAGACCAATTATTTCCACCTTGCCAATATTATCAGCAATCAGGACAGGTTTTAATGTATTTCCTCCCGTATCGACCGAGTCGCCGGTACTGACCGAATATTGAAAATCATGACCGAAAGCATAATATACCGCGGCGTTCACACGCATCTTTTCTTTTCTCACATGTGCAAAACCAAGTTCATAGTTGGTAAGGTACTCAGGTTTCAGGTTCGGATTTGCCAGCCTGAAACCTTTGTTGATCTTACCCGACTGGCTCAGATCCTTGAGTTTAGGTGGTTTAAAACCAACGCCTGCTGATATATAAACTGCATCAAACTCCGTGATTTTATATTGTAGCGATGCCTTCGGGCTGAAAGCAAGCCAGTTATTCCTGTCAAATTCTTCATGAAAACCTTCGGTGAATCCGGTGGCTTTGGTTGGATCGATGATGGTTTGCCCACCATCATAAAAACCTGCCGCATCGAAACGGAATCCTACAATGGCTTTCATCCTATTTTTCAAAAAAGAAGCCTCATCCTGGATAAAAACACCCATGATATCCATTTTTCCCGAAGAAGTAATTTCATCGGGCGAGGTACGATACGTTTCATGGTTATGCGATGATCCTGATTTGAATTCGAGTCCGGTTGTCAGTAACTGTTTTTTAAATACCGGCATTGACAGTGTAGAAACCAGTCCATTGTCAGTGCGGTTGCTGTATGAATTCATTAACCGATATTCAGCGAAATCGTTCATCGATTCCTTTTGGCTGTAATAATCCTCTTTCATCCAAAACAGTGATGTAACAATGTCTGCCTTACCTACTTTAGCATAATGAGTGAATCTTAAGTTATTCGTGAACACCTTATCAAAACTTCCTTCGGAGGTAAACACCTTTGTTCCGCCACCACGCGTTTCGTTGTAATTATCCACTACTAGCTCCACACGGTGATTGCGGTTCAGGCGGTATCCTATTTTGGCGCCACCGCCGGCTTCATCCAATGCGGTTCGGACGTCAGTTTCATCAATATAATCCGGCGCTTCAAAAACATAACCATCACCGTGGCGATAGTTTCCATAGAAACTCCAGTAATAGCCCTTGTCATCTTCTATTTCGTTGCCTGCCATCGACACTGAACTTCCGATGGTGTTGTACGTTCCGTAAAAGGCTTTCACGCTGCCTTCCAATTTCTTTTCGGGTATTTTTGTAATCATATTGATCACACCACCCATGGCATTGTTACCGTAAAGTGCTGAAACCGGACCTTTTACAACTTCAATTTTCTGAAGCTCATCAACAAAGATATTGTGCCAGTTAACCGACCCTCCAACCAGACTATTCTTCGGGATGCCATCGATAAGCACAAGCACCCGATCACTACCTTCGAGGCCACGCATGGTGACAGCCGCGTTTTTTGAGAAAATTCCCCAACTCCGGTTCACGTTCACGTTGGCCGTGGTTTTCAGGATATCATCAAGATTACTTAATGGGAATGCAGCAATCTCGTCGGCGCTGATGAGGTCGGCCTGCGCAGGAATATCGAGCAACTGCTTTTCGGTGCGGGTCGCGGTGATCACAACCGTATTCAGGTTGACTACATTGGTATCCACTGATTGTGAAAACAAACTTTCGGCTCCGAGTAACAGAAATACGAAAAGCAATCTGTTTTTCATCAGTCTTCCATTTTTATATCAAACAACAACTGACCTTCATTTGTACCCTGAATCTCTTTTACAAGCAACAATCCTTTCCGATCGGTATCGGTTACAAAAGCATAGACAATGCCAGGCGCCAGATTCTTCGCTTTCCTATTGCCAGCGGCATAAACAAAGGTGTTCGTGACGATCAGACTATCGTTACTGCACTTTTCAAAATCAACAGCGGTCAGATTTGGTTTTGGCTGAAACCGTACTGTGTTACGGCTTGACCAGTTGACCGGACTAAATTCGCCAAACACCGATGCATCGATATTGGCACCAGGCGAAGCGATGGTATGGGCATCTGTATCAATCAGATCGTAGAAATACAACAAATTTATTTTCGGCTGTAGAGCAGTTGCCTCGGCAGGAGAATAGACCTGTCCGGTCTCAAACGAATAAAATCCTCCGGTGACCGCGTTGTTCTGTGCCCCCAACAAAATTCCATTCAATTGGTGGATTTCACCAAAAATGGAGGCCGAATCTTTTAAAAGCACGATACGCAATGTTTCTGATTTCCTGCCCTGACGATCACGCACATAAAACTGCCATTCTTCTTTCAGCGCTATTCCTTTGGAAACTGAAAGCGTATAATCGAAAGTATTTTTATAAATACCTGTATCAAATGACGTTAAAACTGAATCCCTGATTCCGGTAATATTCAAATGGGTGAGTTCCACATCACTTTTTGTAACCGCTTTGATTCTGATTTTGATTTTCGTACCCAAGAGCAAGGTGGTGTCGCCCGACACATATTCATTTGTTGTGTCGAATTCAATCGAAGGCGCCGGAAAGGTTGGTTCCGGCTTGTTACATGCATTCAATGCAAACAGGATAATTAATCCAATCACAATCCATTTCGATATGTGCATTTTCGCATATCGTTTTACATAAAGAGAACTGTGCCGGATTTCAGTCATGACTATGCAGTGATTTTACGGGTATAGTTAACGATTCCGTGTGCCATCATGCCGCCCATGGCACCAAAAATGAAATGCATGAAAAATGGAAGTACAAATCCTTGTTTCAGAAAGGATTCGTAGGGATATCCTGAAACTACATAAATCATAAACCGACTCAACGGTATCATCATATAGGCAAATCCACCAAGGAATCCCAATAAAATAAAATTTCCCTGAACTCGCTTTACGTTGTTGTAAACGAGATCGATCACAAATCCCATGGCCAAATAAATAAAAGGCAGAAACGGATCTTTAAAACCAAGAAAAGGCAGAAATATAAATGATGCAGCCGTGAGCGTTGAAATACTGGAACCAAACGGTATTTTAGTAATTTTCCGTCCGATAAGAAGTAATGCTATCACTTCGAGACCATGATGCCCCGGAATATTCAGCGGAATCCGCAGGTAGGCCCGCAAAAGAATTGCCACTGCACCGGTGAACGTAAGAATCAGAATATCAATCAGTACGCGGTTAACCGGTAATGCTTTTGATGTAATCTTTTGTTGCGACATGCCATTCATAGTTTTTATCGTTTTGAATCTTTTCGGCGATGATGATGAGTTTGTGGTCTTTCACGATTGGTTTCATCCATTCGCCTACTGTAATGTACTGATCTTCCTGTAGTTTGTTAAAGTCTTTATCGGTAACACCATCGACGGCCACCATTTTCAGGATTTCAGCTACGGTGAATGTACCTGATATTTCGCGCAGGTCTTTTCCCTTCACCCATAGACAACGCCCGTCGTTACCGGCTTTGCGTAAGCCGATGGCTGCCAGCGAACCTATCACACCATCTTCTGTACCCGTGAAACCTTCGAGGTAAACGCCATTATTTCTGGCAAGTAAACGGGCTTCAGATTGGGTAAGTATTTCGGCTTTGGCGCGACTGCCCCAACGGCAAACTTCGTCACTCACTTCATCGTAATATCTCACAGCCAATCCGGCATCGGAACCCAGCGCACTTTCTTCCGGAAGAAAAGACCTGCAAATGGCGATTACTTTTTCTAATTCATTGGTATGCAGATCGATGCAGGCCGAACTATTGTGCGAAGTGTAAGGAATCCGTCTATCGAAAAGTAACTGGTGACGGCTGATACCGTTAACCACCGCCAGACCGTTGGCTTCGAGTAATGCACCAAGCTGTCGGGCTCTGAAACCGGTTCCACGGCTTTCGGCATTATCGGTATCATCTATCCCAATGAGAACACGTTTCTTCATTTCCATGTATCGTGTTGCAAAAATAAGCAACTCGATCCAATCCGGTCCCGGAAATATGCTTAAAATGCGCAATCACAGTGAGTTTAGAATGGTTCTTTATTAGACTCACTGAAAATCGGGTAAGCGTTTAAGCAGCAGTTATTCTTCTTCCTTTGATTTTATCGCATACCAGTCTATTTTCCTCGACAGATACATGACCGTCGCCAATACAATAAACAAACCGATGCTACCCATCAACAGGGCAAAGTCTTCCATTTGTATAATCGAATAGATAAACACATACAAAACGACAAGTATCAGGCATATCAGCGCGGTCAATTTTTGACTGTTGAATATGCCTTTTGCATAAAGCGTTATCATGCCGATGATTGATACGGATGAAATCAAATAACTGAATTTGAATGGAATATGTTCAGACAATGCAATCAGTAAGGTGTAAAACACGCAAAGAGCCAGGCCCACTATGATATACTGGACCGGATGGATTTTAACGCCATTTAATACCTGCACGAAGAAGAAAATCAGAAATGTTAGTGTAATAAACATAACGGCATATTTGGCAGAACGCATGCTTTTCTGGTACTCATCAACAGGAACAATCAGATTTACACCGAATGACGATTCGTTTATTCCCTGCACAGCGCCTTTGAAATATTGCGGATAAGAACGGTTCAGATGAATTACTTCCCAGTTTGCCGAAAATCCACCGGCATTTATCACCCTGTTGTCGGGAAGAAATGCACCGACAAAACTTGGATTCTTCCATGTTGACTGAATAGTAACCTTCGTAAGCTTCCCCAATGGAACGAAATTCAGACTCGTGCTTCCATTGAAATTCAGATCGAGTGTAAATGTATGTTTTGTGCCGGCATATTCGGTCAATTTAACCGGGAGCCGGGTGCTTATTCCATTTTGAATGACATCGTTTGATTCAACACCCGGATTAAAAAAATATTGCCGGTTGTTCCAGTTTATCGAAATGTTTTCCTGAATACTCCTTAAATCTGATAGTCCCAGAGAAATGAAGGCATCGTCCCAGAGAATGTCGTTTTGGTCGATATTCCACTCTTCGAAATTAGGCGCCAAAAAACTGCCGGTCAGGCTGACTTTCGAATTATATACTATAACTTCGTAAATTCCGCGGTATCGTATTTCCGGAGATATAACACCTGTGATATCCAATACTTCCGGTAAAAAATGAGCATATCCTATCGATTCTACTAACTTAAATACGTCAGGTTTATCACTTTCATATACCCTGGAATTCGTTTTATAGGGAACCGTGAGTACGAGTCCGGTAATGGTTTGTTGTTCGCCCCATTTTGAACTCACTTCCGTGATCGCTTCTCTTTGCCGTTCTTCGCGTTCCCGGATCAGATTTTCAATCATTGAAACCGGGATTAACAACAAAAGGATGATGATTCCGATGGTGATCAGCCGCAGCATGACCGACTGTTTAATCCAGGTATTGGCACGTTCAAAAAACGAAAGGTTATTTGTTGTCATATCGGATAGTATTTTAGGTTTTCCTTTTCGATGAACGCTCTTTTCGGCGCACTATTGCAAAGATAAGCACAATAACAGATTTGTTCATTTTTGGAAAAAGCAGAGACTTCGGCTATGCTTTGGTTCAATCATGCCTTCATCACCAGACCAGGTAACTTGACGAGGCTTGGCACTGTGTGACACTTAAAGCCCTTCTTATTAGGTACGGGCGATTCTATCCATAATAATTAAAAACTAAACTCAAACAATTTACCTTCATCACCTGAGTCATTTAATGTCAAACAAATTTCTTTTTCAGTGAATGTTTTTAACATTTCAGCTGGAATGTCATGTTCAATTGATGTGAAGATGTATTGAAGATTATTTTCAACGCAATATCTTCTTATAACGGTGATAAAGTTTACTTTTTTTCTATTATCAAGTCCTTCTAGTGCACCGTCATGATAAACGAAGCGATAAAATGAATTCTTATGATAAGCAACTAAAACAGCTAAATCAAAAGAAATACAAAGCATTTTTTGGTAAGTATTTCCTTTACCTTCTGCTGTAATATCAACTTCATTTTCCCTTGTTACTTCAACTTTAAACTCAATATTACCTTGTCCATTTTGACGCATAAAAATGATTGCAGGTGCATTAAATATATATTTGAAAATGTTGTGAAAAATCCTACGAATTTCAGGATATATTTTATTGTCACTTGACGAAATTTGAGACTTAATTTCTTTAACTACTGCTTCAAGACTCTCCGAAAGTTTGTTTGTTGTTTCATTGAGTACAGCAATCTTGTCAATGCTTTTCAATTTCTCGTCAAGACGCGATATTTCACCTTCTACTGTTGTTAAGTCAATCTGATAAGATTTGAATTTTTTAAAAGAATCTTTATCCTTTAGAACAGAAAGAATTTGATTTCTTTTGTTATCATACTTTAGTAAAGCAACTCTAATATCTTTCAATTGCTTTGTAAGTGTTACAATTTTTTCTTCAAGATATTTATTTCGTTCCTCTGTTATTCGTTTGTTGAATTCTTCAAGTGATTTGTAATCTTTCACAAGATTGTCGGGGAAAAAAATTTCTGCCTCAGCATAGATCCGTTTTAGCTGGTCTATGTCAAATGATATATTTTGAGAAAATGATTGTTTTGTTTTTTCTAAGTCGAATTCCAGATTGTATTCGGCTGAATTCAATTCCGAAATTCGTGATTCAACATCTTCAACAAGTTCTTTGTTTAGTTTTCTTTCTTGCTGGTAGAAATTGAAATTATCAATTTCCTCTTGTAGATCTTTTTGCTCTATTTTTTTTAATTCAATAGCACCCTTTATTTTATCTTGCTCTTCAGTATCAACAGAAAATTGATTCTTAATTTTATTTATAAAAGATTTTTGTTCTGAAATCTGATTGTCGGTTTCATATTTTGAGGTCAACAAATTGCCATTGAAACCTAACAAGTCAAACATGAAGGGTTTCCAATAAATATCTTGTCCTTTTGAGAATTTTGAAAGCTGAAAAACATCATTGTAATCTTTTTGCGAACGCAAAAAGTATGTTACAGATTTTCTGTATTGCCACTGGCTAAGAACGTCAAATGCTAAATATTCATTTAATGTGGTTACCGCTTTTTCAAAAGTAATATTTGGCATGTCCCAGCTTTCTTCGTTTAAGTGATTAGATGGAACTTTGGTTGTCTTGAATGAAATTTTTGTTGGTGTATCAACTAATCGTTTTATTGTCAGATACTCTCCGCTATTTAAAAGAATTTCAAGATAGAAAATATAACCAGCAAATTTTTCCTGATACGTTTTGAAGATATGCTCTTCCTTCAATTCTTTTAAAAGCATGAAGTCAATAACAGCAATCAATGTTGTTTTACCAAGATTGTGTGAATCTTTATTAAGGTCAAGTTTCTTGGTAACCTGTGCTAATACAAGATTAAGACCATCGTTGAAAACTATGTTCTTAAAATTTTTATTTGCGTATAGTTGACTAAGTTTCATTTTACAAATTCTATTGTATCAATATCTTTTTGATATTCAATTTTCCCCATGATAAAAAGAAAGCTAAGTGTAGGAATGAAAACATCTTTCGCACTATTTCCTCTAGCTAAAATCACTCTCTCAAGCAATTCATCATACTTAACCGCGCCATCTTCTTTTATGATGTTGAGAATCACTCCGCCTAAGTTTAGGAGAGAGAGATTGAGGTCAAGATATTTATGAGGTGCTATCATGCTGTTTTTCCAATGTCGCAGTTAAAATACATAAAATGCAAAAACACTCTTACGATTTTTCGTATATCATTTAGTTTGTCTTCATTACTTCCAACGGTATAATCAACAAGGTGCTTAATAATGTGTTCAAATTCATTGAACCGATTCCGTTCAACGGTTATAGCATCTTGCAAATCACTGACTGTGTTTGAATACATTTTCATGTATTGTTCGTTTTTCGGTTCACGAAGAAATTTTTCTATTTCCTCAAAGTATTGAAGCGAATGACTTTTCAAAAACTCAAAATAATCTTTGCTCAAATTATTCAATTCGTTTTTCTTTTCCTTGTCAATCACAGTGAATGATGTTATGTAGCTTTTTGCTTCTGTAGAAATGGTTTTACGTTGTTCGGAAAAAACAATTATAACATCCCTCAATTCCTTTTCATAAAAGCGGAGCGGTGCTTGAAATTTGTAAAGTCCAAATTGGTCTGCTATATGTGGATAATCAGTAAGGTAAGAATCCAGGTCCTCTCTGCCAATTATTTCTACATTCTGCATCCCTAATCCAGCTTGTAGCATTTTAACAATAGTTGGATGTGTTCCTCCTGAAAGTTTTCTGTTTGTAAAAATTATATAGTTGTCAAAAGGTGTAGTTTTTATTACCTCGTTTAGTCGGGTAATTTCCTTTGACAAAACACTTGTTTGATTAACAGAAAAATCATTGTCTGAGCAACTTGCATTTTGAACTTTCGTGTGTTTTACTTGAAGATTAAAAGTTCCACTCCAAGGAGCAGCCTTTGACGGGAAATAATCAGCCGTTCCTGTGAACCAACTATCTTTTGCACCGTCCTTACCGATTGAAAATGTTTTACAGCCAATGCCCAAAACTTCCTTACCAATACGGATGACAAGGTTTTCAAACTCCTCGTCAGTTATATTTTCGTATGGATATTGGTTCATTTTCTTTTAAAGATTAATAGTTCAAAGATACTTTAAATTTTTATTTTTTGTCCAAAATGTATTGGCTTTTAAACAGGGAATTCGGTTAAGGATTATCGTTTAACCTGTGCTGCATATCTCATCCCGGCATTCGTTCATAGCCAGATTCCTGACATTAGATACAACATATTCTGACTTTCAGAAGCGCCAAATTTATGGAACTGATAATTACTTTTTTTACTTTTTTTAAGGTTTTGCTACGGCAACTTCTATTATCACCTTGATTAAGTTATGGTCAGGCGAGTTTAACAGTCTGATTGAGCAATTCAACGTTAAAATTAACCTTAGCGTTTAATGCTTTAAACACCTTGATTATTGTCTCAAATCGAGCGTCTGTCAAGCTGTTTTCTAATTTGGAGATTTGCGCTTTCTTAACGCCAACTAATTGTCCGAGTTCTTCCTGGGTTAAATGACGCTCTTTTCTTGCCTGTCTGATGGCTTCGCCAAGCAAGTCAAGCCGTAATTCGTTTTCAAATGCTTCACGCTTTGGGGTACCAGGTTTACCGATATATTTATCAGTAACTTCATCCAGACTATAAGTCTTTAATGGTTTATCGCTCATTATATTTCCTTTCAAAATATAGTTTTCTTATTTTCTCTGCTTTTTCCAACTCAGCTACCGGGGTTTTATCGGTCTTTTTAATTAGTCCATGTGTTGAAATTACCACTGTTTCCGCTTTTTCTGACTTGTCCCAGAACGCAAAAAGCCGGTAATGGGTTTTGTTAAACAAAGTTCTGAACTCCCAGATTTCATCCTTCAGCTTCTTGAAGAGTTCTTTGTCATTTGAAAATCTTGCCTTTTGAATGTTGTAGATTACTTTATCTCTATCCTTTTCGTCAAGATTGTCAAGAAACCCGGCCACTTCTTCTAAAAACCGAACCTGAAATTTTTCAGTCATATTTTATAATTTTGCAAAGATATATGTTTCTTTATCAGGAAACAAATAATAATTTTGATATAGCCAATTAACATGGCAGCAACATCAGTTAGTCAAAAAACCTCCATCAATACTGGTTTTCAGCGAGAAATCTGAAATAGAAGTACGCCACAGCTTCGATACAGGGATGGTTGATCTCACTGATGAATTTTGAGGGTTAGATTGCATGGTTTGTTTTCGGTTTTTGCTTTAACTGTGTCCATCTCGAATTAACATCTGATGTTTCATTGTTGTGTTTTAGCCTTGCCCATTACAAGTCAATTCCCTATGTATCGCCTACATTTCGCCATTATCTCCAAACCTGCGCGAATGGTTAATGCCGTTATATTGTTGTAAAATTAAATAATTAATCAAATATCCAAATCACGCATTATTTCAATCATTGAACAATCCACCTTTTTGATTGTCTATCTATCATCAAAATTCATTTTTATCCATGAAAAAAGAAATCCATACTTCTGACAGTCGAGGCCGTGCCGAACATGGCTGGCTGAGTTCGCGTTTCAGTTTCAGTTTTGCTGAATATTACAACCCCGAACGCATTCATTTTGGCACACTGCGCGTGCTGAACGACGACATCATTCAGGCGGGTATGGGATTTGGCATGCATCCGCACGACAATATGGAAATTGTTACGATTCCTTTGTCCGGAGCCATTGAACACCGCGACAGCATGGGCAACGGCAGCATCATCAAGGCCGGTGAAGTGCAATTGATGAGCGCCGGAACAGGCATACGCCATTCTGAGTTTAATCCTTCGCACAAAGAGGATACTGGCTTGCTTCAGATTTGGGTCTTCCCTAAATTGAAAAATATAACACCCCGTTACGAACAAGGGGTTTTTGACCCAAGTCAGTTGCTTAACCAATGGCAACTTATCGTTTCACCCGATGGAAAAGATAACAGTTTGGTAATCAATCAGGATGCATGGTTCAACCTCACGAAAATAGCTAGTGGTGAAAGCATAAATTATTCCCCGAAACAAAAGAATAACGGCATGTATCTGTTTGTGATTGAAGGAAGTATTATCGTTGATGAAACAACGCTCGGAAAGCGCGATGCAATCGGCATTTCGGATATGGAAACTATCGAAATTAAAGCGATTGAAGATACCTTTTTATTGTTGATGGATATCCCGATGCGTTAATCCTCAACCACGAAAGAGTTGAATTCAGCCAACTTCCTGAAAAAAGCTCATTCTGCTTTTGTAAACACAAGCAGAATCTGTTGGTTTTCATCTTTCAATGTTAGTTTATCGTCCTCCAGCAGGTAAAATCTGGTAGCATCAAGCGCCTGCTTCAATTCACCTTCTTTCCCTTGTTTGCAAGCCATCTTTGTTGAAATCAACTGGTCGAAACTCAGTTTTCCGAAACCCATCTTCACTTTTCCGCTAATCAAATTGCAACCGCCCGAGCCTCTAAAAGATAACTCATCCATAACAAAAGTAAACCTGGGGATTTTCCCATAGAAATCGGACTCCAACGCTTTTTCATTACCAAGCTGCAGAAGTTGCCATTCTCCATTAAGCCTGTAATCGGACACAAAACTTCCACAGCCGGTATAGGTTGTTTTTTTGGATTCCCCTTTCAGATTCACGTTAATTGTAACGCTATATGCAAATTGTTTGGCCGGTATGCTTTCGCTGCAATCCTGCTCAAGGGCGTTAAATGAAAATTCAACGGCCTCATCCGATGCCGTAAAGGAATATTCCGAATCCGATAGCCAGTTTACGTCTTTTTTGAAGAAGATCAGTTTATCACCATCCTTTGTTGAGAATCTGATTTCATTTTGCTGATCAATGTCAACCGACCAGTCTGATTCGTTTCCAACAGCATAAAAGTCGATTCCTTCCTTCCATTTTCGCGCATCAATACGCATTTTATCTGTAGTTTCGACTTTCGCAACAGGGGCGGTGGTTTGTGTTATTTTTTTAGCACTTTTGCACGATTCCACCAATACAAGCAGACATAAAATATAGAAGATGTTTTTCACTTTAGCAATTATTTATTAGTTTAAAGAAATGATAGTAAACAGTTTAACTATTAATCATCAGACACTTCACTTAGTTTTTTACGGTAGGTTGAGAAAACATTTGCCCTGGAAATATACCCGATATATTTCCCATCCTGAACAACTACGATATTGTATTTCCCCGATTCCTGAAACTTTCGGGCTACCTCTTCCATCGATTCGTTTGGCGCAATAGTGAATGTTGGCATTACCATAATGTTTTCGATGGGAGTATTATATAAATCATTGTCAAACATAATATTACGTATGTCATCTAATAAAATATGTCCCAGGAATTCGTTATTGGCATCAACCACCGGAAATATATTTCGTTTCGATATGGCAATCACTTTCACCAGTTCGCCAAGTGTTGTTCCGGGATGGATGATATGGAAATTAGTCTCGATCAGCCGGCCGACTTTCATCTGACTAAGTACGTTTTTATCTTTGTTATGCGTAAGCAAATCACCACTCTGAGCCAACTGATAGGTATAAACAGAATGATGTATGAATATACGAACGGTGGCATACGATATGGTTGATACAATGATCAGCGGTACAAAAAATGAATAGCCTCCGGTAATCTCGGCAATCAGGAAAATACCCGTCAACGGGGCAAGTAGAATACCGGCTATGACGCCTCCCATGCCAACCATGGCAAATTTTGTCGGATTCAAATCTCCCAAACCCAGATCATTGGTGAAAACGGCAAAAAACAATCCGGTGAAAGCACCGATAAACAAAGCCGGAGCAAAAATACCTCCAACGCCACCCGATCCGAAAGTAACCGAAGTGGCCACAGCTTTCAGGAGTATGACTGCCACAAACAGCATAAATACCACCCATTTTATTTCGCGGTAATCGTAAAAAATACTGTGTTTAAAAAGGACACTGTAATCACCCTGCAAACTCGCGTTGATGCTTTTGTAGCCTTCGCCATAAAGTGCCGGGAAGAAAAATATCAAAACTCCGAGGGCCAGACTGCCGATAATGAATCGCATCTGCCAACTTTTAAACCGCCTGAAGATATGTTCAGAAGCAATATAAACTTTTGTGAAATAGACAGATACCAATCCAAGCAGCACACCAAGTGCCACATAATAAAGGGTGTTTGAAGGAATAAACGGTTCTGTTTGCGTAACAGGATAAGCCACTGTCTGGCCAAGAACAAAATATGAGGTCAATACCGCGGTAGCCGTAGCCATCAGCAAAGGAATGATGGAAGCCACGGTAAGGTCGATCATGATCACTTCCAAAGCAAACACCACACCGGCGATGGGTGCCTGAAAAATAGCCGCCATGGCAGCCGCGCTGGCCAGACTGATCATCAGGGTGATCTGTTTGTAATTCAAGCGCAATATCTGGCCGATATTGGATCCGATGGCAGCGCCGGTTGAAACGGTCGGGCCTTCGAGTCCCACAGAACCACCAAAACCGACAGTAAAGGCACTCGCGATGATTGAAGAATAGGTATTATGTCGCTTTATAAGGCCGTTTTTTCGCGAAATGGCAAATAAAACCCCCGGAATCCCATGGCCGGGTTCCGACTTCACGATAAATCGCATAAACAATATCGCGATAAGAATTCCGATAGCCGGATAAAGAAAATACAAATAGTTTCCACCCTGGCTTGTGATGGCCAGGTTGAGCAGATAACTGATAAAATGGGCCGATTTTTTGATGATGATTGCTGAGATCGCCGCAAGAACACCGACCACAATACTCAGAAAATAGGTGTATTGTTTATCAGAAATATGCGCGATTCGCCACTTAAAAAACCCAAGCAATAATTTATCCATATTTCGCAGTAACTCCTGTTGAATCGATTGCGAATTTAGTCAATCAGCAGAGAAATGATACGATCTCTGTTTTTTATTTGTGTTCTGAACAGTATAATCAACCCCAACGACAAAATTTTAGACTATTCTCGGCATGTCTTTGCACCCTCTGATAATTTAAATTAAGTTTGGTGACCGGAAATCAACATAAAAACACCTTTTTGCCATTCATACAAACATAACAGAAACACACCAAATAAAAGAAAATGAAAAAAATTCAATTCCTGATTATCGCGATTATTTGTCTTGGTTTTGACATTTCGTACGGACAACAGCAAAGTAAACCTCATAAAACTGATCACAACGCAGCAATGGTTGTAAACGGTAATTCATCTCTTCTAACATCTGCCGACGCCTTAAAAGAACTGAAGGCGGGTAACCTGCGTTTTGTTGACAACCATCTGATAAACACCAATTACAAAGAACAGATTGAACAAACTAAAAGCGGACAGAAACCCCATTCGGTTATCCTGACCTGCATGGATTCACGGGTTCCGCCCGAGATCATTTTTGACCAGGGGATTGGCAATATCTTCGTGTTGCGTGTAGCCGGAAATGTGGAAGATGATAATATGCTGGGTAGCATGGAATACGCTGTGGAACACACCAGTTCAAAACTACTTGTCGTGATGGGCCACAGCCATTGCGGCGCGGTAACGGGCGCCGTTCAACATGCCGGATCAGGGATGCTGACCCAGTTGCTCGATCAGATTGATCCTGCGATTCCAAATGATCACAATGATCCTGATATTATTGAAAAAACAGTTAAAAACAGCGTTGATATTACCATAGCCGACATCCTTGCAAAAAGTAAAGTCATCCGCGAGATGTTTGATGAGCATAAAATCGCTATTGTCGGAGCATATTATGATATTGAAACTGGTGTGGTGACTTTTATGAAGTAGGGGTTGATGCCGGATGAACAATGCAGTTAAATTATTTTAATTTTACAGAGTCAATATTACCATTTAGTATGAAAACTGATGTGCACAGCCCGGAAACCAGAAGCTATAACATGAGTCAGATCAAAGGCAAAAACACGAAACCAGAACTTATGGTAAGGAAATTTCTGTTTTCACAAGGTTTCCGATATAGATTGCATGTAAAATACCTTCCAGGGAGACCTGATATTGTATTGCCAAAATACAAAACAGTAATTTTCGTGCATGGCTGTTTTTGGCATGGACACGAAGGCTGCAAATATTTTGTTGTCCCTAAAACCCGGACGGAGTGGTGGTTGAATAAAATTACAGATACTCAACGACGTGATGATGAAACATTATTTAACATTAAGTCACTTGGTTATAAAGTAATAACGGTTTGGACCTGTGAACTGAGAGGTAAGAAAAATGAGCGTTTTATTGCCTTAAAGGAGACAATAATAAACAAATAAGGGTTGATTCGATGATATTAAATATTAATTTTGATGAAAACGATTGATTATGACCAATTGTCTGGTAATTACTCAATACAGAAATGATAGTCGATATAATGACTTTTTAGGTAAATTCTATCATTTCCCAGGGAACAAACTAAAAAACTATCTAAATCAGTTTAGCGAATTACCAATTGAGTTTGTTTATTTCGAACCGCTGAAAAATGATGGGAAAGGAGAATTCTATGGTTTTGGAAGGATAACAAAGAAACCATTTGATGATAAAAGAGAATCTGGATTTTACTTTATTGAAATTGATGATTATAAGCCATTTGCCTCACCTGTTTCTTATAAAAATAAGCATGGAGAAGTAATAGAAGAACTATTAAATCCCTCTTATAATTATCAAAATGCTGTCAGGAAGATTCCGAAAAATGTGCTTGAAGAGATTTGTCTGGATGGCGGAATAATATTGAATATAAAATCAGATGTTCATCTGATCAAAGTTTTAGGCGAGCAATTAATTGGTTCTGAAAAGGTTGGTGTTTTAGAATTAATTAAAAATTCAATTGATGCACAGGCAACCTATTGCCGAGTATTGATAGAGAAAGTTAAGAATTTAAATCTCCCGCTAAATGAATATGAATTTAAGAATTACGAAGGCCCAGTAATAGTTATTGATGATGATGGAGTAGGCATGACCAAGGATATTATTGAAAATGGTTGGCTACGGCCTGCATCCACACTAAAAACAAATATAAAAGAAAAGCTGAAAGTTGAAAGAGAGAATGCCCAAATAAATGGGAATTTGGGTAGCTATGATGCGCTAATTAAGAAGATTCAAAAGGAGCATGGGCAACGTATACCTTTGGGAGAAAAAGGAGTAGGTAGATTTGCAACTCACAGGCTCGGACGTTATCTTGAGCTAAGAACTAAAACAGATCAAAATCCCTATGAATTAGTTTTAAAAATTGATTGGGATAAATTTGACCGTATTTCTGATAAACATGTTGACCTGGATAGTGTTGGAATAAGCTTAACCAGAGAAGATCCTAGTCGTGATTATGGTAGTAAGAATTCTGGTACAAGATTAATTGTTTTTGGTGGGAGAGATGGTTTTGGATGGACAGAAGCAAGTATTTTAGATTTGAATAGAGCTATTCTTGAATTAAATTCCCCTGTTCCAAGCGATGTGTTTTCGCGGACTATATTTGACAGGTTTAATGCATATTTGGAGTGCCCACAAATCACTGAATTACCAAGACATCAAATTTATGCTGAATCTAAATCAAACTTTAGTCTGGATATTTTAGTTGATGAAAATGGTTTTGCAGAATATGAACTTCAATTTGAACATCCAAGTAATAAATTACCTAAACAGGAATGGAGCGAAAAAGGTTATGATTTAAAAGGTTTAGATTTAAAAAATCCTAATTATTGGTCACTTGAAACTGAAAGTCCAAGAAAACCAGCATGTGGTCCTTTCTATGTACATATGGATGTTTGGTACCGAAATTCTGAATGGATAGATTTATCAGACTATAAGGATTTAACTGATTATCTAGATTCTTTTGGGGGAATGTCGATCTATAGAGATAACATTCTTGTTTATGATGCACAACTTGGAGCGCAAGCTGACTGGTTAGGATTGGCCGGGAAGCATATAAAGCAAGGATGGAGAATTTCATATCGGGATTTTATTGGAAGTATAGAAATAGAACAAACAAAAAACTGGGATTTAGTAGACAAAACAAATAGGGAAGGTCTTATAAATAACAAAGCATTTAATGATTTAGCTGTACTTACCAGAAATGCAATTGAACAAATTCTATTACCCCGGTATACAAGTAAAAGGGATGAATTCGGTCATCTGACAAAAGGAGTTATTTCAGACCCTAATATGCTTAATAATTTAGTAAAAGAGAATCAAGCTTTATTGTTAAATATTGGTGAAAGTAATTACCCTTTTGATGAAGATCCATACTCGTTTTTTAAGAATCTTTGGAATAAAGTTGAAGACCGAAAGGATAGCCTGGTTAATTTGCAAGGTTCAATGAAGAATCTTGAGAAAAGCATTAAAAATTTAGAAGAAGTACAGGAACTATTCACTGAACAGGCAGGCTTCGGCATATCAGTTGCAATTTCACTTCATGAAATAAATAAGATTACTTCAAATTTTTATCAGGGAATTCTTGGGCTACTTAAAAGCAAACAATACGATGAGCTAAAGCTAGAAAATCTTAAAACAACATCAGAGTCATTGCAATCTGAATTAAAACGTTTAGCTCCATTACGCGCAATTAGAAATGAAAGCAATCAGGAATTTAAAGTTTGTCAGTCTATTAAACATGTAGCCGGAATTCATGAGCGCAAAATGGAAGCTGAGAATATTAGATTTACAATATTAAACCCGAATGAAGATTTTCAAATTTTCGGCAGATACAGGGCTTTGAATCAAATTTTCGGCAATTTATTCGACAATAGTATATATTGGATTAGATCAGCAAACAAAAAGGAAAATGAGATCGTTGTAAAGCTTGACAAAATCTATAAAACAATAGTGTTTGCTGATAGCGGAAATGATATTAGTGATATCATCAGACCAACTCTTTTTCAGCCCGGATATAGTTTGCGTATTCCCCCAAGTGGGCTTGGCTTATATATTTGTAAATCGTATTTAAACGGGATGAAAGGCCGAATATACGAAACCCCTCTAAAAGACCGAATTCCTAATATATCAGGAGCACAATTAACTATCGATTTCAGTAAAACACCAACAAATAAAGAAAATATAAAATGAAGCAAGCAATATGTATTATTGATGACTATTTACCTGTAGAAAAGTTTCCTGATTTTATGGACTCAAGAGAGATTATTAATAAAAATAATTTTAAACATCTATTAACTCTGGATTCTGAAGGCTGGGAAGATAAAAATTTATTTAATCTTGTTTCCGATATTCTTAAACACGCAGAATTTGAGTTATCTGGTTTTACTTCACACGAAGGGTTTTTAATCTACTCAGAAGAAAACATGTTTTCCCCATTAGTTATTATTTTTGACTGGAATATTTCCGGTCAGACAGTTGATTCCAAAGATACTTTGAAGGAAATACTTAAAAAGAAACATTGTTTAATTGCTATTTATACAGAGAGCGACAATATTCCTGAAATACAAAAACTTATCGAATCAGACGAATATAACCAGTATAAAGAAAGACTTTTCTTATTTGAAAAAAAATCTGAGGGCAGCGCAAGAATCTTACAAGAAAAAATAAATAAAAGTATAGTCGAAAATTTTTCCTTTAAATTTTCTCAAGACTTAAAAATGAAAAACCTGAATGCATTAGATAGTGTTCTGACTTTAATAAGTAAATTTTCATTTGATGAGTTTATAAGCTTATTTGGCGAAAAGGAGGATCAGAAAAGTAAATTATCAGCATTAGATTTTGTAGATATCATAACAGATAAAACTAAATCAAATCTTATAAGTTCAGGATATACTGAAGATATTATTGCAAATTATATTAAAACTGAAGATCAGAATTTAGTACGGAAATTATGGCATTTTAGACTATATCATAAACCACAAGATCAAATAGTACGTAAAGGTGACATTATAAAAGAAGCGGCATCACAAAGGCTATATATGGTTATTTCTTCAGATTGCCATTTGAAAAAATTCTGGCAGAAGAATTTTGGACATTTAGTTATTGTGCCCATTTATAAGTTTGATGATCCGATTATTAAGACTAAAATTCTAACTTTCACAAAATCTGAAGCAAGGAAAAAGTTTACTTTGAGTTCAATGAATAATCCTAATGCAATTGAAAATATTACTTTTTTGCCTGGATTGTTTCATGAAGTCGATCAATTTATTGATTATATTATCTCACCAAAAGAAATAACCTCGATAGAAATCGTAAAACCGGATGCCCTTAATCCTAAAAGCCAACTAGAATATACACAATTTCCAGCTTTTATTGGAGTTAATAGATTAAGGCTTTCAGAACCCTTCCTAACGCCTCTAGTTGAATATTTATTGAAAAATGTAACAGATAATGGGGTGCCTGATTATTCTGATTTGCTGAAAGATTCGTTGAAGAAAAATATTACAGATTTGAATTAAAATAAAAATTATGGAATACAATGCAATCGATCTGTTTTCGGGTTGCGGCGGCCTAAGTGAAGGCATGCATCAGGCAGGATTTGTTACAAAAGTTGCGATTGAGATAGAGCCAGTTGCAGTTAAGGCATATAAAATGAATCATGCTGATACTTTTGTGATTGAAAAAGATATTCGAAAAATTGAAAGTTCTGAAATTCTGAAAAAACTTGATGGCAAACCTTTGCATCTACTTGCCGGTTGCCCGCCTTGCCAAGGATTTTCTTCAGTTAGGAGATTAAATCGTGCAGAAAGTATTCATGATGACAGGAATAGTTTAGTATTGGAATTCCTAAGATTGGTTAAAGAATTAAAACCTCTAACAATAATGATGGAGAATGTTCCTGCATTGAAAGATTATTCACTTTTTAAAGATGTTAAATCAGAATTGGAAAAACTTGGATACAACCCCAAAGTTCATGTGGTTAATGTTAAAGATTACGGTATTCCTCAAAATCGTAAACGATTAATTATGGTTGGATCAATACTTGGTGAAATTGATATTGTTAAATCGCTCAATGTTAAAGTCACAGTAAGAGATACAATCGGTGGATTAGAAAATCCGGAAGACTCAAAGGACACTCTTCATAAATCTTTTACCACACATACACCTCAGGTATTAAACCGCATAAAAATCACCCCACACAATGGTGGAAGTCGTAAAGATTTGCCAATAGAGTATATATTGGATTGTCATAAAAAAATCAATATTGGATTTAATGATATATACGGTAGATTAAGATGGGATGACTTCTCGACAACAATAACCGGAGGCTGCTTAAATCCCTCAAAAGGAAGATTTTTACACCCTGAACAAGATCGTGCCCTTACTCCACGAGAGGCAGCTATGCTTCAATCATTTCCAAAAGAATATAATTTTCCACTTGATATTCCAAAATCAGCTCTTGCATTGTTGATTGGGAATGCCCTTCCACCAAGATTCAGCTACATTCAATCAGAAAATATCAGGTTACACATTGAAAAGCATAATTCATTGAGTTAACCATACAAATTTGAATATTTTACAAAATTCCGGTTCAGGAATACTGACCCAGTTGCTCGATCAGATTGATCCCGCGATACCAGATGATCGCAGTGATCCTGATATTATTGAAAAAACAGTTAAAAACAGCGTTGACATTACCATAGCCGACATCATTGCAAAAAGTAAAGTTCATACGCGAGATGGTTGATGAACATATAATCGCTATTGTCGGAGCATATTATGATATTGAAACTGGTGTGGTGACTTTTATGAAGTAGGGGTTGATGCCGGAAACTTAATGAGAATATAAAACGGTAGCATCTCTGAATCTGAAATACAACCTATCCGGTTTCACCTAAAAGATTCTTTACCTCAAATAATCGCTAACCACCTTCGAAATACCCTTTTTTATACCTTCCCAGCTTTGGTTTTTGAAACTCACAGGTGTTTCGCTTTCTCACTCTCATTAAAGAAAAAGTCCGGGGTTCAACTGTCGAAGTATATAACATCTGAATTCTTCTATTGGTTTATCAATTACAGCACTGGAAAAATGGATGGTGTGAAGTGGCAGAAACCTGGCTTTCAGCAGCGCCTCCGTCACTTTTTCATCTCCATAATACCTGCGGCATTGTCTGATATCTTCCACATCGCCACGTTCGAACACCCGCTCAATCACAAAATTGGCCTTGGCATCATAGTCGATCCCTTCGAAATTGACATCCCAGAAAATGCGTTTTTCAAAAATGGGTTTCGCTTTATCGTTCATACTGCGAAAATTGTAAAAGTACATGGCATCGGGGGAAAAATTCGACAATTCGGCAATTTAGCAATTCGGTAATTTGAAAATTCAACCTATCAACTGTCACACTGAGCGTAGTCGAAGGGCATCAATCTTTTAACCAATAACCCCACCTGCCTAGCTGATGCTTTCGGCAGACAGGTCAACATTTCAACTCATCAACCTATAAACCCATCAACCTGTCACCTCTCGTCCTCAAGACGAGATCGAAGGGCATCAACATTTAGAATTAATTTTTGCTCAAACACCACTTCTAATACTACTTTTGCAGGTAAACAAACACAACATGAAATATTTCCCTTTTCTGATACTTCTTCTCCTGTTTGCATGCAATAAAAAGGATGATCAGGCTAATAAAAAACCGGTTCTCACGCTGAGTCCGGTGACCGATGGTCTGCAACTTCAATTGCAGGGAAGTGCCACGGATGCCGATGGAAAAGTAAAGGAAATAGCCATCAATTGGGGTGATGACAAAGGTTAAGTTCTGATTACACTTTATTTGATCCGTAATACGTTACTATTCGCATACTGGGTTTATCCGTTAATATGATTAACTTTCAACGTTACAAACTTTCAACTTCATGAACTTCTCCCGATTTGCCCTTGGTTTCTGGCGACTGAATGACTGGAATTTTACCAGTCAACAATTACTCGGTTTCGTCGAAAAGGCCCTTGATCTGGGCGTCACCACGATGGATCATGCTGATATTTACGGAAGTTATACCTGTGAAGAAAACTTCGGAAAGGCGATGGCCGGACGGCATCAGTTGCGAAGTAAAATGCAGATTGTGAGTAAATGCGGCATCAAATTAGTTTCGTTAAACCGGCCGGTGCATACAATCCACGCCTATGATACCGGTAAGCAGCATATTCTTCAATCAGTCGAAAACTCATTGGTTGCCATGCAGACTAACTATCTGGATGTGTTGCTTATCCATCGTCCCGACCCTTTGATGAATGCTGACGAAATAGCTGAAGCATTCCGCCAATTGAAGGATGATGGCAAGGTGTTGCATTTTGGCGTGTCGAATTTTTCAGCATCTCAGTTTGATCTGCTTCAATCGCGCCTCGATTTCACGTTGGTGACAAACCAGATTGAAGTTTCGGTAATGAAATTAGATTCGTTTTATGATGGTGTACTCGACCAATGCCAGCAATACCGCATCAAACCGATGGCATGGTCGCCACTGGCTGGTGGAAAATTGTTTAACAGCAACGAAATAAGGGCAGTCAGGATCCGTGAAGCTATAAACAGTATATTACAGAATGTCGGCAATTATGGCCTTGATCAGATCGCCTTAGCCTGGTTGTTGCAGCATCCCTCAGGCATCGTGCCTGTGATTGGAAGTGGTAATATTGACCGCATAAAAAAGGCAGTTGAATCAGAAAAAATCAGGCTGACCGGCGATCAGTGGTTTACAATTCTTGAAGCCTCCACAGGCGTTGAAGTGCCTTAACCCAGGGAACAAAATTCATTTTGAACCTGCTATTGACTTTCTCGCTTTTGTGAATTATTTTTATGGCTCTTTTACAATTGGAATTTTACTGATTTCACGAGAAACACAACCACATTTACCTCTAAACGTATTGCGAATGATAAGAAAACTTCAGATTGCATTGGGCGTTATTCAGGCGTTTGTGGCCCTGGGCGCCTTACCGGCCGGTTTTTCAATGATCGTTCAACCCGATGGAAGTGGGTTGGGTATGACCACAAAATTTCTTCTCGAATCACCCTTTACCAATTTTTTCATCCCCGGTTTGTTTTTATTTTTTGTTAACGGACTGGCGAATCTTACTGTTTCGATATTGACTTTCAGGAGGAATAAACATTCAGGGAGGCTGGGATTGATATTGGGTTTCATGCTTGTTGGATGGATCGCTATACAGGTTTGGTCAACCGGCTATATCAGTTTCATGCAGCCCTTGTTTTTCGGTATCGGTCTGGCTGAGATTATTCTGGCTTACCTAATTCTCAAAAATAGCGGACCCGAATAAACCAACGCACCGATTTGAATTACAATGATTTGTATTTCATCCGCCTAACCTTTCGAAGTAATCGCAACTTACCGGTTTGCCAGTTTATGACTGCGTTTTTTATAGAGCCATTGCTGGCCTTTATAACACAAAAAAGCCGAACCCGAACCGATGATCGCCCCAACCAACACATCACTCGGATAATGCACGCCCAATGCCATACGTGAATAACCGACCGTTGCTGCCCAGGCATAAGCCGGAACAATCACATACCATTTCGGATAAACCAGGCTAACGGCAGTTGCCAAGGAAAAAGCATCTGATGTATGTCCCGATGGGAAAGAAGGACTTCCGCCACTACTCATTTTTTCAATAAAATCGTAGGTGTTAAACGGCCTTGTCCGGTTAATGCTGTATTTCAATATATTCGTCACGACGACCGCCGTTACCACCGAAGCCCCGATATAAAACGAGCGTTGCTTAGTGAGCGTGTCTTTGTTTATGAAACTGAGACCAAACAACACAACCGGCAAACCAAAAGCAACCGGACCGGCGGAGTTAGAGACGTGTTTTAAAAAACCATCGAGTTGGGTGTTACGGTTAAGGTTGATATTGCGCAATAGTTCGATATCGGTGTTTTGTGAAAAGGCCGAAACAGCAAAAAACATACATAATAAAAGCAGTTGTTTTCTCATCCCAATATATCAGGTTTTATTTGGTTTTCAATTTTCAAAATACCCTTTCCTTTCTGCTTGTTTATAAAGGATAATGTTTGCTTTTTCGACAGTTATCATGCAACCATAGCGCAGTTTTTTGAACCATGGTTTTATTTTCTCAGCAAAAGCTTCAATCTTTTCCGATTCATCCACGATCTCGATCACGATGGGGAGTTTTTCGGTTATCTCCCAAAATTTGTTGGAGCGTACTACGGTTCCCGACCCGAACCCCATGGTACCTCTTATCACGGTTGCACCGGCCAGACCATATCGTTTGGCTGCAAAAACAACCATTTCGTAGAGCGGGGCATGCTTGAATTTATCAGTATTACTGATGAAAATCCGTAATAAACTTGCTTCTCCATTTATTTCCATGGCTAAAGTATTTTAGTGACCATATTGCCAAGATAGGTTGCTGTTAAACACAGAAATACACTCAGGCTGGTATAAAGTGCAAAATAAAAGAAACTTCCGTCTCTGAGTAAGGACAAACTCTCATGACTGAAAGTGGAGAATGTTGTGAATCCACCACAGAATCCAACGGTCAGAAACATACGCCATTCCGCGTTTATGCCGTTACTTCGATCCGACAGGCCAAAAAAAAGTCCGATCAAAAAACACCCGATGATATTGACAAGGAAAGTGCCGAAAGGAAATGAGGAAACGAATGTATTTTGAATATACCTTGAGGCGAGAAACCTGGTAACGCCACCAATGAAACTACCTGTGCCTATGAAGAGTAGGATTCTGAACATAATACTGAATAACGGCCAAAAGTAAACAAATTACAGAATACTGACCGTGTGGCTATATCATGAATTAGAAGAACAGCCTGAAAACGTTGCGGAACAGTTCTAATGCAAGGTTCTATCCCCCGCTTTTTCGTGTTTGTAATTCAGCATGAATTATTATGCTTCAAACAAACATTAAGTCGGGGTTATCCACAACTAAATCAGATAGTTCGGCTTTTAGGAGCCTCCTACTGAATAATTTGGGTTGAATGTTTTTTCATTCATGATTACCTTTGTAAATATCTGACTTACTAAGGATTCATAACTCCCCTCCTGCCAATCCGTCGTATGATTCCTGGTCCGGTCATCCGTGATCGATTCAATCACTTTAACAAATAAAAATCATGAAAACGAGCACGAACCTCATCATTATCACGCTGATCACCCTTTTTATTCTGACTGGCTGCATCACCGAAAATAAGGCAGTATTGAACAGTTTCAAATCTGGAAAATCAACTGTATTGGTTTGTCCTGTTCTCATCCTTACCTCAAAAACCAGTACTTACGACAGCATCACCTCACAACGTATTGCAGATTATCTCAACCAAAAAAACTATGCTGAAGCCGATGTTACAACTTTATGTCCACCTCCAAACAACAAATGGAGGCACAACGAGGCCCGCATGCTGACCGAAAGCAGCGAGCTTTTTGCGAGTTATGTGAAGCAACAAAAACTTCCCGACAACACTTTCGTATTATATCCCGAATTCTATAAAGGAGGCCCGGATGATATCATTATTGCTGTTCATTATTTACTGATCAACAACAAAGGCGGGATCGCCATGCGTGGTTTAATCAATTCGCACTGGCCCGAATTTAAACAGGTGAAACCAAGGACAACTGCTGATTGTGTGGTCGTATTTATCAATGGATTTGAAAATAAAATGACTAAGTAGAAATAAATTCGATGTAGCAATTCAGTTCATAGTTTATTAGTGATTGACCATAAACTCAGGTTCAGGTCTGAGGCAGCCGATACTCACACTCGTAGGAAGCTACCCGCAGGGGCGGATTGCGGGCGATTTCCTGTCAAGCCGAAAAGCAGCCCGGGCGGAAAGATACACACCGAAAACCACTGCTGCCGAGCTTGTGGGTAGCTGAAGTTATAGGGTGTTTTTAGTTTTATTTTTTTCACTTTTGAATTGTCAATATAAGTGTCGAACCTGAAAGCAAAGTAACCGTCTTTGCTTGCTTTTTTGCATCTGGATAATTCATTTTTTTTAATTCCATGACTTGTCTAACCGTTGAAAGTTCAATTGGATCTGTTACAAACAAAGTCAAATACTCAATATTCTTATCTAAGCAATAATTAAATCTTAAACCACGAATTGGCAAGTCACATGCTCCGTCTATGGCTCCAATTCTAAATTCCAAACCGTTTAATAGAACCTTAAAAACATTTGCAAGAGCATAAGATTCATAAGTCAAGGTAGTTTTTCCGCTGGTTGTTTGAGTGATATATCTCTTTGTACTATTATCATACATTTCTAATGAATCCCTCAAAATATCTAAAGTTGTCTTACTTAATTGGAAGTCAAGTAAAATTGTGTCTTTGCCATTTTTTAACTGTAAATATCCTGTCGTTGTTCCTGAAAATGTTCCATTGTCAATTTCTTTGAAGATTGATCTGTCTTTATTTTCCCACCAACTTGCATAAATACTGTCACTTACTCCGCTTAATGATTGCCCAGATGAAGTAATTACTCCAACAAAAAATAAGGTCGTAATTGTAAAAAGTCGTATCATCTTGCGTCGTCTTTAAATGCCCTATAACTTATATCTACCAATAGCTTTCCGATCTAATTTACCATTTGCCAGATATGGAATCTGTTTAACAGGGATAATCTGGCGCGGCATTTCGTGTGCTTCTAAAACTACCAATAGTTGATTCCATAACTGATATAGTGATTTGATGCCGTGGTTTTCTTCACAATACAGCACGATGATTTCACCAGCTGATTCATTTTTCAGCGAACTGATGATGAACGCTTTATTGAACAAATGCCTGATTTTTCGTTCCACAATTTCGGGATGAATTTTTCGCCCGGCACTCACGATCACATCGTCAATCCGGCCAATGATTTTAAATTTTCGTTCATCAAGTATTGCCAGGTCATTGGTGAGGATGGGTGTTTGCTGAATAAAAGGCGCAAGAATAGTCAAACATCCACGGTTGTCCAACGAAAGCTCAATGTTTTCGAAAGGTGTAAACCAATCAGTTCTGTCGATTCCGTTGATGGGACGAAGCGCGATATGACTCAGGGTTTCGGTCATGCCGTAAGTGTGAAAACATTTTGTTTCAATGCCTTGCAATGCCTCCTCCAGCGAGGAATCGATGGCGCTACCCCCGATGATCAACTGATCGATGATTTTAAATTTTTCGGGCGATTGTTTCAGGATATGACTCACCTGAAGCGGAACCAATGCTGTAAAATCGATCGGTTGTGCAAGGTTTTCAACCGGGTTGGCACTCACATCTGTGGTGATCAAATTCATGCCCGAAACCATCGCCCGCACAATCATCATTTTTCCGGCAATAAAATCGGGTGATAAGCATAACAAGGCTTTCATCCCGCATTTGAGTCCGAGATGCTTAATTGTAGCAATAGCGCTCTCCATCATTGCCTGTTTCGAAACAAGAATTGTCTTAGGTGGACCGGTTGTTCCTGAAGTTTGTAAACTGATCAGATCACTATCATTGATCCATTCGTTGTAAAACTGAATTACTTGCCGAACCAATAAATCGCTACCACTATTTACATCAGCACACTGTTTTTCAGGATGGTGCGAAATTCCGTTTACTATTAAGGTATGTGAAACCCAGCTTTTCATGGTTTCGGTACTTGTTTTTTCCAGCTTATTGCCGGATTATAAAAAAGCTTACCCCCACGCATTTCGAGTGGCGATTCGATATTGTTTGTAAAAAGCTGTCCGGTACCGAGACCCTGTGTCATCATATTCCCGGTTTTAAAAGTCCATTGTGCTATAACATTCAGACCAATATTCGATTCAAGCGCCGAGGTGATCCACCAGCCAATGTTAGCGGCTTCGGCATGACCGATCCATTTCTTGGATACATTTATCCCACCCAACAAACTGGGTTTCAAAATGATGTAAGCAGGTTTTATCTGTTTCAGTAACAAGGCCTGTTTTTCATCGGGCACGTTGATCAATTCTTCATCGAGGGCAACAGGGATCGGACTTTCTTTACATATCAGCGCCAAAACGCAGGCCTGGTTTGGTTTAATGGGTTGTTCGATAGAATGGATACCGAGCTCCGACAGCCGTTTGATTTTTTCGAGAGCCTGATTGTTACGGAAGGCACCATTGGCATCAAGCCTGATCTCGAGCTGGTTGGGCGAAAATTCTTTTCTTACAGCATATAAAATTGCCAATTCATCATTAAAATCGATCGCGCCAACCTTCATCTTCAGACAGTTGAAACCAGCATCTAACTTCTGCTTTATCTGTTTTTTCATAAAAGCTGCTTCGCCCATCCAAACAAGTCCGTTTGTCGGAATACCGGCAATCCCCTTAGTAAAGGCCGTTTCACCAAAAAAACACTTCCCGCCTTCGACCAGATCAAATAAAGCAGTTTCGAGACCGAAACGGATGGCTGGAAACAAATGACCCCGGCTTTCGACCCATAACGGATAATCGTTGATTCGCCCGCAGAGTGTTTTTAATTCACTTTCGAATTGTTCCTGATTATCAGGACTTAGACCGGGGATAAGGCTGCATTCACCCGTTCCATAATAATCGGGCGATTCGGAATTGGAAATAAAAATATACCAGGAATCTTTGGTATGCAACACTCCGCGCGAAGTTGAGCTCGCCCGTTTAAAAATCAGTGTATGTTTTTTGAATCGTGCCGTGAGCATATCAGATCAGATTACCAAAGCCAAAAACCACGGTGAGCAGGAGCGTTTTAAAGGCAAGTTTCTTTAAAAAAGGATCGAGTCGCTCCATTGGACTGGTCGTCCGGATTTTTACCAGATCGAGGATGAATAAGGGTAAGAGCAACAGGAAAGCCAATTGTGGCAGACCTTTGAAATTTATAACACTGTAAATAAACAACAAAACAAAGGGCAATAAAACGATCAGACAATGATAAATATATGCCTTACGGAAACCTATTTTTACCACGATGGTGTTTTTTTGGTTTGCCCGATCGTTGGCCATATCGCGCATATTATTGAGGTTCAACACACCTGTGCTCAACAATCCCATGGCTGATGCCGGTAGTAATACATAAAAATTCAAATTTTTTGTCGCTAAAAAATATGTCCCGCAAACGCCGGCCAATCCAAAAAAAAGGAATACAAAAAGATCTCCAAAACCAGCATATCCGTATGGGTTTTTACCAACCGTATAATTGATGGCTGCCCCGATGGCCGAAATACCGGCAAACAGAAAAAGTAAAGAATTGATCAGGTTTAGCCCCGAAGCAAGAAAAATAAGCGCCAGTCCGCAAACGAAGGATAACAGCGCAAACAGCAAGACGGCAGCCTTCATTTCTGTCAGGGTAATCTCACCCGATTGCACAGTGCGTGCAGGCCCTAACCGGTGCTGGTTGTCGATACCGCTTTTCGAATCGCCATAATCGTTGGCCATATTTGATAATATCTGCAAAAACAAGGTGGTGAGTCCGGCCAGAAGAACCGGTAAAAGATTAAAATTTTCGTATGCTGCCGCCAGAAACCCGCCCATGGCAATACTTGAGAGTGCCAGCGGTAGCGTGCGCAGCCTTGCTGCTTTTATCCAGGATTGAAAAGTGGCCATTTAATAAGAGCTTAACGTATCGGGTAGCAGTACTATCACGGGAATTTTGGATACTTATGAAAATCAGGCTCACGTTTTTCGAGGAAAGCATGTTTGCCTTCCTGGGCTTCTTCGGTAAGGTAATAAAGCAATGTGGCGTTACCGGCAAACTCCTGCAGGCCGGCCTGTCCGTCGAGTTCGGCATTCAAACCAAGCTTGATCATACGTAGCGCCATGGGGCTGCGTTTCATTATGATTTCGCACCATTCAACGGTGGTATCTTCAAGAAGTTCGAGCGGAACGACTTTATTCACCAACCCCATGTCGAGTGCTTCCTTTGCTGTATAAAATTGATTGAGAAACCATATTTCGCGGGCCTTCTTTTGTCCGACGATGCTTGCCAGATAGGACGAGCCAAAACCGGCATCAAAACTTCCAACCTTCGGCCCTACCTGTCCGAAACGCGCGTTGTCCGAGGCAATGGTTAAATCGCAGATCACATGTAATACATGACCGCCTCCCACAGCCCAGCCATTCACCATGGCCACGACAGGTTTTGGCATAGAGCGGATTTTACGTTGTACATCGAGCACATTCAGGCGGGGAATACCATTTTCATCGAGATAACCACCTTCACCTTTTACCTGCTGATCACCACCACTGCAAAATGCTTTGTCTCCTTCTCCGGTGAGAACAATGACATAAATATCATTGCTTTCGCGGCTGATGTCCAATGCCTCAGCTATCTCAAAGGTGGTTGTTGGCCTGAAAGCGTTGTGCACTTCCGGTCGGTTGATGGTGATTTTAGCAATATGGTTCCAGCTCTCGAAGCGTATATCTTTGAACTTCTTCATCGAGATCCAGTTTCGTTGTGTCATAGTGTGATGGTTTTTTGCAAAAATAGTCTATTGCTTTGAAAGTTTGTAAAGTTCATAAGGTTCATAAAGTTTAAAGTTTTAGTCCTCTCCGAAAAGCCAATTATTGCCACCAAATCACAAAAACACCAAACTTCACCAAAGGGAAAACACTGATTGTGAGGTTTTGGTGCATTTTGAAGATTTGGGCTTGTTATAGCGTGCATTACGAGAAGGTGGCATTTATTCTTTTATCAGTTTTCGGAGTGGTCTCAACATTGAACATTGAACTTTAAACTTTGAACTTTAGCCTTTTATCTTTAAACCTCCCCATGCCTGAAACACTTCTCCACATGATCGTTCACCATGCCGGCAGCCTGCATAAAGGCATAACAAATTGTACTTCCGACAAATTTAAAGCCTTTTGCAATCAATACCTTGCTCATGGCATCCGATTCCATTGATTTAACTGGCGTTTGCGAAAGAGCATTCAGTTTATTATCAATGGTTTTATACGAGGTAAACTGCCAGATAAAAGCATCGAAACTGCCATACTCTTCCTGAATCCTGATGAAGGCTTTGGCATTGCCGATGGTAGCTTTTATTTTCAATTTATTACGTATAATTCCGGCATCATTCATGAGCTGATCTTCTTTTGCAGTATCGTAATCAGCAATTTTATGATAATCAAAATCATCAAAAGCTTTCCTGAAATTCTCGCGTTTATTGAGTATTGTCTGCCAGCTCAACCCGGCCTGAAAAGCATCCAGTACTAAGAATTCGAATAGTTTTTTGTCGTCATGTAGCGGTACTCCCCACTCATGATCGTGATATTGTATCATTAAGGCGTTTGTTGATGGCCATGCGCAGCGTTCCATACGGTTTAAGTTTATTTCAAAAATAGGAAAACCTTGAACACCAACAAGCATCTTATACAGATTTTCTTAGCTTTGCGGTAAAATGAAATATCTTCAATCGTTCATCATAATCCTTAAAAAATGAAAAAAATCTTATTCTTATTTATTACTTTATTTAGTTTACTGCGGTTCCCGGCCATGGCCGATGAAGGGATGTGGATACCCATGTTCATCGACCGGCTCAATTATGTTGATATGCAGAAAATGGGACTGAAACTCACAGCTGATGAAATTTACAGCGTGAACAATGGCAGTTTGAAAGATGCCATCATCATCTTTGGCAGAGGCTGCACAGGCGAAATCATTTCGGACCAGAGCCTGATCCTGACAAACCACCACTGCGGTTACGGATCAATTCAATCGGTTAGTTCGGTCGAAAATGACTTCCTTACCAATGGTTTCTGGGCAAAATCGCAAAGTGAAGAAATTCCTGTTCCCGGACTTACGGTACAGTTTCTGATCAGCATGGCCGATGTTACCAACGAAATGTTAACCGGTATCACTGATAAAACCCAGGAAACTGATCGAATCGAAATACTGAAGAAGAACCGTAAAGCCATCGAAACAAAAGCCACCACCGGAAATCATTATAATGCTGTTGTGAAAGATTATTTTGAAGGTAACGAGTTTTATCTGCTTGTTTATGAAACTTTCAAAGATATTCGTTTGGTAGGAGCGCCACCTGAAGTGATTGGAAAGTTTGGTGCTGATACAGATAACTGGATGTGGCCCCGACACACCGGCGATTTCTCGATGTTCCGTGTTTATGCAGGTGCAGGTAACACACCGGCTGAATATAGTGCCGACAACAAACCTTTCAAACCGCGGCATTTTTTACCCGTTTCAATCGCCGGAATTCAGAAAGACGACTTTTCGATGATCATGGGAAATCCGGGAACAACCGACCGTTACCTCACTTCGTGGGGTGTTGATATGGCTGTGGAAGAAACCGGTCCTACCATCGTGAAAATCCGTGAAGAGAAACTGCGAATCATGAAAGAAGGCATGGATGCCAGCGACAAAGTCAGGCTGCAATATTCATCCAAATATGCCAGCACGGCAAACTACTGGAAGTTTTTTATCGGACAAACCAAAGGGTTGAAACGCCTGAAAGTTGCCGATCAGAAAAAACGTATCGAAGCCGATTTCAACGCCTGGATGGATCCTAATCCGTTTGCCGTTCAGAAATACAGCACAGCACTTCCATTGATTTCAGGGGCTTACAGCATCATCCGTCAATACAATGTCAGCCGTTTGTATTACGCCGAAGGCATCATGCGTGGAAGTGAAATACTCGGTTATGCCAACCGTTTCGACAAACTTAAAAAAATACTTTCGATCAAAGACACTGCCCCTGAGGTTCTTTTGGCCGAAATAAAACAATTGCAAAATGGCGTGAACGCACAGTTTAAAGACTATAATCAGGCTGTTGATCAAAATCTGCTCGCACAGATGCTAAAGATGTTTTCGGTAAATGTAAAACCTGAGCATCAGCCTGCTTTATTGAAAGAGTTGGCTGCAAAATACAAGGGTGACTTCACCGCTATGGCTGCCGATGTTTTCGGTAAATCGAATTTCAGTAGCGGTGAAAAAGTGAATGAATTGCTCAAAAACCCAAAAGCAAAAGCCATCGAAAAAGACCCGGCTTTTAAACTGATGCAGGCTTTCATGAAACAGTTTTCGGTTATCCAGAAACAAAGTGAAGCTGCCAACCTCGATCTGCAAAAAGGAAACCGGTTGTTTCTGGCTGGCTTACGCGAAATGCAACCCAGACGCAAATTCTATCCAAACGCGAACTCTACCATGCGCCTCACTTACGGTACCGTGCTCGATTATTATCCTGCTGATGCTGTTCATTATGATTTCACCACTACCCTCGATGGTGTGATGGAAAAGGAAGATCCTTCGGTTCGTGAGTTTATGGTTCCCGAAAAGATGAAAGAGATATATAAAAACAAGGATTTCGGACCATATGGTAATCCCGATGGCACCATGACCGTGAATTTCCTCACCACCCACGACATCACCGGTGGTAACTCGGGCAGTCCGGTTATCGACAGCCAGGGCCGGCTAATTGGATTAGCATTTGATGGTAACTGGGAAGCCATGAGCGGCAATATCGCCTTTGAGCCTGAACTGCAACGAACCATCAATGTGGACATACGTTATGTGATGCTGATCATCGACAAATTTGCCGGAGCGCAAAACCTGATCGATGAAATGCTAATCGTGAACGACCGTCCGGTGAAATAATGTAAAGTATGGCTTCACTCAAAGTGAAGCCATGACTAATAAATAACCAATTTGAATAAGATGAGATTTTCAACCCTATTGACAGGCCTGTTTGTTACTTTTCTGGTGCTGTTCACTGAAACAGCATTCAGCCAGGTTACCTTTCGCAAAGGATATTTTATTGATGAACAGGGAGTTAAAACAATCTGTTTGATCAAAGACACGGATAAAACCCAGGTTCCGGGAAATATTTTATTTAAAATGGATGAAGCTGGACCCATCGTGGAGCGTCAAACTTCGACCCTCCGTGAGTTTGGGTTTGAAGGATTATCCAGATTTATCAGAGAAAAGGTAATGATTGATCGTTCATCATCTGATCTGAATAATCTTTCAACGGACAAGAATCCAATATGGTCGGAGGAAGTATTATTTCTCAAGGTTTTAGTTGAAGGAAAAGCATCGTTGTTTTATTACACTGATGCTAAAAATGAACACTTTTTTTATTCCGTTGACAGTTCAGAGATCAAACAACTCGTTTACAAAAAATATTTGGTCGATCAGTTAATTGTCGGGGTGAACAACACTTTCAGAGCCCAGCTCATGCAGACCATGCATTGTGATGAAATAAATAAAAATGAGCTTGAACAACTACAGTATCAGCGTAAAGCATTAGAAAGATACTTTAACAATTTTAACGCATCTAACGGACAAACTTCGTTTCAATTTAAAGAAGATCCGGAGAGAGAGCGTTTTCATTTGAAACTTGCGCCCGCTATGAATCAGGCTTCATTTGTGATTCGTGAATTGTATGACCCGTACACTGTCTTTGATTATGGCCAAAACACAGGGTTTCAGCTGGGCGTTGAGGCCGAATATATCTTACCCTTTAACCGAAACAAATGGAGTTTGTTTATTGAGCCAGGCTTTTATTCTTTTCATAAAGAAATGCCCGTTAAGAATGGGATCAGCAGGGTCAGACTGAACATCATTGAATTTCCGGTTGGTATGAGGTATTATCTGTTTTTAAACCGGAATACGAAATTGTACGCCAACCTGTTGTTTATTCCAGGTGCAAACATTCACCTGAATACAGCAATTGAAACTAAATACAAATATTATAGTAGTATATTAGATGTCAATGAGTTGTACAATTTCGGAGGCGGGCTCGGTATTACTTATAAAAAGCTGAATGCAGAATTCAGGTATTATACGAACCGCGATTTTCTGCAGCGGGACATAAATTACTACACCGAATACAACCGAATGGCTTTCATCCTTGGTTACAGACTCTTTTAAGTTTTAGCCGAATAACAGTGCAAAAACCTCATTCACCGAGGAAACCGGAACAATTTCGATATGGAATTTCGAAACGTCAATCCCTCTGAAATTATATTTCGAGATAAATATCTTTTCGAATCCTAATTTGTCGGCTTCCGAAATGCGGGCTTCGATGCGGTTCACAGCCCTTATCTCACCCGAAAGGCCAACCTCGGCGGCAAAAGCAAGTTTTGAATCAAGCGGAATATCTTCACTCGACGACAATACGGCCGCGATTACCGAAAGATCAATGGCCGGATCATCCACACGGATACCACCGGCAATATTCAGGAAAACATCTTTGGCGCTTAGTCTGAATCCGGAGCGTTTCTCGAGAACCGCAAGTAACATATTTAACCGGCGCAGATCGAAACCCGTGACCGAACGCTGCGGTGTGCCATAAGCGGCTGTGCTCACTAATGCCTGCGTTTCGATCAGCATCGGGCGTAAGCCCTCGACCATGGCCGAAATAGCAACGCCACTCACATTTTCCTCGCGTTGCGATAACAATATCTCACTTGGGTTATTCACTTCGCGCAGGCCGCTGGCGTTCATTTCGAAAATACCAAGTTCGGAGGCCGAACCAAAACGGTTTTTCACTGCCCGCAGGATACGAAAACCATAATGACGGTCACCCTCAAACTGTATAACGGTATCCACAATATGTTCGAGTACCTTGGGACCCGCGATGCTGCCGTCTTTGGTGATATGACCAATTAAAAACACCGGGACATTGGTCATCTTGGCAAGTTTCATCATCTCGGCTGCTGTTTCACGAATCTGTGAGATGCTTCCTGCCGAAGCTTCAATCTGATCCGATTGAAGTGTCTGTATCGAATCGACAATAATTATTTCGGGCTGCAACGTTTCGAAATGGGCAAAAATCTCCGAAGTCGAAGTCTCGGCAAGGATGTAGCAGTTTTCGTTGTGTATTCCGATGCGGTCGGCCCGCATTTTAATCTGTTGCTGGCTCTCCTCACCCGAAATATATAGCACCTTCAGGTTTTTCAGCGCAAGGGCAACCTGAAGCATTAAAGTTGATTTCCCTATACCGGGTTCGCCGCCAATCAAAATGAGTGATCCGGGCACCAATCCACCACCCAGGACGCGATTCAACTCGGCATTCTGCATATCGATGCGCTGTTCTTTACCCGCTACAATATCATTGATGGCGATGGGTTTCGATTTCGTTCCTAATTTGTTGTAACTGACCTGTTTGCCAGCTTTTCCGGTGACAATGGTTTCTTCGGAATAGGTGTTCCACTCGCCACAGGCATTGCATTTACCGATCCATTTCGGGGATTCGTTGCCGCAGTTACGGCAGAAAAAAACCGTTTTTGTTTTTGCCATTTTAGTATTTATATTATTGGAAACGGTTTGAAGCTACCCGAATGGAGTGACTTTTTCCACAAAACTTGATTTGAAAAACAAATGTTTGATTTACCACAAAACTGCCTTTTGAACGAGAAACCTCGCTTTTTGGGTAGTTGCTGTTATAGCCAGCAGTTCTTTCAGTTGAGTGAGTTATCATTTGATATATTTTAGTCCAATTGGTTTGTCCGATAGTTTGAAAAATGGAACTTGTGATAAAATTAAAATTACTCCTGATGATGCACGTCCAATGTAATTTTGATTAATGTAGTCACGAGTAATTGAGCCGTCAGCCAAAAGTTTGTTGATTGCTTGTTTAAAGATTTCAACTTTAATTTTTCCTTTGTTTCCATTGGAAGTTAGTCGTTCAACTTCGCTCCAGTTTACTTTTACAATTTCGTTAGTTTCTCCGTTGTTCCTTGTTAATGTTTTGCCTTGCAATGGAATAATATATTTTTCCCAAATGCCATCAAATGTCTTGTCGTTTGATGCTGATTTTTTAGTTGTTAACGGAACAGAACTATCAATATTTAATACTTCAATTTTGAGTTTATTGGCTACTTCAGTTGCGTCTGCAAGTAATATTCCGTCTGTTGCAATAACTGCTTTCGTGCAGTCAAAATAGTCTTTTGCTCCGTGAAGCTCCATAATCATTTGTCGGTTTATTTTCCTTGTCCCACCACCATACATTTTTGCTTGAACTGCAATTTTTTCTTTGCCTTTAGTTGCAAATACATCAACACCATAGTCGTTGCTGTATGAAGTCGCTTCGGCTTTATATCCTTTGTTGCGAAAGTGTTCGCATACCAATTCTTCAAATTGTTTTGGTGTCATTAGTTAGCAAGATTTGCAAATGGTCGGCAACCGAAAGTTTTTACAAATTGTTGAATAAGGTCGGCTTCAAATTCTCGAGGGTCTGTTGTTAATGATTTCCAACAAACAACAAGGTCTTTGGAGTATTTTATTTGCCAAATTAGTCTGCCACCGTAATGCCCAATGTTTTTGCCTTGTCCAAAACCAAAATATTGACGAAGCCTTGACATTAATGAAGTTGCTTTGCCTATGTAAACAACCTTAGTGTTGTCTACCCAATTAGATTTTAGGTCTGCCAATGAAATGTTTGGGTCTTTACCTTTGAAATGACCGCCTGAACCAATCGTTAAAAACTCTCCTGGCTTGTTGTCAATGTTAAGCACAAGGTAAACCCCGTTGGTGTCGGGAAGCATTGAACTGTCAAGGAACAATTCACTCATTTTTTTAAAGCCTGTAAAACCTGCTTTTTTTAGTTCGTCAATGTCATTAAAGGTCATAATGTTTACTTGTTAGTTTTTATAAAATACCAGTTTTTGTTTTGCTCCTTCTGCTCAAAATGAATTTGCGGGATTAAATGCAAATGGTTGTTTTTGTCCAAGTGTCTTAAGAAGTCACGAATAGGCAAGCCTTCTTTATGGTCTTTATTGAATATTTCTTTCGTAATGAATAAAGTCATTAAATCTTTAGCCATAACTTTTGTCTGGCTTGAACTGTCGAAATATTCGTTGACAGCTTTTTTTATTCTCAGTGCTTTTTGAATGTCTGCGGTTGAAATACTCATTTGTCAAATGTTAAGGTGTCGTTTTGAGTGTCGATACTATTTGCTATAACTATTCAATCAACGTCATTTCGTTGATGAGGTGGCCGGCACCGGCATATTTATCGATGATGAAAAGCATATAGCGCACGTCAACCGATATGTTGCGACACATATTGGGATCATACATCAGGTCGCTCATTGTGCCTTCCCAGCAACGGTCGAAATTGATACCGACCATCTGTCCATCGGCGTTGAGTACGGGGCTTCCTGAATTTCCGCCGGTGGTTTGGTTTGTAGCGGCAAAAGCAACACGCAATCTGCCGTCTTTGTCGGCAAACCTGCCGTAATCCTTGTTTATGTAAAGCTGTTTTAGTTTCGTATCCACCTGATAATCCAATATTTCCGGATTATCTTTTTCAATGATTCCATCAATGGTGGTGTAATAATCATAGTAAACGCCGTCAGCCGGATAAAAACCTTTTACGTTTCCATAAGCTACCCGCAAACTAAAATTGGCATCAGGATAGAATAGTTTATCATGATGCATTTCCATTTGCGCTTTCATATACACGCGTTGCAGACTGTCGATTGAGCCGTTGAGGATTTTCAATGACTTTGAGATATTATTATCGGTAAATTCTTTCATACTCATAACAATCTGATAGGCCGGATCGTTCACAATTCGTTTCACTTTCTTCATCGTGAAATCAGTCAACAATTCGTTCACAGCCATTTCGTTCACAAACAATGATTTATCGAAAAGTTGGTTCACATAATCGTTGATCGTGTTTTTTGACGATGCATTGATGGAGTTCAGAAAACCTGGCCGGAATTCAACCGGTTGATTTTGAATATAATAAGAAATCAATTCTGTAGCCACTTCCCGATCGATTGGTTGGTAATAATCTTTAAAAAAAGAGGTGGTCTGGCTTTTCAGGCTTTTGATTAACTCTTCCATTTTTTTTCCATCAGCACTCGCTTTTTTACTCTCATCAACCAATAATCTGAATTTAGACGCGAAACTGATCAATTCGATGCCCATGCCTGCTTCTGCCTGAAAATCAGTTGCAATTTTCAGCGGTTCAAGTTGGGTATATGCTTTTTCGAAGGCAGGAATCAAGCCTGTATAGTTTGCCGTTTCCGATTTGTTGGCTAAGGCCCATTGTGTAAACCCGATTTCTTCACTTTGTTTTATTTCGATACCGTTCATGCGCCGGATACCTTTACTTTCACCAATCATTTTTTTCCAGCCATTTGCCACATTGGCATCTTTCGAGGCATATTGAAGACGAACTTTCGGGTCTGTTGCTGCATATTTGCCAAAAATATCGAGACGTGACTGGCGCAGTTGAATCCTGTGCGGATTACTTTTTTCGGTAATCAGTTCCATGGCATCGGAAGGCAGATATTCGCTGGTACGTGCCGGATAACCCATAACAAAAGTGAAATCGCCTTCTTCGACACCCTTTAGCGAAATTGGCAAATGATAGGCAGGTTTGTAAGGCACATTAGCGACATCATAATCGGCAGGTTTGTTATCATTCCCGACATAGATTCTGAACATGGAAAAATCGCCGGTGTGACGCGGCCACATCCAGTTGTCGGTATCGCCCCCGAATTTGCCAATAACAGAAGGTGGAGCGCCGACAAGACGGATATCTTTAAAGGTTTGGGTGTAAAGCAGAAAATACTGGTTGTCCTGAAAAAACGAACGTACTTCTGCATCAAATCCTGATCTTTGTCTTGCTTTATCGGCGATTGCTTTACAGTTTACAGTGATTTTTTCTTTGCGCTGAGCTTCTGTCATCACATCAGCAACACCCGTCAGGGCGAAATCGGTAACGTCTTCCATCTCCATGAGCATGGTAACGGTAAGGCCCGGATTTGGTAATTCTTCGCTTTTGTTCATCGCCCAGAAACCATTCGTTAAATAATCGTGCTCAAGGCTACTCTGTTTTTGAATTACGCCAAAACCGCAATGATGGTTGGTAAAAAGGAGTCCCTGATCCGAAACTATCTCGGCAGTGCAACCCGAACCGAATAATACAATCGCGTCTTTTAAACTTGAGTGATTGACCGAATAAATATCATCAACTGATATGCGCATGCCCATGGCCTGCATCTCTTTCTCGTTCAAGCTGTTGAGTAACATTGGAATCCACATTCCCTCACCGGCAAACAATCCTTTGGCAAACAGTAAAAACAAGGAAAGTCCAAAAACAATTTTCTTCATTTCAGATAATTTTTTGTAAAAATAATGAATTGATGTTATCGGGCAATAAAAACCACCCCGGCTTACGGAAACCAATGGTAAGTATAAAGGCTAAAGTATGAAGTAAAAAGTATAAAATATGCCCGCTTATCGATCTTATCAATGGAAACATATTTTTCAACCGTAAAAACTACTTTAAACTTTCACCATTATACTTTAAACTTTAGCCTTAAAACCGTTTCTTCCGCTTCTTCCCAGGGTATCATCGCGTTGAAAAGTTTGAAAGACTCAAATTCACCCATCATGTTGAAGTCAATCATTTTGCTTCTGATGATTCCGGCATCGAGCAGTGACGCCCGTCTGACGCCCGCCAACAGTGGGTTTTCGGGTGTGAACCAATCATCGCCTTTGCGAAAGGCAATATTGCAAAAAGAGGTGTCGGTGATCAGTCCATTCCTGATAATGAGTATATCATCACAATCCTCTTTTTGTGCGAATAAATCGTTTAACTGTTTGCGGTCAGCGAATTTGAAATGATAGTCAATTGTGTTTGAATGAACCAATTTCAGCGATTCAATATTCCGTTTTTGGTAAGGGATGAACTCCGGTGCCAACATTGTTTTGCCATAAAGCAGGCGGCATTTGAATAAACCTTCCACCGGAAAATCGAAAGTGTTCAGATAGTCTGAAAGAGAAAAGAGGTCATTTGAATATCCAAACAATTTTTGCCATGCATCTTTTATCCTCTTCCCGTGGTATTCGATGAGATCGAACCGGCCATCGCACAGGCGGATACTTTCGAGCAGCGGATAATCGTCCATCATAAGAAAGGCAGATAAACCTTATCGAGCAGTTCCTTATATTCGTCTTCCACTTTACTGTTCACGGTGATGCCGCCACCGGCTTTAAACACCATGCCCGTTTCTGTTTGTTCGATGTACCTAATCATCACAGCGCTATCGAGCTGCTTACCATCGAAAACACCGAAAACACCGGTGTAAAAGCCACGATCGTATAATTCTGCCTCCAGAATGACTTCAACAGTTTTCTTTTTTGGGGCACCCGAAATGGAACCGGCGGGCAACAAGCTTGTGATAATAGTTCCAATCCGGCTTTCATAACCGACAGGCAATTCTCCTGAAATCAACGAGCTGGTTTGTAACAGGTTCCGTCTGTTGGTTTGTATTTTTTCGACATACCTGAACAGATCTACTTTCACTTTTTTTGACACCATATTGAGGTCGTTTCGTATCAAATCGACAATGGTATAATGTTCGGCAAGTTCTTTTGGGTCGTCAAGCAGTCTTTGTTCAGCATCGGGCAAATCGGCGTCAATCGTACCTTTCATCGGATGAGAGAAAATCCGGTTGTCATTGATTTTCACAAAAGGCTCAGGCGAAAACACGGTAAACTTATCCTTCATCCACAGTTTGTATGGCGCCTGACTGCGCCTGAATATATCCTTCAAACCTATATTTATGTCAAGACCAACAGGCATGGTCAGATTCAGAAGATAAGAATCACCCCGATTTAGGTGAAACATCACCTTGTCGAAAGCTTTTTTGTATTGGTGATATTCAGGTGGTTTTGGCGTGAAAACAATTTCTTCGTTTGTTACAATTTCTTCGTTCGTTTGGTTTCCTTCTCCATGAACAATGAATTGTATTTCTTCCGGATTTATCTCGTTAAGCGGTTTAACAACAGGTTGTTGCATCAAAAAATCAAATACAAATAAAAAAGGGATTCTCCGGCTTCCCAGGGCGTTCATCTTTTCCGTTGTTTCGTCAATCAATGTCATCTGGCAAAGATAGGAATACTGCCGGAAGTTGGAGGGCTAACCAGGTTGTACATTTCGTGATTAAAGCGCCGTAAACTGATTTTATATCATAGTCTTTTTTTGTACTTTTGTGTGGGTGCTCAGGTTATTAAATTATTAAATTTTGGTTAAATGAAAAGCTTAGCGACAGTTTTAGGGATTCTCTTTTTATCACTTATGGTTTTATCCTGTTCAAAAGAACCTGGTGATGGTGGAAATTCGACAATTTACGGGAAAATCATCGCGCACGATTACAATGCAGAATTTACCAATCTGAAAGGTATTTATCCGGCGGCAGACGAAGATGTTTTTTTAACCTACGGTGACGACCATAGCTACAGCCAGCGCATTCGTAGCAATTACGACGGTGTTTATGAATTTAAATATCTGCGGCCGGGCGATTATTCCATCTATGTCTATTCAAAAGACTCGACATTGTCGCTTGCCTCTGAAATGTATGCTGTGATAAAAAATGTAACCATCGACGACAATCGTCAAACGGTTGAAGTTGAAGAAATTAAAATATTCAAATAGTCAAAGCCCACATTCTGGCTGTGGAATCACAAACGAAACACTAAATAATTCAGGGTATTGGCCCTTTATCAATGAATGATATTGCTGCAACATTATTACAATTTGATCCGATCAGTCTCGAAGAGATGGATCACGTGAAATTGCTCAATCGCATTGATACGAAATATGTCATTCATCAGGACAGCTTACCCGATTATCTGAAAGCAATTTCGGCCAGTTACAAACTGCTTATCATTGGCGGGAAATCGGTACATCCTTATGAAACATCCTATTTCGATACGCCCGCTTATCATCTCTACCAGATGCATCACAATGGTAAACGAAACAGGTTTAAACTGCGGTTTCGTAAATACGTAAACTCTGGGATAACCTATTTCGAAATTAAATCGAAAACCAATAAAGGCCGCACCATAAAAAACCGGGTTCGGATCGATCGTGTTCCGGAATCACTTGATGAATCACTTGTAAGGTTTATCGGTGAGCACACACCCGGTGAGTATGACAACTTTGTTCCGGCTTTACGGGTGTTTTTCGATCGGCTTACCTTTGTAAATAAAAATGCGAACGAGAGGCTCACTGTCGATTTAAACCTGCGCTATTCGGGCATTTCGGGTGAAAAACAAATACATAAACTCGTCATCGTTGAAGTGAAAGAGGAAAAACATGCCGCGTCGCCATTCAGGCAGCTTATGAAATTGCAGCGTCAAACGCGTAACTATCTCAGCAAATACTGTTTGGGTGTAACCTGCCTGAATAAAGATTTGAAAATGAACCGTTTCAAAAAAAAAATACTTTCTTTAAATAAACTTGGATATGATATATATTAAACACACGATCACCTTTTTATTGGTTCTCGGATTGGCATTCGGGTTCTTTTCAGCGTTTGGGCAGGCAAACCAGGATGAAATCATTAAAACGACAAGTGAAAATGTAGCCAGTGTCAATGCAGGTACTCCAGGTATTGTGACCCTCAATATGCGGTTCGTTTATGCCTTAGCGATTGATTTTTTGACAATGCTGGTGATTTTCGGTTTCATTTATTTCCCAAACTACCGAAATAAGGAGTTTATGTTTACCTTTTTCCTTTTCAACATTATCATCTTCATCATCACTTTTGTGCTGAATAAAACCAGTATTTCGATGGGGGCAGCCTTTGGACTGTTTGCCGTGTTTTCGATGTTACGATACCGCACCGAGGGCATTTCGATGAAAGAGATGACCTATCTTTTGATCGCCATTGCACTCGGACTCATCAACGCCATTGGTCTGGATCTATTGCCAATATTGGTTTTTAACGCCATATTCATGGCTTTCATTTTCGTGCTCGACCATCCTTTGGTATTCAAACAGGAAGTGTCGAAAACTATTCTTTACGAAAAAATAGAGTTAATAAAACCCGAAAACCATACCCTGTTACTCGAAGATTTGCGAACCCGGACAGGTTTTGATATTCACCGTTTTTCGATTGTATCCATCGACTTTTTGAAGGATGCGACCTCCATCACCATTTACTATTACAAAAAGCGATAAACCCATGAATACCAGGACGATTCCTTCATGGATTCTCGTTTTACTTTTATTGGTCATATTTTGTGATCCAGTAATAAGCCAGAACAGGGATGCCCAGTTATGGACGTCAATAAGCGCGGAGGTTAAGCTCGTGAAACGGCTCGCAGCCGGCTTCTCGCAGGAATTACGTTTCAACGAAAACCTGACGGAAGCAGGCACCATTTATACCGATTTAGGTCTTGAATACAAACTGAATAAACGCTTTCAGGTTTCGATAAACTATCGCTTTGTCGAAAAACGCCGTAAGGACAACTATTACAGTTTCAGGCAAAGGATTTATATCGACCTTAAATTTGATGAAAAGATGAAACCTTTTCAGCTATTGTTTCGTTGCCGGTTACAGGACGAATATGCCGATATCGGGCGGGAATCCGATGGCGGAGTGCCTGATTATTATATCAGGAACCGCCTTGGATTGAAATATGACAAATGGAAGAAGATCTCGCCTTATGTGTCAGTCGAAGTATTTAGCCCGCTGAATGCGCGATACAGAATACTGCTCGATAACATACGATCAACAGCCGGAATCGAATACGCATTCACGAAACACCATAAAGCCGATGTCTTTTATATGATTCAAAAGGAAATAAATGTGAGTCATCCTGAAACAGATTTTGTTGTTGGGCTGGGCTATTCGTATAAATTATAAGTTCACCCGATCGCATAGGTAAAACACCCTTTTATTTCGTCAGACAGTAAAACAGCAGCCATGCGGTATCATTGGTAATTTGCTCCGATCTCATCTTATTTCAATTCTTCAGGTTTAACCGAATCATAACAATGGCTTAAAGTTAACGCAATATGCGTGTTTTACTTTCGTCCAAAAAAATTCGGTGTCATGAAGATCATTAAATTAATACTACTCTTTATCGCTAATGTAATTGGCATGCTGACAATTATCATTTTTGTCTTTTGTATCCTTAGCCGATATGGCGGCTTCCCCGAAAGGTCATTGATACATGCCAGCGGTTATGTACCACTCATCTGGATTTTGACGATTTCGATATTCGTATTGCTGTTATTGCTTGTCATCAGGCGTTTCAAAAGCGCTCTGGGATATTTTGTCATTGTAGTTATCTTCTTTTTGCTGATTGGCGATTTCTCGTTAAACTCCCTTTCCGGCAAAACAAAATATTCTGAAAACGGCTATAAAGCGTTGAGCGTCATCACTTACAATGTCAGGTATTTCTCTTTCGGAATGGACAGTATCATCAACTTCATCACGAAATCGGAAGGTGATGTGTTTCTGCTGTCGGAGTGCGTATTAACCTCCGAAAAATTACAGTATCTGAAAGAGCATTTACCCGGTTTTACTGTTATTTCAGATAATGGCAATGATGTGGCTTTGTTATCACGTTACCCGGTGCTTGAGCAAAAACTAATAGAACTACCAACGCACCAGGCCTCACTGTGGGGAAGTAACGACCCCGACCGGGTTGCGGAGACCAACTCAAAGCGATATTTTATACATGCGCTCATCAACGTTGACGGCATCACAGTTAATGCGCTTTCACTCAGGTTGATTGCCGGCAGGGCCAAGGATAAATCTATCGGCGAAGGACTGCGGTGGGGGCGTTATCTGTTACATGCCCAACAAGATGAGTTACATACATTTCTTGATTATTACCTCTCCTTGAAAGGGCCGGTCGTTTTTGGCGGCGATTTAAATGCACCGCCATCATCGGGAGTCATTCAATCAATCAAACAGTATGCTGATGATGCCTATATGTCGGATCATCTTTTCGGATTGTTTACCTTCCGGACTACTTTCCCAACCATGCGGCTCGATTATCTGTTTCATTCGAAAGACCTGATTGTAAAAAGTACCAATATCGTTGATGTAAATTTATCAGACCATTTCCCGATACGGGGTGATTTTCTTATTCCTACAAATCAGTTACAGGTAATGAATCAGGCAAAATATCAAAACAATTAACTGATCAATCCGCAATTTCCACCACCACAGGACAATGGTCAGAATGTTTGGCTTCAGGAAGTATGCGTGCCGATTCGAGATTTGGCAATATGCTATTGGTAATGATATGATAATCAATACGCCAACCCTTGTTGTTGTTACGGGCATTGGCACGATAACTCCACCAGCTGTACTGATGCGGCTCTTTCACCAGATGCCTGAACGTATCGGTATAACCCAATTGTAAGAACCGGGTAAACCATTCCCTTTCTTCGGGCAGAAAGCCTGAAATGACGGCATTACGAACCGGATCATGAATATCAATGGCTTCGTGACAGATATTGAAATCGCCCGACAACACTAAGTTTGGCCGGTCGATCCGCAGTTTTTCGGTATAATCAGTAAAGGCATCAAGCCATTTCATCTTGAAAGCCTGGCGCTCATCGCCACTGCTACCCGATGGGTGATACACACTTACCACGCTCATCCGACCGAAATCGGCACGCAGAAAACGACCTTCGTTGTCGTAAAGTGGAATTCCCATCCCATATTCAACATGATCAGGTTCCTTTTTCGTGAGAATGGCCGTGCCTGAATAACCTTTTTTCTGGGCGGGAAACCAATAGTTTTTATAGCCTAAGGCTTCAAACTCAAGCAAAGGTATCTGATCGGTCTGTGCCTTGATTTCCTGCAAACACAACACATCAGGATCGGCTGCGCGAATCCAGCCGAATAAATCTTTCGAAATGGCGGCTCTGACACCATTCACATTATAGCTTATAATTTTCATTTTCGATTTTTTGGTGCACGAAGATAATTTTTTTTGGTTTAAAGAATGAATCCGAATTACCGGTTTGAGATTTTCCTTCATGAATTTCGAAGGCTCTTCATTTCCCACCAACCAACTGAACTATTACTTCAGCCAATGCGTAAAATAAAAAAAGGAACCTTTTCAGATTCCTTTTTAATACTTTAATGCTCATCGTGCCCAAGCTGTTTCAGCTTGTCGCCGGTTTCTTCTACAATCTTTCGGAGGAATGGTTCACTATATCCGGGCTGTTCAACCTTCGGATTTTGCTGACCATCAACCTTAAACTTCACATTACCGTCCATATATTTCATAAACAGATTATGATAGGCCGTTTGATAGGTATCAAATGTTAATGCACCTGCATCGCCACTGAATTTGGTAAGATACGCGACTGCTTTTTCCTTGCTTTCGTTGTGAAGCTTTAATGCTTCGGCATCGGTTGCGGCAATCTGATCGATAAATCCTTTTTCGAGGCCGTTACGAACGATTTCAACATCGGGTTGTATGATGCTATAACGTGTATAAGCTAAGTTCGAAATCATATTGGTGATCCAGAAACCCGAAGTAGCCGACCAATCCATCATGGCGCCATTGCCGCGCTCGAAATTGAAAGGCGCTTTGCTTATGCTTGAGTACATGGGCATATACACGGTTGCGTTGGCATCGTCAACACCCCACCAGATGATACCGCCAATTTCATCAGGTAGCCATGAACGCGATTGAGCCACAAACGAAAATCCGGTTTGTTGTGTAACGGTGGCTCTTTCGTTTACATAGGTTATTCCGTCAATTTTCCAGGTGAGCGGACGCCAGCGGTAAGGCATACCGTATGGGCCTGCACCAAAGTCTTTGGTCATATCGAGTTCCGTTCCCTGCAGATAATCGCGCATAAACATCATCATGTCGTGTACCGAGACTTTTTTATCGGGTTTCACCCACAAGGGCATACGGTTCGTGGCATAGCTATTTTCATTTACAGCGCCGTTTTCGAGTTGGGCATTGTGTTCAATTTCACCTTTTGCATAGTTCCAGTATTTGTCCATACCCGGAGTAACTTTGTTAAACATTGACCATACCCTGATTTCACAGAAACGGGCTCCACCAAAAGTTACAGGTGCATAAGTGTCGGAGAAACTAAAGTTCTTTTCATCCCCTTTGTATAAACCTTTTTCAATGGCGAATTTCACAACATCGTATGCATAAACAACCTCAACAGCAGGATCGGAAAGCTTATCAAGATTTTTTGAAGAAATGGAGTTTTTATTTCCTTTCTCCTGTGGGAAAGTTGTGATACGCGCCTGGTTGGCATGTCCCGAAACATAACCATCGGGTATGCGCATGGCAACCCACACAGCGCCTTTGTTGGCGTTGATTAGTTGTTTGGTTTTTTTATCAACAACCATATTGGTTCCTTTGCCAATGATTTCCATGATCCAGACTTCATTTTCATCGGAGATGCTGAGTGATTCACCTGAGCTGTAATACCCGTATTCGGTAACCAGATCCGACATGATCCTGATCGCATCGCGGGCTGAAGTAGCACGTTGCAGTGTAAGATAAATCAAACTTCCGTAATCGATAATAGCTGTTGTATCAACCAACTCGGGACGGCCACCATAGGTGGTTTCACCGATAGCTACCTGATTTTCATTCATATTGCCCACCACATTATACGTGCGTGATGCTTGTCTGATGACGCCAAGATATTTACCCGTGTCCCATTCGGTTACATCCATCATGGTTCCGGCAGCATACTCACCGGCTGCCCAATGATACAATTCACCGTAAAGCACATGCGAATCGGCCGCATACGATATCATGGTTGAACCGTCAACCGAAGCACCTTTTGTGATTAAATAATTGGTACATGCCTTGCTCGTGACCGGCGCCAATGATATGAACCCCATGGTGAAAAATAAAATCAAACTTTTTTTCATAAATATTTCATTTTTAATAATATACTCTATCTGTCAGCAAATGTATTGATTTTTTTGAAAGCGTTGGTTTGCTATACCAATTAGATCGTGCTTTTGGTAAAAATCAGTGATTAAATTACGGGTTATCCCTTGTAAGAAGCCAGAATCTGTTTCACCCGCTCCTTGTCCGTAAGCAATTGTTGCCGTAAGGCTTCGAGATTTTCAAATTTCACCTCACTCCTGATCCGATCGATGAAGCTGATGCAAATCTCTTCGTCGTAAATGAAACGGTCGAAATCGAAGATATGCACCTCAACGGTTAAATGTCCATCCGAAATAGTCGGACGATATCCAATATTACCCATTCCATCGAAATGCTGTCCATTCCACTCAACTTTACAGGCAAAAACACCACTCACGGCAATGAGTCGGTATTCGTGCGGTGTGGCAATATTGGCAGTAGGGAACCCGATGGTGCGTCCAATCTCATTGCCATGCACCACTTTCCCGCAAATTGTATAATCGTACCCCAAAAGCCTGTTGGCTTTTCTTACATCACCGGCCACGAGCGCCGTCCTGATTTTGGTAGAACTGACTGCTATATTCTCGACATCCTGCAGATCGACCCGTTCAACTTCAAAATTGAATTGCAACCCAAGATCGTAAAGAAGTTTATAATTTCCTGACCGATCTTTTCCAAAATGATGATCGTAGCCTACAACCAACTTAAATGGTTTGATTTTATCGACAATATAATTTCGGATAAAATCTTCGGAACTTGTTTGGGAAAATTCCTTCGTAAATTTTATAATGATAAGATTATCAATGCCCGTCTCACGAAACCGGTCAATTTTTTTTCGCTGATCGGTAATAAGTTTCAGGTTGGCACTGTCGATATGCAAAACCTGACGCGGATGCGGATAAAAGGTAACAACAACCGTTTCACCGCCGATTTCGCGCGCTTCATCAACCATCTTTTGCAGGATTGCCTGATGACCGAGGTGAATACCATCGAAAGTTCCAACCGTTACGATGGCCTTGTTTACCTGTTTGAAATCGAGAATATTATGATAGATTTTCACAAAATGGTCTTAGTAATTATTCTTAATCAGGTGCGCTGCTATCTGAACAGCATTGGTGGCAGCGCCTTTGCGAAGATTGTCGGCTGTCACCCAGATATTTAATCCGTTTTCGATTGAGTAATCGCGCCTGATACGTCCCACAAATACTTCGTCATGGCCTTCGGCAAACAATGGCATAGGATATTTATTATCCGCCGGTACATCAACAAGCGATATTCCGGGGCTATGACCAAGTATTTCATTCACTTCTTCGATGGTGTAAGGCTTTTCAAACTCAAGATTAACTGCCATGGAATGACCCCCTTTCACGGGTACACGAACCACGGTGGAGGTGATGGCGATGGCGGGCGCATCCATGATCTTACGCGTTTCAAACTCAAGTTTTATCTCTTCTGAGGTGTAACCGGTCGAATCAAAATCACCGCCGTGTGGTATCACATTCATCGATATCGGATGTGGATAAGCAGGTTCCGCCACCGGCAATCCGGTCATTTCGTTGCTAAGCTGGTTGATACCTTTTATTCCGCTCCCGCTAACCGATTGATAGGTAGAGATAACCAAACGCTTGATATTAAATCGTTTATGCAACGGCGCTATGGCCATCACCATCTGAATGGTCGAACAATTGGGATTTGCAATGATATGGTTATGTTTTTGAACAGCATGGAAGTTAATTTCGGGTACCACGAGCGGAACATCCGTATCTCTGCGCCAGGCCGAACTGTTGTCGATAACGTATGTGCCAACCGCTGCAAAAAGTGGTGCATACTTCAGTGAAGCGCTGCCTCCGGCCGAAAAAAGTGCAATATCGGGTCTCATTCCGATGGCCTCTTCCACCGAACAGATTGCTATTTCCCTGCCCTGAAACACAACTTTTTTCCCAACAGATTTTTGCGAGGCTGCCGGAATAAGTTTGTCAATAACAAGCTTTTGCTCTTCAAGCACCCTGAGCATCATTTGGCCAACCAAACCGGTGGCTCCAACAACTGCAATTACCATTTTATTTTGAAGTATTTTTTTATTTAAATTTACCGTATAATCCAGCCCGCAAAATTATAAAAAATGAAGAAGCTCATTGCCATTTTACTCTTTCTTCCGTTAATCGTTTTTTGTCAGCTTACTGATGACTTCGATGATGGTGATTTTACTGCGAATCCTACCTGGATCGGGACCACCGACAATTTTATTATCAACAGTAGTTCACAGCTTCAATTGAACGCGACTGGTGAAGGCAATTCGTACCTTTCAAGCAGTTTTAACTCCGAAGGAACAACAGAATGGCGGTTTTTTATCAGGCTGAATTTCAGCCCGTCGGGTAGTAATTTCAGCCGTGTATTTCTCTCATCCGACGTGGCTGACCTCACTGCCCAGGCTAATGGTTATTTTCTGCAGTTTGGAGAAGCCGGTAGCAACGATGCCATCGAATTATTCAAAAAACAGGGAAACGAAACTTTAAGTATCTGTCGCGGTACAGATGGTTTACTCTCAACAGCCTTTTCGTTGTGGGTGAAAGTAATCAGGAACGCAGCCGGTGAATGGACCATTTTTACTGATCATTCGGGAACCGGAGCCTACAGCCAACAGGCAATGGGAACCGATAATACTTTTCAGCCCAGCGGTTTTTTTGGGTTCTATTGTCAATATACCACAAGTAATTCAACCAAAATGTATCTGGATGAGGTGTATGCAGGAAATCAGATCATTGATACGGTTGCCCCATATATTACCGAACTTGTTGTTAATGATCCATTTAATCTCTCATTAACATTCAGTGAACCAACCGATAGTGTAAGTGCAAAGCAGGTACTTAATTATTTGGTGGATGGGGGTATCGGCCATCCCGACACCGTGATCATGGGCACAAATACGACTTTTTTAAGCCTTAGGTTCATCAATTCATTTGGGAACGGACTCACCAATACCTTAGTGGTTTCAAACATCGGTGACCTCACCGGTAATATAATGATCGACACCTCCATGCAATTTACTTTGTATGAAGCAGTCGCTAACGATGTGGTCATCAACGAGATAATGGCCGATCCAAGTCCGGGTGTCGGATTACCTGAATGGGAATTTATTGAATTGTACAACACCACTCCTTACCGGATAGATATTTCGGGATGGAAACTCATGATTGGCGATAGCGAGAAACTCATCGAATCGTGCGAGATGTTTCCTTTTTCGTATCTGTTGCTTATTCATGACGATGCTGTTACCGAATATTCGGAATATGGCGATGTAACAAGCTTTGAGAGTTTTCAGTTATCGAATGCAGGCACAAGCCTGAAACTGCTGTCTGACAATGGATTGCTTGTGTCATCGGTAAATTACACCGATGAATGGTATCACGATAGCGATAAAGACGATGGTGGCTGGTCGCTTGAACAAATTGACCCTTCGAATACCTGTGGTGGGAAAAACAACTGGACTGCCTCAACAGCCTTGCAGGGAGGTACACCTAACCTCAAAAACGCTGCAAATGCAACCAATATCACACCACCCTACCCCGAACGCTTTTCAGTGCCCACGAACAAATTCGTTCAGATTTGGTTCGACCAGTATATGGATGAAGCGAGCGCAACCACTGTTACGAACTACAATTTGAATCCCGGAAATAGTAATCCTTCGTTAGTATTGTTGAATGAAAACGAACCTGAATTTGTACAACTTGTTTTTGATCAGCCATTTGAAACGGGTATTATTTACACACTGAATATTGACCAAATGGTGTTGAATTGCAGCGGAACCCCGGTTCCCGAAGGAACTCAGCTCAATTTTGGCATTCCTGATCCTGTTGCCGAAGGTGATATCATCATCAACGAAGTATTGTTTAATCCCCTGGGCGATGGTGTCGATTATGTGGAGATTTATAATAAAACTGATAAAATATTTGACTTAGCCCAAATTATGCTGGGAGGTGTTAGCCAGACTATCCCCAACCCACCCGATACCAACCTGAAGATAATCAGCGAAACAAGCCGGCTGATGCTGCCCGAAACCTATGTTTTGCTTACAGTCTCAATATCCACGGTATTGGATCAATTTGAAAGCCTTCATCCTGAAAATTTTGTTGAAATGGCATCATTACCTACTTTTTCGAATGATGATGGTACGGTGTTGATTACAACAAAATATGGCCTGATGATAGATGCATTCAGCTACACCGACAATATGCATTTCCCTTTGCTCACCACTACCGAAGGCGTTTCGTTGGAACGCATCTCGTTTGATGTGCCCTCAACCGAAACGAGTAACTGGCATTCGGCGGCCCAAACAGTGGGTTTTGGAACGCCCGGCTATCAAAACTCAATGTTTTCAGCTATGATACAAACTTCGGGTGAAATCACGATTGATCCTGAAATCTTCTCACCTGATTCAGACGGGAAAGACGATGTTACAGCGCTTGGATTTCAATTCGATCAGGCTGGTTACACTTTAAATGCCTTTGTTTTTGACGCGAATGGCATAGAGAAACGACATTTGGTGAAGAGTGCACTAATACCGGCAGAAGGCATTTTCTACTGGGATGGTGAAGATGATGAAGGAAATAAGGTTCCGGTCGGGATCTATATCATTATGGTGGAAGTGTTCAACCTGGAAGGCAAGGTAGAAAACTACAAAAAAGCCGTGGTGGTTGGGGTGAGGTAAGATGGAGTTTGACTTTCGGAGTTCAGAGTTAATTTATTTAACTTTAGTGCAAAACACTCTCAGAATTTCGTTAATCTTCTTTACAAAAACAACTTCAATAAATTGCTTCCTTACACTGCAGGATCAATATTCCCAAACTGGTACTGGCAAACCTTATCCAACTATCCAATAATTGTTCCCGGTAAAGTGCTAATTATGAGATTTGAAACAAAGGTGAATTCAACTATTAATTATATTAAGAATCTTAAGTATGGAATTAGAAATTACCAAAAAGATGAAAGATTTTCTTCTCCAAACTTACGATAATTGAAAACTATGTCAAGGGCGTACTCTTTTGGGCGCACTATATGATAAGGACAACCATAAGGGATTGCCCAACGATAAAAAAGAAAAAACAATGAGACACGATCCAAATATCCATCCCGCCAATCCATCTGGTTAGAAAGATACGATTACCCGCAGGCGGGATTGAATTTATAAATATTATTGGCAATGGTAGAACTGACATATGTCAATAAACATCTGACGTGTTGTCATATTTAAATATATTTCATAATTACAAAGCAAATATTATGCACAAATTCAATATATATTTATTACTATATTAATTTTATATGACAAAATAGCATACATTATGCTAATTTAGAAAATATAATAAGATATGGCACACATCTTGATTAATGGACTTTGTCGTCGAAAACGACTTAGTTCAGAGAGTGTTACAAATACTCTTAATTATTAATCAAATAAAACGCCTATGGCTAATCTTGACTCATTATTCAAACAGTTCGACAACGAGTTGAACATTACAAAAACAAAGAAAGATGCTCTGATGAGATCGAAGAATAATCTTCGTGACGAAATCAGAGATCATTTTTCTGAAAATCATCCAAAGTATAATCCAGTATTTTTCATACAGGGTTCATACAAATTAAAAACACTTATCAGGACTAAGGACGATACTTGTGACTTAGACGATGGGGTTTATTTTAAGGATAATCCTGATGACGTTTCCGGAACAACGCTTCAGCGATGGATAAAAGAAGCGGTGGATGGCACTACGGATGCAACCCCCGAGCACAAAAAAAAGTGTATTCGTGTTGTGTACAAAGCCGGATACAACATTGATCTGCCTGTATTGGTTTTCAATGAAGGAACCGAAGCACACCCAAATCTGGCAGTAAAAAATGCAAACTTTCAGTTAGACGATCCGAAAGAATTTGTTCTTGAGTTTCGTAGAGTAAAAACAGATCAAATGGTCCGTATGGTAAAATACCTAAAATCATGGTGCGATTTTAAGCGGCAGGATATGCCCAGCGGATTAGCAATGACAGTGCTGACTATGAATCATTTTCAATCCAACAACAGAGATGATATAGCATTAAAGTTCCTGCTTATCGAAATTGAAAAGGAACTCAAAAAGGCATTTAAATGTGTTATGCCTACTACTCCGAAAGATGATTTGTTTGAGGAATACTCTGACACTAAAAAAACCAACTTTCTGGACAACCTTTCAAAGTTCATTGAGGATGCAAAAAAAGCAATCGATGAGAAGAATAAACTAAAAGCGAGCAAACTGTGGAAAAATCATCTTGGTGATAGGTTTCCTGAAGGAAAAGATGAGGATGAGGAATCAAGTTCCAGTGCAAAACTAATTTCAACCATTGGAGCTTCAAGACCATATTCTAAGTTTGATTCATGAACCAGACTTTTCAAAACGAACTTTCGGAAGTTATAACGAAATTTCCTGATCTGTCAATTAGGCAGATTAATGGACAGGATATCCTGAAGGGGATTTTAGATATATGTGATGAAAGTTCTTCGGTAACAGGGAGTTTTTCTGTTGAGATACACTCAACAGAAAAATTTCCTTATCGTTTCCCGAAAATATTCGAGGTTGGAGGCGAAATACCTTGTAATGCTGACTGGCATAAGTATGCGGATAACTTATGCTGTTTAACTGTAGAGCAAGATGAAATTCTTATATGCAGAAGAGGGGTCTCGTTACTATACTTCATTGAAAAAATGGCTATTCCCTATTTTGCAAATCAGCTTTACAGACAAAAAACTGGACACTATTTGAATGAGTATCCACATGGAAAAGATGGAGTAAAGTTATTTTATGCAGAGCTTATTAAAAGCAATGATGTCAAATTTTGGCATTCATGTTATGAACATGCCTTTTTGAACACTCGGACAGGAAGAAATGAAAAGTGCTATTGTAATAGTGGGGCTAAATATAAAAAATGCCATTTGCCTGTTGAAAAAAAACTACACATAATTGGCAAACAAAAAGTTTTAGATGACATAAATTGGATAACAGCATGAAACGAAAAATATTTATTGGATCCTCTAAAGAAGGACATAATGTAGCGGAACAAATTAAAAATGAAGTTAATAAGCACCTTGGTGATTGGATTGAATGTGAAACTTGGCAAGAAGGCAAAGTGTTCTCACAAAATAAAAACACACTGGATTGTCTCGTAAAAGCATCAAGAAGGTACGATTACGGAATCCTGGTTGCTTCTAAAGATGACATCACCTTTAAGCGATTCCGTTTGTATAATACCATGAGAGACAATGTGTTATTTGAGACTGGATTGTTTATGGGCAGTTTAGGATTGCAAAGAGCATTTTTGATTACATCAGATAATATTTCCCTACCATCAGATTACTCAGGAGTTACTATAGTGAAATACAATAAAAAAAATCTGAACAATAAGATTGAAACCATACTTGCGGAGTTAGAAAAAACAAAAGGGAGCTTTAATTTAAAACCACTTCCATCTGCAGCACTTGCTTTTGGTTATTATGAAAGCTTTGTTTTAGACTTTTCGAAAAAGCAATTCAGAGAGAATCCAAATTTTCAGCTTAAGATTCTCTTACCTGCTAACATTTCAGATATTGACGCCCAAAAGGAACTTTACATTGCCGATTATCCATCTACAGAAACTCAAGGAGGAAGGCCGGTAGCTAATGAATATAATGATGAAAAGAATTGCTTTTGGGATATCCCAACAACACTCAATACAATTTACCATCTCACAGATTATATTATACCATCGACAGAACTTGGTATAAATATTGAAAAAGATGAATGGATCCAACATGAATTGAGAAATTTCGCAGGCACACTTGAAACGCTGATACATAAACAAGGGGCTTACAAAAAGAATATTAAGATAGAATTTCTCTAATCTATTTATGGTAATTGCTGAGTTATGTTCAAAAATGAATATAAAATGAAAATAATTCAATTTTAAATGTACTTTTGTGTCGATTTAGACAAACATTTCTATGATACAGGAATTAAAAATAAGTAACTTCCTCTCTTTCAAAGAGGAAGTTACGTTTAGTTTTGAAGCAACAAAAGAAACTACTTTCGAAGATTATCAGGTTGTGGAAGTTGCTCCGGGTGTTCGATTGCTACGTTTTGCAGTAGTATATGGCGCTAATGCCTCAGGTAAGTCGAATCTGATAAGAGCTTTCGAGTTCCTTCATGATTTCTGGTTTCAGTCAAAAAAGGATATATCAGAAAAAACCGATGCTATCCCGTTCAAATTAGACCGTGAAACGCCAAAACAGCCCTCATATTTTTCGCTGAAGTTTTATGTTGGGGGTGTCAGATACTGGTACCAGCTCGAAGTTGATGAAAGCAAGGTATATTCTGAAAAACTTTATTACTATAGTTCTGTTCAACCTACTTTACTATTCGAAAGATCGCTTTTAAATAATGTTTCAGTAGTATCATTTAATCAGGCAGTGGTAAAAATAAGTGCAGTGGCACGAGAAGAAATCAATTTAAAATGTTTGCCCAATATTTCATTTTTTGCTGCTCGTAATCAGGTCAATGTGGCATTAACTAAAATTGATGCGGCCCGCGACTGGATGAAGCAAAGGGTATTGGATTCAATTGATCCGGTTACGCCGATGTTTGAATTTGCTGAAAGCAGAATACAGAAAGATGAAATTCTGAAAAAACATCTGCTTGATTTTGTAAGGGAAGCTGATTTTAATATTACGGGTATTAAATCCAAAATTGAGAAACAAGTGGTCCCACAGCATTTTCTGGATTACCTGTTAAAGTCAGATTCTATGTCAGAAGAAGAGAAGGAGCGATTGAAAGAAGAGAAAGTATTCACACAAATTTCAACCGATTTTGAGCATACTGTAAAAAACCAGCGGGGAACTGAAAAGTACATTTTGCCCGAAGATCTTGAATCGGAAGGTACTCGTCGAATCACTGGAGTACAAACAGCGCTCTATATGACTTTACAGGCAAATGCATTTCTTGCTATCGACGAAATAGAATCTTCGTTACACCCCGAACTTATAGTTTTTCTTTTGAAAAAATTTCTTGAAAACAAGAACAACCATGCCCAACTCCTGATCACAACCCATTATGACCCTCTGTTGAATCAAACGGATGAACTGTTTAGGAAAGATTCTGTTTGGTTTACTGACAAAAACGAAACCGGATCAACAGAACTTTATTCATTAGTCGAATTTAATGGATTGAATCGTATAGCATCGTTACAAAAAGCCTATCGTCAGGGTAGATTTGGCGCTATCCCCAAAATAAATTTATAAAATACCAGTAATGGGCAGGCCTACAAATAACCGAAGACAAAAATCCCCTGTTATAACTTTGATTGGAGAAGGTATTACTGAGCAGTACTATTTCAAGCATATCCGATCCTTATACAACTATCGGTATATCCTTAAACCATACTTTTTCGGAATAACCTCACTCACAGATATGGACCGTAAAATTTCAGAGGTGCTTGAAGGTGGTGGTATTGCAATTTGTGTATTCGATACTGATGTTTCGCAGCGTGTAGAAGCTGAGAAAAAGAAACTGAACAACCTGTTGAGAAAATACAGTAGGAAAAAAAATGTGATTTTTTGCGATAGTATGCCCTCGGTAGAATACTGGTTTTTGCTCCATTATCAAAATACAAATAGGCATTTTAATAACTCGGGAGCTGTTGAACGAGAATTAAGGAAATACTTGCTTACTTTTGAAAAATCAATTGTTTTTTTGGAGAAAGAGAAATGGGTTGTGGATTTATGTGCTGACAATCAATTAGAAACCTCTATTGAAAGAGCGAGAAATTTTGGTGATAAAAGTCCTTCTTATTCAAATATTTATAAAGCGTTTGAAGTCTTCAGAAAATGAAATTCGCCAAAGAAAAAACAGAAAAAGCTTTTACTGAATTCCTGAGGTAAAATGGATTTCCCCACCACTTAGGCTTCATGATTACCCGTAAACCTGGCGAAGTATTGATTGAAGAAGGTTTAGAGTGACTTTAGCTTAATTCACGTCTATTGATGATAGCCGGGCAGGTAGTACCCTGAGCTTGTCGAAGGGTAGCTCACTCATTTCCGCTGGTAGTCAGCCACAATTTCGCCCCAGTTTCGGGTGTCCCATTTCAGTATTTGTACAGTTATTTTGTTGTTTTTCAGCCAGTTATTGGCACGGTCGAGCAATTCGAAAAGTTCCTTGTTTTTTGTGTTTACCGCATGCTTAGTTCTCGATTTTCCGGCTTTCACCCATGAAATAGCGATTTTTGAATCGCTGTAAACAGGGTAACTCAGGTTTCGCTGGGCCTGCCAGGCTAAGGCATGTACGATAGCCAAAAACTCGCCGATATTGTTTGTGCCGCTTTCAAACACCTTGCTACTGAATATCACCTCTTTTGTTTCGATAAACATGCCGCGGTATTCCATTTTACCCGGATTGCCCGAGCAGGCGGCGTCAACAGCAATGGCCTGATTCGTAAAATCGGGCACTGCCTTGTCTATATAAGTTTTTTTACCAGCGGTTTTATAATAGCTTTTGTGGTCATCACCATACGCAAGTTCGGCCAGTTCGCGATCGTCAAACGATTTGTATTTTGCTTCCGGATAGCCATCAACCTGTTTTCGGCATTCGTTCCAGTTGGTGTAAATCCCGGGCTTCAGACCTGCCCAGACAACATAATATTTTTGCTTTTTTGTCATGCGGCAAAGGTAGAAAAAGAAGCGGGAAGAGGAAAGTCGACAGTCTGGTCACTGGTCACAGGTTGCTGGTTGCTGGTTATTGGTTTGTAGCAACCAGAAACAAGAAACCAGTATCAAGTAACTGTATTCTGTGGACTTTTCATAACATTTCTATTACCTTTACGGAAATACAATTTACTAATGCTACTCAGAGACCTGTTCTTTAATCTGGCTATTCTGCTTGCAATAAGCGTGTTGTCTGGTTTTATCGACCTGAGGTTCAATCGTTCCCACTTGCCCGGAAAAATAATGCAGGGCGTATTGTTCGGATTAGCCTGTGTAGTTGGAATGATCTATCCTTTCGTGTTGACCGAAGGAATAATTTTCGACGGCCGATCAATCATTATCAGTCTTGTATCACTTTTTTTCGGCCCACTCTCAGGAATAATCAGCGCTTCCATCGCGATTTTTTACCGTACAATTATTATCGGTGGCGCCGGCTCGGCTATGGGGTTGGCGGTTATTATCACTTCGATGGGTACCGGTCTGGCCTTTCATTATTGGCTTAAGGCAAAACCCACCCGCAGGTTAAGAGTCGGCAACCTCTATATGTTCGGATTGCTCGTGCATATCATCATGTTGCTTGATATGTTGTTTTTGCCCAATGATTTTATTAGTGAAGCATTGACGGTAATTGGTTTTGCGGTTATCATTGTTTATCCGGCCGGTAGCATGATTATTGGTAAAATTTTGCTCGATCAGGCCGAAAACAAATTGCTTATCGAAGAGATACTCGACAATGAAGAACTCTACCGGACCACCTTGTACAGTGTGAGTGAAGCCATTATTACGACCGACAGACTTTCACGAATACTACAGATGAACCCTGTTGCCGAGATGCTGACCGGCTGGGCCGAAAAAGATGCGATACAAATTGAAATCGACCATGTCTTTTCATTAATCGAGGAATCGAATCATGAAGTGGTTCAGGATGCCGTAAAACAGGTGATCAAAACAGGCAATCAATTTGAATCGGAAGAAGACCTGCTCCTGAAAACAAGGTCAGGTGAAGAAATTCCGGTTTCGTTCAGGTGTACCCGAAGATTAAACAGCAACGGATTGGTTATCGGAACCGTGATTATTCTCCGTGATTTACGCATCGAGCGTCAACGTAAATTGGCGCTTATCCGTAGCGCTGAGAGTTATCAGGGACTGTTCAACAGCGTAACCGGAGCCATTTACATTCAGGATCGCGAATCCAGGTTTCTGGATGTGAACAAAGGTGCGGAGGCCATGTACGGTTACAGCCGGGAAGAATTTATCGGGAAAACACCCGAATTTTTGGGCGCTCCCGGGAAAAATAATCTAAAGCTGATCCAAAGTTATATCGATGCGGCTCTTAATGGCAAACCTCAGCATTTTGAATTCTGGGGTAAACGGAAAAACGGAGATATTTTCCCAAAAGAAGTAAACATCTATAAAACTTTATTCGAAGGAAATGAAGCCATCATCGCCTTTGCCCAGGACATCACCGAGCGCAAACTGTCTCAACTCGAATTAGCCGAAAGCGAAGAACGTTATCGGACCTTGTTCAACGCGGCCCCGGTTGGCATTTTACTCATCGATAAGCATGGCACAATCATCAATGCAAACGAAACCTTTGGCAAACAATATGAATTTCAAAAAACTGAACTCATTGGCAACAACGTTGACATCATTGTTTCAGAAGAAAACAAACATCTGATAAAGGAAAATATTAAAACGATTTTTCAAAAAAATATTCTCCTTTCACGGATTAATGCCTACACCAAAAGCGGTGAACCCAAGGTGTTCGAACTGATTGAAAGTGTGGTTACGCTGCCAAATGGCGAAAAGGGCGTGCTTTCCATATCGAGTGATATTACCGAACAGGTAAGAACCGATAAAATAATCAGGGAAAATGAGGCGAGAAACAAGGCGATCATCTCGGCTATTCCCGACCTCTTCTTTCGTTTCGACAAGGACGGGTATTTTATCGACATCGTTGTTGACGACCCTTCGAAATTATTTATACCAAAGGAACAAGCCCTTGGCCGTCGTTGTTCCGAAATATTGCCTCCCGGATTATCAGAACTGACCTTGAAGGCGATCGAATCCGCATTGAGTACCGGAGAAATTGTAAGGTACGAATACGAACTGAATATGAATGGAACGCTACAATGGTTTGAAGCCCGTGTAGCGATGAGCGGCACAAATGAAGTGTTGGCAATCATACGCGACATCAGCGAACGGCATCATGCCGATGATGCGTTGAAAAGCAAGTCGCAATTTATCGAAACATTGTTGGATTCGCTTCCAAACCCATTATTCTATATGGATAAAAACGGTAGATATATCGGTATAAACAAAGCGTTTCGTGATTATTATCATGTTGAAAACGAGGATTTTGTTGGTAAAAGCCTTTTTGAAATTGATTCAATTGAAACTGCAGGAAATTATGCTGCCGCTGATCAGTTGATTTTCGACGGAATCGAAACAAAACAAACCATCGACCAGACAATCGTACTCCCGAATGGTGAGGAAAGGAATGTGATTATTACAAAATCGCCCTTCCCTGATGCAAACAACAATATCGGTGGGTTAATCGGGATGATTGTTGACATCACTCAGCGTAAAAAGATGGAACAGGAACTTATTTCGGCCAAAGAAAGAGCCGAGGAAAGTGATCATTTGAAAACTTCATTTTTAAACAACCTGTCACACGAAATACGTACACCGTTGAACGCCATTGTAGGGTTTTCCGATTTATTAAATGCCGACTATCCTGACGATCAAAAAGCAGGATTTATCGAAATCATCAATAATAATTCAAATCAGTTATTGCACATCATCGATGATGTATTAGCCGTTTCGCGCCTCGAGTCGGAGAAAATTCCCATCGACAATGAAACTTTTTCGATAAAGGAGCTTTTCGATGATCTGTACAATACTTTTGCCAGTCAGGCTGCCAAAAACAAGCTGGTGCTGCTTCAGCCCGAACTGCCACCCGACCTGCCCGAAACTATTTACCACGATAAAGGAAAAATAAGACAGGTGATGGCTGGTTTTATCGAAAACGCGATCAAATATACCTCTGTCGGTACCATAGAAATGGGCTGTGCTTTGGCAGGCAACACCTTGAAATTTTCGGTGAAAGATACCGGTATGGGTGTTGATCCGCGCGAGCAGGCACATGTTTTTGAAAGATTCTACCGCACAAACGAAGTGCAGCTAAAAGCAATACGCGGTAATGGATTGGGACTTAGCATTGCCAAAAGCCTCGTTGAACTGATAGGTGGCACTATTGGTCTCGGGTCGGTGTACGGAAAAGGTTCAGTGTTTTATTTCGATATTCCTTTTCAAAATAATATCCAATACGAAATCCCCTTTGCCAAAAAAGTGAAATCCGCCATTGCTGATATTTCGGGTTTCAATGTGTTGATTGTTGAAGATGAGATTGATAACTACAATTATCTTGTTTCGGTTTTACGTTCACGTGTGAATAGTATCCTCCATGCGATGAGTGGTGATGAAGCCATCCGGCTGGCCGATCTGTTTCCTTTTCAACTGGTATTGATGGATCTCAAAATTCCGGTAATCAATGGAACCGAGGCCACAAAAATAATCAAGTCGCGACATCCCAACCTGCCTGTTATTGCTATCAGTGCACATACCGAACAGTCAGAAATTATTAAAGCATTAGAGGCGGGATGCGATGCTTATGTAACGAAGCCTGTCGATAAAGAAGCCTTGTTTAAAGCCATTCATGCTGTATGATGACTATACGAAATCATGCTTCAATTCTGAATTCTACTGGGAATCTACAAGCCTGTTGTTCAAAATAGTAACCCAAAATCCATCAACACTTCAACTTATCAACCTATCAACACTTCAACCAATATCCCAATACCTCATCATAAATCGATTCCAGATACTAAATATGGCGGATTTGTTTAATTTAGTCATTTCGTTTTCAGACTTCAATGTATGCATAAAAGATTGATTGTTACTAAAACACTTCGTAATCAACTGTTTGCATTTTTAACAGGCGGTATATTATTGTTGTCTCATCAACCACTCAAGGCCTCTTCGGTCAAAGAGAACGGATTACCTTTTATCACCAATTACCCAAAATCGACCTACAATGCCAGCACACAAAACTGGTCGATCGCTCAAAACACACAGGGTTTCATCTATTTTGGCAACAATGGCGGACTACTCGAATTCGATGGCAACCACTGGCATACCTACCCGATTCCCAATGGATCAATCATACGTTCCATTTTTGCTGCCGGAGATACGATTTATATCGGGGCGTTTGAAGAGTGTGGCTATTTTGCACCAAACGCTACCGGCGCCCTTAGTTATCATTCGCTGGTTCACCTTATACCACACCAATACCGGTCATTCGACGAGATTTGGAAGATACACCGCATAGGCAACACTACGGTGTTTCAATCATTCAGGTATTTATTAGTCTTCAGCGACAACCAATTTACGGTGGTGCCACCACCATCCAATTTCAGCCATTCGTACCAGGTTGATGAAAAAATATATGTGGTTGACCGGGCAAGGGGTCTGATGGAGTTTGGTAACAACGGCTTATCATTGCTTTGTTCCGATCCGGTTTTCAATTCAAATGAAATCAGGTGTATATTGCCTTACAGTGATCATTCCCTGCTGATCGGGTCAATCAACACGGGTTTATTTCTGCTTCGGGACAATATTTTGATCCCCTGGAAATCGGAGGTAAATATCTTGCTCAAAGAAAACGGTCTGTTTTCGGCCATACGACTCAAAAACGGATGTTTTGCTTTTGGTTCGGTTCAGAATGGTTTGTATATCACCGATGAAACAGGAAATGTAATTCAACACCTGAACCGCTTTCGTGGATTATTGAATAATACGGTGCTTAGCCTGTTCGAAGACAAGCAAAACAATTTATGGCTCGGTCTCGATAACGGTATCGATTTTATTGAAATAAGTTCGCCTATCTCTATTTTCAATTATAATTTCAATTTGGAAAGCACTTACACCACCCTGATATTCAACGATTATTGGTATGTTGGAACAAACCAGGGTTTGTATGTCGCCAAACAAAGTAAACTCAACGAAAGCGAAGAAAAAGGTGGCTTTCAAATAATTCCGGGAACCGAAGGGCAGGTTTGGTTCCTGAAAGTGATTGATGGCCAGGTGTTTTGCGGACATAACTTCGGATGCTTCCTGATCAATGACTACAACGCCATAAAACTATCAGACGAACGGGGTTTCTGGACGATTATTCCCTGCAACGAAAGGCCGGGAATATTCATAGCGGGGCTGTACGATGGGTTGGGGGTAATTACCAAAACCAATGGCAACTGGAAATTTGACCGTAAAATAGAAGGTTTTAATGTTTCGAGCAAGAGTGTTTTGCAGGATCGTTCAGGCACCTTTTGGATTTCACATGGTTACCGGGGTCTTTATAGTTTAAAACTGAACCCTGAACTTACAAAAGCTGATGAAGTACACTATTATTCAGGCAATAACGGGCTCCCTTCACAATTACCTTACGCCATTCATATCCTTGGTGATGAACTCGTTTTTTCGACATCGGAAGGATTTTTCGGGTTCAACAATGAGTCGAAAACATTTATCCCGTCAGAAAAATACAACCGTATTTTTCCTGAGAAAACTGTGTATGAGACTATCCTACCTGATTCTATGGGAAATATCTGGTATTTTACAACAGCTTTTATGGGCGTAAACCGTTTGCAGGAAGATGGCAATTACACCAATATCACGGCGCCTTTCGTGAAAATAAACAACCAGTTGATTCCTGCCTTCAAGAGTGTTTTCGTTTACGACAACCGGAATGTGTTTATTGGTTCGCAAAATGGATTAATCCATTACGATCCGTTGATAAAAAAAGATTACCGGCACACCGAAGCCGTTTGCCTGAGGGAGATTAGGTTTGCGGCTGAAGATTCGGCCTTCGTGATTAGCAATTACAACGTTAAAACCGGTATGGAAAACACACTGTCCTGCTTCATCCCATTTCGTTTCAATTCAGTTTCGTTCCTCTTCGCGAGCCCGACCTTCGAATCGCACGAAGCCATCAGGTTTGCCTACAGGTTAAAAGGATTCGATCAAACATGGTCGAACTGGGATAATTACACCTACAAAGAATACACAAACTTACCGCAAGGTAATTATTCATTCGAGGTCAAATCGTTGAATATCAACTTGAAAGAGAGTGATATTACAAGCTTTTCGTTCGTCATTGAGCCATCCTTTTATCGTTCAAAAATTGCTTATGTAATCTATTTCTTCCTGTTTTTGTTGGTCGTGTTTCTCAATTTCATGTTTTTGAAGAGGAGGTTCAAAAGAGCACAGGAAAAAGAAAATCAAAGGCACGAGAAAGAATTGCAGGATCAAAAAGCGGCTTTTCGCGAGAAATCGCTGATGGCCGAACGGGTGATCATTAACCTGCGTAACGAAACATTACAAGGACAGGTTGTTCATAAAAACAAGGAACTGGCAAACACCACACAACACCTCATTCATAAAAATAAGATTTTAAACCTGATAAAACATCAGTTGGTTGACGCGAACAGGCATATTGCAGAAGAATCGAAGAAATCTGAAATCGAACAGGTGATCAGGCGCATTAACAAAGATCTGAAAAATGAGAAGTTTCAGGACGTGTTTGATACCTATTTTGATGATGTGCACCAGGATTTCGTAAAACGGCTCAAGAAAAAACACGATGACCTCACGCCCAAAGATTTGCGTTTGTGCGCCTATTTAAGAATGAACCTCTCCTCGAAACAGATCGCCCCGCTGATGAATATTTCGATCCGGGGGGTTGAAATTGGTCGGTACCGTTTACGTAAGAAACTGAACATCGGACATGAGGCCAATCTGATTGAATACTTATTGAGCGTTTAATATCACTAATTTCACTACGAAACCATTGATTCATTCCTGTCATTTGTTCCTCTGAATTCGATCGGAATGAATACAACATACCCCAAATGCAATTTCGTGTTGTACTGATTCCATTGTTGTATAATTTGCATTTATTAATTGATTGAATTTCAACAAATATAAATTTCATTGCTGTATTCTTGATGTAGATAAAAGGCCCGGTTGAAGTAGGATAAATGAAGAATATTTTCGTTTCTCGATTGAATTGTTTCTTAATATTGTTTTATGAATCAAAAATAAGTTAAACAAAGTATCATTTAACCCAAAAAAAGATGAAAAAAAATCTACTATTATTGCTGTTCACTTTTATTCTGGCATCGTTTTCGGTAGTTGCCCAGGAGAGAACATGCGAGATCAATGGCGTGATTCGGGATAAAGCGACAAATGAAACACTTCCGGGGACGAACATCCTCGTTGAAGGAACTTCAATTGGAACCTCTTCCGATTTTGATGGTAAATTTACATTAAAGGTACCTGCCGGTGACCTGAAAATTACCGCACAATTTATCGGTTACGAAAACCAGACCGTAACGGTTTCATTGGCTGCGAACCAAAAACTGACGCTCAATTTCAGCCTGAAATCGAGTGCGACCGAGTTGGAAGAACTTGTTGTTGTTGGATACGGTGTGCAGCAAAAAAGTGTTGTGACCGGTGCTATATCTCAGGTACGAGCCAAAGATCTGGAGAATATGTCGATCAGTCGTATTGAACATGCTTTGCAGGGAAGAACAACGGGATTGACGATTGCCTCAAGTTCGGGGCAGCCGGGAGCGGCATCAACTGTACGTGTGCGCGGGACAACTACTATCAACCAAAGTGATCCATTATTTGTGGTAGATGGAGTACCGGTTGACAATGGTGGAATAGATTACTTAAACCCATCCGACATCGAGTCCATCGAGGTATTGAAAGATGGCGCTTCAGCAGCCATTTATGGAACACGTGCAGCCAATGGCGTTATTCTTGTCACAACAAAAAAAGGTAAATCCGGTGCAATGCGGGTAAATTATAATGCGTTTTTAGGCACCCAGGCACCTGCCCACAAACTCGATATGTTAAATGCTACCGAATATGCAATTTTAAGAAACGAAGCCGTTCCGGGGGTAAATCCAGTTTTGCCTTATGATGATCCTGCTTCATTTGGAGAAGGTACCGACTGGCAAGGCACCATTTTCAACAACCATGCAATGATTCAAAACCATGAACTTAGTATCAGCGGGGGTAATGACCAGTCAACCTATTATTCTTCTTTTGGTTATCTCGATCAGGAAGGCGTTGTGGCAACTTCCATTTCAAATTATAAACGGATAAACCTTCGATTCAACGCGACCCACAAAGTGAACGACTGGTTACGTTTCGGGACCAATCTTGGTTACTCCCATATAAAGAGTATGGGTTCGCTTAATCCAAACAGTGAATATGGTGGCCCGCTTGCCTCAGCCATCAACCTCGACCCCATCACACCTGCCGTGATAACTGATACAGCAGTCAGTTCACACTCGCCTTATGACAAACCGGGTATTGTGCTGGATGAAAATGGAAATCCTTATGGTATCTCGGATAAAGTGGCGCAGGAAATGTCGAATCCCCTGGCATATATCCAAACCCGTCAGGGTAATTTTGGCTGGTCCGATAATTTTGTAGGAAATGCCTACGCCGAAATTGAACCCATCAAAGGATTAAAGCTTCGATCGGATCTGGGGAGTAAAATGGCCTTTTGGGGAGACGAAAATTTTACGCCCGTATATTATTTGAATGCTGCCAATTCTAATAGTGTGAATAAATATAGCCTGTCATCGAGTAAATCCTTGATATGGAACCTGGAGAATACGGCCTCTTATACCAGAAATTTTGGATTGCATCATATAACAGCATTGGCTGGAACCAGCGCCATAGTAGAAAAAGGTGCGAAAGAAATAAGCATAGTGTGGACTAACCTGCCTGTAAATAACTTTTATGATGCTACCTTGAATTATAATATCGTTGATAGTCTCAAGATCGGGAATGGCCGGATTTACGATGATGACAAATTGGCCTCCATTTTTGGAAGGATTATATACAATTACAACGAAAAATACTTGTTTACAGGTATTATTCGTCGCGATGGTTCTTCAAAATTTGGCAGTAATAATAAATTCGGGTATTTCCCCTCTGTTTCTGTAGGATGGGTCATTACGAAAGAAAGTTTCTGGCCCGTGAATGATATTGTCAACTTCTTAAAAATCCGCGGATCCTATGGTGTAAATGGTAATAATCGAATTATAAATTTCGGGTATCTTGCAACAATTGGAAGTAACCGTAATTATACTTTCGGTTATGATGGTCTTGTTGTTGGATATAGTCCCAATGCACCTTCTAATCAGGATTTGGAATGGGAAGAAACCAGTCAGTTAAATTTTGGCTTTGAAGCTACCTTACTCGAAGATTTCAGGATTACGTTCGACCTTTATAGTAAAAATACCACGGGCATGTTACAACCTATTATACTACCTAAATATGTTGGTGCAATTGATGATCCAATCGGGAACGTAGCTTCTATGACAAACAAGGGTGTTGAGTTAGAGTTGGGTTACCACAAGCAATTGCATGACCTTATTTTCGACATCAAAGGGAACTGTTCTTACCTTAAGAACGAAATAACTGATTTGGGAATCGTTGAGTTCAGAGAAGGAGCAAACTTCCAGTCGAGTGCTTACCCAATCAGTCGATTGACAGTCGGACATCCCATCGGTGCATTTTATGGATACCAGGTATTGGATATCTTCCAATCCATTGCCGAAGTACAACACCATAAGGATAAAGATGGCAATATGATTCAACCCAATGCTAAACCTGGTGATTTTCGCTATGCTGATTTGAATAATGATGGAAAAATTGATGCAGACGACCGCACCTTCATTGGTGATCCAACACCTACCTGGACTTATGGATTTACCGTTTCAGCAAGTTTCAAAGGATTTGATTTACTGGTATTCGGACAAGGTGTCGCAGGTAATGATGTTTACAATGGACTCCATCGTTTGGATATTCAGGATGCGAACTGGACAACCGAAGCTTTGGACCGTTGGACCGAAACCAACCACTCTGAAACATTCCCACGCATCGTCAATGGTGACCCGAACAGAAACTTCAGCCGTCCATCCACATTCCAATTATCGAGCGGCGCCTATTTCAGAATTAAGACGCTTCAAATTGGTTACACCCTGCCTAAAAATATAACGAATAAAATCAAGTTGCAGAACCTTCGGTTTTATGTGAGCTCAAACAATTTGGCAACATTTACCAAATATAAAGGTTTCGATCCTGAAATCGGAGGCGGAAGTTTTGGTATCGACCGCGGTGTTTACCCACAGGCCCGTTCATTCATGGCCGGAATTAATGTAACAATTTAATTTACTTTAAAATCATAAGATCATGAAAAAGAATATATTATATATAGGAACATTGATTTTAGGGTCGATCATCCTGAACTCATGTACCAAAGACTGGCTCGATTTACAACCCAAAGGCACCCCGCTCGAAGCAAATTATTACAGGAATACTGAAGAAGCTTTTACAGGCTTGGTTTCCTGTTACGACCCTCTTGGAGCTGAAGTTGTGGTTGATTATGCAAGCAAAATAGGTTTAATGAACACTGCTTCCGATGATTGTTATGCCGGTGGCGGCGCCTATGCCGACCGTGCTACATGGGAAGCATGGAACACCTACACCCTGGAACCTGCACTCGGTCCACAGGCCGACTTCTGGGGACGAAATTTTAGCGGTATCAACCGTACCAATACACTTTTGTCGAAACTTGGTGACGTCCCGATGGAAGCAGCGCTAAAAGCCCGTTTCTTTGCTGAAACAAAATTCCTGCGCGCTTACTATTATTTTGATCTGGTACGCCTTTTCAAAAATGTACCTCTATTCGATGAGCTTTTGGCACCTGCAGGCTTCTTTAATGTTGTACAGGCTGATCCCAAAGATGTGTTCGCTCAGATTGAAAAAGATCTGAACGAGGCAATCCCTGATCTGCCTGAAATAGTACCGTCAAACGAAAATGGCCGTGTTACAAAAATGGCGGCTGTTGCCCTTCTGGGCAAAGTCATTCTCTGGCAAAACAATGAAAGCCGTATGATGGAAGCTGCTGAATTATTTGAACAGGTGAATACCCATTCAAATTATCATTTGTTGCCAAGCTTTGGTGATATTTTCCGTCCGGATAACAAGTTCAACGCCGAATCAATTTTCGAAATTACCCACACCGCAGCCGCTGTAGGCTATTGGGGACCATGGCCACCAGCCGGAGAAGGTATGATTTTCACGCAGATGTGCGGACCGCGTGCATATAATGGTCCGACTTACAGCGCCGGTTGGGGATTTAACCCCATTACATTAGACCTGGTTAACCTGCTCAAGCCCGACCCTCGTTACAAGGCAACAGTAGTCAACATCGACAGTCTGGAAACAGTTGGATTGGCATCTTATGAAAAAGGCTATCAAAACACCGGATATTTCATCGCAAAATGGGCGCCAATGGAAGAATTTAAATCAACTGGCAATGGTGAACCCGTTTTGATGTGGCCTTATAACTACATTGAAATCCGTTTGGCCGATACCTATCTGATGGAAGCCGAAGCTTTGGTTCGTGCCGGTGATGCCGGTCGTGCCCAGCAATGGCTTGACGCTGTTAGGGCACGCGTTGGATTAAGCCCGGTTCCAGCAACCCTCGACAATATTTATAAGGAACGCCGCCTCGAACTTGCTACCGAAGGCCACCGCTGGTTCGATCTTGTCCGCACAGGAAAAGCCGCTGAAGCACTCGCTTTCAAAGGATTTGTGGCAGGAAAACATGAATTGCTCCCGATACCACTCGGTGAACTCAATAATACCAAACTGGTACAAAATCCTAATTATTAATTTTTCATACGTTTTATTTGATTTGGTGAGTGAAAATTACCGGCCGTCGATCGACGGCCGGTTTTACCTCAAACCCGACTCAGAAAAACCAAAAATATCCCCAACAAAACCCATTATCATGCAATTAAAATCCTGGTCAATCTTTACTATTATCAGTCTGTTAAGTCTGTTTTCGGCATGCAGTAAAACCGAAACACCACCCGAAGTGGTAGTCCCGAAAATCTCCATATCAGCTACTACCACGGCAAATGAAGGCAACGGATCATCATCAAAAGCTGCCGTTACCGTGAGTCTTTCGGAAGTAACAACCGTTGAAGTAAGTTTTAAGTGGTCAACCACCGATGGAACAGCCATTGGCGGACAGGATTTTACTATCGAAAATGGCGCCCTTATTGTGCTGGCCCCCGGTGAACTTTATAAAAACTTTGCTGTGGATATTACCGGAGACAATAATATGGAGTTAGATGAAACTTTCACAATAAGTATCAGCGAGGTGTTGAACGCGACTCTGTTAAACAGCACAGCAACTGTAACCATCACCGATGATGACACCTATATTCCCGAGATGGCCGAAGACGGCCCGATCACACCGATCTCCTATCCGGGAATGACCTTAATCTGGAGCGACGAATTCGACGGAACGATCATCAACACCGACAACTGGAGCTATAATACCGGCGCCGGCGGCTGGGGAAACAATGAACTCGAAACATATACCAATACCTCTGAAAATTCTTTTGTTCTCGATGGCAAACTCAATATCGTGGCAACACGTCCTTATCCCAATATCTACCGTTCAGCGCGAATGGTTTCGCAAGCTAAACAGGAATTCACCTATGGAAGAATAGATATCCGGGCCAAAATGCCTTTCGGACAAGGTATATGGCCGGCACTCTGGATGCTTGGCGGTAATATCAGTTCGGTTGGCTGGCCAAAATGCGGCGAAATCGACATCATGGAATACCTGGGCCACGATCAGACAAAAACTTACGGAACCGCCCATTACGATAAGGGTGGTCACCAATACAAAGGTGGAAATTATACGTTGCCAAATAGCCAAAGCTTTCATGATCTTTACCATGTTTTCAGCATAATCTGGACAGATAACGCGATTACCTGGTATGTCGATTATAAACAATTCTATCAGGTTACTTCCACCAGTATCGAATTTGCCTCATTCAGGCTGCCTCAGTTTTTTATCATGAATGTGGCTGTCGGAGGCAACTGGCCGGGTTATCCCGATGCAACAACAACTTTTCCACAAACTATGTTTGTCGATTATGTGAGGGTCTTTCAATAAAAAAATACTCCTGTTTGGGATCAACATTTCTTAGTTAACGTAAGGTATCACTGAATCCAAATATTATATAGTTAATTATTTTAATGACAATGTGTTACATAAGTATATTTCCTTGTGTCAGGCGATTATTGCTTCCCGAAAAATGAAAATAACTCAAAAAATGAAAACTCTTATAAGTCTTTTACTCAGCATTTCAATACTGATTGGTTGTACGGAATCCTCACAAAAAACCTTACTTTCTAATCCTGATAAAGCTATCGAAACGAAGCTTGCTGAGTTGATAGCTGCCATGACATTGGAAGAAAAAGTTGGTCAGATGACGCAAATAACACTCGATGTGTTGATCATGCCAAACAGTGAGCCTGTAGTTTTCGATACGTTAAAAATTCGAATGGCGTTTGAAAAATACAAAATCGGTTCGGTATTGAATACACCTAACAATGGCGCCCGTGCACCCGAAGAATGGAACCGCTTAGTTGGAATGCTTCAGGATTATACATTGAATTATTCCAGATTGAAAATACCTTTGCTTTATGGTTTAGATATGATTCATGGGGCATCCTATGTTGCCGGCGCCACACTTTTCCCGCAACAGATTGGCATGGCCGCCACCTGGAACCCGGCTTTACTCACCACGGCAGGTGAAATATCTGCTTATGAAACGCGGGCAAGCGGGGTACCCTGGACGTTTTCACCGGTGCTCGACCTTGGTATCGACCCACGTTGGCCGCGCCAATGGGAGACTTTTGGTGAAGATCCTTATTTAGCTTCCGAAATGGGGAAAATGCTCATCAAAGGTTATGAAGGTCCCGAAAACGAAATCAGCGACAAGAACCATATCGCGGCTTGCCTGAAACATTACTTAGGTTACTCACAACCCCTGAGTGGCAAAGACCGGTCACCGGCCTGGATTCCGGAGAATATGCTCCGCGAATATCATCTTCCTTCGTTTGCAGCGGGTGTAAGTGCCAGTGCTCACAGCGTAATGATCAATTCCAGCGAAATAAACGGCACCCCGGTTCATGCCAGCAAAACGCTGCTCACCGGCCTGTTGAAAACTGAACTTAAATTCGAAGGTTTTGCTGTTTCCGACTGGCAGGATATTGAATTCCTGTATCAGCGGCATCATGTGGCCGAAAGCGTGAAAGAAGCCGTTGCACTTGCAGTGAATGCCGGTGTTGATATGTCGATGGTTCCAAATAATTTCGATTTTGCCGACTACTTAGTTGCTTTGGTGAATGAAAAGAAAGTACCAATGTCGCGTATTGATGATGCCGTTTCACGCATTTTACGGGTCAAATTGCAATTGGGTTTATTTGAAACGCCCATGACCTACTACAAAGACTATCCTGAATTCGGTTCCGAAAAATCGGTCGAAGCGGCCCGTATTACAGCCATTGAATCGATCACACTGCTAAAAAACGAAGAGGGGATTTTACCTGTTTCGAAGAATAGCCGCATTTTGGTAGCCGGACCGGCTGCCAACAGCATGAGGCCTTTGACCGGTGGCTGGAGTTATTCGTGGCAGGGCGATCTGGCAGATGAATTTGCTGCCTCACATCAAACCATCTTCGAAGCCATTCAGGCTGTTGTTCCCAAATCCGAAAACGTGAAACTCTGCCAGGGCGTACGTTATGGTACAGGTGATTACAGGAATGAAATTGTGGATAATCCGGCTGAATTTTCAAGGATGGCGGCAGCATCAGATATTATCGTTTTGTGCATCGGCGAAAACAGTTACACCGAATCGCCGGGAAACCTGAACGACCTTACTATTTCGGAAAACCAGCAGAATCTGGTAAAATTAGCCGCCAAAAGTGGTAAACCACTTGTTTTTGTGCTGGTCGAAGGACGGCCACGCATTATCAGGAATATTGAGCCACTGGCGGACGGAATTTTACTTGCTTATTTGCCCGGAAACTATGGGGGTGAAGCCATTGCAAAAATTCTGTTTGGCGATGTCAATCCTTCCGGTAAACTGCCCTATACCTATCCGCGCTTTGTAAACAGCCTCGAACCCTATTATCACAAAGCAACCGAACAACTCGAAGCGGCCACCCCCGATGGAACAACTTTCAATCCACAATTTGAATTTGGTACAGGACTGAGTTATTCCGAATTCACTTATAGCGACCTTCGAATTGATAAAATTAATTATGCCGCAGGCGAAAACATCCAATGCAGCCTTACGGTTACCAACATATCAAATATTCCGGGGAAAGAGGTTGTACAGGTTTATATTTCAGACCATTACGCAAGCATTACGCCACCTGTTAAACGGCTCCGCGCATTCGAAAAGATATTGTTACAGGCGGGTGAAAGTAAACGTATTTCTTTCGAAATACCTGTTAGTCGCCTGGCTTTTGTGGATGCCGATAACCATTGGGTTGTCGAAAAAGGAACTTTTACTTTACAGCTTGGATCGCTTTCGACCGACTTTACCGTGGATGAAACGAAGGTTTATTAGTTGACAAAGTCGTTTATGAAAAACTATCCTAAGCTAAAACAAAATTTTCATAATTACCCGTATCAACCATAGCAAAGGCATGTTGCGGGTAGGCTTTTGAAAAAGTTAACGGGAGTTTGCTTCCTGAATTTTTACTGTATTTAAACTCGAAGGCATGTAAAACGCCATCATATTCTTCAAGGTAGTCAATTTCCTGCTGTTGCCTTGTGCGCCAGAAATACCGGTTACAATACTGCCGGTTGTAAGTAATTTTTTTCAGGCGTTCAGTCATCAGATAATTCTCCCAAAGCGCACCTTTGTCGGATCGAAGGTTTAGTGGTGCGAAATTGCTGATGATGCTGTTGCGAATCCCATTGTCGTAAAAGTAAATTTTGCGGCCTTTGTTAATTTCATTTCGCAGGTTACGGCTAAATGATGGTAGTCTATATACAACAAATGCCTGCTCAAGTAAAAAAATATAACGTTCAATGGTCTCTTTGTCAGCGCCAACAAGATTACTCAACTCATTGAAACTCACTTCACTGCCAACCTGTAACGCAAGAGCCTGCAAAATTTTTTCAAGTAAATAGGGTTTTTTAACCTGCGTTAATGCATATATGTCTTTGTACAGGTTGCTGTCACAAATTTGCTGTAAAATTTTTTTCTCATTACCCGGATTATTAACTACTTCAGGATAATAACCATAAATCAAACGATGCTCCAATAGCCGCTTTTCTTCAAATATACTTGTATGATCGGCCAATTCCTGCATCCAAAATGGGAATAACCTGTACTCTATGGCTCGTCCTGCCATACTTTCACTTATTTTATCACGTAGTTCAAAAGCGCTTGAGCCAGTTGCAATCACATGAAGCGGTTTTAACTGATCAGCAATAATCTTAAGTACAAGCCCTGCATTTTCGATACGCTGCACCTCATCGATTACGAGTAGTTTGAAATCTCCAAACAGTTGTTTAAGCCTTGTGCCGTTTGCATTTGCGAAAGTTTCCCTTACATCAGCATCATCAGCATTCAACCATAACTTCTTTTCATCAAACCTTTTGAAAACAGATTCGATCAAAGTTGTTTTCCCGATCTGTCTTGGCCCAAAAAGTACCTGAATTTTTGGTAAAACAAGATCCGCCTCTATTTGTGATTGAAGACTTCTTTTTATCATAGCCCGCCAAAAATAGTACATTTTTCGTTTTAAAACGAGAAATGTTATAACTTAATTCGTTTTGAAACGAGAAATGTTATTATTTGACAAAAAAAGTCATACGCTACCAACCCGGTTTTTGAAATGCAACGAGCTCCCGGCTTCGTTGAAACCAATCACCTCACCGATGTCATGGATGATTTTTTGCAATGAGGCAGCGCTGAGGGCTGCATCTTTATCGAGATGGGGTTTATTGTTGTACAACTGATATTTTTTTCGGCTTGAAACCGGTGTAAGGTTGGGCATTACCACATTGGCACCGGCTAATAAGCCTTTTTGCCGTCCAAGCGGATCGAGGGTTTCGAGGGCAGTTGATGAAGCGATGTTGATATCGGGCATGGTGATACGTGCCAGAGCCAGCATGAGCAAACTCATCCTAAACCGTTCGTGAGCGGGCCAAAGCATATGGTTTTTAGCGTAAAGCGGTGTGTCGGCATGTTCGATGAAAGGTCCCATACCGATCATATCGATATCCATGGTTTTAAAGAAAATAAGGTCATCAGCCAGATCTCCGATGCTTTGTTCGGGAAGACCGATCATCACACCAGTTCCAACCTGAAATCCGGCAATTCGCAAATCATTCAGGGCTTTGATCCTGCTTTCGAAGGAATGAAAATTGTCATTTGGATGAATTTTATGGTATAAATCACGGTTGCTCGTTTCGATGCGTAGTAAAAATCGCCCGGCTCCGGCTTTTCGCCATCGTTCATAAACTGACAGTTCCTGTTCACCACACGATAGCGTAACAGAAAGTTCATGGTTCGTGGTATCGTGAATCATTATCAACAAATCCTCAATCATATCTGCAAAAGCCCTGCTTTGCTGTTCGCCTGTTTGAATCACTAAGGAACCGAAACCATTTTTCCAGGCAAAATCTGCCGCCTGCAACACCTCTTCAACCGAAAGCGAATAGCGTTCAACTTTGATATTTGCCGCTCTTATACCGCAGTAAAAACAGTTTTTGGCGCATATATTCGTGAGTTCAATCAAACCGCGCAGATAAACTTTGCGGCCGACAGTTTCTGTTTTCACCTGATATGCCTTATCAAGTACCAATTGGGTTGCTTCTGCCGACCTCACCGAAAGTAAAGTTATGAAATCAGTCCTTGTAAGAGTTTCTTTTTGAAGTATTTGTGAAATCGTGTTAAGCATCAGTCAGTCATTTTGATAATTAAGATACAATGTCGTTTAGTTTAGTATTTTTAATTTTAAAAGTATTTACCGCAAACCTGCCTGGCGGCAGACAGGGTTCGGTGAGAAGACGCAAAGCGGTGCAGTGAGTTTACCGAACTGTGTCGCAGAGTCAAGAATTGTCATACAACTCTGCGGTACTCTGCGTAAAACTTAGCGGTTCTCTGCGGTTAATTTTTCAAGGATTTCATTTGACTAAACGATATTGAATTAAGATATTGTATGCAAAACGCGAGTGTTTTCTGTCCATTTTGCATTTTTCATTTTGAATTATTTCATAAAGGGCTCGACAACACGGTCGAATATCCCATTCACGTAGGCGATCGACATGCCATAATTGCTTACAGGAATATGCGCATCAACGGCAGGTTTCAACCGGTTAAGCAGTTGTTTACGCGTAACCACACACCCGCCGCACTGAATTACAAGCTTGTAGTTGTGCATGTCGGTAACATGGTTTAGTCCTGACACGATATCAAACTGAATATCTTTTCCGGTAAAATCCCTGATCCATTTCGGTAACTTATGTCGTCCGATATCTTCACAACTCGTTTGGTGGGTGCACGATTCAAGAATCAATACACGATCGCCATCCTGGAGTTTTGATAATTCGGGTGTGCCTTTCAGATAATGCGCAAAATCACCACGCAAACGGGCAAAAACAATACTGAAACTGGTGAGCGGAATATCGGCCGGAATAATGCTGCTTACAAATTTAAATGCCTGACTGTCTGTAACTACCAATTGCGGACGGGGCATGTTTTCGTCGAAATACTGTTTCAGATTTGTTTCTTTGAGAACAATACAGATACAATCGTTGTCAAGCACATCGCGTATGGCCATTGCCTGCGGCAGAATCATGCGACCGTCCGGCGCTTCGGAGTCGATGGGTGTTACAAGCAGCACTACCTGATTTGGTTTGATGATATCTCCGAGCAGGGAGCTTTTCTGGTACGTTGTCTCAGGAATGGTTTTACGAAGCGTTTCGATCAGCATCGGGAGTTTTTCGGGTTGATTTACACTGAAATCCAGCACCTCAGCACTACTGAAATCCTTGATTTTCTCCAGGGTAATTTCTTCAACTGATTGAATATCTGATTTGTTATGAAGTATGACATAGGGCACACCATGATCGCGAAACTGCATGATGAGTTGTTTCTCGTAAAATCCAAATTCATTGTTCACGATCACAAGTATCGCACAATCGATGGTTTTGATTGTATCGAGTGATTTCCGTACACGTTTTTCACCCAGGTCCCCGGTGTCATCAATACCGGCAGTATCAATGATAATGGCCGGTCCGATTCCAAATATCTCGATGGACTTTTTAACAGGATCGGTAGTTGTCCCGGCCTGTTCCGAAACGATGGCAATCTCCTGTTTCACAATGGTGTTGATAATTGAGCTTTTGCCATTGTTCCGGCGTCCAAAGATGCCTATGTGTGGTTTTTGGTCTTTTCCTTTACTCATGGTTGTTAAAAGTTAGAAGTGGGAAGTGGGAAGTGGGGAGATGTACATTTTAGTGAATTTTTTGTTTAAACGAAATCATCATATTCATAAGGTTGAAAGCAAATTCGTATTGGATCATAAATTACTCAATCGAAATGTAATTACGCCTTTTAGCTTTATGCAGGCAAGTTACTACTTCAGCTAACGAACGTATGGCATAGCCAACAAACTTCTTAAATTCAGGGGCAGATTGTTCAATGGCACCTTCTGAAATGTTTAATGCGATGGAATCAACAGCTCTTCTTATTTGAGAAGAAAGGTTGTAAATCTCTTCTTTTGGAAAAGTATTGGCAATTTTAGTAATTGTCTCACCATAATCCATCGCTTTTTGCCATATCACTAATTTCTCAAATTTGAATTCGATTACAACTGTAACTGGTTTGGTTTTCTCGTCCATGATTTTTAATGTTTATGTGATTATTACTATTACGATCTTCCTAATTCTCTCACCATACTGCCGAGACAGGCTTCTTCCCACTTCCCACTTCCATCTTCAAAAATACAAATCATGCTCTCCTTGTTTTATCCTTTCAATTCGATGAATCAATTCAGTTTTATATCCTTCGTTATCCATTTCGTTAAGATTGCGCTCAATCACCTGCCAGCCTTTCACAGCGGTTGCTTCTCCGGCATAATCCATGATGTATTCAGCCAACGTAAGCATGGCGTTTGGCGTACAAAATTTCTTGATAAAGCCCGGCACACTGAACTCCATGAAATGCTGTCCGGTACGACCTTTGCGGTAGCATGCCGTGCAAAACGAAGGAATATAATCGGCTTCAAGCAATTCATCAATAACCTGTGCCAGGGTGCGGTCATCGTTGATTTTAAACTGTTCCTTATTCAGATTTTGATTCACGTCCGGATTTTTGGCATAGGCACCAATCTCAAGTTTGGTTCCGGCGTCAATCTGCGAGCATCCATACGATAGCACTTCTTTGCGGGTTGCTTCTGATTCGCGTGCGGTCAGTATCAAACCGGTGTAAGGAACGGCCAGTCTGAGAATAGCAACCAATCGTGTAAACTCCTCATCTGTAACCTGATACCTGTCATCGAGATCGTATTCCGATGCATCCTGAATGCGTGGGAACGAAATGGTGTGTGGACCAACATTATAACATGCTTCGAGGTGGTTTACGTGCCGCAACAACGAAAGCACTTCAAAACGCCAGTCGTACAAGCCAAATAATGCACCAATTCCAACATCATCGATCCCGGCTTCCATGGCCCTGTCGAGCGCGGTGAGCCGATAATCATAATCAGCTTTTCGTCCCGAAGGATGACAAATTTTGTAAGTTTCGTGATGATAGGTTTCCTGAAACACCTGATACGTCCCGATATTAGATGCCTTCACGGTTTTGAATCCTTCAATATCAAGCGGAGCTGCATTGATGTTGATGCGACGTATTTCGCCATGGTTTTTTCGGGTGTCATAAACTGTCCTGACGGTTTCAGCAATAAATCCGGGCGAATATGTATTGTGCTCACCAAAAACCAGAATGATTCGTTTTTGACCGTGCTCTTCCAGTGCCTGCACATTGGCAATGAGTTCCTGTTTGGTAAGCGTTTTACGAACGGCGCTTTTGTTCGACACCTTGAAACCACAATACCGGCAATTGTTTGAGCAATAATTACCTACATACAAAGGTGCGAATAGCACAATACGTTTGCCATACACTTTTTCTTTCAGACTTCTGGCTCCGGCTTTGATCATTTCGATCATTTCGGGTTCACGGGCATTTACAAGCAAAGCCGTTTCGGCAATGCTGAGTCTGTTTTTATCCAATGATTTTTTTACAATCGCTTCAACTTGTTCAAGGCTTGGATGTGCGGCATCGATAAACGACCAAATCTCTTTATCATCGAGAAAGGGCTGCATCGAAATATCCGGTAGCTGGTATTGTTCGGGAGTAAATTTCACAGTAAATGAGTTTATTATTGTCTTGGTAAAGTTATTGTAAATGTTGTTCCTTCATCGGCAATGCTCTCAACCGAAATAGAACCGTTGTATTGCGCGACCATTTTTTTTGTGATTGATAATCCGAGTCCACTACCGGTAATTTCTTTCGTCTGACTACTTTTGATCCTTACGAAATCTTCGAAAATCTGTTCCTGATCTTCCTTACTGATCCCTATTCCTGTGTCAGAAACTTTGATTACTACTTCCTTGCCCTGGTCCTCAATCAGAACTTTTACTTTTCCACCGTCTTTGTTGTATTTCACGGCATTGGAAACTAAGTTGTTAAATACAATTTCCATTTCATCGGGATCGGCCAGCAGCATCGGGCTTCCTGTAACACTGAGTTTCATACGTACACTGCGTTGAATGGCATAAGGTTCGAGCGTATCCATCGACATCCTTGCAACTTCCGAAAGATCGGTTTCGCGGAGTTTTCGTTGTTTTTTACCCGATTCAATTTTTGTAAGATCGAGCAGATCCATAATCAGGTTGCGCATACCCCGTAAGCGGGCAAGCGATCGATCGATCATCTTCTCATAATCGTCCACTTTGTCGCCAAACTGTTTTTCCTGCATCATTTTCAGGTAACCCTCCACCGCATTGAGCGGCGATTTTAATTCGTGCGACATCACCGACAGGAACTGAAAACGAATTTGTTTTCCTTCTTCCTGCATCTTGCGTGTCATGCGTTTAAGGTAAAGGTGCTTCGAAATATTTTCGATACTCGCCCTAAGTTCCTGCGGTGTAAATGGTTTCGGCATGAAACTATACGCGCCATCGCGGGTGGCTTTGATAGCCAGATCGAGCGATGCATATGAAGTGATCATCATCACGGCCACATCAAACTTCTGTTTTTTGATGTAAGCAAGCACTTCGGTACCATCCATGCCGGGCAGTTTATTATCGAGCAACACAATATCTACCGGCTGGTTATTCAGAATGTCAATGGCATCCTCACCGGTAGCGGCATCGGTCAGTTTAAAATCAAAATCCTCCTCCATGAAAGGAAATCCAACCGTATAACTCGTTAAAATCCGATTGATTCCCGATCTGATACCAGGTTCATCGTCAACAACCAAAATCTGTAATGTTGCCATTTTATAAGTGAACTAAAGTGAGCTAAAGTTATGAGTGAACTAAAGTTAATTTTCGTCTTCCCTCGTCATTCTGCCGGGGTAGGCGACTTCCGACTTCCATCTTCCATCTTCCAACTTCACAGCTTCAGTAACTTATTAATCTCGCGGTGAAGCTGGTCGCTACGGATACCTTTCTCGAGATAGAGATCAGCTTTTATCCAGTTTTGATCATCCGAATTATGTAGATCGAAACTGTAACCTGTTTCTGCTGTTGCAGCCGAGGCAATGATGATAGGCATCTCAGGATATTTTCGCTTTGCCTTGTATGCCAATAAAAAGCCACTGTCTTCATTTTCCATCATCAGATCGAAGATGGCCAGATCGGGTTTAACTGTGTCGAGCATGAGCTCGGCTTCGTGCTGGCTATCGGCGGTTTTTACATCGAAGCCCAGGTTGCTTACCATGGCTTCCATCTGGAAAAGATAATCGCAATCATCATCGGCAATTAATATCAATTTCTTGTTGTTCGACATTTTATTCTGTTTTTAATTAAATATCAAGGATTTCTGGGTAATCGAATAACAAAAGTGGTGCCAGTCGGACCCTTCTGCGGATTGTCGTTCGATACAATATTTATTTTCCCCTTGTGCATTTTTACAATTCCATAGCAAAGTGGCAGACCGAGTCCGGTACCTTTGCCAACTTCTTTGGTGGTGAAGAATGGCGTGAATACCTTCTCCATATTGTCATTCGAAATACCTGTTCCGGTATCACTGATTGAAATTTCCACTTCTTCGCCGTGTTCTGTCAGGTTGATGGTTATTTCACCACCATCAGGCATGGCTTCCACGGCATTTTTCTCGAGGTTAGTGAGCACCTGCATCATCTGATCAGGGTCGAGAAACACAATCGGATCTGACATATCAACATCAATTTTTACGACGATATCATCTGTAAGAACGATTGACTGAAGGCTCCGTGCAACAAACTTCTCCAAATCCGTTTCTACCAGACGAACCTGATTCTTACGTGCAAAATTGAGCAGGCCTCCAACTATTTTTCTGCATCGGTCAGCTTGTTCAACAATCAGTTGGAGATCATTGCGCATAGTTTCATCTTTCACCTCATCGAGTAACAGATTGCTGTACATGGTGATTACCCCGAGAGGATTGTTCAGTTCGTGGGCGATACCGGCCGATAGTTGTCCCATGTGCGCCAGTTTTTCAGATTGTTTGAGCGCTTCACGTGCATTTTCAAGCTCGTGGTTCGATGAATTTATCTTTTCGATTGAATCGTGTAGCTGTTCAATGGTGTAAGGCAGACACATCTCGTTTTCGGCCACTCCCTGAACTACCGCTATGGCGTGTTCAATGCAACTGTCGTAACCGCAGGCGCCACAGTCGAGATAGTCATCCGCCGTTTCTTTGCCCATACTCCGCAATACTTCGGCCACCTTTTGTGTTGATGGATTTTGTGTGCGGCGATCCATCGCTTCAAAATGAGCGGTTAAATCAATATTACCAGCTTCGGCCATATCGATATGCCATTCGGGCATATTAATGGTTTCGAGTTTTTGAGATACATAATTCGAAATGCAGGAACGGCGTATGTATTTTTGTCCGTTTGGCGTCATGCCCGGACCCATGATACAACCTTCGCAACAGAGCAATTCGAGGTGGCGCGCATGAAGACCGCCATTTGCAAACTCACTCAGGGCATCCTTAAAATTAACACGTCCTTCGGCAACAACAACATCACCTTTTGTGATATCATGTTTCACATTCATGTTTTGTAACAGACCGTGGCTCACTGGAAAAATGGCACCCATACCCGCGTGAGGCGGATCAAAATCACGTGCTTCAACATTTTCGACAACGATATTGAAATCGGTAAACAATTCCCGTAACTCATTAAACGTAAGCGCATGATCAATCTCGTCCGATTCCGATTTCTTGGCAATGCATGGCCCAACAAATACAACCTGAGAGTCATCGCCATATTTCACTTTCAGAAAACGTGCAACGGCCACCATGGGTGAAACCAATGGGGCGAGATTCGGAATGAGTTCGGGCTGATATTGTTCGACATAATAAACCACTGCAGGGCAATCGGACGAAATGATACCCTTACCGTTGTTTCCGTTATACAAGGCTTTATAGGCCACGGCCACCATGTCGGCGCCGAAGGCAACCTCTGTAACAAGGTCAAAACCAAGCGCTTTCACCATCCCAACAAAAATCCTGTGATCTTCTATTTCGGTAAACTCAGCCGGAAAACTTGGCGCAACACAGGCAATGACCCGGCTTCTGCTTTTAAGTAAAACTTTTACTTCGTCGGTCTGGCGCAAAAAAACCTTCGCTTTCTGCCGGCAAACCCGCACACAATTGCCGCAACCAATGCATCGCTCAGAAATCACCTCGGCCTGGCCGTTGATGATTTTTATCGCCTTCACCGGGCACTCCCGTACACAGGTGAAGCAAACACGGCACCGATCTTTAACCGTAAAAACCAATTGCTTATGTTTTTTGTTATGCGCCATGGTTTGCTTCAGATGTAGTACTACTTAACAAATGTTTAAAATATACAACTAACCAAAATTGTATCAGTTTACGTCCCTCACCTGATACTTGGTATGTAACAGATGATGGCTCTTATGCCCAAGTGGTTTGCCAAGAAACTTATCATACAATTCGATGATATACGGGTTCTTATGCGACACTTTTATTGCATCATGTTCATCAATCTCGTAAAGGCTCTTCATGCGGGCACGCAACGATTCTTCGTTGGTTCCGATCGGCTGTCCGCCGCCGTTGATGCAGCCGCCCGGACAAGCCATCACCTCGATGAAGTGTATGTCATTACGCCCATTTTTCACTTCTTCCATCAGGATTTCGGCGTTCTTTAGTCCGCTCACAACCGCAACACCGATCTCCAATCCATCGATGACGATCTTTGCTTCTTTTCTTCCGGCTAATCCACGGACTGCATTCACCTGGAATTTCAACAACTCCTTACCCGTGATAAAATAGTGGGCCGATCTGATGGCCGCTTCCATCACACCGCCTGATACGCCGAATATTTTACCGGCCGAAGAACGTGTCCCCAGCGGAGAATCGGCAAGTTCGGGATCGATATTGTCCATATCAATGCCAAACAACCTGATCAAACGGGCCAGCTCACGGGTGGTAAGCACGGCGTCAACATCCGAGATGCCATTTTGCGTCATCTCTTCACGCTGCTGTTCAAATTTCTTGGCTGTGCAAGGCATCACCGAAACTGAATAAATGTCTGCAGGATTGATGCCTTCTACTTCTGCGAAATAGCTTTTAATTACCGCTCCCATCATCTGTTGCGGTGATTTGCAACTTGATAAGTTGGGCAGAATTTCATGTTGAAACTCCTCGGCATATTTTACCCAACCCGGACAGCAGCTTGTGATCATGGGTAAGGTTCCGCCTGTGGTGATACGGTGTACTAATTCCGAAGCTTCTTCCATGATGGTTAAATCGGCAGAAAATGATGTATCGAAAACATAATTGAATCCAATCCTGCGTAAGGCTGCATTTATGATCCCGCCAATATTCTGACCCGGTTTGAAGCCAAACTCTTCGGCCAATGAAATGGTGATGGAAGGAGCATAATGGATAACAACTGTTTTTGCAGGATCGGCGAGTTTTGTTCTTATTTCATCGATATGCGGTTTTTCTTTTAAAGCGCCGGTTGGACAAACCATGATACATTGGCCACAGTTGACACAGGTTGAAAGGTTCAATCCGTGGTTAAATGAAGTACCGATGAAGGTTTTGCTTCCGCGGCCAACAAATTCGATGGCCGAAACACCTTCAATTTCTTCACAAACACGTACACATCGTCCGCAAAGGATACATTTTGCCGGATCACGCACCAGACTTGCACTTGAAACATCCAAGCGGTAATTGTTTTTATTGCCGCTGATACGCCGTTCGCGCACATGTAGGTCTTCGGCAAGTTTCTGCAGTTCGCAGCTTCCGTTGCGCTCACAATACAAACAGTCGTCCGGGTGGTTCGAAAGCAGTAATTCAACGATGGTTTTACGCGACTCGATAACTCTGGCGGAATGCGTTTTTATTTTCATGCCATTCGTCACCGGCTCAGAACAAGCGGTAACCAAGTTCTTGCGTCCTTCCACTTCAACCACACACATGCGGCACGATCCGGTTGGCAACAATCCTTTCAGATGGCAGAGCGTGGGCACTTTCATTCCTATACGGTTGAGCGCATCGAGTATAGTGTCGCCTGGTCGGGCCGAAAGTACGTTATTATTAACTTCAATATTCAGATCCATTGTTTCTGTATTTTATATCATACATTGATTAACTGACTTTTACGGCGTCGAAATTACATACCTCGAAACAGGCACCACAACTGATACACTTTTCAGGAACGATAAAATGTGGCTGTTTGCGTCCGCCAAGAATGGCGTTTGTGGGGCATTTTTTCGCACAAACCGTACAACCGGTGCATTTATCAACATCGATGCTGTAATCGCGAAGGTTTTTACAAACTCCTGCACGGCATTTCTTATCGAATACATGCTCTTCATACTCTTCCCTGAACCATTTTAGCGTGCTCAATACCGGGTTTGGCGCCGATTGCCCGAGGCCACACAAGGATGTGTCTTTGATAACATTGGCCAGATTCTCGACCTGCATCACCCCTTTGAAACGTGCCAATGGTTCATGGGTTTCACGATTTTTTGGCTTCGTGGTGATACTTTCGAGTATTTCGAGCATCCTTCGTGTTCCTTCGCGGCAGGGAATACATTTACCACAGCTCTCACGCTGAATGAAATCCATGAAAAACTTGGCCACATCCACCATACAGGTATCTTCGTCCATGACAACCATACCACCTGATCCCATCATGGCACCAACGGCAATCAGGTTTTCATAGTCAATTTCAATATCGAGATTTGCCTCCGTCACACAGCCACCCGACGGTCCACCCATCTGAACGGCTTTAAATTTCTTTCCATTTACGATGCCGCCGGCAATTTTATAAATGATGTCGCGCACGGTTGTACCCATCGGGATTTCAACCAAACCTGTTGTGGCTATCTTTCCTGATAGTGCGAAGACCTTTGTTCCTTTACTCGTTTTGGTTCCCATACTGCTGAACCAATCGGCGCCTTTACGTATGATGGACGGCAGGTTCGACAGCGTTTCAACATTGTTGATGATGGTCGGTTTGCCAAACAATCCGCTCACGGCGGGGAATGGCGGACGTGGGCGCGGCATACCACGTTTTCCCTCGATACTTTGGATCAGGGCTGTTTCTTCACCGCAGACGAAAGCGCCTGCACCTTTTTTGATAACGATTTCGAGGTCAACACCCGAACCGAAAATATTTTTACCGATCAAACCGTACGCTTTTGCCTGACCGATCGCGATGATAAGTCGTTCGATGGCAAGCGGATATTCGGCACGGATATACACATAAGCTTTGGTAGCCCCGATAGAGTAAGCCGCGATGGCCATGCCTTCGAGCAGTTTATGCGGATCGCCTTCAATAACAGCGCGATCCATGAATGCACCCGGGTCGCCTTCATCGGCATTGCAGATCAGGTAGCGTTGTTCCGATTCTGTTCCAAGGGCAAATTTCCATTTTTTACCTGTCGGGAAGCCACCGCCACCTCGTCCGCGCAGACCGCTTTTTTCGATGAAATCGCATAATTCAAATCGGCTGAAAACCTTCAGCGTATTCAGATACGCTTTGTAACCATCGCGGGCAATATATTCTTCAATGCTTTCCGGATTTACGATCCCGCAATTTTCGAGTACAATACGAACCTGCGGTTTGAAAAAACGGTGATTTTCTATGTCGGGTACATTATCCCAGCTTTTTTCGTGCTGTTGCGATGCAAACTGACCAAGTACCGGATGATTCGGGAGTTTTTTGGCAAATATATTTTCCAGAATCCAGGCTACTTTATCACCGGTCACCTGTTCGAAAGAAATACGTTTTTTGCCCGGAAGTTTAATATCCATCAAGGGTTCTGACGAACACAGACCGATACAACCGACTGTGATTATCTCAGCTTCGATACCTTTTTCTTTCAGGAAGATACCTGCCTGTTTGATGGTTTCACCGGCTCCGGCTCCCAAACCGCAGGTTCCTGCCCCGATATAGATGACGGGTTTGGTGTTTTTATCATGACGAAGCAACTGCATTTTTTCGGCAACTAAAGGCTCCAACTCGGTTTTTGTACTGTGTTTCAGCACGTTTTCGATCAAATATTTATTCATGGCAACCATGGTTACACCTCCTTTTGTCTGTAAGTTTCGAAAATCGAATGAATGGATTCAGTAGTTACTTTGGCATGAAACTCACCATTGATGCTGATAACCGGCGCTAATCCACAGGCACCGATACAAGCCACAACCTCGAGACTGAAAAGTCTGTCTTTGGTAGTCTGACCGGGTTTCACTTTCAGGCATTTCTCAACTTCTTCGAGCACAGTGGCCGAACCAAGCACGTGACAAGCTGTTCCGCGACAAACCATCACATGGTATTTGCCGGGTTGGGTAAACCGAAACTGATTGTAAAAAGTGGCTACTCCAAAGATTTTGCTCGCCGGCATTTTCAAATATCTGCTTACCTGAACCACCGATTCCTCAGAAAGATAGCCGATTGAATCCTGAACAGATTGCAGGATCGGTATTAAACTGTCGCGGCCGGCCTGCGGATATTGTTGTAAAATTTCCTCAACTTTGATTTTCATTGCAAATAATATTAATGGTTGACTTATCGAAACTGCCGTCAGGAAACCGGATTACAGTCAATAAAAAGAATTCAACCTGTTTGTTTTACCTAAGAAACAGCCTTGGCTTTTTTTGCCAGGATACGGTCAACTTCAGTAATGATACGTGTTCTGTCAACAGGTTTACGAACAAAACCATCCACGGGTACCCAAACCGACCTGCCATCTTCGGCACGATAGTCAATACCCGAGTTTCCGGTAACAATATCACGGATCAGGATAACCTGCAACTCCTTGTAGTTAGGGTCGTTGCGAAATTCGCGTGCCATCGCCTGAACACTTGGTTTGGTAGTCATCAGCACCTCGATGGATGTTTCCATCAGGGTAGGAATGCCTTTCAATTCAGGATTGTCGATAAACTCACGGGCCATTTCGAAACCCTCGTATTGAGTTGTCATCATCACATCGAGGATGGCAAGATCGGGTTTGTTGCTGATAGCCAGTTTAAGGCCCTCTTTTTTATTAAAGGCTGAAACAACTTCGTAGCCTTCATTTGTGAGAATTTGTTCTAACAAGGTGATCACATCCATGTCATCATCAACCACTAAAATTTTACCTTTTTTCATAGCCCGATACTTTAATTTTTAATATTCGTGTGAATTAAATAACAATACTGGCACAAAAGTATATAGTAAGTTCGAACTATGTTAGGTTCATTGTTACTGATTTCACAATGAATAAAGCAAGACTATCAGGAAGCGGAATCCGGTAATTTTACGCAATTGAATCGCAAAATAAGGAAATGTCTATTGTAACTATAAGGTGATAAGGCGATTATGTATGGCAAAGGCGAGTAGTCCAACCGTGTTTTTACAGCCAGTTTTCGCCATCAGGTTCGATTTGTGCCCAACAACGGTTCGTTCACTCACAAACAACCGATCGCCGATTTGTTTGCTGTTCAGTCCTTCGGTAAGCAGCCGGAGTACATCTAATTCACGTGGAGTGAAATAAATTTGATCTTCGAGCTTCTTTTCGTGAACGACAGCCTTGGTAAAATAATCCCAAAGCTCTTCGCTATAATAGGTTTTGCCAATAAACACTGCCTGCAGCGCCCTGTCTAATACTTCCTTACGAATATTTTTTATCAGAAATCCTTTCACACCGGCATCCATCATCATGCGGATATGCTCATCATCGGTGTGAACCGAAAGGGCAATAATTTTAAGATCCGGGTATTTTTCGAGTGCTTTCCGGGTGGCTTCAGCACCATTCATCACAGGCATCTCAATGTCCATCAACACCAGATCGGTCTCTTCCTGTTCAAGTAAATTAAGAAATTCGACACCATCGGCAGCCTCACCAACCACTTGTGCATAGCCCAATTTATTGATAATCAAACGCAGTCCTACACGAAAGATCTCATGGTCGTCAACAATAATCACACGAATTACAGGATTCATTTTTTATTGTTTATTGATTAACAACAAAAGTACGTAAATTGTTTATTCGCTGGGTGTGGATTATCTAATAATGCAAATGGCAAAATGCAAATGGCAAAATTAATTTAACTGATGGCGAAAATAGGTTTTTGAAAGATGCAACGAATTACAGAACAGCAATTATTTAAAAATCCGTTTATCGAAGGGGAATTTGGTAATCTCTTTGATGCTGATTTGTGAAAAATCTGGATGTCTTGGATTTATCAGGTAATTAAACTCACCTTGGGTGACCGCAGATGGAATTTTAAGAATACAAAAGCTGTTTTCGGTTACAAATTGATCGCCAATTACCTGATCAACAGCCGGATAAGGAAACGCATTCCAGTTGAAGGGCAGCTCAACAAGACTTACTTCCCTCATAGCAACATGATCAGGAATAAAAATTGTCATCATCACAAAATCAGATGGAAGGGTTGCAAGTGTGAGATGAACCGCAACTTCAGCCATCGCAAGCGACTTGTTTTCAGCAGTATATATGATTTCAACACCAACAGAATTCCATCTGGCGCCTTTCAGCGCCGACCCTCTACCTGATAAGATTCCTGCAAATCTTTCCCTGTTAAGACGATAAACTTCCATAACAAACTAAACAAAAATCCCGTAATGAATGCGGGTGAGTTCGCCCATCACCAATTCTTTGCCGTACGAATCTTTCAACAAGGCAATGGGCGGGTTATCGCCGAGTGCGAAGTTGGGGGTGTTCAACCACAGTTTAAGCTTATCCATATCTTCAAAAACCTCGATACCAAGCTTTGTAACTTCTGCCAGTTCGATGATTTTTTCGGATTGTAACGGCTTAAAATGTCTGGAATCAGCCTTATATCGATGAAGTGATTTAGCTGAAATATTCAAAAAACCAGCCCATTCGGTTTCAGTAAAAGGAGTAATTTCACGTATCAAACTAAACAAAGAGAATGGAATTCCTGCCCGTATTGCTGTAATGATGAACATTTTATCGGAAAGAAACTCATTGAAAGTAACTTTTGGGGAAACAGTAGAACGAATCTCTGATTGAGACGTATTCCTGAACATTGCCGTCACCTCTTTGTCTAATTTATGTTCGATCGCTTTTGTCATACCAGGTAATTATATGTTTGGACAATTGTCCACAAAAATAGGACAAATTTCTTGTGAAGTCAATATTCATTAAATAATAGTAGATTCAAGGATCTTTTGATTCAAGAAACAACTAATCGCGTTACTGACACAGATTAATGTTGTTGTCATCATTAGATTAATCATCATTTTTAGCATCCATTTGCTTTCATGCAGAATATTGCCTTATTTTGGCCGTCTCAATCACAGCAAACGACAATGAATAAATTATTACTCATCTGCATTTTATACCTTTCTGCATTTGCAATCACCCTTCAACTCAATGCCCAACATAGCGGGGAAATTATCCCGGGCGAATTGTTAGTTCAGCTTCGTCAATCGAATGATATACAACAACTTGAAAAGTCTTTCGCAGTAGTTGACTTTCATAAGAAAGAAATTATTTCGAAGCGGTTGAATATTTTTCTGGTATCATTTGATCAGGCAAGGGTAAATGAAACCACCTTACTTTCTTCATTAAAATCAGAACCCAACGTAGTTAACGTCCAATTTAATCATCGTGTTGAATTACGTGAAAGCACCGAAAATACGCCCAACGATACTGATTTCGGGCAGCAATGGAACATGAATAATACCGGCCAGAATGGTGGTTTGCCCGGAGCCGACATCGATGCTTTACGGGCATGGGATATCACCACAGGAGGAGTAACCGTGTTTGGCGATACGATTGTGGTGGCTGTGATAGATGGTGGTACCTCGCTCAGTCATAACGATCAGAACCTGTTCAAAAACCATCAGGAAATACCTGACAATGGTATTGATGACGATGAAAACGGTTATTTGGATGATTATGATGGCTGGAACGCTTGTGGCAACAACGGAACGGTTCCCGATCACCAGCACGGATCGCATGTTTGTGGCATTGTCGGGGCAAGAGGGAATAACGGGACAGGCATCACTGGGATCAGTTGGAATGTAAAAGTGTTGCCCATTGCAGGATCATCAACCCAGGAATCCACTGTGATCAGGGCTTATTCATACGCCTTTGATATGCGGTCGCTTTATGACGAAACCAATGGTCAGAAAGGCGCATTTATTGTCGCGACCAATTCTTCTTTCGGCATCAACAACGGGCAGCCCGATGATTACCCAATATGGGGAGCCATGTACGACAGCCTGGGTTCATTAGGGATACTGAATGCCGGAGCAACTGCCAATGGAAATGTAGATGTGGATATAGCCGGCGATATTCCTACCGCTTTTGATACGCCCTGGCTTATCACGGTTACAAATACGACCAACCAGGATGAAAAATTTACCAGTGCCGGCTATGGCGCCACTACCATCGATCTGGCTGCACCTGGTACCCAGATTTATTCAACCCTACTGAATAATACCTATGGTTTAAAAAGTGGAACGAGTATGGCCAGCCCGCATGTGGCCGGCGCTACTGCGCTTTTGTTTGCGGCGGCTGATTCAGCATTTATAACGGCATATAAGGCTAATCCGGCCGAAAAAATCCTGGCAATCAAACAATTTCTCCTTCAGGGAACCGATCCACTGCCCAGTCTCCAGGGCAGAACTGTTTCGGGTGGACGACTGAATCTGTATAATTCGCTGATGCTGATGCAACAACCGATAGAGGTAAACCTGGATATAGATACGCTGCAATTTACCTTTGCTGTTGATTCGTCTGGTAACGATTCATTTACGGTAAAAAACAATGGCAGCGATACCATATTGATGCATCTGTCAATTCCCGAAGGAATAACCTGGCTTAGCATTTCACCTGATTCAACCGGGATTGCCCCGGCAGATTCAGCAGTTTTTAATGTTGATGTAAATACCATTGGTCTTGAACCAGGATTTTATCACACCGTTGTGCAGCTATTTACAAACGATTTCTATTTTAAAAGCCTTGAGATAAATCTTGAAGTATATCAGCAGGAATTCGCAATAAATACCGATAGTATTTTCATCTTAGTCCCTATAAACACCCTGGCCGACACCCAGTTGAAAATCACAAACCCAATGCCTGTCTCCTGCCTGATTCATTCAACTATCGAAAACACAGTTCAGTGGATTACAATGAACCCCGAAACACTAACGATCCAGGCAAATGACAGCGGTTTGATAACGTTTGAATTCAACACCAACGGATTAAGTGTTGGCAATTATACCACCGTTGCCATCCTCGATGCAGGTGCTGCCGGGCTTCATACCGTGTTTGTAAGTCTGCAGGTTTACGATCCGAGTGCGATAGCTGAATCAAATGAAACAAACATACAGGTGTTCGTCTCTCCAAATCCGTTTTCAGAGATTATCCTGTTTCAGATTGATAAGTCCGGATCGGGACCTTTTGTACTGGAGATAAGGAATAATGCCGGTCAAATTGTTTACAGCCGCTTGGTTAAACAAGTTGAAAACCGGGTTTTGATTGATTGGAACGGATGCACCCCCAATGGAAAAATATGTGCTGAAGGTGCGTATTTTTATTCGATCAGCAGAAACGGGAAGACGATTTCAGGCGGCAGAATCCTGAAACAATAATTATTTCGCCAGCCAAAACTCAGGATTCACGATCTGTCGTCCCTGCCAAAGTTCGAAATGCAATTCGGTTTTCGATTCACTTTTGTCGGTATGGATACGTCCAAGCAATTCCTTGGTTCTCAGTTTATCACCACGTTTCACATACACCTCTTCAAGGTTGGCATACACGCTGAAATAATTTCCATGCCGCACGATCACCGCATTATTCGTAGCTGTGATACGGTTTACACTCACCACCACACCTTCGAAAACACAACGTGCATCGCTCATTTTTGAAGTGGCAATATCAATACCATTGTTCTTTGTTTTTACCTTTTTCAATACCGGGTGAGGATGTTCGCCAAACTGCGCCGAAATCACGCCACGTTCGGTTGGCCAGGGAAGCTTACCCTTATTAAGCGTAAAGGAATTCGATAAGGCAAGTTCTTCAGGGGTCAACTCCATGAGCTTGTCCGGCGCCGGGTTTTTTATCCCTTCCCTTTCGTTTGCTTTGCGTATTTCTTCGGCTATGATATCCTCAATAGCACGTTGCAATTGCTGTGCCTCACGCTCTTTCTGCCGTATTGTCTGACGTAGCTGGCTTTCCTTACGTGAGAGTTGCTGAACCGATTTGTCTTTTTTCAACCGTTCGGTGCTCAGTGAAATCTGTTCGCGTTTTTCGGAGTCGAACAATGATATTTTCTGATCCTTCTCTTTAGCAAGCCGGTCGATCGTTTCGAGTAGTTGCTGTTGTGCCTGTTCGATACGTTTAATCTGGGTCTGCCGATATACCGTGTATTGTTGCAGGTATTTCAGGCGGTGATAAGCCTGATTGAAATCTTCGGAAGCGAAAAGAAACATGAGCGTATTGTAGCTGCCTCTGTTACGATAAGCAAAGAGTATCATCCGCGCATATTCCTCGCGCAGTAAGGTGAGTTCGCGTGTAACCTTATCGATTTCTTTTTCGCTTTTTACCAGCTCGTTGTCGATCCGGATCAACTGTTTCTGAATGGTCGCAATCAGATTCTCACGCTTGGTAATCTGCGATTGCAGTATCTGTAACTCATTCAACGTGAGTTCTTTGTTTTTGTTTGTTTCGTTGAGTAACTGATTTGTAAACGAAATTTCCTCTTCAATACGCCGTATATCTTCTTCCAATTCTTTTTTCTTGTCCTGGGCGATCAGCTGCCATTGGGCAAAAAAGAAGATGATCAGTATTACTATGTAGCGGGGGTTCAAGTTCATCCGTTAAAATTACTTCATTTTGTCGTAATTCCCGGGTATTTTGAAAGGAAATACCTGTTCAGAATCCAGTTCGACTTTCGAAAAATCAATTTGAATGGCAAGTTTTTTATTCGATTGTAAATCGATCTTCAAAACGGTAGGAAATAATTGATTTTCAATAGGTTTAAAGCTACTATACTCGGTCTGGAGTCGCTTATTTTCTTCACCGAATTCTTTCAGGTTCATCCTGGTAATTTTAAAATTGTCCGGATTAAGCCAGATGCTCTGAACGAGAATATTAGGTGTATCTTCCTTTTTCAGGTATTTACGACTTTTCAAACGATGCGTGCTTTGCAGTTTGTATTCAAAAGCATCTACCGTTGCCCTGAACGTATTGTTTTCGTAGCTATGCAGGTCATTTCCGATGATAAGCGACTGAAGTATATCGAAATCGATTGTCGTTTGAAAAATCTCACTGATAAAGTTATAGTCTCCAACGAAATAGGACTTATTCAACCTGTTTACAAATTTGATCGAATCGGAAGTGATCATCAGGCGGGCTACCTCGATACCCAGAGCCGGAGAGAGCGATATCCAGATAACGCTGTCGCGTTGGATTCTGATTTGACCATTAAACTCTGTCTTACTTTTTTTATCATCCGTTACCACAATATTGCAGCGGGCGCTCATCCAATCAAATTTCACCTCGTTCACTATGAGTTTTTCGAGCAGAAAACCCTCTCCTTCTTCACGTAATGGTTGACGGATGATGCCGCGTTTGGTTGAACATGAAACCGAATAAAAGGCGGTAATCAGGATGATCAAACAAATGAAAAATAGCCGTGGGAAGACGGAAGTATTGCACGATTTTTTTCCAAAATATGCTTCGTTAATTGCCATTCTATTTTCGGTTTTTACTTTTTTTCAATTTTGAGTGTCATCATTTTTATGGATAATAATCAATGTAAGAAGCTACATGCAGGGGCGAATAGAGGGCGATTTCCTGTCAAGCCGATAAGCAGCCTGAGCGGAAAGATACACACCGAAAACCACCGCTGCCGCACTTGACGGGTAGCTGATGTTATGGGCTGGCCTTAGTTTTAAATATCTTCATGATGTAAGGTTAAAAACCGCATAATTTTCGGCCTTCTTTTTCAAGTTTTCTACCTAATATTGTGTCTTTAGGAATATATTTCCCCTGTAAATATAAATCTCCAAGATATTTAATTGATTCTGGGTCTTTAAGTTCAGCTCCCCTTTTTATATAACTTATAGCTAGTGCTTTTGTTTCTTCATCAATTACTCCAACATGATGTTCAAAGATAGAGGTCAAGCAATCATATACTTGAAAATATGCACGATGATAATTATATCTGTTAGCCATAACTATTGAATAAATCAAATACTCTTCCTCATATTTTTCATTTAAATAGGCAATTGCCAACTCATCATATGCAACAGTATCTCCTTTTAACAAAATAAGTTCTTTTAGCTCATTAATGGGACGTGTATTATTTATAGTAATTACTTCAAGAGAATGTTCCTTTCTCTGTTTACATGAAATAAGAACAATTGCAATTACGAGTAAAATATAGGTCGGTCTCATTTTTTTATTTTTCGGTTTTCCGATATCCTAATTTGTAAGGAAAGCGTCTTTGGCTTGCCCATAACTAATGACTAAGTCTATTTTATTGTTGTTTTCCATTTTCTGATTTTATTCATAAAGCTCTTTATTGAGCAGCTTCTTATCAATGAATTCAGATGTTTCGCCTGCTTCCTTAGCTTTTTGCCACCACATGAACGCCTCTTCCTTACGGTTCAGTTTAAAAAGAATGTCGCCATAATGTTCAAAAATGGTACCGCTTGGTTTATCATCTCCGTTGATGGCCTTGTCTAACCACCGCAAAGCGTCTTCATAACGGCCTAATTTATAATAAACCCAGGCATAGGTGTCGATATTGGAGTTGTTACCCGGATCTATTTCGGTGGCTTTCTGCGCCATTTCGAGGGCTTTTTCCAATTGATCGCCACGCAGCGAAAGGTAATAGGCATAGTTATTTAAGACCATCGAATTTTTCGGATTGATTATCAATGCCTTGTCATACGCCAATGAAGAAGCCGCAAAGTTCCCTAATTTTTGTTGTACTTCACCGCTATAATTATAAAACTCACCAAGCAGATTGTCGTTGCTGACAACAAATTTGCGGCCCTCCTCAAATGATTTCAAGGCATCTGAATATTTTTCATTCTGATAACACCCGATTCCATTGAACAGGTATGGCAAAGGCTGCACCGGGAATAAATCCATACATCGTTTGCTGTGGATCTCAAGCGAAACAAAATCCTGGAGGTTAATATCCGTAAAAAGTAAATTTTCCCACAAAACGTAATTACTGCTGTCGATCTGCAGAGCCTGAAGATAATTGGCATTCGCGCTTTCATACTCTTTGTTGTCGTTGAGTACATCACCCAGAATCTGGTAGCCTTTTGCGCTGTCGGGATGTGTTTGAATCAGCACTTCGGCAATGCCAATAGCTTTTTCTTTCAAATCGGGATTCACCTCGGCGCCTTCGAACCAAAATACCAGCACCTGAACCTTTGTATCTATATCGAGTTCGGTATTTGCCAGCGCCAGCAACAATTCTTCATAGGCTTTTTCAATATCACCTTCCTGACGGTAATATTCCGAAATTGAAACATGGATATACGGGTCATTCGGGTCGAGTTCCCTGATTTTATTATAGGCTTCAAGTGCTTTCAGTTTTTGCCCCTGTTTCATATAAATTTCGGCCAACATGGCCTGATATCGGGCCTCGTAAGGGAAAGCGGCAGCCAATTTTTCAATTTCGGCATTTGCTTTTTCGGGTTTATCGAGTGTGTTATAGATTTGCTGTTTTTGCAGGCTCAATGCCTCATTCACACCGATTTGTGTTTCAATCTGGTTGAACACATCAAGGGCTTCATCATATTTTTCGAGTAACAGTAAGGCGGACGAAAGTTCGCCATAATATTCGGTGTTGTCGGGCTGTTGAATCAATAACTGACGATAAACACCGGAATAAGCTTCATAGTCGCCAATGAATTTGTAAATCTGCGCAATACGGATTTTATACCAGGTGTTATCAGGCGCTATTTCAATCGCTTTTTTCATCATCACGAGCGATTCGTCAATTCTGTTTTCGCGGGCCAAAAGTTCACTCAGTTCATACATGCTTGCATGGTCATCGGCTTTTTGATGCAGTGCCTGCTCAAAAAAAGTGATGGCTTTTGCATTGTTTCCGGCCATCCGCTCTTTAATTCCTGATGCAAATAACAAGGCATTCATGCGTTCAGGTGAAGCTGTTGTTATCGTTGATCCATTGTTTGTTTGGATCGGAACCGCATTTTTCGTGCTTTTACAACCAAAGGCAAGCCCAAATGTAATGAGTAAGATATAAAGAATATTTCGTGATTTATTCATCTTAACTATTTTCCTTACCTGTTCATCTGGCTATAATCGCCCAAACTAATTTCGTCAAAGTTACCGGTTATCACAGTAAAATTACCAATTAAGCTATTTTCAATCAGTTTGTTCTCAATTGTACTGCTGTTTTGCACTATTGTATTACGGATCACACAGTTTCGGATGACAGCTTTTGTGCCAACCGAGACAAACGGCCCAATTACTGAATTGGTTACCACAGCGCCAGGCGCAATATAACATGGTTCAATAATAAGGGCATCATCCACATCTGATTCTAAGGAGATAAGACTTTCGTCTTCGCCCAAAATTTCGAGCATGCGCCGGTTGGTATCCAATACAGCATCTTTGTTACCGCAATCGAGCCATTCGGCCACAGTTTCGGTATGAAACCTTGTGCCTTTTTTCATCATGTTTTGCAGTCCATCGGTGATACCATATTCACCGCCGGTGGTGATTTTCTGATCGAGTAAAAATTGTAATTCACTACGCAGATATTCTCCATCGCGAAAATAATAGATGCCGATGATGGCTTCATTGGATACAAACTCCTTCGGTTTTTCGTAAAAACCTTCAATGCTGCCATCGCCATTCAGTTTTACGACACCAAACTGTTCAGGATTTTCGACCTTACTTACCCAGATAATCCCTTCTTTTTCGTCTGATAATTTAAAATCAGCCCGAAAAAGTGTATCTGCATAAGCAACCACAACTTTGCCATGCAATGCCGGTTCGGCACATAAAATGGCATGGGCAGTTCCGAGCGCTTCAAGCTGATAATAGATTTTACCAATAGCGCCAACCGATTTTGCAATATCAATCAACTGATATTCAACTTCTTTTCCAAAATCACCAACAACAAAAGCTATCTCATCAATTTTTTCATCGATAACCTTCGCAATGTCTTCGATCAGTCGCTGCACAATAGGTTTACCGGCAATGGGCAACAAGGGTTTTGGAGTGGTTAGTGTATGCGGACGCAAGCGTTTTCCGAGGCCTGCCATGGGTACGATGATGTTCATTTGATTTGTTAATTGATTTAGCGGTTGAAAGTTTTTACAAATTATTTTACATTCCTGTGTGACCAAAACCACCTGCACCTCTTGTCGTCTGATTCAAATCAACAACTTCGGTCCACTCAGCTTTTTCGTGCGCCGAAACAATCATTTGGGCAATACGGTCACCATTGTTGAAAGTGTAAACGGTATCAGAAAGATTTACCATGATCACTTTGATCTCACCACGATAGTCGGCGTCAATGGTTCCAGGTGTGTTTAATACCGTGATACCGTGTTTGATAGCCAGTCCGCTGCGAGGTCTCACCTGCGCCTCATATCCGAGTGGCAATTCAATAAAAAGTCCTGTAGGTATCAGGGCACGCTGTAAAGGCAAAAGCGTGACTGGTTCTGTAAGAAAAGCCTTTAAATCCATTCCAGCCGAAGCTGTTGTTTCGTAAGCCGGCGATGTATGGTCTGACTTGTTTACTATTTTAATTTCCATTTGTTTCGGTGATTGAACGACCGCAAAATTACTGAATAATTCAATTATTCGTCCAAAGCCGGTTTTTCACACAAATGAATCTCATTATGAAGTACTTAACTGATACTTCTTTTCGATAAATAAAGTAGTTCCGATAAATAGAAGAAACAAAACAGTGTTCACTGCGTAACGAATTAACGGGTTTGCAGGAGTTAACCAATATGAAATGAAATATATCAGCAGAGCCGATGCTATATAACTGCCGATACGGCTAAGCTGGTATGGAATCGGATATACTTTGTTACCCCAACTGTAGGAAACAATCATCATAAAAGTATAACAGGCCAAATGTGCCCAGGCTGCTCCCAGAAATCCTATAAAAGGAATCAAAATGATGTTTAAAATAATTGTTATTACTGCTCCGCCGATCGAAACATAGGCAGCATCACCCGTGCGGTCAGTGAGTTTATACCATATCGACAAATTAAAAAAGATTCCGTAAAACAAATTAGCCATCAGTACAATGGGAACAATGGTTAGTCCTTCACGATAACTTTTACCAATAAGTAATTTAAAAACATCGAGATACAAGGTCACCATCAGAAAAATCATAAGGCCGAAAATGATAAAATAATTCATCACCCTGGCAAAAAGTACTTTTGAATCAGCCTTATCTGCCTGTGCGAAGAAAAATGGCTCCGCAGCATACCTGAACATCTGAATAAAGAGCGTCATAAGCACACCAAGCTTATAATTTGCTCCATAAACGCCCAATTGTATCATGGCAGTGGACGAATCAGGAAGCAAATACTTCAGCAATATCTTGTCAATCACTTCATTCACCATACCGGCAATCCCAACAATTAAAACAGGCAAAGCGTAAAAGATGATTGGTTTTAAAAAAATAAGATCAAGCTCCCAGGTGAATTTTTTCATTTGGGGCAGGAGCATGATAAAACTTAATGCACTGGAAATTAAATTGATTATAAATACCCAAACCAACAACGTAGATCCGGGACCAAATAAATCAATCGCAAGTTGTAATGAATATTTTGGAAATACCGTGAGAAACAATAAGTTGAGAGAAACATTCACTACAACATTAACCAATTTTATCATGGCAAATTTACGTGCCATATTTTGTTTTCGAAGTAAGGCAAAAGGAACAGCTGTTGCGGCATCGAGGGCAACAATCAATCCGATGAACAACACATACTCGCTGTTTCCACTATATTGTATCAAACCGGCTAATGCCCCAAAACTGACCGAAATCACCAGGATGAATATCCCGGTTGTCACAATAATCAGAGAGAAAATATTGTTGAATACCTTGTGCAAATCATGTTTTTGTGCAAAACGGAAAAAGGCAGTTTCCATACCAAACGTAAGCAAAACAAGTAAGAAAGCAACGTAGGCAAACAGTTCGGTGATCTGTCCATAAACGCCTTGTTCGAAAACTCTGGTGTAATATGGAACGAGTAAATAATTCAACAGCCGGGGAACGATGGTTCCCATGCCATAAACCATGGTTTGTCCTGCCAGACTTTTTAAGGGATTTGATGCCATAAACACCTCAAAGGTATAAAATTATGAGATAAGCATGCGTTAACAGATCACTTACGACAAAAGGCTATCTTTCAGTTGATGTTAAAACGCATTCCGGTTAGACACAAAAATTCAGTCAAAAACGCACAACATTACATGGGTATTCATTCATATTGAGTAAATTATCAGGCATTATACGATTTTAGATGGGAAAGAGACTAAATTTACCTCAAAAAATAAGCTATGCAACTGAATCGAACTTCGAACAATAGAACCATCACAACAGCAGCCGTGATAATTATTGTTTCCGGCATAATCCTGCTTATGGTTTATGCAAAAACACTTCTCATTCCTTTGATTGCAGGCGCCTATCTTGCCATGTTGCTGGTACCGGCGGTAACGAAAATGGAATCGTATTCAATTCCCCGGGTGTTGGCAATTTTCATCATGTTGATCGTAACGAGTTTGGCTTTTGTAGGTATTGTTTGGTTTTTTGGGGGCCAAATCAGTAGTTTTTCGGAAGATTTGTCGGGTGTTGAAGTTCAGTTTCAACAATTTGTAAACGATATGTCAAAATTTCTAAGTGAGAATTTTGGCATGCAGGATGCCCTGAGTTTCAAAGCAATCAATGATAAACTATTCATTTTTTTAAAAGAAAATGCGTCAAAAATCTCCTCAGCTGCCTTTAGCACCATCGGTAGTTTAGGTTTGCTTATTCTGGTTCCAGTGTATCTATTCATGTTTCTGCTTTATCGCGATCATTTCACGATGTTTGCCATCCGCTTATTCAACAAGCATCCTCAAACCAGGGTTGTTGAAGTCGTAACCGATTTGCGAAGTGTCATCCAGAAATATATTACCGGAATGTTGAAAGTGATGGCCATTCTTGCAGTTCTGAATGTGATCGCACTTTCAGCATTGGGTATCAGACATGCCTTATTCTTTGGAATTTTTGCCGCAATGATGAATGTGGTTCCTTATGTTGGCCCTATGATTGGTTCAGTTTTGCCTATTTTATTTGCCTTGCTGACAAAAGATAGCTTGCTCTACCCATTGGGCGTTTTTGTTGCGTTCACTGTCATACAAACAATCGAAGGTAATTATCTGACTCCGAAAATTGTTGGATCAAATGTGAATATAAATCCTATTGTTTCATTGGTCGCTTTGTTGATCGGGAGTTTGCTCTGGGGTGTTGTTGGAATGATTTTGTTTATTCCATTGGCAGCAATCATAAAAAAACTACTCGAACTTTCGCCAAATACCGAAGTGTATGGATACTTAATGGGTGAAGAAGTTTCTGACAACACCAAACCTGGAAAAAAAATAACAATACCAAAAATATTTGGTAAAAAAACAAATAGCTAAATATTTCATTATCTTTACTTTAGCATGGGTAGCAGAATAGTGAAAATAGTACCTTTCCCCTGCCCCGATTCAAAAGTAATTTTCCCGTTTGCCGCGCTGATTATGTTGTGTACAATAGAGAGACCGATTCCCATTCCGCTCGATTTTGTAGTGAATTTCGGTGTAAAAATCTTCTCCTTCTCGGCTTCCGACATTCCAATGCCGTTGTCGCGTATCGAAACCCGGAAATAGCCTCCAACGGTGTCCAATGTAACCTCTACAAATCCGTCAGCTTTATTCCCGATTGCCTGTATCGAATTCTTAATCAAATTGTTAAATGCACGATTCAGGTTTTTCGTGTCGGCAAAAATAGTCGTCTCACCTGTAGTTTTATTAACTAATCTTATTTTGGTATGGGTTTCGTTTTCGAAGAGTGTGACCACGTTTTGCAGAACCACAAACAAATCAATTTGTTCGGGTTTGTTAACCGGCATTTTTGCGAAATCAGAAAAAGCCGAAGCAATCTCCGAAAGGGTATCTATCTGTTCGACTAAGGTGCGTGAGGTCCGGTTTAATTTATCACCAATATTCGGATCTTTTTCGTCCCAGGCACGCTGCAGGTATTGCACACTCAGTCTCATGGGCGTCAATGGGTTTTTTATTTCATGCGCAACCTGCTGGGCCATCTCGCGCCATGCCGTTTCGCGCTCCGATCGGGCAAGCAATCCGGCACTCAGTGTTAGTTCATCAACCAATTGGTTATACTGGCTTACTAACTGCCCAAGTTCATCTTTACTGTTCCATAAAATTTTCTCGTTCACCTTTCCAATCCGAACCGTTTTCATCTTGTTCTGTATCATCAGCAGGGGTTGGGTTAGCCTGCGCGACAAAACGAGTGCAAACGCAACAGAAATAGCAGTTAATACAAGAAAAATGTTGATATATGCCAGTACAAAACCGGAAATCTCGTCACGAAGTTCTGTTTCCCTGGCAAAATACGGCAGATTTACGTAGGCTGAAGGGTTACCGCTTGCGTCCCGAAAAGGAATATAAGACGAATAATAAGTACCTTTGCCAATTTGTTCCTGCTGAAGAAAAAATAGCGATCGTTTAAAACGCATCATCCTGAAAGCTTCCTGATTCATATTCCTCGAAACCAATCCATTATCAAATACTTCAGGTCTCGATGATCCTAATAAATGCCCATCAGTGGCATAAAGATTTATATCGGAAAAGAAAATCAGGGAGAATTTCAACAATAACTGGTGTAAATATTCCTGTATTTCAGGATTGTCAATCCGGTCATTTTTAAGTTTATGCTCCAGTTCAATCAAAATGGATTGGGTACGCTCATTCAAAAAATCGATGTTCTTCTGCTTATACACCTCACGGATGTATGCCATAGAGGTGATTCCAATGATTGTAAACGAAAGGGTAAGCGTAGCAAAAATAAATATCTGAAGTTTCAAACGAAAATTGACGGCCATTCGCAATTCGCCGGGTCGTTTGAAAATGATGATATAAATCAAAATAGAAACCAGTATCAAAAGAAAGAAAAACACCGAAAAAGGTGCCGCGATGTCTCCAAAACTTTTAACCGGCCTACTCACGATAAGGGTTTTGTTGCTGTCAATCTTATAGGTAAAATGCCTGTAATCACCATTTTCACTAAATTTGTTTTCGGTAACACCAGCCTCATTCAGCCTCGAAGGATAAAGATATTCGCCAAATTTATAGACCAAAATTTCGCCACGGTATTTTGCAAAGGAGAAGCCCGAAAAGTCGCCCGAAAATCCTTTACGTTCATCAACTAATAATTCAGGATAACCTAATCC
>JABFQW010000062.1 GCA_013141455.1 Bacteroidales bacterium
GGAAAGTAGATTTCTTCAAGCCTTTTGGCAATACCGATGATGGTGATTTTACCACGCAAACCGAGTTTTTCGAGCGAAGATACCGCTGCACCTAACTGACCTTTTCCACCATCGATAACAATAAGTTGGGGCAATGGTTTCTCTTCGGCGATCAATCGCTGGTAACGCCGCGTGATAATCTCTTCCATGGACGCGAAATCATCAGGGCCTTCGACCGTTTTGATGTTGAAATGGCGGTATTCACCCTTGTTCGGTTTGGCATTCTTAAACTGCACCATCGCCGCCACTGCATAATCACCCTGAAAATTGGAGTTATCGAAACATTCGATCACTTCGGGCAGAACCGGCATACGTAAATCCTCTTTCAATTGGTTGAGTATCCTTTTCTGATGTCGTTCGGGATCGACGAGATTACGTTGTTTCTCCAGTTCTAATTTAAAATGACGCGCATTCTGTTGCGAAAGGTCGAGCAAATGCTTTTTATCGCCACGCTGAGGCACCGTATATTTTACCATTTCAATCACAAAATCAGGTTCAAAAGGCACAATAATCTCGGGGGCATCACTAAGGAATCTTAATCGGAAATCAGTGATCGCCAATATTAACAGCTCTTCCAGCGATTCATCAAGTTTCTTCTTCACCTCAACAGAATGCGACTGAACGATGGCTCCCTCAGACACTTTCAAATAATTGATATAAGCTGCCGCCGGTTCATCATAAATGGAAACCACATCCACATTGCTGATATCGGCGCTTACCACCACCGACTTACTACGGTATTTATCGAGAAGCAACAAACGCTCTTTCACCAATTGGGCTTTTTCAAATTCGTGCCTTGAAGCAAATTCCATCATGCTCAAATTCAGTTGTTTCTGAACCATTTGCAGGTTGCCTTTGATAATCTCCCGCACATTTTTGATCACCTGTTCATATTCTGCTTCCGTTTGAAGTCCTTCGCAAGGGCCCTTGCAATTTCCCAAATGGTATTCGAGACAAATTTTGAATTGTTTTCGTTTGATATTGGCCCCGGTCAGCTTCAGTGAACAACTTCTGATCGGGAACAATTGTCGGATCAACGTGAGTAATGTACTCATAATGCGTACATTGGCATATGGTCCAAAATATTCAGAACCGTCTTCGATGACATTTCGTGTTGAAAATATCCGTGGGAAAGGTTCTTTTTTGATGCAAATCCATGGAAAGGTCTTGTCATCTTTGAGCAGGATATTATATCGCGGCTGAAATCTCTTGATCAGATTATTTTCAAGTAAAAGGGCATCCGTTTCGCTGTTGACGACAATAAATTGAATATCAGCAATTTTACGAACCAACACTTTCAATTTACCGCTTTGAATTTTATTGAAATAACTCGAAACCCTTTTATGCAGGTTTTTGGCCTTGCCAATATAAATGATCTTACCAGTTTCATCAAAATACTGATAAACACCCGGATTATGCGGAATGGACGCTATTACATATTGCAGGTTCTTTTCGGGTTCCATATTAGTTTCTTGTTTCTTGTTGCTGGTTTCTTGATTGTGACCAGCGACCAGTTACCAGTGACCAGTGACCAGCAACCAGTATCCAGCAACCAGTAACTACTTCTGTTTCTTCAATCCGTCCCAGCCCTGTGCCATGAGAGGGATAGCCTGTTCATCCGTCGTAATCAAAAAGCAATTCGTGTCTTCGGTGAAATGTCCGATCACAGTAATATCAGCTATTCCTCTTATTTTTTCATAATCAGACTGACTTATCGAAAACAACAATTCATAATCTTCACCTCCGTTTAAGGCGGCAATTGTTGGTGTTAAGTTAAACTCCTCTGCCACCGAAAAAGTCATCGGATCAATTGGTATTTTATCTTCATAAATGCGACATCCCAATGCAGAAGCCTTACAAAGGTGCAGGATTTCGGAGGCCAATCCATCAGAGATATCAATCATCGAAGTCGGTTTTATATCCACGACCTTCAATTTATCGACAATATCCATGCGTGCTTCAGGCTTCAACTGACGTTCGAGTACATAATCATACCCATCCAGATCAGGCTGCATGGCGGGATTTGCCTTATACACAGCTTTTTCACGTTCGAGAAGCAACAATCCCATATAAGCACCGCCCAGATCACCGCTAACACACAATAAATCGTTGGCCGATGCACCTTTCCGGTAACAAATAGCATCTTCTTTTGCCTGTCCGATTACAGTAATGGAAAGGAATAAGCCGGAAATACTTGAGGTGGTATCGCCTCCCACGAGATCAACTTTATATTTTTTGCAGGCTGTAGTAAGCCCTTCATAAATCTCTTCAATGGCCTCCACCGGAAAACGGTTCGAGACTGCCAAGCCAACGATTATTTGCTTTGGAGTACCATTCATTGCCGCGATATCCGAAAAATTCACTACCGCCGCCTTATAACCCAGATGCCGGAATGGCATATACGTCAGGTCGAAATGGACTCCCTCAACGAGTAAATCAACGGAAACAAGTGTCTGAAATCCTGTATTATCAATCACTGCAGCATCATCCCCTACCCCAACTTTGCTTGATGGGTTTATCAATTCTATTTCTTTGGTAAGGTGATCTATCAAACCAAATTCACCCAGCTCACTCAGTTCTGTTCTTTGTGGTGTTTCTTCTATCATTGATTTTATGTTATTTGAAGATTTCTATGATTTAAGATGCAAAATTAATTTAATCTAAGGATTGGTGAGGTAAAATAAAAAAACCGGCTTTCGCCGGTTCCTTGTGGGCCCACCAGGGGTTGAACCTGGGACCTACTGATTATGAGTCAGTTGCTCTAACCAACTGAGCTATAGGCCCGCATTTTAAAGAAAATTAACAACAAAATAACAATCAGCTTTTTGTTTTGAGTTGGCAAATTTACATATTTGTGGAGAATTTGAAAGAAAAAATTTATAATCTCTCATGAAAAATAACAATACAATAAAAAATATCATATTCGATTTTGGTGGCGTCATTTTAGATATTGACCCCCAACAAACGAACGAAGCATTACAAGAACTTGGTTTTAATGATGTTAACAGGTTTCAGGAAAAAGATTTCCAAACCAATATCATGGAAAAATTTGAACGTGGAATTTTAACTCCCGAATCTTTTCGGAATAAAATTCGTGAATTTATTCATATAAAAGCCTGTAACCAGGATCTCGATGATGCATGGAATGCCATGTTATTCGATATTCCTGAAAAGAGAATCAGGGTACTCGAAGAAGTGAAGCAAAATTACAATATCTATTTACTAAGTAATTCAAATGAGATACATTACGATATGTATCTGCGTGATTTACAGCTACGGTTTGGCTATTTCGATTTTGATCAATTGTTCGATAAGGCATATTTTTCCTTTGATCTGCACCTGAACAAACCAAATCCAGAGATTTTTGAATTTGTCCTCAACCAACACAATATGAGGCCTGAACAATGCCTTTTTATCGACGATACACTTGAACATATTGAGTCGGCCAAAAAACTTGGGCTACACACGTATCACCTTGTGAAACCGGAAAAAGTAAACGACTTATTTATAAATGGCACAATTCGTCCCGATCTGATTCAGTGGTAAGATCATGATCTCCGGTAAAAGGGATATAACCATGATAATACTGCTCAATTTCTTCGAGTAGAGCGAGCAGTTCCTGAAATTGGACGATCTGCATGATTCTGATTCTGAATACTTTGAAATTGGGGTAACCTTTGAAATAGTCACTCCAATGTTTACGCATCTCCATCAGTGCCAGATGCTCACCTTTCCATTCAACCGATTTTTCGAGGTGTATCCTACTGATTCGGACTCTTTCATGAATATCAGGCAGAGCCAGTGTTTCACCGGTAACAAGGTAATGCTTTATCTCTCTGAAAATCCATGGATTACCATAACTCCCACGTGCAACCATCAAACCATCAACACCAAAGGTTTCTTTAAAGTATTTGGCTGAAGGACCATCGAGAACATCGCCATTTCCAAAAACCGGAATCTTCATGCGTTGGTTCTGCTTCACCTCTCCTATTAAAGTCCAGTCGGCCGCTGCACTTGACCGTGTTGTACGAAGCCGGCCATGTATTGTTATCGCCTGAATCCCTACATCCTGAAGTCGCTCGGCAATCTCGACGATCTCTTTATGGTTGTCATCATAACCCAAACGTGTTTTCACCGTGACAGGCAATTTGCAGGCCTTCACTACGGCAGCCGTCATTTTAACCATCTTTGGGATATCATTCATGATGCCGGAACCAGCGCCTTTTGAGACTACTTTTTTAACCGGACAGCCGAAATTGATGTCGATTATATCCGGATTTGCTTTTTCGGCGTATTCGGCAGCACTCACCATCGATTGAATATCATGGCCGAAAATCTGTATGCCAATCGGGCGTTCAAACTCACTGAAATCGAGTTTCTTAACACTTTTTGCCGCATCACGGATCAATCCTTCCGATGAGATAAATTCGGTGTACATGATATCGGCACCAAACATTTTACAAACATAACGAAAGGGCGGATCGCTCACATCCTCCATGGGAGCGAGCAAAATCGGGAATTCACCTACCTCTTTGTTACCAATGCGAATCAAAGCGCTGCGTTTAAGTTTCGGGCGGCAAAAATACTACTTTTGCCGATATGATTCAGTAATTCAATCCGTGTATGACCCATTTTGCGATCTTTCGTCAAACATCAACAAGTTTCCAGATTTTTATCCTGCTCTTTCTCATTGTTTTTTTTGCCTTGCTTAGCATTTTATTGGCGTTGTTGGCGAGCACCCTGATTTATGACATCCCAATGACAGAAATGGCCAATATGGCGACCACCGAAAATGGACTTTCAGCTGCAAGTACCATTCAGATGATCAGTCAGATATGTGTTTTTGTTTTACCTCCGGTTGCTTTGGCTTTACTGATTTCCGACAATCCTTTACCATGGCTTGGCATTGGGAAGAAACCCACCCTGCCTCTACTTTTCATGGCAGTCGTTGTTATGTTTTCGATACTTCCTTTGATTCAGCAGTTGTCAACCTGGAACGAAGCAATCAAATTACCTGATTTTCTCGAATCAATTGAACAATGGATGCTCGAAAAAGAACATCAGGCTGAAGAAATAAGTTTAAAATTCCTTGAAGTAAGTTCAATCAGAGGTTTATTGCTGAATATGGTGATGATCGGCATCCTGCCAGCCGTTGGCGAAGAATTATTATTTCGCGCTGCACTTCAACCTTTATTAGGGAAGATGTTAAAAAACGTGCATTTTGGCATCATTCTTTCCGCTATTTTATTCAGCATTATGCACTTACAGTTTTATGGTTTCATCCCACGATTTGGGTTGGGACTGCTGTTAGGCTATTTCTATTTATGGTCGGGATCGATATTGGTGCCCATGTTGATGCATTTTGTTAACAATGCTTCTGCTGTATTTGTATTTTATTTGTCACACAATGGTTATGTTGATATAAAAGCCGACGAATTTGGTTCAACAAATAACCTTTTTGTACTTGTTATCAGCATCTTAATCAGTGGAGGATTAATCTATCTAAGCTATAACAGAAAAACGGCGACAAATTGATTAAACGCTTGTGTTAATGGAGGATGGAAGTTTGAGTTACATCAGGATTATTTGAGCTTCAACCGGGCTACCGGCTATCGATGATTGTTTTTTCAAACCAATTTGCCTGAATCCAAAAAAAATAAAAATGCCCCGTACCCGGGGCATTTCCTTTATCTGGCGGAGAAGGCGGGATTCGAACCCGCGGTACCCTTTTGGAGTACACACACTTTCCAGGCGTGCACCTTAAACCACTCGGTCACCTCTCCTTAAGAAACTAACAGAAATTTGGTGTTGCGAATTCTGAAAGCGGTGGCAAATGTACAATTTTTACTTGAAGCTAATCAAAATTTTTCCTCAATCTTATGATACTCCTGCATGAAGACCGAATCATTCTTCCTCAAATAAGGAAACAAACTAACAATATTCGGTTACCTATTTAACGATCAGTTTTTTTGCTATCAAACCTTTATCGGATTGAATGCTAATCGTGTATATTCCTTTCGCAAATCCTGTCAGATCAATGATACTCTCCTTTTCGACAAAACGATTTAGTATAATTCTGCCATCAGTCGCTGAAAATGTAACCATTCTGCCAACATTTTCATTTAATATAATTCTCACATGATTAGTAGCAGGATTCGGCCAAATAAGTAGTCTTGTTTCTATTTCTTTCTGTCCAAGAACGTCAGGAGAAAGATCATACACCTTTGAAACACCTTCATCAACATACCAATTTTCATCCGGGTAACTGAGATCATATAATCCTGTTAATTGATGATATATTGATTGGGAATCGAGCCAAACCATCATAAGGTGCTCATTCTCCATCATTCCATCAATATCAGATGTGAGGCTGTCATTTCCAAAAAATAACATGGCATGACTATCATTCGTGTTTTCGATTGTCAGACTTCCTGTACATAATCCAGATGTGTTGACAGCCAGAATTTTATCGCCGGGCTCACAAAAATAGGCCACTCCGGGTGGAATAACGATCAGGTGTGAGTTTCCGGTGGCTACGTAATCGTTTGCCGCGACTTGTTTTTCCGGAATCAAACTCCTTGTACAATCCGGGAAAGTAAGGGTTGATGATTCAGATAATTTCACCATATAAGCTTTACCGGTTTCAAGTGTCGTTAATCCGGTTAATCCTTCTTCCTCCCAATAAACTCCATTCCCGGCGACTTCCTTGATAATTTCTACGGTTTGATTCAGAGATAAAAACTCTCCGGCAGCAAGATCACACTCACTTAAAACAGGAATCAGGTTCCATCCTTCCGAAACTTCGATAGAACTTATCCCGCTTGGGTTTCCCACGATTTGCAATGTGGCTGGGTTTGCCAGTTTAATTTTATACCCTTCGCCGGCATTCCATTCACCGATAGTATTGATCAAATCCAATGGAATATACGATCCATCCATAGTTTGAACGGCAAGCAGCGTATTTCCCAAACTTGAAAAAACCTCGTCCAAAGCCGGATCATACGGCGCAAGATAACTCGAAATGCTACTCCATCCTTCAGGCAAATCCAATGTTTGCATCTGATATCCACCCTCCACAGTGATTTCAAAATCATCGATAAACATACCTTCTTCCGTTACGCCTGAATCACTGGTGAAACGGAAACGAACCTGAACATACGGTTCACCCAGATAATCATCCAACGAATACGTTTGTAATTGCCAGCTATTCTGGTTTCCGTTAAATGTTTCCAAAATCGTCCAGTTTGAACCATCCGTCGTAATTTCGAAATACATATAATCATACCCCGACTCGAGGTTAAATTTATTCCAGAATGAAAGTTGGGCCGTCGTATAGCCAAAATCGAGATCGAATGATCTCAGAACTGCCTGACTTTCCTCATTATCAGTATATTCTCCTGTTGGACTTTCGGTGAGTGAATGAGAAGAGGAATGTGAGGCTTCGGTTGACAATCCCCAGCCCTGATCAAATTCCCAATAGGGAGTTCCGTTTTCGAAGTCGATCACCAACGGGAAGCTGAGCGGTGGCATCGGCGTAGCTGTAACAATATTTGATGGATCACTTTCTTCACCCGAATCGCTGTAAATCGCTGTAATATAATAGGCATATTGGGTTTCATTTACAACAGTATTATCGGTGTAAGAAGTTGCATCTGCATCGGCATTTCCAATGAGTATATTGTCACGATAGATGTTAAAAATGGATGCGACCGGCATGGGCGACCAGTTCAATTCAACGGTTTCATCACCCGCCAAAGCAACCAAATTCTGAGGTGGCATCAACAGATTTGCCATCGTAACAACGGAGGCCAGACTTGCCTGTGTAAACATAACCGCCTGCGCTTCGTGGTTATAACTTAATCCCACCAAATCGTTTGGTGTATGAATATAAGGACTATAATCCTGACTGTCTTCAAACGGAAAAATACCCATAAAACCATTGTTATTAAATGAAGTATGGTCGCTGTCGCCACCTGAAAGTGAACCGGGTTCGATAGGAAAATCGGGCAGGTAAACAGCACAAACGTCAAAATAAAAATCATAGAGTTCCTGTGCCGAAGCCGGATAAATCACATCGGTATGTACCGGACTTCCATTTTGCAGATACCCAATCATATCGAGGTTGAAATAACCCAAAATATTCATCCCTTCCTCTGCACAGCGGCTGGCGTAGGCTTCACTGCCATATAAACCGTATTCTTCACCCGAAAAGGTGCAAAAAATGATCGTCCTGTCGAATGTATATTGACTTAAAATTCGTGCCATCTCAAGTACCGCGGCACTTCCTGAAGCATTATCGTCAGCACCTGGTGCGCCTCCGCCATTGGCATACGAATCGTAATGACTTCCGCAGATCACATATTCTTCAGGATAAACAGAACCTGTTTTTGTTGCGATTACATTGTCGCTTGCACTGCCCGACATTGCAAAATCCATGATCTCGACACTTAATCCCAAATCTTCGAACTGTTGTGCAATCCAGATTTGTGCTTCCACACTCTCAGGTGTGTAACAATTGCGGGTTCCATAATCTTCAAGATGCTGGACACTGGTGGTCAGATTTGTACCACTGACTTCCTGAATCATGGCTACAACCTCAGGATCAGGATCAAGCGCTCTTCGTTTATTCTGATTCATGGCTTTTGGCAATCGTGCCTGCGTATTCATGATGCGAACCATGCCATCATTGTGAAATGGTTTGAGTATCTCATTTTCTGAATTATCGTATTTCAAAATGATAAAATCGTCATTCGAAAACAGAACCCGCGAATCAGATGAAATACCTTGCAAATACCCTTGTTGATCCTTTTTAGGGCAATAAATCAGAAAATAATCCGATTCATCAGCAAATGCTTTATCATCAAGCACAACGAAATTTTCTTTCAGGTCAGTGCCAATGGTTGCGATCAAAAACCCATCCTTAACGAGATGAACTTTAACAAGCGGATTTTGAATCAGTTGTTGTGCCTGACCAGCCGTACCGGTAGGAATTATAACCAATTGTCCGGCCACGACCACGAAATTTAATGCAAGGAATGCAAACAGTATCAATAAGCGTTTCATATAAACATAGATTAGAATAAGCGAATTTATCCCACAAATCTAATCGAAATTGTGTGAAGTATTTCACAAAAGGAAAATTGTTTTTTTCGGGTTGACAAGGAAATAATCTGCCACCAGAAACCAGCCATTTAATACTTGCCAAATAGATAAAATACTATTCAACAGTCATTTCGCCACGGATAGAGGTCTGGAGTAATTCGATAAGCCGCGCTTTTGGGTAGCCTTCACCGATCAGGTACATCAGTTTTGCCAGCGCCGATTCGGTCGTGATATCGTAACCGCCAATAACGCCGATACGTCCGAGATCGAGACTTGTTTCATATTTGCCGATATCAACCGAACCTGATTTGCACTGCGTTACATTAAAGATAAGGAGACCATCATTGATTGCATCTTCCAGACATTTGATAAACCACGGATCGGTTGGTGCATTTCCTGAACCGAATGTTTCGAGAATAAGCGCCTTTAATCCAGGTATAGCCAGTGTACTTTTAACAACCACTTCCGAAATGCCGGGAAAGAGTTTCAAAATGGTTACATTGAAATCGAGTTTGGTATGTACTTTCAGTTTTTTGAAATTCGGCTTCAATATATTGGTATATTGATACCTGATATAAATGCCGACATCGGCCAATAATGGATAATTGCCCGAGACGAAAGCATTAAACCGTTCGGCATTAAATTTCGTGGTCCGGTTTCCCCGCATCAACTGATTTTCGAAAAAGATACAGACTTCCGGAACAATTACTGTATCATCTTCTTTGGCGGCGGCAATCTCGATGGCAGCCAGAAAATTCTCACGGCCATCGGTTCGAATCACGCCCATGGGTAATTGTGAACCCGTAAAAACCACAGGTTTATTCAGGTTCTCGAGCATGAAACTGAGTGCCGATGCCGAAAAAGCCATGGTGTCAGAACCATGTAACACCACAAACCCATCATAGAGTTCGTAGTTATTTTCGATGATTTGTGCAAGTTTGATCCAGAACGAAGGCTTCATGTTTGATGAATCGACCAATGGATCGAAGGAAATAAAGTCAATCCTGTAATCAAATTTCTTCAGGATAGGCATCTGATCATAAATATGCCCGAAATCGAAAGGCACCAGCGCACCCGAATCTGCATCTTTCATCATACCGATGGTACCACCAGTGTAAATTACAAGTAAGTTGGCCTTATATTCTGTTTTTGTCATGGTTGATTCTTGAATTATTTTTGGCTTTAATGTGGTGGATGATGATTACGATACCTCTAAACAGAAAAGTTTTAAAGCATTTTCAGTCGTTTTCTGAGCAACGATTTCCAGCGTAACATGTTTAACATCTGCTAATTTCGATGCAATCTCATAGATATAGGCGCTTTCGTTTCGTTGACCACGAAATGGGACAGGCGGCAGGAAAGGAGCATCGGTTTCGAGAACGAGAAACTCAAGTGGAATTTCAGCGACGACCTCCGGCAGACCCGATTTTTTATACGTCAAAACACCACCGATCCCCATCAGGAATCCCATTTTCTTGATACGAGCAGCATCCGAAAGACTTCCGTTGAAACAATGAAAAACGCCTGTCATTGAATCGTCATATTCAGCTTCCAACAGATCGAGTATCAGTGGAAATGCCTCTCTGGTGTGTATGGCAACCGGTAGTTTGTATTGTTTGGCCCAGCGGAGTTGCTGTTTAAAGGCGCTGATCTGTTGCTCTTTGAAACTCACATCCCAATACAAATCAATCCCGATTTCACCTATCGCTTTGAATTTTCCGTTAATAAGCTGGTTTTCAATAATGTTAAGTTGCTCATCCAAATCATCTTTCACCGAAGTGGGATGCAACCCGATCATCGGGAAACAATTTGCGGGAAACGTTTTGCAAACTTCCAGCATTGGTCCGATTGAATCTTTGTCGATGTTTGGCAACAACATAATGTCGATTCCTTTTGATATTGATCTGAAAATCATCTCATTGCGATCCGAATCGAACTGTTCGAGGTAAAGGTGCGCGTGTGTGTCAATCAATTGCATGGGACAAAATTAGGGTAAAATTTGCAATTTTTGCCATGAGGTTTTATGAGCAGCCTGTTTGCGTGTCACAATTAACTCGCAGGATGATTTCTTCTTGTTACCTTTGTGAGCATCGTTTTAAGCATTTTTTCAATGAAAAATATTTCTATAGGCATACTGGTTATCGCTGCAATGTTTTTCATGAATTCATGCAGCAAAGAAAAGGAAACAGAAATCAACTTTTCGGCCACAATACAAAGCCGATCCGACAACAAAGCCACGATAAGTTGGACTGAACTGAATGCTTCCGGTGAAAACACATTCAGGTATTCGATTTATCTCAAAGCTGAGTTGTTGGCTGAAAATATTACCGGAAACACCTTTGTAATTGAAAATCTGATCGGCAAAACAACCTACGAATGTCGTGTGATTGCAAAAGGAACCGGCATCAATCCATTGGAAACCACGGTTATTTTTACCACCTTTGAAAACTATCCTCCTGACCCGTATGATATTGACACCGATTCAATTACAAACAGATCAGTTTCACTGCACTGGGATCAATGTGTTGATCCGGAAAAAAGACCATTACATTTTACGATTTTTTTGAACAACGAGATTTATCTGGAAAATTATACGCAAAACACGCTGGAACTTACCGGACTTCTCACTGCTAAAAAATACAATATTAAAATCAAGGCCATAGATGATCAGGGTAACACAACTTCTTCATCCACTATTATTTATACACTGAAAAAAGAAAATGCTTTGTTGATCAGGAAATCACTGGAATGGGACGGGAATGAACGCACCTATGCTGTTTATCTGCCATCTCAAACAAGTACAAACATACCTTTACTGATGTTTTTTCATGGTGCCGGTGGTTTTGCCTGGCCAGGGATACAACGGTCAGGTTTCATGGATGTTGCCGGAGACAACAATTTCATCCTCGTTTATCCACAGGCAACTATTTGGGACGAACCGGAAATTCCAAGCTGGAATGTGGTCGAATTTATTGATGTGGATGACTTTGGATTTGTGCGGGAGATGTTAAAGCAATTGGTACAGGATTATTCGGTTGACGAAAATAGGGTATATGCCAGTGGTATGTCGAGCGGCGGATATATGACATATTACCTGGCGTTTAAAATGGGCGAAAAACTAGCCGCGATTGCGCCGGTCGCTGGTTTACCGACTACTTTTTTGTCGATGCCACAATCATTGCATTGTAAGCTGCCGCTGATGCATATTCATGGGACGATCGATGCGACCGTTTCCTATTTTGGCGGAGAATATTCTGTTTCCGTTGATTCGACGATAGCTTTCTGGACAAGAAACAATGGCTGTTTTACCAGTCCTGTAATAACAGAAATGCCCAATATTTACCCGAATGATGGCTCAACAGTGACAGTATATGCCTACGAAAGTCCTTATTTTCATAAAGATGTGAAGTTGTACAAAATCATCAATGGCGGACATTCATGGCCCGGCCAAACTGATGATCCATATACAAACAGAGATATGGATGTGGAAAGCGAGATCTGGAATTTCTTCAAAAATTATTCGCTGGAATAAATTTCAAACGATTCCTCTGATTGGTTGATTTTAACTATCCAACCCATTAATGCCACTGATTCACAGATTTATTACTATTGATACTTTCTGTAAAACACAATAATTTAGCTTCGCTGAGAGAAGTTCACTGATTTTTAATTTTTAATCCCGATTTTTCGGGATCAAAAATTTGATTAAATCTGTGAATCTGTGGCATTTATAATTTTGCATTTAATTAAGGGCTGAATAGTTACGGTTGATTTAATCCATCTGCAATTGCAAAACTCACCAATTTGGTCTGTATTTCTGATTACTTTACCTTTGTTTCTCTTTAAAATTGTAAATTGAAAAAAATCCTTGTCATACGTTTCAGTTCAATTGGTGATATCGTGCTTACAAGTCCGGTAATCAGGTGTTTGGCCGTGCAACTTCCCGATACTGAGATTCATGTACTTACGCGAAAAGTGAATGCTTGCCTGTTTACATCAAATCCTTCGGTTAAAAAGACCATTGCATACGATAAAAAACTTAACGAAGTAATTGATTTATTGCGTGTTGAGAATTATGACCACATTGTTGACCTTCACAAAAATATCCGTTCTTTCAGGGTAAGATTTTCATTACGAAAGCCGGCTACCTCATTTCCAAAGTTGAATATTCAAAAATATCTGCTTGTTCGTTTCAAAATGAAACCCATGCCTGATATTCATATTGTTGACCGATATTTTGAGGCGGTGAAATCGTTGGGTGTTGTGAATGACGGAAGAGGGTTAGACTATTTCTTTTCAGATGCTAAAAAAATTGACACCAATAAATGGAGTTCAGATTTCAACAATGGATATTATGCGGTTGTTATCGGTGGAAAACATACAACGAAGATTCTTCCGGTCGAAAAGGTGATTGAAGTCTGTCGATTACTTGATAAACCAGTGGTTCTGCTTGGTGGAAATGAAGATGCGGCAAGGGGAAAAATGATTGCTGAAAGTTTGAAAACCAATGTTTTCGATGCCTGCGGAAAACTTAGTCTGGATGAATCGGCTCGCATTTTGAAAGTTGCTTCAGCCGTTCTGACAAATGACACCGGTTTGATGCATATTGCGGCCGCATTGCATAAACCAATCGTTTCTGTTTGGGGAAATACGGTTCCCGAGCTCGGAATGTCGCCTTATTTGCCGGACGAACCCCATAAATCAATCCTTATCGAAAACAAGGAAATAAAGTGTCGGCCATGCAGTAAAATAGGATTTGACAAATGCCCGAAAGGTCATTTCAATTGCATGATGACGTTAAATAGCAGTGAAATTGCTGACAAGCTGATGAATATAGGTAATTTATTCAGTTAATAGACAGAAGACGGAAGACAGAAGCCCGAAGTCAGTATTACCTTATGAACTTTTAACTTTGAGTACACTCTGAAAAGCAATATTTTGCCACTAAATCACAAAAACACCAAACTTCACCAAAAGTAAACCACTGATTTTGAAGTTTTGGTGCATTTTGGAGGCTTAGTCTCGTCATGGCGTGCATGACGAGATGGTGGCATAGATTTCATAAAGTAAATTGCAATCCGAAACCCTTCAACTTATCAACCTATCAACCCCGCATTTTAACCTTTAAACTCAGCTCTGATCTGTTTCACCCAGGTCTCAATACGCGATGGCGTTAGTTCGGGCTGTTGATCCTCATCCAATGCAAGTCCAACAAACATATTGTTTTCAACACCTTCCGAATCAGTAAATTCATATCCTTCAACCGGCCATTTACCGACAAGTTGTGCTCCTTTTTTATCGACAAATTCTTTCAGATAACCCAAGGTATCAACAAAATGATCGGGATAGAGCACCTGATCGCCCAGGCCAAACAAGGCTACTTTTTTGCCTGCGATGGAAATATTCGCGGCTCTGACAAAAAACTCATTCCATCTGTTGCTGCGTTTTGCATCTGTCCACACATCAGCGCCAATGGTTGCTCCTCCGAAAATGAAGTTCTCAAATTCGCTTAGTCGGTTCACGTCGAAACTGGCAACATCTGCAATCTCCAGTTCATTTGTGCCAAATTCACGGTAAATCTGTCTGGCAGCGATTTCTACATTGCCGCCCGGCGCCCAGTATAACAAAACGGTTTTTTTCATACGATTCAAATTAATTTTTCGATGGTAAAATTAGGATTTTAATGGATTGGAAGGCGGATTCCGAAATTTTATCTTACCAATAATAACCCAACTGATTCAGAATCGTAATCAAGTGAGATTACTGATATCTTTCGTATGATCTTTCAGGAAAATTTCACCAATATCTCTTATACTTTCCTCAATCGGAATAAACTCGAAACCGGTAGTCAGGATCAATTTAGCCGATGAATACGCCGAAAGGTTATTGGCCGATCGCACTGTTTCGCGCGTGATGGCTGGTTTTGTTCCTGTCAGTAAACCTTTCACAGCCATCACCCTCCAGGCAATCGCACCAATCCAGGGTTTAGCTTCAATGGATGGGGCTTTTTTATGGAGATATCTGGCAATATAACCGAATAACTGTTTAAAACTCAGGGTTTCGGCTGATACTACAAAACGTTCGCCAAAATGATTCCCATCCATCAGCAGTATCATCGCTTTTGCCACGTCACGCACATCAACAAAGCCTTTTGTGCCAAGGGTATAAAATTTCAAACCTTTCCAGACTAAGGTAAACAATTCAGAACTGCCGGTTTTCCAGTCACCCGGACCAAGGATCACAGAAGGATTAACAATGGTGGCATTCAAACCTTCGGCAATGCCGCGCCACACTTCGCGTTCAGCCCCATATTTCGAAATTCCGTAAACAGAATTGCGTTTCGAACTCTTCCACAATGTTTGTTCATCGATTAAATTGGGATGTTCGGTACTTCCCAACGCGGCAATTGAACTCACATGACAGAATTTTTCAATACCTGCTGTGAGTGATGCATTCACAATATTGGCAGTACCATTGATGTTGACTGCAAATAACTGTTTTTTATCGACAGCATTGAACGAAACAATTGCGGCACAATGATACACCTCATCTACGCCAATCAAAAAATCTTCAAGGGCAAAAATGTCCATCAGGTCACCATCTACCCATTCGATAGATGCAAATTGTTCGTCTGGTTTTTGAGCATATATGGCAAAAACTCTTTTAACAAATTGTAAATCAGATGTCGGACGCTTCAATGCTCGTATGCTACGGTTTTGATTACTTAGCCTTACAAGTAAATGCGATCCTACCATTCCGGTAGCTCCTGTGATAAAAATCATGGTGCAAATATAGATATTGTCCTGTTTATTCTTTCATTATATACCACAACTTTGGCTTTAGAATACAATCTATGGTATACTTCATGTTTCCTTTTATCTTTGCACAAATTTTAAAGTATGCCTTATACAAATTTCGTTGATGAGTTGCGTTGGCGTGGAATGATCCATGACGTCACACCCGGTACAGAAGAACAATTAAAGAAAGAAATGACCGCTGCCTACGTCGGCATCGACCCAACGGCAGATTCATTACATATCGGTCACCTTGTGAGTATCATGATGTTAAAGCATCTCCAGATGGCCGGACACAAACCCATCGCTTTGATTGGTGGTGCTACGGGTATGATTGGTGACCCTTCAGGAAAATCACAGGAACGCAACCTTCTCGATGAACCCACCTTGCGTCATAATCAGGATTGTTTGAAAACACAATTGGCCCGTTTTCTCGATTTTGATACCGATCAGCCTAATAAAGCAGAGATTGTTAATAATTACGACTGGATGAAAGATTTTAGTTTTCTGGCATTCATCCGTGATGTGGGTAAACATCTGACAGTGAATTATATGATGTCGAAAGATTCGGTGAAGAAACGCCTGTCAGCCGAAGGAGGAAGTGGAATGTCGTTTACCGAATTTACGTACCAACTTGTTCAGGGATACGATTTTCTTCATTTATATCAGCATAAAAATTGTAAACTTCAGATGGGAGGTTCCGATCAATGGGGCAATATTACCACAGGAACCGAACTGATACGCCGTAAACTTGGTGCTGACGAAAATGCTTATGCGCTTACGTGTCCGCTCATCACCAAAGCAGATGGCGGCAAATTTGGCAAAACCGAAACCGGAAATGTGTGGCTCGATCCCGAAAAAACCACGCCCTATGCTTTTTACCAGTTCTGGCTGAATTGCTCGGATGAGGATGCCGCAAAATATATCAAAATATTTACGCTGCTGAGTCGCGAAGAGATTGACAAACTTATCGAAGAACATGCCAAGGCACCGCATCTCAGGATATTGCAGAAAGCGCTTGCCAGCGACCTGACAATTAAGGTGCATTCATTGGAAGATTTGCAATTAGCAGAAGAAGCCTCTCAGATTTTATTTGGTAAGGGAACCAGCGAAGCACTGAACCGTCTGGATGAATCAACGCTTTTAAGTGTCTTTGAAGGAGTGCCGAATGCAACAGTCAGTAAACACATACTTGATGAAGCACTTGATATTACTGAGTTTCTGACTACACACACCAATATTTTTCCTTCGAAGGGTGAAGCCCGCCGTATGCTGAAAGACAATGGCGTTTCGCTGAACAAGATGAAAGTAACCGAAACAACAAGCCTGAGTACAACGGATCTTTTAAAGGGAAAATATCTCTTGGTTCAGAAAGGAAAGAAGAACTATTATTTAGTTGTGCTGGAGTAATATTGCAAAAACAGGCTTTCGTATAAATGAAATGCTGTTGAAAGACCTATTGTTAAAACTTTGCATTGTTCGATGATATTCTACAAATGATTCTGCTAACGACAATAGTACGTGGTAAATAACAGCTGCAAATATTTCCTAAGAAAGCGCTGATTGCACTTTCAACTGAAGTCAGGTTTGATGAAAACCAAGAACGAATCGGTGAAATGGAATAAAATGTCAGTGAGCATTAATCACCCAACATCATGGTTTACAATTTCAATACTAAGCTTGTATGCGATGGAATAGCCCGATAAATTGATCTGGCATCGGATGCAGAAACAATGAGTTTGATGGTTAAAGGCTGATCCGATGCACCAGGATTCAACAATTTGGCTATATTGGTTGGTTCGGGCAAATATTCACTTTTTTTCGCTTTGTAAGCATTCACTGTAGCGAATTCCCGTTCGACCGGCATACCATCCTGATTAATTTCAATCACAAGATTGCGGTCGAAATAAAGACTTGTCAACACGATGGTTGAATCAGGGGGTAAAGGTTTGCTCGATAGCTTTTGGGCTTCAATCGTATCTTTAGGCGCTTCTTTTATTACTATCGGTATTTTCGGGATGGTTGCAAGATATTTTTTCAACACAAATGGTTCTGAAAGCCAGGGCGACAGATGTTCGTGTGAAATCAAGGCTATTTTCTGATCAGCCTCAGTTCTCAGAATAGTAGCAGTATGTACCTGAACGCCTTTGATCTCGATGGCAATTGAACGCTCAGGAACATTTATCACCAGATAAATAGAATCCTGGTTGGCCAATGAAAGTCTGTTATTCTCAAAATCACGTTCCTTTTCGAGTTTGACGATTGTACGAACCTCTTCCTTTTGGGCATTGTCTAATGAAACAGATGTTACAGCTTTGCCATTAACCAATTCAGCAGCAGGTTTATAACTGGCGGTAGGGATGATTATCGCGTAAACGACCAATAAAATGGGGATTATTAATAAAGCAAGGATGAAAACAGATAATTGTTTCAAATTGGTAAATAATCCAACGAAGAAGTTCTTTTTCTTGTATTTCTGACCCGTTTCAACAGTATTTTCCATCGACGAATTTTTCATTGTGTTCATCACTTCAGTTTAGTAGATATATACTTTTGAGCCCAATTGCATTGCCTGGAAGATTACTTCAAGATCTTCATCACCCATACGGATACAGCCGTGGGTAACCGGCATTCCCAAAAAGCGTTTGTATAATGTCCCGTGAATCATATAACCATCTCCAAGGTGCAGCGAATAATCGCCCAATGTTCCATAATCGAAACGTGATGGATGCCGAGCTGACGGAACAGGAAGACCCTCTTCGACAAATGCCCAGTCGGGTTTTGTCCAGACAGGATCTTTCACCCTTAAACGTATTTTAAACATCCCGCGTGGGGTTTTAAAAATCCATTGTTGATCTTTATTTCCTCTCTTACCTTTGAGAAGGGTGTAGCTACCTGTTGAACATTTCCCCTTACGGAGGACTTCACGTTTGTTCATCAACACAAAATCATTATTTGAAGTATTGATTATCAAATAAATATCCTTTGGGATAAACTCCTCAAGTTTTTTTCCCAGACTTGCTGTCTCTTTTGTTAACGAAGCCTGATAACTTTTAATTTTATCGATCCCGACACGTCCGGCAGTGTATGAAAGTGATGAATTGCCTGCTATAAAACCGCTAACAATTTGCTGAAGTTTATAGAAATTTTGTACAAAAGGAATGGCAACTCCCACGGAAAGTATCAATCCGAGTATAAAAGTCCAGAATAGTCTTTTACCACCGACTTTACCGCTTTTTGCATCTGTTAATTTCTGATCCCGAAGAAGATTCGTCTCTTTCATGTATCGTGTTAAAGTATAAAATTAATGGCCGTTAATTTCCTGCAGGCTTCTCAGTGATCCTACTATCGTGACCGGTGTTCCGACGCCAACATAATCAAACAACTTATCAATATCATTGTTGGTGAGCGCCACACAACCGTCAGTCCAGTTTATTCCTCTGCCTCCGTCCCCATGAATCTCAATCAGGTTACCAATACCTCTTTTAGGAATCATGCCGCTTTTCACACCACTCGAATATCTTTGTTTATCCTCATCATTAGGATAATTAATCAAAAGCGCTTTATAATACTTTGTCAGACGGCTCGTTTTCTTTTTCGTGATATGATATTTCCCTTCCGGGGTTGCCTTGTCGCCACGATATTGTTTGGTTCCGATCCAGTTTGTACCCAATTCGGCAAAAAATTCTTTTTTGAGTTTGCCTCCATGATACACATATATCTTATGGGCAAACTTATCGACGATGATGGCTGGTGCATTGCTCCGGCTCGACCATGAGACGGTTTCATCAGCCCAACGACGCCATTTTCCAAGGTTTTCAAAATAATTTGAAAGGAAACTGTGGGCATCCTTTACCGATTTTGAGATTAACTGGCTTGCAACATCCAGGTTAAATCCAACATCTTTGTAAGCGCCTCTTTCGAAAGCCTCTTTCGACTCAACATACCGTAAGCGCGCCGTGGTAAAGTTTTGACGGGTGGTGCCTTTAAGAGGAAGGTGAGCATAGTTTTCATCAAAATGTTTAAGTTTTTCGTCCACGTCTTTTAGTTTTACACTAAGTTCGGTGTGCATAGTGCTTTTCAGTTCGAGCGATTTTTCGGTGGCGAGTTTTGCCTTTTCAAGAGCAGCTTTGGTAAGTTGCAGCATTTTACCATAATCGCGTAGGAAAGCATAACTCTTGTTTTGCAATTTCCACTCGAATTGTGCCTGTGCTACCAAATCCTCGGCTGCCTCGATGGTTGGTTTGGCATATTTTTGTGCTTCAACATCTTTTGCACGGCCTATTTCGGCTTGGGCCAGATTAAGCGATTCGATGGGTGGGTTGGGTGAGATAAGAATAAGTAACCCTATAATTGTGACAGTCAGAAGTCCGACAATAATGATTGTAAAAAAAGTGCGTTTAATAATTTTAATTGCTTTTCCCATTTTTTCCTGACTGTGTTTATTAATCACTAAAGACCTCAGTAAGCATTATGCTTTACTGAGGTCTTTTGTAAACAAACTGTTTTAGTTTATCTTTAGTATCATACCCATTGAGAATTAATGTCTTTCATGGGACGAAATTAGGCAAAATTATTTGCGCATGCTTTTTTTAGCAATTGCTTCTTCTAATTCAGCTTTCAATGAAGCAGCTTTATCATTAGCAGCTTTTACTTTGTCAACAGCTGTCAAATAATCGCCATTGTTGATCAATGTAGAAACTTCAGCTAAAGAAGCTTCAACCAATGCTAAGTCGCTGTTGATTGCTTCAAGAGCTTCTTTACCTTCTTTGCCTTTAGGGGCTTTGGTGATAAGTTCTTTTACTTCACTTACTAAAGTAGTAGTTTCAGCTAAAGTCTGTTGAGCTTGATTTTTTACTTCTTCTTTGCGGATAGCTGCATTTTCTTTAACTGTGTTAGCTAAAGTCAATGTGTTAGCCAAAGTAGCGGTAGCTTTTTTGTAGCTTCTGAAGAGAGCGAATTTTGAATTCTGGTTTTCAATTTCGGTTAAAGCAACATTCAATGAATCGGTAACGGCTTTAAACTGAGGAGCAACATAACGTTCTGCTTCGGCAGCTTTAGCAGCTTCGATAGCAGCTTTAGCGTTGGTAACTTCCATTTCAGGTGGTTTGGCGCAGCTGGTAAACATAAGAGTCAAAACAGCAAAAGCAGCCAGGGTCAACATCAGGTTCTTTTTCATTTTTGTAATTTTTGTTTGTAAAAGGTTATTAATTAATTCAACGAATAATTTCATTGTTGCACTTGCTTTATCAATCGGCGTGCCAAACATTCTGCATTGATGGAAACATATTGAATAACAGCGAATTAAAATCATTAATAATTTTAAGCTCCTTTAAATGGTTTGATCGGTTGTATTAAAATAATACAGCATGACTGAAATTCCTACAAATACTGAAATCAGTTGTGGTTCTCATTTTTATAACATCCGTTTACAATTATCAAGGTAACGAATCATTTGATTGCTTTAACCCAAATTACGCTTCGAAATTGCGTAATCGACCAGGTTTTGTAATTCAGATTGATAAAACATGCTTCAAACAAAATCAAAGTCGGGGTTTGCCCAACGATATCAGATAGTCCGGCTTTTATGAGCCTCCTACTGATTAATTTGGGATTAAACTTGCGCTCAGGAACATGATTGATTATTTTTGTTAATCACTGGGATGAAGCAATACCTGCCATTAGTTTTCGCGTCAAAAATGGATGTTTGAAATATCATTAATTGTACGCCTATGAACAAATTTCCCGGAATGTATAACAAAGTGCCTGAATGATCTGATGTATCTACCACATCAATCGCAGTTTCATTTTATATAAAATAATCCATACCTAACATTTTTTAAAGTGCGGTGTCAGCACGATAAACACTGATTCGAAAAATGAAAAAATTAATTACGCTATCTGTCATCTTAGTAATGATGATAACTACATGGGCTCAGATACCAAACTATGGCTTTGAAAACTGGACAACGCATACCTTTTCAACACCTTCGGGTTGGACCGCTATAGGAAAGGTGACTCAAATAACTCCCGGATTTATCGGTAATTACGCGGTAAGGCTTGAACGCGATTCTGTAAACCAGCAAATGCCCGGTGCCATCATTTACGGAAACCCTGATGATGAAGGTTTTTCGGGAGGCATCCCCTTTGCTGACCGGCCTGATTCATTGGTAGGTTTTTTTAATTACAATATCGAACCAGGCGATTCAGCCTGGGTGATGATATACTTTAAATTGAACGGAACACCTGTGAGTAATGATTTATATTATATCACCGGAGATCATTCTTCCGGTTTTGTACGTCTTGCGTTTATGGTCAATTACTTATCAGAACTTACGCCGGATTCGTTGATATTAGGTATCACATCAACCAATCCAAATAGTAACACGGGTTTTGGCTATTTGATTGCCGATGAATTATCTTTTACCAACACCTCATTACTACTTCCCAATGGTGATTTCGAGCTTTGGAACAGCCAAACAACCGAAGAACCCAATAACTGGTTTACCCCAAATTTCATGCTGCCAATAGGGAGTAATCTGCCGGTGACGAAAACCACCGATCACAATTTCGGAGAATATGCGATACGAATCGAAAATATCTTAACACCCAACGGATGGGTTTATGGTTGGGCATTTACCGGTCCACAGGGCGAAACAGGCCCTTTACCCGGATTTCCAGTGACCATAAAGGATTCAACGCTCAATGGTTATTATAAATTCTTCCCGCAAAACGGCGACCCAAACGTCATTGGGGTTAAAATGTTTGAAGCCGGAGCAGAAGTTGGTGGTGGTTACTTTGTGAACTATGCAACCGTAACGGAATACACTCCTTTCACTACAATGATAAATTACAACAACGGCTACACCGGTACTCCCGATAGTGCAACGATTCTTCTTTTAGCATTCGCCGGCGGGCAATCACCCTTAGGCAATTCAGTATTATACATTGATGATCTTAGTTTTGATGCATTGATAAACTTTGATCCTGAACTGAAACCGAAGGTTCCTAAAGTTTACCTATATCCTAACCCAGCCCACGATTATGTTATGTTTGATCTGGGAGATTCTCAAACTTACCCGGTCGAAATTCAAATATACAGCCTGTTGGGCAAACGGTTGAAATCAGAAACAGCAGTTCAGAATCGACATGAAATGAATATCAGCGACCTAAAAACCGGCGTATATCTGGTCTCAATTATTACTAAAAACCGGTCAGAAAACCAAAAATTGATCATCCGGAGATAACGTTTACCGACTGTAAGAATCGTTTTCATTCAAACATGGCTGTCCTGATATCCTAAAAGTCGCATATACTCAGGCTATGCTTTGATTATGATACCGACATGGTTTTTATATCCAAATTATTCATATTTTTATTGCTGCTTCAGCATGCTGTGCATTTGGCTCTAAAAAACCATCATGGTAAATAAATAATCTTAAATGAAAATGAAGATCAATCTAAAAAGAAACCTAATCCTGTTCGCGTTACTTGCATTTCAAACCATTTCTTTTTCACAGGCGGTATATGAAGATGAACGTTATGTACCTGAAACGAATCCATTGGTACTGGAAAAATTGAGTCAGTGGCAGAACATTAAATTCGGATTGCTCATGCATTGGGGCACATACAGCCAATGGGGAATTGTGGAATCATGGTCCATAAGCCCCGAAGAATATGATTGGTGTAAGCGCGAGGCCGGTTCAAATCCAGGCGATTATTTTGCTTATAGAAAAGAGTATGAAGGCTTAAAAAACTCATTCAACCCCATTAAATTCGATCCTGAAAAATGGGCGGCTGCCGCAAAAAACGCCGGAATGAAATATGTTGTTTTTACAACCAAACATCACGATGGCTTTTGTATGTTCGATTCTAAATATACAGATTATAAGATAACCGATCCCGCATGTCCTTTCTCACAAAATTCCAGAAAAAATATCACAAAGGAAATATTTGATGCATTCAGGAAGCAAGGCTTATGGACCGGAGCCTATTTCTCAAAACCAGACTGGCATTCACCATATTATTGGGATCCCACCTATCCTCCCCGCGACCGTAATGTAAATTATGAGCCTGAAGCCAATGCCGAAAAATGGAATAAATTCGTCGAATTCACCCAGAATCAGATCATGGAATTACTCACCGATTATGGCAAAGTTGATATTTTATGGTTAGACGGCGGTTGGGTCAGAAAAGTCCCGAAAAGCGAAATCCAAAATTGGTATGATCAGGAATTGAAATCTACTGAAAATGGCTATTTACCACGCCGGATCATCAACCAGGACATTAAGATGGATGAGGTCGTGATCAAAGCCAGAGAAAAACAGCCCGGTTTAATTGTTGTTGACCGCGCTGTGCATGGTAAAAATCAAAATTACCTTACCCCTGAAAACCGCGTTCCTGAAAAACCCCTGTCTTATCCCTGGGAATCGTGCATCATTGCAGGTAAAAGCTGGTCTTTTCATAAAGATCCGACACACATAAGTGGTAGAGAAGGGGTGCAATTGTTGGTAGATATTGTTGCGAAAGGAGGAAATCTGTTGTTAAATATTGCACCAAGCCCCGAAGGTGAATGGCCAAAAGAAGCCTATGTTTTGCTTGAGGAATATGGAAACTGGATGAAAATAAACAGCGAAGGAATTTACAACAGCAAGGTACTTGAACCTTACAAAGAGAAAAATATTTGCATGACACAACAAGCAGATGGAAACACGTATTTTTTCTATATGGCTGAAGAGAAGGAAACAAACATGCCGTCTGAAATCAATATCGCATCTCATCAACCTGCCGATGGCGCTGTCATTACGCTTCTTGGTTTCGACAAGGCATTGAAATGGGAATTGAATGGAAATGGTTTTAAAATTATTATTCCTGAAAATTTACAGAAAAACCCGCCCTGCAACTATGTCTGGACAATTAGAGTTTCAGAAATAAAAAAATAGTAAAAAAGCAGATTACATTGTCTATTACCCTTATCAATCCTACATTACAATGCGTGTGAACAACTTTAAAAATATTGCTTTTTACCTGTTTCTTATCGCTTTAACAACAACGGTTATTTCATGCAAGCGGAAGGATACGTTGAAATACAAAAATCCGGGTATCCCCATGGAAGAAAGGGTTGACGATCTGTTGGCGAGAATGACCCTGGAAGAGAAATTCTGGCAATTATTCATGATTCCGGGTGATTTGTCTGACGGAAAAGAAAAATACAAGCATGGAATATTTGGGTTTCAGGTGTCGGCAAAAGGGAAATCAGGAAATGAAGCAGAACAACTGCTCGACTATTCGGGTGGTAGCGCTGCCAAAGAAACGGCTGTGTTAATCAACGAAATTCAGAAATACTTTATTGAAGAAACCCGGTTGGGAATACCCATTATTCCTTTTGATGAAGCATTGCATGGATTGGTGCGGGAAGGTGCTACCGTTTTCCCGCAAGCCATCGCGTTGGCAGCAAGCTGGGATACTGCTTTAATGGGCGATGTTGCCCATGCCATCACCATGGAGACGAAGACAAGGGGAATCAGGCAGATTCTGTCGCCGGTATTAAATATTGCCAGCGACGTGAGATGGGGAAGAACCGAAGAAACGTATGGTGAAGATCCGTTTCTCACAACCCAAATGGCGTTGTCCTATATTACACAGTTTGAACAATCAGGTGTTATTACCACCCCGAAACATTTTATTGCAAATGTTGGCGAAGGTGGAAGGGACAGTTACCCGATCCATTTTAATGACAGAATCCTTGAAGAAATTTATTTACCTCCCTTCAAAGCATGCATTCAAAAAGCCAATGCCGGATCGGTGATGACGGCCTACAATTCGTTGGACGGCAGACAATGTTCGGCAAATGACTGGTTATTAAATCAGAAACTGAAAAAAGAATGGGGTTTTGATGGATTCGTTGTTTCTGACGCAGGAGCGACAGGCGGTTCCAATGTGTTGCACTTCACGGCTAAGGATTATGCTGAATCGACAAAACAGTCCATTGAAAATGGTTTGGATGTCATCTTTCAGACTTCATACGATCACTATCCGCTTTTTTTTGAAGCTTTCGAAAAAAGAATGATTGATCAAAAGGCCATGGATGAAGCGGTTCGCAGGATACTGCGGGCAAAATTTAAATTAGGATTATTCGAAAATCCTTATGTAAACCCGCTTGAATCTGAAAAATGGAACGGTACTGATGCGCATCGGGCAGTAGCAAAGAAAGCTGCGCTCGAATCGATCGTGTTACTGAAAAATGAAAAAAACCAACTTCCATTGGATAAAAACATAAAGTCAGTCGCCGTTATCGGAATCGATGCTGAAGAAGCCCGTCCCGGCGGTTATTCCGGCCCGGGAAATAAGCCTGTCAGCATTTTACAGGGAATCAAAAACAAGATAGGAACATCATGCAAAATAAATTACAGTCCGGGCTGTGGCAGGGAATCGATTGATTTTGTGACCATTCCAACGGAAAACCTGAATTGCTTTCATGATGGGAAATCAGAATCAGGTTTGAAAGGAGAATATTTCAACAATACAACACTTGAGGGTGAACCAGCTCTGACACGCATTGATCCTTCGCTCAATTTTGGATGGACCTTGTTTTCGCCCGATCAGAAAAAAATCAGGTACGACTGTTTTTCAGTCAGGTGGACCGGGAAACTTATTCCTTCAGCAACCGGGAATTTTGACATCGGAATCCATGGCGATGATGGGTATCGCTTATATATCAATGATGTGCTGATTATTGATAACTGGAGGAAACAAACTTTTCAATTGCTTACCAAAAATTACCATTTCGAAAAAGGAAAAGCGTACGATATCAGGGTTGAATTTTATGAAACGGTCGGAAACGTGCGGTTCAAATTGGTCTGGAACCTTGGTGTGGAGAAGAAATGGGAAAAAGAAATAAACCAGGCAGTGGCGATGGTCGGGCAAAGTGATGTCGCCATTGTTGTTGCCGGCATTGAGGAAGGTGAGTTTCGTGACAGAGCATTTCTTTCGTTACCCGGCCATCAGGAAGAGCTGATTTTGAGAGTTGCAGCCACCGGAAAACCTGTTGTGCTTGTTTTGGTCGGAGGTAGCTCTATAACTATGAGTAACTGGATAAACCAAGTGTCATCAATCATCGATGTTTGGTATCCGGGTGATGAAGGTGGAAATGCCATTGCTGATGTTTTGTTTGGCGATTACAATCCGGCCGGGCGATTGCCGGTCACTTTTCCGATGCACGAATCTCAGCTACCACTGATTTATAATCACAAACCAACCGGAAGGGGTGATGATTATGTTAACCTTAGCGGAAAACCGTTGTTTCCATTTGGTTACGGTTTAAGCTACACTCAGTTTGCCTATAGTAATCTGAAAATCGATAGGCCAACAATCAGATCCAATGAAAGCACAACTATCAGGTTCAGCCTTACGAATACGGGTGAATTTGATGGTGACGAAGTAGTTCAATTATACATAAAAGATCTTTTTGCTTCTGTTGCCCGACCTGTGATGGAACTAAAAGGTTTTCAGCGAATTCATTTGAAAAAAGGAGAATCGAAAGAACTCATCTTTGAAATAACTCCTGAATTACTCAGTATGCTTGACGAGAAAATGAAATCTATTGTTGAACCCGGCGAATTCAGGTTGATGATCGGTGCTTCAAGTAACGACATCAGGTTAAGAGAGATATTGAAAGTTGAAGAATAACACACTGAAAATATGTTGGGATAATTCAGAAACTGTCTAAAAATGTTAAAATGAAATTATAAATGATAAAAACTCGTATTTCTGTCACATTGAGCGAAGTCGAAATGCTCTTTTTTAAAATTATAAACGAGTTTTTTTGTTTGTTTGGTCGGCTTCGACTGCGCTCAGCCTGACATTTGATTATAACACTCAACTTAAGTTAAAATTTTAGACAGTTTCTCAGTTTTTATTTTTCTCGCCTGACATTATGAAAATTAAAGAATCAGATGAAATTTTTATATCTTTTCAATATTGAGTTCTTCAAGTATTGCTCGATCAGTGGTTTTCAAAACTGATTGAAGATTGTCGTTCAACTGTTCGAAAATCACCACTTCATTTTCACCTTGCCTCAGCCAGCAGCCAGGCAGATAGAGTGTTTGCTGCGGTCCAACTTTCCAGTACCGTCCAAGATTTTTCCCGTTTACAAACACAATTCCCTTTCCCCAGCCCTGCATATCCAGAAAAACATCACCTGGTTTTTCTGCATAGAATGTACCCCGGTAAATTGCCGGTAGTCCGGCTTTCACAGCATTTTTAGCAGTTGCAATTTTGGGAGTCTGATCCATCGGAATCTTGTACATTTCCCAATCACCACGAATTTCGGTACCATTAATCGTAATTAGTGAAATGATGCCTTTAAAATTGTTTGGAATTTCGGCTCCATAGTTTATTCGCCCCATGTTTTCGACCAATATTTCCAACTTTCCGTTTGCCGGAATATCCACTTCCATTTCAAACGTTTTGTAAATGCGATTCAACGCTCCTATTTTGTTGCCGTTTATGTAAACTAAAGCGTAATCACGCAGACCGTTCACCATCATTTTCCCTTTCACAGCCTGCTCGAATCGTTTGCTGTAAAGCACATAACCATGTCCCTGACCAAGTTGTTCAAATGATAGGGGCGTATCATTTTTTACAGCTGTGATGGCATTTTTCCATTCAAAAAAATCCTCCTGTTCATTGAGTTTGATGTCGGGAATTTTGATTACAGATAGAGGAGCAGGGATTTCAGGCAGAGAATCTGTAACATATTTTTTCATCAACTCACGCAAAGCCAGATATTTGAGTGTAGCCATTCCAGATTCACTGATGGGAGCATCATAATCATAGCTTGTGATATCAGGCTGAATTCCATAGGTATCATTAAAGTTTGCCCCGGAAGTGAAGGCGAAATTTGTACCACCATGAACCATATAAATATTAAAACTGATGTTGTTTTGGAGGAATTTTTCGATTTGATTTACAGTCTGTTCCTGATTAATCCGGACAAAAGGTTCTGCCCAGTGGTCGAGCCAGCCGGGATAGTATTCAGCCACCATATACGGTCCACCCGGATAATAAGCATCCACACATTTTTTAAGATTTTCGACATCCACTTCACCATTGGCAGTTGGCAATACACCAGGAATGGCGCCATCTTCGAACAGCCAGTCACCATCTGAAGTGAACATAGGCACGTCAAAACCAGCCTCCTGCAACATTTTTTGGATTGACAAATAGTATTGCCGGTGTTGCTCTTTCGGAATATCGGTTCGTTGTGCCATATACGAACCAAATTCATTTTCAACCTGAACCATGATGATGGGTCCGCCATGGGTAATCTGCAAATCTTTCAGTTGTCCGGCAAGTTGGTGAATATATACCTTGCATGAATCGAGAAAAGGCTGGTTGGTGCGAATGACAAGGTCGCTGTTGTTTTGAATCCACCACGGATAACCGCCAAATTCCCATTCGGCGCACACATATGGCCCGGGGCGAAGTATCACAAACATCTCCTCTTCCTGACAAATTTTTATGAATTTGGTTACATCATGCCTTTCTGAATTGAAGTCCCAAACACCCGGTGAAGTATTATGAAAGTTCCAAAAGCAATATACAGCAATGGTATTCAGCCCCATCGCTTTGGCCATCTGCACCCGATGTCGCCAATAGGCTTCGGGAATACGCGGATAGTGCATCTCTCCTGAATGGATTTGGATTGGTTTCCCGTCGTATAAAAACTGAGAATTTCCGATCTGAAAATTATGCTGTTGTGCAATAACGCCAATATTCATCACAAGCAACAGCAGGGCGGCAATACTAATTTCTTTAACTAAACGCATTTTTTTATGATAAAATCAAACCTGAATAATTTACATTTTTACAAAATAATATCTATCGTTTTTCAAAAAACCTCAATCCCCGATACCGTCAGGCAGGCCTTTGCATCCGTGAAATTTACCCGAATTTTGTCGGTAGTAACAGGCCCGATTTTTAAGATTCTTTTATATCCCATCGTGGTCGCTGAAGCCACTTGAATCCAATTGTCACCTTTTTTTACTTCTACTGTAAATGCTTTCACCCGCTGTCCGAGATTTAGGTATTCGTGCAACACTACGTAGTTAATGGTTTGCTCCTTTTTCATTTCAATTTCGATGCTGCCGGTTGTAACCGTATCATCCGTAGCCCAATAAGTATCAGGATTGTTATCAATTAATTGGCCACCATCGAATGCTTTTTCATTGCCACGAATAGTACTAACCGAAATTTTTGCTCCTGCGATAAGATTGGTTTTAAATGTTCGATCAAGCATTTGCCGGAAGCCTTGTAGTGATTTAACATCATTTTCATGGATAAGTCCACGGCGGTCAGGTGGAATGTTTAGCAGCAATACAGCGCCTCGTCCTACAGATTGAAGGTAAATCTCAAACAATTGTTCCGGTGTTTTCACCAATGAATCTTCGTTGGCATGATAAAACCATCCCGGCCGTATGGAAACATCCACTTCTGAAGGTATCCAATCGGACCCGTTTTCCATACCTGCACCTATGATCTTCTCAAAACCTGGCCGCCTGATATGGCATGAATCAGGATCAATTGAATACCAGTTTGTTTCGCACACATAACCCTGTTCATTTCCAACCCAGCGAATATCAGGTCCGGCATCGCTGAAAATGACAAATTCTTCTTTTTGTAGTGACCGGGCAAGTTTTATGGTGTTTCCCCAATCATAATAATCCTGCGATATCTGTCGCTTTTCATTGGCTCCACCATAATATCCGGTTCCACCATTGGCACCATCGAACCACAACTCGAAGATCGGACCGTAGTTTGACATAAGTTCAGTTATCTGGTTGCGGTAATAGTTGATATACTCAGGTTTTGCATAAACGGCGCTGTTACGATCCCACGGAGAGAGGTAAATCCCAAACTTAAGTCCTGCTTTTTTACAGGCATCCGAAACTTCACGAACCAGATCAGCCTCGCCATTTTTGTACGGACTATTTTTTATTGAATGCGTTGTATAAGAAGAAGGCCAGAGGCAAAATCCATCGTGATGCTTGCAGGTGAGTATCAATCCCTTAAATCCTGTGTTTTTCAAAACTTCGACCCATTGATCTGGCTTTGCTTCGGTAGGATTAAACACCGATTCATTTTCATCACCATTGCCCCATTCCAAATCGGTAAAAGTATTGGTAGTAAAATGAATAAATGCATTCATCTCCATCGACATCCAATCAAGCTGACGCTGCGTAGGTACCGGTAAAACAGGATCGGGCTGTTTTATTAGATGCTGGGCAAAACCAGGCGAGAAAAAAAGGAGAAAAAAACAGGTAAAATAACGCTTCATTTCGATCATTGTATTAACATTCAATAATACAAAAATTATCAGTTTGAAAAGGAGAATCACCCATATTATTCCCTCTTTCATTAAGAAAGGTTCAAATCTTACTTTCTTCAAATAAAACAATTAACGGGTTTGCCTGTTTATTGAAAACAGAATACAACACAATAAAAAATTCGATTAACCTTAAAAAAACAAGACATGACCAAAATAGCAGTATTGGGTACCGGAATGGTTGGTGAAACTATTGGTACAAAATTGATCGAATTGGGACATCAGGTGATGATGGGCTCCAGAACAGCAAACAACGAAAAAGCACAGGCTTTTTTAGCAAAACATGCTGGCAATACCAGCAGTGGGACTTTCGCCGATGCGGCAACGTTTGGTGAAATCATTTTTACTTGCACCTCGGGTGGCGGTTCATTGGA
>JABFQW010000154.1 GCA_013141455.1 Bacteroidales bacterium
ACTGAATACCCACTGTTGCCGCACTTGACGGGTAGCTGAAGTTGGTGGCAGCCGCTTTTCAGTCCAATTATATGCAAGTGTTATAAAAGCCGCCTTTACTATAGAAAACTGTCTAAAAAATATAAAAGTAACTCATCCTAGATACCAATAATTATCGGTACAATATTTTCCAATAAATCATTTTTCTGAGTTTTTTATTGCACCACTAATCTTTGATATTTTATTGTATTTTAGCCAGTTATATAAATTATTAATCTTCAATGATTCTCCCATATTTTTCCCGGAAAATATCTGAAAAAATAGGTTAAGAACCCAGATTGCTGGTGCAAGCAATAGGAATGTCCAAGGTTCAATTTTATTCCAACTTTCTATATTCTGTAAAAATAGTATGATGAAAACAACAATAGGGATTATTATTAAGGCTCTGAAAATATTTGTTATGATTTTTGCATAAGAAGTAGCCCAACCATCAATAAGAGAAGCTATTTCCAAATCCCTTGAATTTAATTCTTCAATCTTACCGGACTTAATAATCGAAGTTCCAAATGTTACATGGCTTTCTGAAATGTTTTCATATTCATAATCATTATGCAGAAATAGATTGTGAATTAATTCCGACTCATCATAGGTTCTATTTTTTAGTTTTTTGATTTTAAAATAGTAAAGATTTGAATTTTCTAATATATGTGAAAGAGTATAAACATCAATCAAATAATCTTTTTGAAAACCTGTAACGTCAAAAATACCCTGCCTATTAATTATTTTTTTCAATTCTTTTTCCAGATCGTTATAGAGGATTGCTTTGGGTATAAATTTTAGGCTTAAAAGTGCGGCATATTTACTTTTATGATTTTCTTTAATGTCTATTGATATAGTATTCTTTTCCTTGGTGGAAAAATATGTCCCATTCGATAAGTTTTTTATTTGAGAATTGATTCTATTAATAACCTCATTTAGATAACTCTCAGCATCATCTCTTTTATCGTTATCTTCAAAAATGCTAATAAAAAAAATGTCTTTCCCTATATCATCATTTTGATAACAATGCCGAATTGCATTTATATAAATATCAGGTGTGTTTGAAGTTACAAAAATGTACAATTGTTTGCTTGCCATTATTTAGAGAATTTGATTTGATTTTTCCCATAGAGCTTAGCTATACTGAGTTGATAAATAGCTGTTTGTATATCTTTACCTACTCCACAGCTAATTGTCAATCCCGTTGTATTTGCAAATATTTGGCGTATATCTTCAAGTATTTTAACTAAATCATCATCGTTTTTTAATCTCACTAAAATATCATCCCCTCCTGCAATAATAATATCGCCTTTGTTCTGTAATTTTTCTTTTATTTCAATTATTGCCCTATTGATATTTTCAGATAAATTCTGAGCTTGTCGGACGTTGTTGTCCAGAAGTAAAATCTCAAGGGTATTGCCAACATTATCACCGTCAAAAAAAGCAAATTGATATTTCATATTATGTGTGTATTGTTCTATTATTAATTATGTCTGTCTATTAGAAAAGATCCTATACTACAAAAGTCCACAGCGTGCCGTTTCCTGTGGTTGCCACCAACTCGTATATATATCCATACACCTGCTCAAATCATCCGAAATTGGCGGGCTATACGCAGGTTCACCGTTTATCATTTTCTTTCAAAGATAGAAATTAAATACGTGTAATAAACCGGATTCAGATTTGTAAATTATTTTTTTGGTGAGCCTATCTTGCCAATTAGTTCCTGAAACTTCATTTATAAGCATGTTTCATTCATGACTATATATCAAATAAGTTATTTATCGGTACTTTCATTTTCATGTAGCCATCCATAAATGTTTTTATTGGTACTTTCATTTTCGGGTAGCTATCCATAAATGTTTTTATTGATACTTTCATTTTCATGTAGCTATCCATAAATGTTTTTATTGCTACTTTCATTTTCAGGTAACCATCCATAAATGTTTTTATTGGTACTTTCATTTTCATGTAGCTATCCATAAATGTTTTTATTGGTACTTTCATTTTCATGTAGCTATCCATAAATGTTTTTATCGGTACTTTCATTTTCATGTAGCTATCCATAAATGTTTTTATCGGTACTTTCATTTTAGGGTAGGTATAAAAAAATATTTCGACCTATTCCACTCAATTTCAGGCAATAGCAAAAAATAAATATTGCATTCTGTAAAAAATGTTTTAGCCTGTATTATTCACAAAAAAATGTCGCAAATCCGCTAACCTGCCTGGCGGCAGACAGGGTCGCAGTGTATATGTAGTTGAGTGAAAACTATTGAAAAAAATAGATATTTGTATTCCGGTATTAAAATATTGCAATTCAGAACTTTGCACCTTTGCACCCCTGTCAGCCGCCAGGCAGGTTTGCGAGATGAATTATTCAGTTTAGAAGGACAAACAGTAAGCAGTCAGAAAAATATAGAAGCAATCCCCACATCAAACTAAGGATAAATTTATAAATTTGCCAATAATTTAAAATTGAATTAAAGTGGATGTTTTCAATAAATGTACCGTAAATCTGGGTCCGTTAGGGATTTATGCTGACCAGGCCGAAGGCTATTTTATGTTCCCAAAACTCGAAGGTGAGATTGGTAATAAAATGATTTTCAAGGGAAAAGAAAGGTTAATCTGGAGTTTAAATAATTACCTGGGTTTGGCAAACCATCCCGAGGTAAGGAAAGCCGATGCCGATGGTGCCGCCAAGTATGGAATGGCGTATCCTATGGGCGCCAGAATGATGTCGGGACAAACAAATTTCCATCAGCAACTCGAACGTGAGCTGGCTGACTATGTTGGCCGCGAATCAGCCTACCTTTTAAACTACGGTTATCAGGGAATGGTTTCAATCATCGATAACATGGTCGATCGCAAAGACGTGATCGTTTACGATTCAGAAGCCCATGCGTGTATCCTCGATGGAATGCGGCTCCATATCGGAAAACGCTTTGTTTATCCGCATAACAATATGGAAAGCCTCGAAAAACAACTTCAACGTGCTACAAAAATGACTGAAGAAACCGGTGGAGGGATTTTAGTCATTACGGAAGGCGTTTATGGAATGTCGGGCGATTTGGGTAACCTGAAAGCTATTGTTGCTTTAAAAGAAAAATACAATTTCAGATTGCTGGTTGATGATGCCCACGGTTTTGGAACCATGGGGCCAACAGGCGCCGGAACCGATGAACATTTTGGTGTTCGAAAAGATGTTGATCTTTATTTTGGCACTTTTGCCAAATCGATGGCTGGTATTGGTGGCTTTATTGCCGGACCAAAACAGGTGATAAAATACCTCATGTATAATATGCGGTCGCAGATATTTGCGAAATCGTTACCGATGCCGATGGTAATCGGTGCCTTAAAACGCCTTGAGTTAATTCGCACCCAACCCATACACCGCGAAAAACTATGGATTATTGTTAATGCCCTGCAAAAAGGCTTAACGGATGCAGGATTGAATATTGGCAATACCGAATCACCTGTTACCCCGGTTATGTTATACGGCGGTGTTGGTGAAGCCACACAAATCACATTCGACCTGCGCGAGAATTATAATATTTTCTGTTCGATAGTGACCTATCCGGTTGTACCCAAGGGAGTTATCCTTCTTCGCCTAATACCTACTGCTGCGCATACACTTGATGATGTTGCTTACACAATTAAGGCTTTCAAGGAAGTGAAGGAAAAACTTGAACAAAACAAATACCCGACATCGATGGCCGATATTGGTGGTTTATAATAAGATCGAAAAAGAGCCATCTGAATGATGGCTCTTTTAAAAAACAAAAAACACTATTGGAAACTCAACTTACCAGATACAATTTTTGGATAATCACAATCAATTCTACCGCTTCATTTGTGATGGCGTATTTGTTCATTTTTTACGTCAACCAGATGATGTTTGTGCTAACAGCCGGTATGTATGATTACCCGATCACGATTGATTACGCTACCTATTTTTTCCATATTGAGCCATATCAATGGACACATGATGCAGTTTTTGTGATTTTCAGTGCAGGGTATATTGCGACATTATTGATTGGGATTCTCTCTATTCTGGGTTTTTATAGTTTGTTGGCTGATCCTATACCTGTGAAAATCTTTTTTTTCTGGTTATTCATTCATTCAGCCACATATTTTTTTGGAGGCTTGCTTTTAGGTAATTTACTCACCCAGGGAATGGGACACGTTTTTAACTGGATGTATCTTCAGGATACCGCCAAATTACTGCTTGCCATGGTTGGTTTTTTTGGATTACTGACCGTCTCCATCTTCGCTTTCAGTATGATCACAACTTCGGCCAATGTATATTTTGTAAAATTTACTGAAAAAATCTCCCCGTTTTTTCTTACCGCCCAGGTTTTTGTTCCTTACCTGATCGGTTCAGTTATGGTGTATCTGTACTTTGTTCCGAAGAGTTTTTTTCATGAGCGTTTTAGCTGGATCATATTGGGCATGATGCTCATCATTTTTTATATGCGTTCGCGTTTTGGCGATGAATTAATGTTTGATGATGACGATAACCGTAAAATCAGGCCAATGCGCGGGCTGGTAATTTTTACTTTGCTTTTTTACCTTGGTTCGCGATTAATCATGCACAACGGCTTTTATTTCGGGTGGAACTGATTACAAAATAACGAGTTGTTTCACCATCGTTGACCGGCTTGTGCGGATACGAATAAAATATATCCCGGGCACAAGATTCCCTGTTTTTAAGGAATGTATCTTAAGCCCACCCAACAATTCCTCTTTTATTATTTTACCCTGAACATCGATCAATGAAATCTGATACATTGGTTCGATACTTTCCAACATAGTATTTACATCAGATGCCGGATTTGGATATATACTGATAACATCGGCAGTAAGCTCATTCACCGAAACAGTTGGTATGCAACTTACCACAGCGCTCCATCCTGTTCCGTGTTCAGATTCATCCGAATGAAAATTTATTGTAAGTGCTCCATCAACATTCGTTGCTTTTACCAAACCAGGTGTATTAATTCCACACCATTCGCCAATCAATTGTGAATCAGTGCTTAAACCATCATAAATCTTCATCCAATCGTAATTGCAATTAGCATCCTGTTCAACATCAAAAGCTGTAAATTGCAACGACATCAAATGTTCAGCCGAATCAGGAATAAAAGACAATAACAAATTTTGATTGTCACCATAATCTGAATTTTGTCCACCACTGTCAAAAAACAATCCATCACAGGTTACGATAGTTCCGTTCTGCATCACGAAGTTCAGATTCACATGTATGTAATCTTCAATCAGTATAACATCAGTCTGACCATCCGAGTTCGTGATTGTCAGCTGTACATCATAATCGCCAACTTCGGGATACGTGATGCCGGTTGGGTTTTGAATGGTTGATGTTGATGGCACTGCCCCTTCGAAATACCAATTCCAGCTAATGATATTCTGACCAAAAGAACGATCAAAAAAATCGATGATGCCATCTCTGTTTAATGAAGTGGCGCTTGCTTCAAAATCAGCAATGATTGAACCGGGCACCAATTCAATATTATTTGTAATAATCTGATAATTATCTATTTGAACATTACTAATCGTTTTCGGACTGTAACCTGTTGCTGAGAAAACAATATCGTAGGTTCCATTTTTTACAGGACGATGATAATCGCCAAGTGGTAAACTACTGTAAACCAATGAACTATCAACATCATGCCCCAATAATTCAACCCTGGCGATGATAGGTTGTCGGGTGATAGAATCGATTACCGTTCCTGTAAAACCAAATACCGATTCTTCCATATAATTTAACATCGATCGGTAATTATAATTCCAATGTGCCTGTAACTGATTGGCAGGCAGTGTTTTTGCAGCAGATACCTCAATGGTAACCTCGCGACAATGCCTGAAAAAGTTCATATAATCCTGACGGCCACCACTGATACTATACCAATCATACCCATTTGTTATACCATTATTTAAATCGGTCATATAACCGCTTTGACTATTTGCATGCACAGTGTCGGCATATTCCCTGCTAACGAAAATCCACCAGTCATCGTCAGCATGACGTCTTACCCAGGTATCCCATGGATAATTAAGCACTTCGGCTCCACCATGATAATTTGCTGCCATTGTGAAGTTATTTTCATTAGCGAGATTCATAAACGCCACCGTTTCAGGCTGATAAAAGTTTCCATCAGGATGAGCACCATCTTCGGGATCGGGATAATTACGGTTAAGATCGACACCATTGGCATTTCCACGTGTTGCACCATTCACCGTATTATCGTTAAAATAATAAGTACCATCAGGATTGGCAAGCGGACAAATCCAGATATCCGTATTATCCACGATGTTTGTAACTTCATCATTGGTGCCATAATTTGATAAAAGGTAATCGATCAATCGGAGCGTAAGTATATAACCGGTGGTTTCGTCGCCGTGTATTGTTGATGAATAAAGAAACTGAGGTTTACCTGCCGAAGTACCATTATTTATCTGAGCCACCAACAACTGATGTCCGCTTTGTAATGTAGCTATTGAATGGATCGAGCAAAGTGCCGGATAATCCGATTGAAAACTATTCATCATGGCAACAAACGCACTATAAGTAGGATATGAGTCCCATTCGAAAGTTTCTCTGAGAACATTCGAAGTCATTTTCAAATCAGTCGTTTGCATCGAAGGTGGAACCAATAATTCAGCCTGATATCCGGCATTTATTAAAGCGCTGAACTGAATTTTTGAAGCATAGGCAATACAGTGCTGATTTTCTATTTTATCAACATAAACAAGTTTATCAATCTCTGCCAGTTCTTTAACGGAATTGAATTTCACCCTGAAATAAATTTCAGAACGGCTCTCATAAAGTGTCTTTAAATCAACTGTTTGACCTGTAAGAGATTGAATCTGAACTAAAAATGTAAAAACAAAAAGTAATCTGGTAATAGATTTCATCGGTAATTTTTTATTTGATTCGATTCCACTCATCGATTATTTGATTCTTAATCATCGCATTTACCGGTACCAGCGGCAAGCGAACAATTTCGGAACATAAACCCATTTCAGCCATAAGCGATTTCACACCCGAGGGGCTACCGTTGGCAAAAAACAATCCGGTCATTTCTAAAAGCTTGTAATGCAGAACTTTTGCCTCAACAAATTGATTGTTCATTGCTGATTTTACCATCTTACTAAAATCACCAGCCAAAGCGTTTGCCACTACCGAAATCACTCCTGTAGCGCCACAGGCTATTAATGGTAAGGTAATTGCGTCATCGCCCGATAGCACCTCAAAATGTGCGGGTTTATATTGTATTATCTTCATTATCTGTGCAAAATCGCCCGATGCTTCTTTAACTGCAACGATATTCTGGTGCCGTTCGGCCAATTTCAAGGTTGTATCAGCCAACATATTAACACTCGTTCTGCCAGGAACATTATATAAAATGATGGGCACCGGTGAAGCAGATGCCACAGCATCGAAATGAGCAAACAAACCGTCTTGCTGGGGTTTGGTATAATATGGTACAACAGATAAGATAGCATCAATACCAGTGAAACTATAATTTTTAATTTGTTCAACAACTGATAAGGTATCGTTCCCTCCTATTCCAACCACAACGGGAACACGTTTTTGTGCAGTTTCTACGATAGTTTTAACAACAAGTTCTTTTTCTTTGGCATTCAAGGTTGCCGGTTCACCTGTAGTTCCAAGGGCAACCAAAAAGTCAACTCCGTTATCAATGACATAATTCACGATGTTTCGCAATGATTGATAATCGACTGAGAAATCATTATTAAATGGAGTGACTAAAGCAACACCTGTTCCTGACAATTTATTTTTCATAGGGTTTACCTTTCAATGCGTTTAAGTAGAAATTAAGGTGTTTAAAAAATTCATCGGTCGTATTATTCTCAGCCAAACGTAAGGTCAGATCATAAATGTTGGTAAACTCATCAACCGATAAGCCAACTTTGAATTTTGCCGGTATTTCGGAGGATAAGAAATGACTGAAAATATGGTTCGAAAAATCAATATTAATCAGTAAATCAAACTGTTTTGCCCTGATATTTTCGAGCAAATGAACCTTTGGAAATCCAAAAAATGAAAAGTCCTTTCCCGAGATGCGGTGTAGTTTACCCCCGATAAAATCATCAGGGATTTGCAATTTGGGATGTGCATAAAAAAAGAATTCATTGTTGCTGCCGGCAGCAAAACGATTTAATTCTTCTCCTGCCCCATTATATCGCAAATCTTTCGTAACCATTGAGACAATAGCAATGGTTTTGGCATCGTTAAAATCAATCAGATTTGCAGGTCGCGGACTATCAATTGAACGCAAAATGCGTTTTTTCAGAAAATATTTTGTAATCAATGTCAGGCGATTTATTATAAATTAATGAATCGGATTTAAGGCTGTAAAAGTAATGAATTATCTGCTGTTGTTGGTTTCTAAAAAAAATATTGCGATCCAAAATACATATCCCCGATTTGACTTTTATCGATGTGTTTCCAAAACAAATCAACTTACTTTGGAGATAACTCTTTAATATTAAGACTTGATATGCCCTAAATTAAAATTCGCATGAAACAGCATATACTTCCGTATAAAATCTATTACTTTGCATAAAAAAAAACTTGAAAATCACTGTTTTAGGAAGTGGTACATCACAAGGTGTTCCTGTAATTGCATGTGATTGTGATGTTTGCAAATCGAATGACCCGTTAGATAAGCGATTGCGTTCATCGATCATGATCGAAAGTGAAGGTACAACCATTGTGGTTGACGCTGGTCCCGATTTCAGACAACAATTGCTTCGCGAGAAGGTAAAAAAAGTTGATGCAATCCTGATAACCCATTGTCATAAAGATCATATTGCCGGCCTTGATGATGTACGTTCATTCAACTATCTGTTTAAAAAAGCCATGCGTGTTTACGCTGCAAAGCGCGATCAACTAAGAATTAAGGAAGAATTTTCGTATGCTTTTACTGACGATAAATATCCTGGCGTACCCGATTTCGATTTAATTAATCTCGATGAGCACGCCTTTCAAATTGATCATATTTTGATTCAGCCGATAAAAGTCAGACATATGCATTTAAGTGTATATGGATTCCGTATTGGTGATTTTGCCTATATCACCGATGTAAATTTCATTCCTGAAGAGAGTATGCAATTACTAAGAGGTGTTAAGATTTTGATAATTGATGCCTTGCGTAAATACAAACACCCTTCACATTTTACATTAGATGAGGCCATTGAAGTTGCCAAACAACTTGGATCAGAACAGACTTTTTTCACACATATAAGTCATCTGATGGGAAAAAGTTGCGACATAAATCCGGTACTACCTGAAGGAATGTCGTTGGCCTGGGACGGACTTCAGATCGAAATATGAGTTCAGATTTCTTCATTCTGTACCAGTGTGAAGTAATCATTTTCGTGTTGGGTATATCCCTGATCAAAAACAAAATAATAGGTACGTCCGTCTTTTGTAGTATAAATATGTGTGAAATATTTAAAATTAAACCCTGCTTTTAACAAGGTTTCTCTTTTCGTCCGTGATTTTCCATCAGGATTCAAGTCCTTCAATATCATCCGGTTGCGCTTCAATTGATTGCTGATATTTCGAATGAAATTGGTGTTTTCGTTAAGTGCATGATGGTGGTAATTATTCCGGCACGAATCACTGCAAAATTTTTTGTCTGAACGTCCAAGAAGCCGTTCACCACAGGATAAACAAACCTTTTCCATGATTGACTGATTTAACCTGATTAGTAATTTTTATCCGATAAAGATACAAAATTAAGAAAACAAAAAAGGTTGTCCGGCTTGCCGGACAACCTCAAAATTAGAGTACTAAACTGTTATCGGATAATCAGTTTATTTACTTCCTGGTTACCATTATTATTTTCAGTCACAACAAGATATATTCCAGCTTTAAAACCAGACAGGTCAAAAGAGGTTTTTCCTTGTTCTACTATCTGTTGAATAAGTAGTTTTCCCGTAATATCATACATCGAAAATTTAGTTGCAACGGCTGATTCAATCCAGACAACATCAGAAGCCGGATTTGGATAAACTGTCGTTAAAGCTGCTGCTTCGTCTTCGATTGAATTAACAACCGTTACCATAAAACAGGATGGCAAAACCAGCTCATCTGCCAATAAGTCGTACATACCCAAGGTGGCTCCTACCGGAACAGTAAAAGTTGCATGCAACACTGTTTGGCTGATAACCTGAACCTGCGATGCACTGAATTGCTCGCCTGTATTATTGTGATTTCTCATTTTCACAACAGGTGCCGGACTTGACCAGTTTGTATTTTGACCGGTTACTGTTACTTCAACGGTTTGGTTCTGATCGGCATGATCAGGAGAAACACTCAGCAAAGTGCCTGGTTGGGCTGCATTTACAAACAGGTTGCTTGTATAAATAACGTCACCCGAATTATTTCCATTACCGTTGGCCGCATTAAATGCACCATAAAAACGGATTGTACCAACATCTGAAGCAGGCGCTGTCCAGTTTACGGTCCAGGTATTTGTATTACCATTGGGTACGTTGCCGGCAGCCTTATGTGTAACTGCTTTGTTCTGATTTGTAAGTTTGGTACGCGTGGCTTCGGTAATCGCTAAAGTTCCGATTTTAGTACCACTCGCTGTTTCTGCGGTTAATTCAAAACCAAACTTCACAACACCATTGTGCGTGCCTGTTGCAGTAATCAAATACGTTTCACCCGGAGTGTAACCACCCGCAGGAATGCTTGATGTAATCCATCCGGTTTTAGATGTAGCCGTTCCACTATGGCATTCGGTACATGTTTCATTTGAATCGCCCGGGCTTCCGGTTTTACCGCCAGGACTTCCGGTACTGTTTGCATAAAGTATTAAAACAGCAGGTAAAATTACAATGGGTAAAAATTTGTAGAGTCTTTTCATGATTGTCAGATTAATTAGTAATTAGAAGAATTTTCAATAAAACAAAATTTAGTGCCGGATGTTCAGATCAATTTTTAAACTTTTGTTCAACTTCGAAGGATAATATCTCAAACACCGATCTTTAATAATAATGACAGATTTCATGAAATCATGAAATCTGTCATTACTTTAAACGTACTATCTTAATATCAGTTTGATGAATTTTCGTTGAGATACGCTATTCATATCGAGCATGTAAACACCTCGTTTGTATTGACTAACCATTATTGGTGTCAACCCGGTTAGGAAAGTTTCGTCTAAAACAACCTGACCGTTCAAATCGATTAACCTGATAGTTGCCGGCTCCGTTATATTCAACCATAATCTATCAACTACCGGATTAGGATAAACATGCAACGCATTGATGCTAACTGAGTTAATGCTTTCATACAGGCTGACTGTGAATCCATTTTGAAGGATTGCTTCGTTAACGAAAACATCATATAATCCAACTTCTGCTGCCAATGGTATGTTGAATGATGCAGTGAGTAAGTTATTGTTTACCACTGAAACCGTCTGTGCTTCTATGGTTGCCGATGAACCTCCGCTAAATTCCAAATAAACAACAGGCGATGTTCCTTCCCAGAAAGTATTTTCAGCAGTGATCGTCACTACTACTATTTCTCCCTGAACGGCAATATTGGGCACGATAGAAATGAGTGACGGCGCAAGCTGGTTCACTGTGAATGCCGAGGCAAGCAATAGTTCATCAACCAAAACATCCCACAAACCAGGACTTCCCGAAACCGGAATTGTAAAATCAGCGATGAGTTGTAAATCTGAATTTACGGTAACCAATGTTGCTTCAATTATTTCGGAAGGTGTGGCAACATTACGTAATCTAACGATTGGGGTGGTTGCGTCCCAATGGGTATTTTGACCGCTTATTGTTAACGGCAGCGTACTCCCCTGATCGGCATTATCAGGTGTAACCGAAACCAACTCAGGTACTAATGCAATAATCGAAAATGAAGATGACAGTTCAAGATCATCAACCAATAAGTCCCACAATCCGGCACTGGCTGAAACAGGTATTGTAAAATCAGCATGAAGTTGTGTATCGGTATTTACGGTAACTGAAGTGGCAGTGAGAATCTCGGAAGGTGAGGCAATATTCCGTAAGACAACAGTTGGGTTGGTTCCGTTCCAGCTTGTATTCTGACCAGTAATGGTCAATGTTGGATTGCTACCCTGATCGGCATTGTTAGGATTGACGGATACCAAAGCAACGACAACTTCAACAACCGAGAAAGATGACGACAATTCAAGGTCATCAACCAACACGTCCCACAAACCGGCGCTGGCCGACATGGGAATCGAAATATTCGCCTGAAGTTGTGTGTCAGAGTTAACGGTTACAGAGGAAGCGGTAATTATTTCAGAAGGTGTAACCACATTTCTCAGTGTAACAATCGGATTGGTTCCGTTCCATGATGTGTTCTGACCAACAATTGTCAACGTTGGATTCGTCCCTTGTTCACCAAATTCAGGATCCACGGAAACGAGTGTTGTAACGAGTTCAATAACTGAAAATCCGGAAGAAAGTTCAAGGTCATCTACAACAACATCCCAAAAGCCCGGGCTGGCTGAATTCGGGATACTAAAATTAGCCTGTAATTGTGTATTTGAATTTACAGTAACAGAAGTAGCCGTGATAATCTCAGCAGGAGATGCAACATTTCTCAGGCTTACAGCCGGATTATTACCATTCCAACTTGTGTTTTGTCCGGTAATAGTCAACGTTGGATTACTACCCTGATTGGCAGCGTTTGGCACAACGCTCAGCAAGGCTGCCGGTGTAAATGGGTCAACAAATAAATTTGATTTGTAAATAATATCCCCGGTATTGTTTCCATTGCCATTGGCTGCATTGAAGGCAGCATAAAATCTTATCTGTCCAACGTTGGATGCGGGGGCAGTCCAGTTCATCGTCCAGGTATTTGTATTTCCCGTTGGAACATTACCTGCCTGGGTATGGGTTACCGCTTTGTTAACATTTACAAGTTGGGTTCGTGTTGGCTCGGTAATGGTAAAAGTACCAATCTTGGCGCCAGCGCTGGTTTCTGCGGTAAGTTCGAAACCAAATTTTACAACACCGGCATGTGTTCCCGTGGCCGTAATTACATAAGATCCGCCTGGGGTGTAACCTTCAGCAGGTATGTTGGTAGTTATCCATCCACTTACAGATGAGGCAGTTCCGCTATGACATTGCGTGCAGGTCGCGTTGGAATCGCCAGGGCTACCGCTTTTTCCACCCGGACTACCGGCGCTGTGAGCATAGAGTACTATTACTACCGGTAAAAAAAGTAACGAACAATATTTGTACAAATTTTTCATGTTTGCTTGATTTAAGTTTACTATTTAGAACAGGTCTAAATTAAAACAATTCATCAAACAAAATGTTCAGGTAGCTTACATTTTTTCCGGCATCTCCATTCCAAGTAATGCTGAAGTCGATTTCAACACCTGTTGTGTAAAGGAACAAAGTAGCAATCTGAAGTTACGTTTTATCGGATCTTCCTCTTTCAGTATCGGTATTTCCTGATAAAACTGATTGAATTCTTTTGCCAGATCGTATAAATAATTCGCAATGAGGGCCGGACTCCGGTTTTTTCCGGCTTCGATAAGAATTTCAGGAAAAATATACAACTGCAATATCAATGCCTTTTCTTTAGGTAGAAGAATAGTTGTTAAATCCTCCGAAAGAATTGTGCCCAGTTGAACCGATTTGCGAAGCAATGAAACAATCCGTGCATGGGTATATTGAATAAATGGGCCTGTGTTTCCGTTAAAATCTACTGATTCCTGTGGGTTAAACATCATTGTTTTTTTCGGATCAACTTTCAGGATGAAATATTTCAATGCACCCAATCCAATCTGATAATAAAGTTTATCGGCATCGGCTTTCGCAAGATTCTCCGATTTCCCCAATTCCTCGGTCATGGATTTTGCGGTCGCGATCATTTCATCCATCAGTTCATCGGCATCCACCACGGTACCTTCTCTTGACTTCATTTTTCCCTGGGGCAACTCGACCATACCATACGACAGGTGCTCAATAGAATCGGCCCAATCTCTGTTCAACTTGCGCAAGACTAATTTCAACACATCGAAATGGTAATTTTGCTCATTACCAACAACATATATCAATTTAGAAGGATCATATTCTTTTGCCCTGAACTCAGCTGTTCCAAGGTCCTGGGTCATATACACCGAAGTACCATCAGCACGAAGCAGAAGTTTTTCGTCCAAACCATCGGCTGTTAGGTCGCACCAAACCGAGCCATCATCTTTTATTATTAAAACACCACTTTCAACACCTTCCTGAACCAAATCTTTTCCAAGAAGGTAGGTTTCAGATTCATAATATATTTTATCGAAATCGACGCCCATACGCTTGTAGGTTTCATCAAAACCGGCATAAACCCAACCATTCATAATTTTCCAAAGATTCCGGATTTCCGGATCACCAGCTTCCCACTTCAGAAGCATCTCCTGTGCTTCGATCATCAGGGGAGCTTTTTTTAAAACTTCCATTTCCGACAGGCCAAGGTCAGTCATTTCAGATAATTGCTGTTTCAGCTCTTTGTCAAAACGAACATACATTTCACCAACTAATTTATCTCCTTTGATATCTTCATTTTCAGGTGTACGTTCATTGCCCCATTTTTGCCAGGCAAGCATCGATTTACAAATATGAATGCCACGGTCGTTGACAAGATTCACACGAACAACCGGATGGCCGTTGGCTTTCAATATTTCACTCACACTGAAACCAAGCAGATTGTTACGCACATGACCAAGATGCAATGGCTTGTTTGTATTTGGAGATGAATATTCGACCACGACCGGTTTACCGGAGGTAGGTTCAATAAATCCAAAATGTTGTTTTTGATAGTTTTTGTTGAAGAAGTTCAACCAGTAAGAATCAGAAATCAATAGATTCAAAAAACCTTTAACCACATTGAATTTTTCAACAATATCAACAGACTGAAGCATTTTTTCACCAATTTCAGTGGCGATCATCTCCGGTGATTTTTTCGCAACTTTGACAAATGGAAATACCACGATGGTACGATCACCTTCAAATTCAGAACGTGTTTTTTGAAAGATAACCTGATTTCCGACAGGCTCTTCGCCATATAATTCGATAAAAGCACGGCTAAACCCCTGAGATAAAATATTTTCGAGCATTGAAATTAGTATTAAAAAACGGCTGCAAAGGTATTAAAATTGAGGCCTTTTCGTTAGACTCTTTCGTTGCGAAAATGCACATTACCGCAACAAATACCAGAAATGTTGTTTTGTGTTAATTATTTCACAATTTAACTATCTAATTATCCGACAATTAATTTTTTACAGAAAATATATTTTCACAATTTCCATTATTATTTCAATTCTAACTTCTATATTTGTGATTAAATTAACAGACATACACTGAATCTTTAAATTTAAAAGAAAATATATGAAGAAAAATGTAATTATTATTGGTGCTGCCGGAAGAGACTTCCATAATTTCAACACCTACTATCGTGGTAACAATTTATACAATGTGGTGGCATTCACCGCGGCTCAGATCCCTGATATCGATGGACGTAAATATCCTGCTCAGCTTGCCGGTGACCTCTATCCTGAAGGTATTACTATCTATGCCGAACAAGAACTTCCCCGCCTGATTAAAGAGTTGAAAGTTGATGATTGCATTTTTTCGTACAGTGATGTACCTTATCAAAGGGTAATGGCAATGAGTGCTGTCGTGAATGCGGCTGGTGCCAATTTTGTTCTTCTCGGACCAAAAGATACGATGGTTAAAAGTACCAAACCAGTTATTGCTGTCGGAGCCGTACGTACGGGCTGTGGTAAAAGTCAGACTTCACGCAAAGTTATTGAATATCTGATGGCCAAGGGTTTGAAAGTTGTGGCGGTTCGTCACCCGATGCCTTATGGTGATTTGGTTGCACAAAAAGTTCAGCGTTTTGCCATAGTTGAGGATCTCGCAAAACACAAGTGTACCGTTGAAGAAATGGAAGAATACGAACCCCACGTTGTACGCGGAAATGTAATTTATGCCGGCGTCGATTATGAAGCCATCTTACGTGCAGCCGAAAATGATCCTGATGGTTGTGATGTCATCTTATGGGATGGCGGTAACAACGATTTTCCATTTTACAAACCTGATTTGAATATTACTGTTGTTGACCCACATCGGCCCGGCCACGAATTAACGTATTACCCTGGCGAAGTCACATTACGTTTGGCTGATGTTGTTGTAATCAACAAAATGGATAGCGCAGGTCCTGAGGCTATCCAAACGGTTCGTGAAAACATTCATAAAGTAAATCCAACAGCCATCGTTGTTGACGCTGCTTCACCAATTCGTGTCGATAATCCGGCTATCATCAAGGGAAAACGGGTGTTGGTTGTTGAAGATGGCCCTACCCTTACTCATGGAGAAATGAAAATTGGAGCCGGTACAGTTGCTGCCCTGAAATTTGGCGCCGCTGAATTAATCGATCCCCGTCCGTTTGTGGTTGGTAAAATGGCTGAAACATTCCGGATATATCCCAATATTGGCACATTGATGCCGGCAATGGGTTACAGCGATCAACAACTTAAAGACCTTGAAACTTCGATTAACAATACTGATTGTGATAGTGTTGTAATCGGAACACCTATTGATTTGAACCGCATCGTAAAAATAAACAAGCCAAACACGCGTGTTTATTATGATTTACAAGAGATCGGATTTCCAAACTTAGATGAAGTTTTAACAGAATTTGTTGCAAAACACAAATTGGTTTAACACACCTGTTTAATGTGAAAAGGCGGCTGAGAAGCTGCCTTTTTTTTTATCTGATCACATCAAAACCTTTGCCATAAACGCCCATTACGGTATTCAGTGAGACGAATGCATCCGGATCGACTTCTTTAATGATACGGAAAAGTTGCTGTGATTCCATTTTTTTTGCCATGATCATTAAAACGGACTGTTCTTTTTTAGTGTACCACCCGGTTCCTTTTATTAAAGTCACACCACGTCCCGTTTCCCTTGTAATACGGTCGGCAATGACTTCGGCATTTTTCGAAAATACAAAAAGCTGCACTGATTGTTTGAACCCGGTTAGTACCAGATCGATGGTATAACTTGAAACACCCATTACCACAAAACCATAAACCAATGTCTCAATGCTTTGAAAGATAAAATAGGAACTTGAAATAATAAATACATCAATCAAAAGAATAATTTTTCCCGGACTAATATTATGGTATTTATTCACAATAAGTGCAATGATATCCGTCCCGCCAGTACTTCCACCCTGTGTGAAAACGAGGCCAATACTTGTTCCGCTCAGCACCCCACCAACTATGGCTGCCATAAATCTATCGGTTACAAAAGGCGCTTTGATGTAGTACTGCAGGATTGAAAACATGGCAGAAATTACAATAACGGAATACACCGTTTTCACTCCAAAACCAGAGCCAATGATTCGCAATGCAATCAAAATAAGCACAATATTAACTACCACAATCGTGATACCAGTCGATAAACCAGTCGTCCAGTAAAGCATGGTGGCAATGCCATTCACGCCACCTCCCAGTATTTTATTCGGAATCAAAAAGCCGGTCCAGCCCAATGCCATGACAAACAAGGCAATTGTTGTTATGGAATATGATTTAATCTCCTGAAAGAATCGTTTTTTACTTGTTAATATCTGTTTCATTTTCCAAAAATACATTTAATTCAAAACTATAAGTCAGGCATATTCAACCAGATTAACTTATAAGATCAATGACGATACCATTATTCTTACCGTTTTATTTATTTCAGGTTTTTTTTCAGGAGATTTATATTATATTTGACGAGACATAAAGTATTCAAAACATCGTAGTTAACCAAACAATGAATCGCGACTAAGTAATATAGCCAGTCAAATGGCAGTTCCAATGGAATAATAAGTAATTCTTGATAAAGTGAATGTTAATCTGACACATATCATTTCAATTCTTAAAGCATCGCATCAAATTGATCTTTCAGTGTATGACAGTGAATTTCTTTCAAGCACTGTGAATAATAGGATAACCCAAACCGGGACCGCTTCGGCAGATGATTATTACAAATTATTGGAACATACGATAACTGAGCCCAACCAATTATTTGATTCACTGCATATAAGTTATAGTGAATTTTTTCGTAACTCACTGACTTATGCAGCACTTGAGCACATTATTTTTCCAGCCATGATCAGTAAATTGAAAAACAACGGGCGCAGGGAAATAAGAATCTGGTCAACCGCCTGCGCCAACGGACAGGAGGCATATAGTTTGGCGATGCTTCTGGAGGAATTAAAAAACGGTAACAAGAACAAATTCAAATACAGAATTTTTGCGACAGACCGAAGTAAAAACAATATAGAAACGGCCAGAAATGGACAATATACGACTGATCTCCTCAAAAATATTCAGTTGAACCGGCTGAATAAATGGTTTACCAATTATAATGAATCGTATCGTATTAATGCTGGTTTGAAAGTGAATATTGATTTTTCGGAATTCGATTTGCTTGATGACGGCGCTATTACACCGGAAAGCAGCATCTACGGTGATTTTGACTTAGTTTATTGTGCTAACCTGCTGTTTTATTATACGAATGAAGTGAAACAAAAAATACTAAAAAAAGTTAGCCATTGTCTGTCAAAAGGTGGTTATCTGGTAACCGGAGAAACTGAAAGGGAAATTCTAATAAAACAGAATTATATTGAAACTGTTTATCAATCGGCTATATTTCAGATGAATACTGCCTGATTATCAATTGCTTATTTTTTTTTGCAACGAAATAAATTACTGAGGAATTAAAAAAAATACCATGGATAGTAAAAACCTAAAAATCGGAACGCAATTAAAAACCGGTTTCTTCATTTTGCTTTTTTTCATCCTAACGATAGGTATTGTATCCTATTGGCAAACTGAACAGATCCATCAGCAAACCAAGGACTTATTTCAGCATCCACTTAAAGTGCAACACGCAATTGGTGAATTGGAAACCGATATCCTAAAGATGCACCGCGACACGAAAGACCTTTTTCTTTCAAAAGAAGAAAACATCATAGGGCAAAACCTGGATAAGATCGAAATATGCAAAACGGATGCTTTCGAACGAATAGAGGAAATTTATCAATTATATCTGGGGCCGCAAGCTGATATCGATTCGGTGAAACTCGCATTTATTACTTGGAACACCATGCGGATAGAAACCATCAGACTACTTAAGGAGGGTAAAATTGAAGAAGGTGCCAAACGTACCCAAACGAATGGAATCGCCGCAAATCAGGTTGAAATAATACTCAAAGCGATTCAAAAAATTGATGATTATTCCAATAGCAAAGGCAATGAATTATACAACAATTCACTTGTTTTAGACCAAAACCTTTTGGTTCAATTGACCCTTTTGATTATCTTTATTTTAATAATTTCCCTTTTTATCTATTATATCCTGCTTCGTAATATCCGCAAACCATTGACTGCCATTACCGAAGCTTCGTACCGTTTTAAAAATGGTGATCTGAATGCCCGAAGTAACTATATTTCTCAAAATGAATTTGGTTTATTATCAGAGGCATTTAATGAAATGGTCGAAAACATTCAGCAAAATATAAATCTGAGCCAACGGATAAGTGACATTTCATCAAAAATGTTGGGTGAGGATGATGTCTCAAAATTTTTTCTATCTACCCTCAATACGCTGGCTTATCACACAAATTCACAAGTTGCGGCTGTTTACTTACTGAGTGAGGATAAAAAACGCTTTGATCTTTTTGAATCGCTGGGCATGGAAAATTCCAGGAAACAATCATTTGATACAGACACATTTGAAGGTGAACTCGGTTTGTCGGTTTACTCACGAAAAATTATACATACCAAGGATTTAGGTAAAGATTCAGCGTTTGAATTTCATACAGCATCAGGCAAATTTATCCCGCGTGAAATCCTGACTATCCCAATTGTTGTATCGAATGAAGTAAAAGCGATCATCTCATTGGCAAATATTAACTGTTATGATAACCAGGCTGTTAAAGTTATTGACACCATCATTAACACCTTAAATGCACGCATCGGAGGAATATTATCGTACCGTAAGATAAAAGATTTTTCAGAGAAATTGACGTATCAAAATAAGGAACTCGATGCACAAAAAACCGAATTGGCTGCGCAATCGAACGAACTGATCGAGCAAAATACTGAGCTTGTGATGCAAAAAAATCAGTTAAATGAAGCCAACCGACTGAAAACCAATTTTCTGTCGAATATGAGTCACGAATTGCGAACACCACTCAATTCAATTATTGCCCTGTCGGGAGTGCTTCACAGGCGTCTTACCAAAAAAATACCCGATGAGGAATACAGTTACCTCGAGGTTATTGAACGGAATGGGAAACATTTACTCGCACTCATCAACGATATACTCGATATTTCGCGTATTGAGTCGGGACGTGAAGATGTTGTTATAAGCCAGTTTAATATGAATTATTTGGTTTCCGAGGTGGTCAATATGATTGATCCTCAGGCCCGGATGAAAAACATTTCGTTGATCCATCACCATCCTGAAGCAGAGATAAACCTCACGAGTGATGATCACAAATGCCGACATATTCTCCTAAACCTGATTGGTAATGCCATTAAGTTCACCGAGACGGGCACCGTTGAAATTTCAGTTTCGAAGGATGACAATTTCATTACAGTTGCGGTTACTGATACCGGAATAGGAATTTCAGAAGAGCATCTGACACATATATTTGACGAATTCAGACAGGCTGACGGAAGCACATCACGCAGGTATGGCGGTACAGGATTGGGACTTGCCATTGCGAAAAAATATTCCAAAATGCTTGGTGGAACCATTGCAGCGAATAGTTCACCCGGATCAGGTTCGGTTTTCACCCTCAGGCTGCCCGTAATTTTTTCTCCTGATCAAAATGAGTTGAAAAATGGAAGTTTAAATACTACCGATCAAACATTACGGCAAAAAAATGAAACCGTATTAACTCAAACACTGGAAAAAACCATTTTATTGGTCGAAGACAGTGAACCGGCAATTATTCAGATAAACGATATTCTGGAAGAAAGCGGTTATCATTTATTGGTAGCCAGGGAAGGCAGTCAGGCAATAGAAATGTTGTCACAAGTTGTACCGGATGCTTTGATACTCGACCTGATGATGCCGGGAGTTGATGGTTTCGAAGTACTGAAAACCATTCGCGAACACGATCATCCCGCTTCAAAAATGCCTGTATTGATCCTCACTGCCAAACATATTTCGAAAGAAGAATTGATGTTTTTAAAAGGAAATAACATTTACCAATTGATACGAAAAGGTGATATAAATCGTGACGAATTTTTAAAATCAATCGCTGAAATGGTGTTTTCGGGCATACCAAAAAAGAAGCCAGTCAGTGAACAAAAAACAATTATCGGGAAGCCCTATGTGCTTGTTGTTGAGGATAACCCTGACAATATGTTAACCGTTACTGCATTGCTCGGCGCTGATTTTATTGTTAACGGGGCAATTGATGGTCTGAGTGGAATTGAGATGGCCATGAAACTCAAACCCAACCTGATACTCATGGATATTGCACTTCCCGGATTAAATGGTATCGAAGCATTTAAAGCAATACGTGCAGAGGCATTATTGAGTCATATTCCTGTTATTGCACTGACTGCAAGTGCGATGACTTCCGATCGTGAATCAATTCTGGCACATGGTTTTGATGCCTATATTGCAAAACCAATCGATGAAATTCATTTCTTCAAAACAATTAATGAAGTACTTTATGGAAAATAGAAAGCTCAAAATTCTGGCTATAGACGATAATTCGGATAACTTACTCAGTTTAAAAGCATTGATTAACGATTCATTTCCTGAAGCCCTGGTATTGTCTTCGGTTAACGGCAAGGATGGAATAAAGCTTGCAGATGCGTATGATCCCGATGTAATATTACTCGATGTCGTTATGCCCGGTATGGATGGTTTTGCTGTTTGCCAGAAACTGAAATCAGACGAAAAGCTCGCTGACATACCGGTAGTTTTCATCACCGCGATAAAAGGAGATAAAGAAAGCCGCATACGTGCGCTGGATTGTGGTGGAGAGGCTTTTCTGGCAAAACCTATCGACGAGAGTGAATTGACCGCCCAGATACGGGCGATGGTAAAAATAAAATACGCCAATATTCAGAAACGCAGTGAAAAAAAATATCTGACTTCCTTAGTATCAGAACGAAACGAGCAACTGCGTATTGAATTAGTTGAACGGCAACGGGCCGAATCGGATCTTCACAAAAGTTATGATTTGCTGCATAAACTCACATCGCAGGTTCCGGGGGTGGTTTATCAGTACCGGCTTTATCCTGATGGCCGGTCATGTTTCCCCTATTCGAGTGTGGGAATGTATGAAATTTATGAACTTATGCCTGAGAAAGTCAGGTACGATGCCACACCGGTTTTTAGCAGGATACATCCTGAAGATCGGGAATACATTGTTGAGTCAATCAACGAATCGGCACGAAACCTATCGTTGTATCATAGCGAATTCAGGGTTATTTTACCCGAAAAAGGTTTAAGATGGCGAACCTGCAATGCTAAACCCGAGCGGTTGCCCGATGGAAGCACACTGTGGCATGGTATCATTTCGGATAGTACCGATAAAAAACAAGCTGAAATTGAACTGGAAGCAAGCAATGAATTTAACAATTCGTTATTAAGAACAATCCCTTTTGGGATGGATATAGTGGATGAGTATGGTAAAATACTGTTCCAGAATGAAAAAATCAAGGAATTTTCAGCAGTAAAAGGAACCGCAAACACATGCTGGGAACTTTATCGTGACCATAAAACACAATGTGAAAATTGCCCGTTAATTAACGGAATTGAAATTGGTAAAACCGCCACACTCGAAACTTCAGATGTATTAGGTAATAAAATATTCGAGATTACACATACAGGCATGATGTTCAATGGTAAAAAAGCGATACTCGAAATTTTTCACGATATCACCGACCGCAAACAAGCCGAAAATGCACTCAGAGAAAGCGATGACAGGTACCGGAGTTTTATCTCCCAGGTTTCGGAAGGTGTTTACAGGCTCGAAACGGATCGTCCGATGGATTTAAACCTGAGTCTGGAAGAACAGGTCGATTACATCTACGACAATATGTTTGTTGCCGAGTGCAATACGGCCTTTTTGAAAATGTATGGAGCCTCCGAACAGCATGAAATTATCGGCAAAGGTCATTTGGATTTTCATGGCGGGAGGCATAATCAGTTGAATCGGGATCAATTACGCCAATTTATTCTTAATGGATACCGTATTGAAAATGGTACAACCGAAGAAAAAAACATAGCTGGTCAATCAATTACCATCAGCAACAATTCATTGGGCATAATTAAGAATAACCATCTTGTAAGAATTTGGGGCACCCAGATTGATATAACCGAAAAAATAGAGACAGAGCATATTCAGGGGGTACTTTATACCATCTCAAACGCAGCCCTTACCTCGAAAGATTTACAGGAACTCATCGAAATAATCAGCGATCAGTTGAGACAGTTATTTCATTCGAACAACTTCTATATAGCGTTTTACGATGAGAAAACAGGTATGCTTTCGACGCAATATGATGTTGATGAAAGGGACCAGATTGACAGATGGCCGGCCGGAAAATCACTGACAGGTTATGTCATCAGAAATCAGAAATCTCTGTTGGCCGATGAAGATGAAAAGATGAAAATGTATGAGTCGGGCGACATCGAGAAAGTTGGAACTTCATCGAAGGTTTGGCTTGGAGTCCCGATGATCGCCAAAGGCAAAGCAATTGGCGCCATTGTAGTTCAGAGTTACGATGATCCCGAGGCTTTCAATGAAAAAGATAAAATGATTCTTGAATTCATTTCTCAGCAGATAGCATTGTCGGTCGAACGAAAAAAAGCCGAACAGGATATTAAACATGCTTTATTGAAGGCACAGGAATCTGACCGTTTGAAATCGGCATTTCTGGCCAATATGAGTCACGAGATTAGAACGCCCATGAATGGCATCCTTGGATTTGCCGAATTATTAAAAGAACCCGGACTCACGGGTGAAGACCAGCAGGAATATATTACAATCATCGAGAAAAGCGGAATAAGGATGCTCAATATCATCAATGATATCGTTGATATTTCGAAGATTGAAGCAGGATTGATGGAAGTAAGATTTATTGAAACGAACGTGAACAAGCAATTGGATTATATCTATACTTTTTTTAAACCTGAAGTTGACAAAAAAGGTATTACGTTATCCTATAAATATTCATTACCGACCGATGTGGCCAACATTTTAACTGACCGCGAAAAACTTTATGCCATTTTAATCAATCTCGTAAAAAACGCAATAAAATACAGCCACGAAGGGACAATAGAGTTTGGTTACAACCATAAACTAAGCCAGGATTCCCTTACTGTTGAAAGCGGTATCACCTCAACTGTACTTGAATTTTATGTAAAAGATGATGGCATTGGCATTCCGAATGACAGGCAGGAAGCAATATTTGAACGTTTTGTACAAGCCGATATTGCAGACAAACATGCCCACCAGGGGGCCGGTTTGGGATTAGCAATCACCAAAGCCTACGTCGAAATGCTTGGTGGTAAAATCTGGGTCGAAAGTAATACCAATGCTGGGTCAGGGCAGAAAGGTTCGGTATTTTATTTTACCATACCTTATAGTTTAAAAACAAGGTCGGATAATGAATTTCTCGTTTCAACGATGAAAGCCAATGGAAATCATCAAATCAAGAAACTTAAGATTCTGATAGTCGAAGATGAAGCCGCTTCAGACATGCTCATGTCCATTGAATTATCAAAGTATGGTCACAATCTGTATCATGCAAAAAACGGTGTTGAAGCCATCGAATTATGCCGTAACAATCCTGATATTGATCTGGTTATGATGGATATAAAAATGCCGGTTATGGATGGTTACATTGCTACGAGTCAGATACGGAACTTCAATAACAAAGTCATTATCATCGCACAAACCGCTTTTGCCCTCATGGGCGATAAAGAAAAAGCTATTCAGGTGGGTTGTAATGATTATATCACAAAACCTATAAACAAACAATTGCTGTTGAAAATGATTGGGAAATATTTTCATAATTAATCGCCTGAACAAATATAATTGAGATAAAAGAAAACAAAACAGTATACTTAAATCGCGGTTACCTTTGATTTTTGCTGATTAAAAAGGCAAGATACATCATACTAAGAAACAATATACTATAAGAATAACACTCCAAATTAGACTACGATGATTAAGAATAATATCAAAATATTAGCCATCGATGATCACACGGATAACCTGATCAGTTTAGAAGCCCTTTTAAAAGACATATTTCCGGATGCTAAAATTTTAAAAGCAACTAATGGCAAAACCGGAATCGAAATAGCGACCAAGTCTGATCCCGATGTGGTGCTGCTCGATATAATCATGCCGGTAATGGATGGTTACGAGGTGTGTACCCGGCTTAAGCGCGAAAAAGTACTTCGTGATATTCCTGTTGTATTCATTACCGCAGCAGGCAGCGACAGAGAAACACGTATCAGGGCCATGGAAAGTGGCGCCGAAGCTTTTATTTCGAAACCAATCGACGAAATAGAACTGATAGCCCAGATAAATGCCATGATCAAGATAAAACGTGCAAATGTTTCGAAACGTATTGAACATGAATCACTTACTTCACAAATTGCTAAACACACCTTCCTTTTGGAAGAGGAACTGAACCGCCGCAAATTAGCCGAGCAAAACCTGCAACGCATCGGGCAACACTATCAGGCATTGATCGAAAAAGCACCGGATGGTATTGTGTTGTTAAATGCAGAAGGCAACTTTAAATTTGTAAGTCCGTCAGCCAGAAAGATTTTCGGATATAGTGAAACGGAAATAATTACCGGAAATCCTGCAGAACTAACACATCCCGATGATTTGCCGATGGTTCTTTCGAATCTTGATAAATTGATCCGTGATCCATCTTTCACCCCGATACTCAAATACCGTTTTAAAGCTAAAAATGGTACCTGGATTTGGGTTGAAAGCATATTCAGCAACCTGCTTGAAGATGTAAATGTAGAAGCTATCGTTATCAACTTCAGGGATATATCCGAACGAATCAATGCAGAATATGAAACACGAAAGAGTTTTGATTTACTGAACAACCTCACTTCCATGGTTCCGGGTGTCGTTTATCAATACCGTTTATATCCTGATGGCCGTTCATGTTTCCCTTATTCGAGCCCGGGAATGTGGGATATTTATGAAGTTACGCCGGAAGAAGTCCGTGAAGATGCATCTCCTGTTTTTACCCGGATACACCCCGATGATTACAACTTCATAGTTGAAACCATTACAGAATCTGCCAAAAACCAGACTATTTATCATAGTGAGTTTCGGGTAAATTTACCTTCACAGGGAATACGTTGGCGATTCTGTAATGCAAAACCCGAACTTCTTGAAGATGGCAGCACCTTATGGCATGGCATTATTACCGACATCACCGATCGAAAACAAACCACCGATGCCTTACTCGAAAGCGAAACACGCTTAAAAGAGGCCCAGCGCATGGCCCATATCGGGAGTTGGGAATTAGACCTTGTGAATAATAAACTAACCTGGTCGGATGAGATATACAGATTATTCGAAATTGAACGTACTTCGTTTGGTACTTCCTATGAGGCTTTTTTAAACTCTATTCATCCCGATGACAGGGAGGCTGTGGATCATGCCTATTCCGACTCTCTTAAGACAAAAACACCCTATTCTATCGATCACCGTATCCGATTTAATGACGGACGAATCAAATATGTTCATGAACAATGTGAAACTATTTTTGATGAAGAAGATAGGCCCTTACGTTCGATGGGTACCGTACAGGATTTTACTGAACAAAAACTCGCGGACGCTGCCTTACGCGAAAGTGAGTTTCGTTTTCGTGAAATGGCCGACACAGCGCCCATGATGATCTGGGTTTCTGATCATGATAAATCGTGTACCTATTTCAATAAGTCATGGTTGAAATTTACGGGCCGAAAACTCGATCAGGAATTAGGGATTGGTTGGACAGAGAGTTTGCACCCTGACGATTATAATCGTTGTCTTGATATTTACAGTTCTTCATTTAACCGGCACGAACCTTTTCAAATGGAATACCGCATACTCCGTTACGATGGCCAATACCGGTGGTTGGTTGATAAAGGTGTTCCACGTTTTACTTCAACAGGTGAATTTGTGGGTTATATAGGAAGTTGCCTCGATATTACCGACCGGAAACTTGCTGAAGAAAAACTGCGATCAACTTCACTTTATGCCCGCAGTTTGATTGAGGCAAGTCTCGACCCGCTCGTTACTATCAGTCCTGACGGAAAGATAACTGATGTTAATCATGCCACTGAAATGGATACTGGTGTATCACGTGATCAATTAATCGGGAGCGATTTTTGCGGTTATTTTACTGAGCCTGAAGAGGCACGCACAGGATACCAGAAAGTTTTAACCCAGGGTTTGGTAAGAGATTATCCATTGACAATAAAACATACATCCGGAAAACTCACCGATGTTCTTTATAATGCTACAGTTTTCAGGAATGAGATGGGAGAGATTCAGGGTGTTTTCGCAGCAGCACGCGACATCACCGAACGTAAACGTATTGAAGAGGCCCTCTTTGAGCAACAACAGGTGTTTCGCACCTTAGTCGAAAATTCGCCTGACATCATTGCCCGGTATAACCAGGATTGCCATCGTACCTTTGTTAATCCATCTTATTTGAAAGCTGCAGGTATTCCAAAGGAAGAACTTCTTTCTACCTCACCAATTCAGAAATCACCTTTACCTTCCGAGAGTGCGATAATACTTAATAAACTGCTCCGAAAAGTACTCGATTCGGGTGTTGCCGATTCAGTGGATGTTATCTGGCCTAAAACCGGCAACGAAACATCGTGGTATAATATTTTTGCATCTCCCGAATTTGGACGCGATGGCCAGGTGGTCAGCGTAATGACAGTTTCGCGTGATATCACCCAACGAAAACTGGCTGAGATGGAGATTCGGGAATTAAACCAGGATTTGGAAAAAAGGGTGGCCGACCGCACCCAAAAATTAGAATCACTCATCAAAGAACTTGAGTCATTCACCTATTCGGTTTCGCACGATTTAAGAGCACCTCTAAGGGGAATACATGGATTTACCCAGATTTTAATGGATGAATATGCTGTAAACCTCGATACTGAAGGAAAAAGAATCTGTACTATTATTAAAGACAGCTCCAGTAAAATGGGCAGATTGATCGACGACCTGTTGTCGTTCACTAAATTAAACCGGACGAATATGGTGGTTGCTAATGTTGATATGAAAAACCTTGTAAAATCGATGTATTATGAGGTTACCGATGAAAACTCACGAAAACGGATCGAGATAAATATCGGCAATATTTGTAACTCACCTGCCGATATAAATATGATCAAACAGGTGTGGATAAACCTGCTCTCCAATGCTGTTAAATTCAGCTCAAAACGCGAGAAATCAATCATTTCGGTTAGCTGTAAAACTGATGACGGTAAATGTATTTATTCGATAAAAGATAATGGAGCCGGTTTCGATATGAATTATGCCGCTAAAATGTTTGGTGTTTTTCAACGTCTGCACAGCGAAAAAGATTTTGAAGGAACCGGGGTCGGACTGGCAATCGTACAAAGTATTGTGCACCGCCATGGCGGTGAGGTTTGGGCCGAAAGTGAGATTGATAAAGGAGCCTGTTTCTATTTCAGTTTACCTTATTACCAAGCGGGCAGCGAATCAATTACATCTGAAATAATCATTAATACGTAAAATATGAAAAATTTAGAAGCGGTTGAAATTCTCATCGTGGAAGATAACCCACTCGATGCCGAATTAACCATCAGGGTGTTAAAGAAAAACAACCTTGCCAATGAAATTTTTGTTGCTGATGATGGTCAGCGGGCGCTTGATTTTATCTATTGCAAAGGCGAGTTTGAATCACGTCAAACCCTCAAACCACTCAAAGTGATTTTTCTCGATCTGAAACTTCCTAAAGTAAGTGGGCTTCAGGTACTTAAAGAGATAAAAACGAACCCATTAACAAAAAAATTGCCTGTCGTAATACTCACTTCTTCAAAAGAGGATCCCGACATTGAAAAAGCCTATGAATACGGCGCAAACAGTTATGTAGTAAAGCCTGTCGATTTTGATGATTTTGTCAGGGCCCTCCAAAATACCGGTTTATTTTGGTTATTGGTTAATGAGTCGCCCAAATAAAACTATTTTCGCTGATTTCATATTTACGCTGTTTAAATTTTTTTAATTCGATTGAGTCATGAAAGAACCTGTAATCAGGATACTACACTTAGAGGATTTCCCAACAGAAGCAGAATTAGCGGAGATTGAAATCAAAAAAGTTCTTACTGAATATGAAATCAAGGTAGTTGACAATGAGTTAGATTTTCGGTCGGCACTCGGAATATTTAAACCCCATATCGTTATTTCCGACTACCAGCTTCCCGCTTTTGATGGATTAAAGGCTTTGGGTATTGTAATGGAACAGTCACCATTAACGCCATTGATCATGTTGACAGGATCGATGAACGAAGACACTGCGGTCATTTGCCTGAAAGCCGGAGCCATCGATTATGTTATAAAAGAACATATTAAAAGGCTTGGACCTGCCATATTAAACGCACTCGAATCGAACGAAAATAAACTCAAAAAAATTCAGATAGAAGAGAAACTCAAGAAAAGTGAAGAGAAATTCAGAAGCCTGTTCGAAAATCACAGCGCGGCCAAATTTCTGATCGATGCCGAAACCGGCGCCATTGTGGATGCCAACCTCGCTGCTTCAAATTTTTATGGCTGGTCGGTTAATGAGCTCGAACAAATGAATATTAGTGAAATCAGTACCTTAACTGAAAATGAAATTGCCGATGAACGTTCAAAAATTAAAAATAATATCAGTATTCCATCTGATTTCGTTCATCGCAGTAAAAATGGCAACCTCAAAAATGTTGAAGTGTTTAGCAGCTCTGTCGAAATTGACGGAAAATCATTTATACACTCGATTGTCCACGACATAACCGAAAAAAAGATAGCCGAACAGAAAATTATCTTATTAAGTAAAGCCATCGAACAAAGTCCGGTAAGTGTTGTCATCACTGAGCCAAATGGAAATATGGAGTACGTTAATGCCAGGTTTACCGAAATAACAGGCTATTCTTTTAACGAAATCATTGGCAAAAACCTCAGGATATTAAAATCGGGAGAACAGTCCGAAGTTTTTTATAAATCGATGTGGGAAACCATTACATCAGGCAAAGTTTGGTCAGGTGAGATACGCAACAAAAAAAAGAACAAGGAATTATATTGGGAAAGTGTCAGCATTTCACCCTTGGTAGATGATCTTGGCCAAATAACACATTTCATTGGGATAAAAGAAGATATCACCGAACGGAAACGGATTCTCAACGAACTTGTTGTAGCAAAAGAAAAGGCAGAAGAAAGTGAACGGCTCAAAACAGCTTTTCTGCATAATATATCGCACGAGATACGGACACCCATGAATGCTATCGTGGGTTTTTCGTCGCTGCTTGAATATCCCGGACTGCCGCAAGATCAGGTCACCCAATATGTTGAAATCATCGTAAACAGCAGTAATCAGTTACTTTCGGTTATTACCGATATCATCAACATAGCAACCCTTGAGGCTGGTCAGGAGATGATCGAAACCAAAACAATGAACCTGAACACTATCTGCAATGATTTATACGATAAGTTTTTACCAAAAGCACAGGCCAAACAGATTTCGTTTAGCGTTGAGACTTATCTTTCACAAAATGAAGCTGAATGTAAAACTGACGAGAATAAATTGACTCAGGTACTCAATCAATTGATTGGTAATGCACTGAAATTCACAAAACAGGGACATATAAAATTCGGATACAAGCTTAAAAATGATCAGGACCAGGCCGAACTGGAGTTCTATGTTGAAGACACCGGCATTGGTATAGCAAAGGAAATGTTTGAAGAAATATTTATCCGGTTCCGGCAGGTTGAAAGTACCACTGCACGCAACTATGGTGGTTCGGGACTGGGCCTTACCTTATCGAAGGCTTACATCGAATTGCTTGGTGGTAAGTTATGGCTTGATTCTGAATTAGGTAAGGGTTCAACCTTCTATTTTACAATTCCATATCGTCTTTCAATACCTGAGGTTCTATCGACAAAAGAATCAATTCCCGGTTCAAAAACCGGTGCTATAGTTCAAAAGACTTTGCTGATAGCCGAAGATGAAGATTCCAATTATATGCTGCTCGAGCATGTACTTTCCGGATTGAAGGTAAAGATAATAAGGGCAAATGACGGTGCCGAAGCAGTGGAAATTTGCAAATCGACAGCGATTGATCTGATATTGATGGATGTAAAAATGCCGGTAATGGATGGTTACGAGGCTACCAAACTGATCAGAGTTTTTAATAAGGAATTACCCATCATTGCTTTGACAGCCTATAGTACCGAAGCTGATAAAAAA
>JABFQW010000130.1 GCA_013141455.1 Bacteroidales bacterium
CTGTAATTGTCCCTATCTGTTCCCATCAGCGTAAGCGTTGCCGTTACGGTATGTGTTCCAACGATTTCCGTAGCGAAGGTTCCGGTCAAAGCGTCAAGAGCGACATCATCCAATCCGACGATACCAACAAGACTTGCCCCGCTGATCGTTGCATCGGTGTTGCCGTCATAGATTTTATCATCGGCGGTGGCACCGTTGACGGTCAGTTCTTTCGCTGTGATTTCGGCACTGAGACCTGTGGGCTGGGTCAGACTGTAATTGTCCTTGTCGGTTCCCATAAGTGTTAGTGTAGCTGTAACCGAATGTGTTCCAACGATTTCCGAAGCGAAGATTCCTGTTAATGCATCCAGTGCAACATCATCGGTTCCTACAATACCAACCAGCACTGCGCCGCTTATCGTTGCATTGGTGTTGCCATCATACACTTTATCGTCGGCTGTTGCTCCGGTAACGGTAAGTTCCTTTGCGGTAATTTCAGCGCTTAATCCTGTTGGCTGGGTGAGCGAATAATTTGTTGCATCGATACCAGTCAGACTTAATGTTGCAGTAACCGTATGTGTTCCAACAATTTCCGAAGCGAAGGTCCCGGATAAAGCATCAAGATCGACATCATCCAATCCGACAATGCCTACAAGACTCGCCCCGCTGATCGTTGCATCGGTGTTGCCATCATACAATTTGTCATCGGCAGTTGCTCCGCTGACGGTGAGTTCTTTGGCGGTGATTTCGGCGCTGAGACCTGTGGGCTGGGTCAGACTGTAATTGTCCTTGTCGGTTCCCATCAGTGTAAGCGTTGCTGTTACTGAATGTGTTCCAACGATTTCCGTAGCGAAGGTTCCGGTCAAAGCGTCAAGAGCGACATCATCCAATCCTACAATTCCAACAAGGCTTGCACCGCTGATCGTTGCATCGGTGTTACCGTCATAAATTTTATCATCGGCGGTGGCACCACTGACAGTGAGTTCTTTGGCGGTGATTTCGGCGCTGAGACCTGTGGGCTGGGTCAGACTGTAATTGTCCTTATCGGTTCCCATTAGTGTTAGTGTAGCTGTAACCGAATGTGTTCCAACAATTTCCGAAGCGAAGGTTCCTGTTAAGGCATCCAGATCGACATCATCCAAACCGACGATACCAACAAGGCTTGCTCCGCTAATTGTTGCATCGGTGTTGTCATCATACACTTTGTCATCGGCAGTCGCTCCACTGACGGTGAGTTCTTTGGCGGTGATTTCGGCACTTAGACCTGTGGGCTGGGTCAGACTGTAATTGTCCTTATCGGTTCCCATCAGCGTAAGCGTTGCCGTTACGGTATGTGTTCCAACGATTTCCGTAGCGAAGGTTCCGGTCAAAGCGTCAAGAGCGACATCATCCAATCCGACGATACCAACAAGACTTGCGCCGCTGATCGTTGCATCGGTGTTGCCGTCATAGATTTTACCATCGGCGGTGGCGCCTGTTGTTGTAAGTGCCTTTTTATCAACAGTTACAACAAATTCATTGCTCCAAGTGCTGGAACAAACACCACTTTGTACTTCTGCCCTGTATGTCCAGGTTCCGGCAGAAACAGGTGTTTCGGTGAAGGTAGATGTTGCCGTGCCGACAATATCCACGAATTCGGCTGCGTCGAGTTTATGTTGCCACTTCAATACATCTCCTGTAAATCCACTCATTGTCATAGTACCGGTCGATTCACCATAGATAATAGGACTTGTTCCTGAGATGGTACCACCAACAGAAGCCGGATAAATCAACATTTCGACTGTATTTGAAGCCATAGCACCCAACCAGGTATTCCTACAACTTACGCGTGCCAACCGGCGGAACCAGGTAGTTACACTCACCGTATCAGGATCATAAGTTGAGAAATTACTCAAAGCAATATCCACAAATCCCGTTGCATCATTAGTAGTTGACTGTTGCCATTTGTATTCAATTGTTCCGTTTTCACCTGAAGGGAGGGCTACGTTTGTCAATATATCCGGATCGAAACTTACGCAACCGCTTTGATTGGACGCAATAACTCCCCCATCCGTTGGATCGGTACAACCCTGATCAGGATCTGTTCCAAACATAAATTCATACGCCCCGATATCAATGGTTCCTATGGTCAATGCATCTGTTTTGAGTAACTTTCTGCCAAAACCAGCCCCGCGAATATCTGTAGCCAAGTTATTATAGGAATCATTACCCAGATCAAGACAGGATGAAGTTCCTGCAATACGATAATCTCCATTAACAACATCAACGAATTCGGGATCTGCAGTGATGCAATTAGTGGGAGTAAAAGTACCTCCATCGGTGTTAACATCATCAACTTCATTTTGATAGCAGGAATAATTAAGGGTGATGTTGCCATTAGCTGTGCAGTAGATTTGATGTCCGCTATTTACTGAATAATTGCCCCATACGACTGAATTGTTCAGAATAGTAGATGTATTATATGAAACCACACCACCAACATTTGCCGAATAATTATTTACAATATCGCAGTTGTTAAATGCCAATCCATTGCCAGCATTATTATAAATGGTTCCTCCAAAACTGGAAACATCAGAACCGTAATTATTAACAAAAACACAATTGTAAAATGCTGACGTGGAACTATAACTAAAAAAAGCCGCTCCATGTTTTGCGCTATTGTATTCAAATCTACAGTTGCGAATGGTTGGGTATGTTGCATTATTATGCATTCCCCCTCCACCGTAAGTTGCATTAGTTTCACCATCAGCATTTCCTCCTTTGATAACAAAGCCATCGAGAATAGCTGTCGCTGTAGTACCAGCTGCATTAATATCATTCCAGATAACAGTATAACAGTTTTCCGAATTATTAGATATCGATAGCGTGCTGCCTGTACCAGAATAGGTGTCGTTTCCATCCAAATCACCACTTAAAATCGTCATGTGAGAATTCATACTGCGCTCATTTATCGATGTTTCTGTTCCATCAAAACCACCGTAAATAGCTACCCCATCTTTCATCTGGAATGTTTTATACCGGTTGCCTATACCTCTGGCCTCAAGGGTAGGTTTATATGTACCTTCTTTTACCCATATCTGATACCCGCTCAATGATAAATCAAGCGCTGCCTGGAGTGTTTTTTTGGCATTCGTCCAGCTTAAACCATCTCCGGTATCATCGGTTTTCGAAGCATCAACATAAATGATTGGCTGATAATATAAAGCATTCAGTTTAAGTAACCATCCATTTACTGCCATCGTGGCTGGCGGTGTTTTTGTGACTGAAAAATCACTCCAGTGATCGGCATTTATTGGCACCGGGGTTCCGGCGATTACTGGTTCGGTAAAGGTACTTGCAAAAGTGAAGCTTTCAGCTTGTCCATATATTCCAACATGGTTGTTCATATCAAAAACGAAATGAGAAGAAGCATCGATTGAGGTGCCGATATCGAAACCTCCATGAAGTAACCTAGTCTGGAAATCGACTCCAAACTGGATTAAACCATTGTTTGTTTCTAACGGGTTATTAATAATAATATCACCATAACTAACACTCAATGCACCAGTTAAACCCCTGAGATTTAGCACACCAAACTTATCAACCGTGATTGAATTGGTTGCGTTTGTAATATCACCATTATTCAATGTTAATCCGGCAATAAAAGCGAGCGTTGTTGTGCTGATGTTGGAGGTACCTCCTACTTCGAACCGGGCGCTGTTTATTGACGATGGACCAGGTGAGGACATATTTACAATAAGCGAAGATCCATCTACCATAGTTACTCTGCCATAGTATCCTTCCATATTTCCTGTAACCGTTGCACTTATCGAGGAGATTCCTCCAATCTGCAACACAGCTGTTGAAGTACTACTCGCGGTCGAAGTGGTAAAGTTGTTTGGATAGGTTGCTGCATCTGTTATAAGTTTTACAATACCACCATCTTCAATTACAATATCAGGGATATAGGTTAAACCGTCTCCCAGGGATAAAACTGCCTGGTTTTTCACGTTTACGCTGCTTACAGCAGTAAATAGTGCATCACCATTATTGCATTCGAATGAAGCTGCTGTTGTTCCATCACCAATAGTTACCAATCCAACCGAACCGGAAGTTATAAAACCTGATCCGAAAGTTAGTTGCGATAAAATACTTAACGCACTATTTGTACCCGCATAACTTATCACCCCGTCAAATGATCCTGTACTGCCTTTTAACCCCAATGCTTTACTATCAGCAATGGTCGTAGTTTGTGCACCGGTAAAGCTATGTCCATTCAAATCTAAGGTAAAATCGTTAAAAACCGTAACACCCGACGATTGTACATAATCGGCCAGCAAAGTTGCTGTTCCACCACCTGAAATTCCACTTGCAACACCTGACCATGTGCTGTAATAATTGGTTCCGTCAGTAAAATAGGCTGTCTCTGTTACCTGACTTTTTGGATTATTGGTTGATGCCGCTGTATTGTAATAAATCGAACCATAATTAAATTCACACACATGAACCCGGTATATTGTGCTGCTACTTAAACCGGTCACTGTTGCTGAAGTTCCTGTTCCACGGTATACACAATACCAGCCGCTCGTCCCAATCTGGTCACCACTCTGGAAGGTGGTATCCGCTGCATAATACACATCTTCTAACGGGCTGGCTGTCCCGGTTGTCCCCTGATACATGAATACTGCACAACTGTCGCCTGTACCGCGTGTCCAGCTCAGATCCATCTGTGTCATTAAAACATTTGCAAAACTGACGTTTGTTGCCTGTGTGAGTGCTGATACTGTAATCGTAAATGTTTGTGGGGTCGTGTTTGTTCCGTCAAATGCATTGATTGTTATTTCATGTGATCCTGCATCGGCTGCAGTTGGGATTCCTGTCAGGGTTGCACGGTTGAATATCTCACGCACTACATTAGATGAGCCATCAGAGATGTAGATATCTCCTGATTCTTCATAGGTTAATCCGTACGGATCATACAACTGGGCTAATAGTGCTGAACCACCATTTCCACTTGTCCCCTGTGTACCGGTTCCTGCTACCGTATTGATTATTCCGGTTACCGCATCAATCCTTCTTACCTTCAAACCCGTTGGTGCCGGTCCGCTATCGTCTTCCTCCGTGACATAGACATTCCCATGGGCATCAACGGCTATCCTGTGGGGTGACACTATTGTTGACGATGTTGCTGCTCCTCCATCGCCGGTTGAGGTATTTACTCCATAAGTCCCTGCGATTGTCGTGAAGGTTCCCAATGCTACATTTATCTTTCGTACGAGTCTGTTATCACGATCTGCGACATACAAGTCCCCGTTAACATCGACAGCGATCCCTGTTGGGGCATTAAATTTAACATCCACAACGGATCCACTGAGTAAATCACCTCCTGTTGAATATCCGCCGGGGGTACCTGCTACAAGCGAGAGACTATCGCCTGTGATTTTATAGATCGCGTTGTTGCCGGCATTGGCCACATAAATATTATCCCATCGATCGATTGCCATTGTCCAGGCATAGCTCATGGCTGTACCGTGTGCCAGTAATTTATTTGATACTCCTCCTGTCCATGATAAGGCTGGTGTGCCACCCACCCACGGTTCACTTCCTGACCATGGCACTCCTAAGACTGTTGTAATCATTTGCGTGGTATGATCTACTTTTCGAATATTAAATGTATGATAATCAGAAAAATATAAATTACCCTGTGAGTCAAACTGAATATCGGAAACACCATTCAGATTGGCCGATGTTGCCAAAACATTTTCCAGAACTGCTTCACCGGATAATAGTTTTGTACCGGTACCAACTACCACTGTGCTCACTCCTGTTACAGCATCAATTTTACGGATAACCCGGTTCGCCCAATCTGCTATATACATATTATCATCTGCATCGAATCGAACTCCTGCAGGATAATTGAGATTGGTACTGCCTAAGGTTCCGGCAATAATATCGATAACATCTGAAGCTCCGAGCGAGAGCCATGATGGCAAGCCGGGTGCCGAAGCCGAATAGGTCAAACGGTTGCCATCGGGATCAAGTGCCGAGGCATTATACGTATATCTTATCCCTTCCTTTGCTGTTAATATCGGAGTACTTGTATATGCCGGGGCATTATTTATCGCTGTCACATCCAATGTTATAATTCCATCATTCGGACCCGTATTTGCTGCGTCCTGTATATGGGTTATTATCCTGCTGTCGTAATCGTTTGTTGCCGATGGCGTGAATGCCATGGCAGCAAGGGCAGCATTTACCTCTGCTACGGATGCCGTAATTGTCCAGATTCCTGTGGTGGCATTATAGGTTTCTCCATTTCCACTCGATGCTGATAGGGTACCGGCACCAGGGTAAGCAAGTGTGAGGGTTGCAGAAATCGTTTCACCGGGATCGGTATCCGTTACTACAATTGCATTTATGGTAGTGCTAACAGCTCCTTCAATATAGCTTACCGTTTGCGTCATATTGGTAGCCTCTGGTATAAAATCTAAAGTGGCCTGACTATTCGGATTATTGGTAGCAGTTGATGTAAAGTAACTCTCACTGCCTTCGGCACCATTATACTCAAACACCTGTGCGATATAATCACTTCCCGATATTAGGCCAGTAATTGCCACATTTGATCCGGTATTGTTGTAAACACAATACCAGCCTGAAGTGCCAATTTGAGTGCCATCGCTGAATATTGTATTCGCAGTGTAGGTTGTGTTATCAATTGGTAATGCTGTTCCTGTGTTGGCCTGCTTCATAAAAACCGCCCTTTTACTACCATTTCCATTCGTCCAGTCAAGGGTCATTGATGTTTGGGTAACAGATGAAAAAACTATCTCAGAGGCTTGCGTTGTTGGGACACCTGAAAGGGTTGTAAATGAAACATCTGTTCCATAGCTTGTATTTGCAGTATTAGTGGCAAACGCCCTCACATGATAGGTTGTACTGGCTGTTAACCCGGTCATTGATGCGGTAAAAGCACCGATTGCCGAAGCTGCTCCATTATCCGTTTTACTGTCTGAAGTTGTTGGTGTTCCTCCTGTATTCCAGCAGACGCCATAGGCGGTTGGGTTGGGCACACCTAAACTCGTTATATTGCCATTACCGGTTGCTGTTGTGGCCGCAATACTGCTTGCTGCCTGCGTGGTGACTGTTGGAGCAAGTGGCGACGTTGTAAAAGTTTGATCACTGCCATTGGTGGTACCGCCTCCGTTAACACCTATTACCCTGAAATGATAAGTGGTACTTGCTGATAATCCTGTAATTGCTTTGCTTACCGAAGTTGCAGAACTACCAGTAACCGGACTTTGATCAGCAGTAACAGTTGTGCCATAACCGGTATCCAATCCATACTCAAATGTAACAGTGGTGCTTGCATTGTTGGCATTGACACTGCCATTTAGTGTTGCCCCGGTCGATGTAACACTGGCTGCTGCATTGGTGGTAGCCGAAGGTGGTGCAATATATGTGAACTGATCTGACGCGCTTGTTGCACTTGTGCCTCCTGCAGTGGTAATAGTAATATCAACTATTCCTGCACTTTTGGCTGGCGAAGTGGCAGTAATCTGTGTGGCAGAATTAACTGTATAGCCCGTAGCTGCTGTACCTCCAAAACTTACGTCCGAGGCTCCTGTAAGATTGGTTCCGGTAATGACAACTGATGTTCCTCCGGCTGTTGTGCCACTTGTTGGGGAAATGCCTGAAATTCCGGGAACCGCAATATATGTGAACTGATCTGACGCGCTTGTTGCACTTGTGCCTCCGGCAGTGGTAATAGTAATATCAACTGTTCCTGCACTTTTGGCTGGCGAAGTGGCAGTAATCTGTGTGGCAGAATTAACTGTATAGCCCGTAGCTGCTGTACCTCCAAAGCTCACGGCTGTGGCTCCAGTGAGGTTTGTACCTGTTATTGTTACCGAAGTCCCTCCTGTGGTTGAGCCGCTGGTTGGGGAAATACTGGTAACAGTCGGAACCACAATATATGTGAATTGATCAGAACTACTTGTTGCACTTGTTCCTCCAGAAGTGGTTGCTGTAATATCAACCGCTCCGGCAGAACCCGCCGGTGATGTTGCTGTAATTTGTGTAGATGAATTAACCGTGTAGCCTGTAGCATCGGTTATGCCAAATTTTACTGCTGTAGCTCCGGTGAGATTGGTTCCTGTAATGACAACTGATGTTCCCCCGGCTGTCGGACCACTTGTTGGGGATATGCCGGTAATAGTTGGAACATCAGCTGTTATGCTTGGAGTTGGAAAAGCAGAAGAGCTTATATCATAGGGAGTACTGTTTGAGCCATTCCAGTTGGTGTAGGTATTAATTGCTGTTCTTATAGTACTGGCTGAACCCGTTAAGGTTCCGGTATATTTACAGTTATCCCAAAGCTCACCTTGGGTGGAGTTAAAAAGTGCAACACAGTTTGTTCCATTAGTCAATCCGTTAGGAATGTTACAAAATGTCTCTTCATATCCACTTGTGGCAGTACCAGTACACCACCCATTTGTTTGATCTATGGTTGTTGTATAATCGGCATCAATTGCCGCAATAAATGTTGGGGAAGATGGAGCAGCCCCAGTGCTTTGATAAGCTAAAATTTGATCACCTGAGGAAGCAAAATGCCAGACAGTACCCACTAACAATCCTGAAAGGGTGCCAACCGAAGCTATACCCGTATTAAATGCAGTTGTCGATTCGTATATGTAAACAATTGACCCGATGGATAATCCTCCTACCGGGGCGGTCCATGTAAAATGCATTTCGCTGGCTGAGGCAACCCAGGGTGTAGTACCATCCCATCCATTATCAGTAAAATAAATAACCGTTCCGGCTGAAATGGTTTTAAGTAATATGAATGTAAATCCATCTGAATATTGCGGTGAAGATGCATCCACTCCATCGGTGAAAAATCCGATAAAAGCTATATCACCAGCACTAAGCGAGGTTTGTGCCTGTGTTCTTGTTTTTCCGCCCAGCAGCAAAACAAAGGCTACTAAAAAGGGAAGTAAAATTTTTTTCATACCGATAGTTTTTAATTGTTTATGTTGATATAATTATTGGATGATAATCTGTTTTTTATTGACATAAATACGCATTAAACCAACCGCCAACCGGCATATTTTCCATATTCATCCATTCAAGGGTGAGCGCAGGGTCGTTTTCAAATTGCATCATTTTGTGTTTTTTATAAGTTCCGTTTTCTGAAATAATCTTCCACATCGACTGGCCGAAGCTGGTGCGATGGGTATCGGGGTGGAAGCCGAACGTGCCACGCGGCGAATCGAAATTGATTGTTTCGAGCGCCTTCTTTAATTCGGCCACTGTGTATTTCGATACTGAGTTGGCCATCGTGGCAAGGGCTTTGCCGTTTTCGTAGCCCAACAGCGAGAATATCGAGGGTTGGCGGTCGTACAGTCCGGTATAACCGGCCACAAATTGCAGGTTTGCTTTATTCTCATCTTCCACCATCCACGGGTTTACGCAACGGGTGTCGTCGAAAATTCCAGGAAAATCGTTGAGTAAGCTGTTTTCGACAGCAAAAGGCGATACGTATAGTGGGTATTGACCCGAAATGTTGTTCTGGCTCAAAAATGAGGCATGTTCGCGGGCAAATATGCCTGAATATTGGGCGTAAATGGCACTGGGTTTTGTGCTTTCCATAAATTGGTTCATGATTTCAGCCTCGTTTTCGCGGGGGATATGCGGGGTAATGAAATGGCCGGCAAACTCTCCGCCTGAGCCGTATAACCCCTTCTCCAAAGCCTGTGTAAAACCATATCCTGCTTCGTAATAGCACGACGAAACGGCTATTTGTTTATGTCCGTCGGCTATCATACATTTTGCCGACAGGAAGGCCGACAGGCATAAATCGAAAGAATTACAGAATACGGTGGGCGTTTTTTTCAGCCCAATGGGGAGCCTGGCCCCCAGGTCGGAGTAGAGCATCAACGAGCCCAGGTTCTCCATCATGCCAAGGAGTTGCCCGATAAGATGGTGCCCCAACAGCCCGGTAATGATATGTACCCTATGTTGGTTTTGAAGTTTCTGTACCGAAGCAATAATTTGCTTCATGTCTGCGCCAATGCCGATACCTTCAACAAATAGCTCGACCGGAGTATTGGCCAGGGCCATTTCCAGTCCGTCGATAAAGTCGCGCCCCATTGTGGGCAATGCATTCGAATGCGGTGTTAAAATACCAATCTTTAAATTCATAAAAACAATTTGAAAAGAGGAGGCCTGAAAAATAAGAACTATGATATTAACACAATGTCACAAAGGTTCTGTCTCGTTTGGAACGGGTAAATATTATCATATACTCTCCCCATCGTCAGATAGCTGACTCTCCCCCCTCTCTTTTGGAAAGAGCGGGGGGAAGGCCGCTTGCGGTCTTCGGGGTGAGTATTTTCTTCTTTTTTAGGCACCCTCTATTGATGAATAATTTTATCAACCTCTTGAAGGGAAAATACCTGTTGTAGCAATGGAGTAATTCAACCCCAAATAAGGGTTACGGATGTTTACCGCAGTATTACCACCTGACAAGGCGGTTGAGCCAGTAATGATTGAAGCAACTCCGCCAATACGATCATTGCCCGATGGCGATTCGCGGTAGATCTGTAGCATTGCGCCACTGGTTCCCAATCCGTTGTTGCCATTGTCTGATTCGTTGGATGCGCTGTCGCTACTGGTAGTAGTTACAACAGTGGTAACTTTTGCAGTACCGGGAGTTACTCCATCGCCATTTGCGATATTGTGGTTATGCACAGGCATATTTGATGTATTGAGCGTTTTGGATTCGGCGCCTTCCATTAGTCCCCAGGTAACGAGGCTTAACCCTGTTGCTTGTCCAACATTTACGATGGTGCGGCCCCTAAGGTCGGGCAACCCGAATGTTGAAATGCCGTTGCCGCCAAAAGTGGTGCTCAGAAGTGCAAAAAGTGCATTGTTAGTTGAAATGTTCAATATTTGCCCCTGGCAAAGCATCCAACCTACCGGAGCATAATTGAAACCGAATGCTTGAACTTGTCCTAAAAATGGATCCATAATTTGTATGTATTTAATAGTTTATACGTTGAAAAGAAATTTACGAGCGTTGAGGCCAAATACCTTCAACAGCAATACAGTAATAAATTCCCATATAAGGGTTTCGTATACCGAATGGGATACTTGAACCTACAACACTTGTTGCACCTGAAACGGATGAAGTAACCCCGCCAATATGATCGGCTCCCGATGGTGTTCCACGGTAGATCGTTGGCATTGTGCCACCTGTTCCCAGTCCGTTGTTTCCACCGTCTGATTCGTTGGATTCACTGGTATTATTTACTGTGGTTATATACGTTGTAACATTAACCGTTCCCGGGGTTGTGCCATCGCCATTGGTAAAAGTATGTAAATGTGATGGCATGTTTGAATTGAGTAGCGATGCTGTTTCAGCGCCGCTTTTCTGACCCCAGGCAACATTAGCCAATCCGGGGCCTTGCCCTATTCCAACAATTGTGCGACCTCTCAGGTCGGGCACACCAAATGTAGTTGAGCCATCGCCGCCGAAAGTTGTACCAATTAAAGAATAGAGTGTATCATATTCGCTAATGTTGAGTAGTTGTCCCTGGCAAGTTACCCATCCCATCGGAGCAAAGCCGAAACCGAAAGCTGAAATTTGTCCTAAATAAGGTTCCATAAATAACTGTTTTAAATGTTTTTAGAATTAAAGTGATTAAGGTCGGCTTGGATAATATCCGTAAAGTAAAATGCAATAGTATAACCCGAGAAAAGGGTTCCGGATATCAATCGTTGTAGAGGTTGAGCCAGACACGGAGGTTGATCCGATTATTTTCGATTCAACTCCGCCAATATGGTCGGCGCCCGATGGCGATTCACGATAGATCGGTTGCATGGAACCGCTGGTTCCAAGTCCGTTGTTCCCAGTGTTTGATGCATTTGATGCATTGGTGTTATCAACTGTGGTAACTACTGTGGTAACTTTTGCTGTGCCATTTGTTCCATCGCCATTTGCCAATGCATGGCTATGTGCAGGCAAATTGCCGAGAGACAGGTTTACATTTTGTATACCGCCTTTGTCGCCCCATTCTATTGCCGAAGTTTGAGCAGTTTGCTCACCAACGCCAACAATCGTGCGGCACTGAAGGTCGGGAAGGCCAAAGGTTGTTTTTCCATCGCCGCCAAACGTAGTCCCCAGAAGGGAAAAAAGGGCTGTGTTAGTCACGATGTTAATGATTTGCCCATTACATAAAGCCCAATTATAAGGCGCATAACCGAAGGCAAATGGTTGGATCAATCCCATAAATGCTTCATCCATAATTTTAAATTTTTAATGGTTAATAATTAAGTTGACTTCTATTTATTTTAATAAAAACAAATATTCTTTAACTCTTCATTTCACCCCTTCTAATTCTGCTTCCTCTTTATATTCCCAACACATACCCGGTTTTTCACCCTGCTCATACCAACAATCAGCCGAATTAATCGTCCTTACATATAAATCACAGATTTTTTGAGGCATGGTTATACTCGAGTCGTTTTCTTTCAAAAGCTCATCTTCAAATACCCTGACCGTTGTAAAGAGTTTCAACAGATTAAACGGTTCCCAATTTTCAGGTATCTGAATAGTCTTCTTAAATTGATCGGTTGCCAGGTTTGATTTATTCACCGAAAATATATTTCCAAGATAAACGCGTTCAAAATGCGGTTTCTCTCCTTCGTAGAAAAGCATCCTTTCCTGTTCCATTCGTGGATTAGTTAACCAGGCATCTATCGAAATATCTTCAGGAATAAAAATGGCGCTGTTTCCCATTTGAGGAATCAGGTTTTGCATAATGGCTACCTGGGGCTCGCTTTTCAGACAGGCGAGCATAGTCTCAGAAATAACAATGTCGTAGTGTTTGCTAACGATAAATGTAGTTGCATCAGTGCAATACACATTGTCAATATAGGGGCTCAGTTCTAAGCTATTGGTTACCTTTTGTAAAGCATCGAGCGAATCGGTATTGATATCGAGCAAATCGACCATGAGTTCAGCAGGTTTATATAGTGTAAGCAATGGAATAATCAGTGTGCCATAAGGCCCTGTTCCTGCATAAAGTATGCTTATCGGTTTGCCCTGAGATTCCGACAGCTTTAATGAAATGGCTTTGTTGATACCGCGTAAAAACACTGCTGTGCGCTTCAACTCCAGCAGACAATGCGCTGCGGCTGCCCTTGAAATAGCTTTGCCTGTTGGCAATAAAATATCTTTATCTTCATTCACCTGATGAATGGTAACCCCCGTAAGGACGCTAAAAACCAGGTATAGGTCGTCAACCGACTTTTTCATCAATGCAAAGTCATCGCCACAACATACTAGTGTGTGTGCTGATTGACGAACTATTTCTAATTGGGGGTTATCCATATTTTTACTTTTTCAGACCTGGCAGGTTCTTAAAACCTGTCAGGTCTGATATTACTATTTATTAGCACTGCCATAAGCTCATCAAGGGGTGCGGGTTTACAAATCACCTCATCACAGCCTGAAAGGACTGCCAGGGTGAGTGGTGTCATTCCGAAATAAGACATTAAAACAATGGTGGGCTTTGGTATAAATTTCATTTTTAAATACGATGCAATTGCGTACGCCTTACCGCATCCAAAAGCCGCATCCAGGAAAATAAGATCGGGAGTACTTTTAGTTTCACACCAATCCATCAGTTCATCTACTGAATTACAATAACTAAGTTTCAAATTCCTGTTTTCGCCAGTATTATCCATAAGCACATGGAACACAGTCATGTCCTCATCTACAACGAGTATTGAAAATTCTGAAGGTCTGATGTAATTCACCTTATTTTATCTGTTCTTCAAAGTTAATTGATGAAATTCCAATTCATGCGTTTCAGCAGACAAAAAAACCTTTGCATTTCTTTTAATATAAATGCATTACTAAGTATATCAAAGAGTTAAACTAACATTCCGGAAAGGTATTAAAGCAGAAATAAGCGAAAATGAAACAACTATTAGTAATAAACTGATCGATTAAAAAGTTTATTTATCACCTTTAATTTTGTTTTGAATTTTTCATATAATATTGATTATATGTATTTTACATCAAAGCGATTAAAGCAGAAGAATGATTGTAATGACTATGGGAATGAAAGTGAAATGGCTTAATTTTTACCCAAATTAATCCATAGGAAATTATTAGAAGCCGAACTAACTGAATCAGTCGGTTGGCTTTAATATTGCATAATCCGGGCTAAATTTATATTTTTATAACTGAATTAAATCGAAATTATCCGGCTTTGATGACCCATTTTTTTATTGCCATAAAAAGTTCGGTAACACCAATAGGTTTGGCCAGATAATCATTACATCCGCTTTCAACGGCATTGTATATGGATGCCTGCGTAATAAAGGCAGTAATTATAACAATCGGAATCCCCGGATTGCTTTTCCTGATAATCTTTGCAGCCTCATAGCCCGTCATCTCGGGCATCATTCCATCCATCAGAATGAGATCTATTTCGGGATGACCGGTACATAATGTAACTGCTTCGGTTCCGGTTTTTGCACGCAAAACAGTAAATCCGGCCGATGAACAGGCTATCCTCATATAAGCATAACTTTCCTCATTGTCTTCTGCCACCAATAGTGTATATCCATCAAATCGTTCTATCTCGTTTTCCATTTACTAAATAGATATCAAATGACTGGTTAAACTTATTTTCGGATCAAGATTCAGTTTCCGGCGTATATGATGCCGTGTTATTTCTACTGATGAGAGTGAAAGATTCGTTAAACGTGCGATATCTTTTGAAGATAGATTAAGGCGCAGAAAAGCGCACAACTGTAGTTCATTCCGGCTTAGCTCAGGGTTTATTGTCAGTAATTTTTCATAAAAACCACCATGAAGCTGGGTAAAGAGTAATTCAAAATCCCTGATCGGATCGCGCGATGCGTCCCTGATTAATTCAGATAACTTATGACTGTATTCTTCCTGATCCTTTTTCCGTGGAAATTTGTATTGAAACATGCCCAACTTATCGTTGACAGATTTATTAAGTTGTTGCAAATCAGTTATCAACAACGATTTATAAATTAAATCCTGCTCCTTCAGTTGAATTTGCAATTGCATTTGAATCATTTCCTCCTCGTTCAGCGCATTTTGAAGCCTTATTTTTTCCATTTCTGCTTCCATTTTCTCCTTTTCGGCTACAACCCTACGTTCAGTTTGATCAGTCACCTGCTTTTCTTTGCGTTTAATCTGATGTAATAAAATCGAATACGAAATTGCGGCTCCAAGTATTACTAATATCAATAAAATCAGAAATATTGCCCAATTAACCCCTACATGGATAGGACTACTATTGAGGATAGATGCGAATGAAATTAAAGTAACGACTAATTTCATAATAACAAAATTAAACAATCAGTCTGGCCATTATCAACCAATGAAGATTTCTGGAATAATACTTTTTCAGATTTTCTAAATCATCTTCAAAAACTTAATAAAAAATAGTTGAATGCGAAATCGATTCATTTGCAATGGTTTCAGGAATAAAATTAAGCTATTAGTCGATAAATTGTATAAGTTGGCCGCCATTTGAAAGTGCATTTAAACATCAGTTTCATTTTTATATTTTATATTTCACTGATTATCATACACATAATCAACTATATCAAATCATTCTAAATTACCTAATTCGTTGATTTGGAAGCTTCAGCTTCTATAAAATTATATCTCCCCAATATCTTCGAACCAGATTTCCGGTTTTTCATGTATGAAATTTCTCATCAATGCTTTACATTCTTCCAGATTAAGATCAATAACCTCAACGCCATGTGATTCCATAAATGCTCGCGCCCCGGAGAACGATTCCGATTCACCAACGATTACCTTTGGAATTTTGAATTGTACAATTGTACCGGCACACATATAACAGGGCATTAAGGTTGAATAAATTACGCAGTCTTTAAAGCTGCCTATCCTACCGGCATTGTTCAGGCAATCCATTTCGCCATGTAGAATCGGGTTGTTTTCCTGAACGCGTTTATTATGTCCCTGCGCAAGCAAAACACCATTTTTCACCAATACTGAACCGATGGGGATTCCACCTTCGTTAAAACTCTTTTCAGCCATTTCAATGGCTTGTTTCATAAATATATCCATCAGTAGATTTGTTTCTGGTTGCTGGTTTCTCGTTGCTGGTTGATTTTCAACTATCGTTTAATGGGCAAAAACTGCGAACTAAACATCATCACTTTAACTTAACAGGTCAATTTATTTATAATGGCCGCCAATAGCAAAAATATGTATCGCTGAATCAGTATATTTATAGATCAATCTGTCATATTGCGAGAGTCTCCTTGACCAAAATCCGGTTAAATCGTATTTCAGTTGTTCAGGATTACCAATACCCTTTTCGGGATTTTCTCTTTGCATTTCTTTCAGGATTTTGCATAGATTATTATGAAGCACCTTGTCGGTAAACCTCAGTTCTTCGTAAACTGTCCATGTATTACCTTCAAATACGATTGATCTCATCCAATTGCTCCAAAGTTGGTTTAAAACCACTATTTCTTACGTAAGTTGCCATTGATTCAGCAACCTGATTCATTAATGACTGGTTTCGAAGTACAAATATTGTTTCTTGTTCACGCTCCCAATCTTCGGCACTTAAAACAATGAAATCTTTGCCCGCTCCGCGATTAATTCTGATCGCTTCATGCTCCTCAATCGCCTTATCAACAAGGCTTTTTAAGTTCGCCCTAAATTTATTTACTGAAAGTGTTACCATTTTTCATTTTTTTTTACAAATGTACTGTATTCCGGTACATAAGTAAATGCCATTTGAAAATTATATAAATGCTTGACCTTGTTATACTGCAAACGGGATAAATTTCCGGATTCGATTCCACTACTGAAGATTGGGCTAATAATATATGTTAATTTGTCCCAATTTTACTAATCTATGTAAACGTTCATTCCGGACTTCTTGTCTGCCGGTGCCAGCCAGACAGGTAGTTCACTTATTCTATCTGATAATTGTTATTGAACCCTGCAAATGCATCGTCCGGACCTCATTAAGTGAAACGAAATACACCTCACAGGTATAGAAATAAACGCCTTCCGAACAATCCAACCCGTTCTGACTGTTTTTTCCATCCCATTTTATTTCAGGATCGTTCGTTTCGAACATAATCTTTCCCCAACGGTTAAAAATAGCCATCTTTACCGATTCGATAATCGCTTTGGGATTTGCAGCCGGATAACCAATTGGCAGAAAAATATCATTGATTTGATCGGAATTCGGCGTAAATACATTGGGTAATTTATAAGGTGGACATGCGTCATAATCTACACATACCGTATTGGATTGCAGCGAAATATTTCCATGTATATCCACTGATTTGATGTAGTAGCAACCAATAGTAAAATCAAGATTTTGATGGAGATAGGAGGTATCATTACTGGCAAAGACCGAGTCGATTAATAAAAATTCATCTGCTTCGTTTGCTTTGTAATAAATGAGATATTTAAAAAGGTCGTATCCGCAACTATCAGCGAAAGGGTGCCAATGCAACAGATTCTCAACGGTTTCACAATCGGTAATCACACCAACAGTTGCCGTGCAAGGTGGTATATTGTCTAAAGGAATACCGCATTGTATCTGCGAATAGTTGATTATGGGATGAACAATTCCAGCTACCGAATAGCCGCCCATTGTTTTCACATAATAACAATAGGTTGCTTCGTTCGTTAAATCTTTATCAATGAAAGTGTTCGTAATCGATTTCCCGACATAGGCAAATACGGTTTCACTTTCTTTTTTCCGGTAAATCAAGGTACTGTCATTGATCCATGGCACTGAAGTTTTCCAATGTAAAATCAACTGACCGTCGGTTGGTTCCAATGCAAGAAATACAGAAGAGGCTTTCCGGCTGCTGCCAATGGTTCCGACCGAACTACTTCCCAACGTAATATCGTAATAATACTGAAAACCAGAGGTGTTCATGTTAACTGACTCATCAGTAAAGAGTGTATCATTCAAACCCGATCCGGTATAAACCGGCTGCCCGATGCCTGACTGGCTTTCGTATCGTTGTAAGGTATAATAATAAGGTCCGGGAAATTGCATCGTATCAAGGTCCGTTGGTTTCGACCAGGCTGTGATGACATGGCCCGATTGCAACGAAATACTATCGTTACTGACATGTGTCATTACCGGCAGGTCACGTTTTAGACTAACACATATTTCATTACCCGCGATGCTTTCGGCGCCATCCTGAAAAAATGCCGTAACGAGGTAACAATATTCGATACCCTGAACAAGTCCTTCGCCATGGTCATCATCACGATATTGTAAAATTTCAGTCCCTGATTGTTCAGCCACAAGCCTGAATCCAGTTGAGGAAGGCACACCTGTCTGGCATGGATCGGGTGAAAAACCTGAACTACCACTTCGCCTGTAAATTTTAAATCCAATGGCATTATCACAATTGTAAGTATCCCACGAAAGATCGACTCCCGAACCCAGAGCAATAGCTGAAAGCAGGAGAACCGGTGGAGCGATAACTTGTATCTGAACCGATTTCAGGCTCGTCAGACTAACTACAGGATGTGCGTCGCGTGCCCTGAAAAGCGCAACGAAAGGAGTTTTCCGGATATGACTACATGTAGTGAACCACCCGAACGAAGTGATTGCTGTTGGTGTTCCGGTAGCCGGATCAGGATTGATTGTCGCCGGATTTTCGGTCATTTCAAAAGGGCCGCCATTGGCTGTAAGATTCACACCGTTTCCATCAGGATCGGTTGCCTGTACAACAAAATTAAGCGTGTCACCGGCAATTACGCAGGTATCTGAAACACTGCTGATTTGTGGTGGATTGTTGCTGCATGCCCCGATAACAATTTGCATATCTCTGGTTACGTATCCGATTTTAACACCGTGACGCCACTCTTCAACGATAAATGCAACATTATATTCACCTTGCAACACCGGCGCATCCCAAACCAGATCACCGGTGATCGAATCAATCGAAAAACTGTTGGAAGCAACCGGAAGCACGAACCCCGGAATTTCGAGCCCACCCAGTCCGCGGCAATCAACCAGATGAAACGACAAACTATCGCCATCGGCATCATAAGCGGCAGCGTTGTGCACAAACACACTTCCAACGCAACCCTGATCGATGGGTGGATTGAGTAAGCTAACCGAATTGTTATTACCCAAAAACGGATTTATAACCAATTGACTTTCAACATACATAGGTACATTAACCGAATTTGGTATATTGACTACACCAAAATTCCGGTTGGGATCTTCAACCGACATTTTGTAGGTTCCTGCTGCCGGAAAGGTATGGTTCATCCGATAGATGTTCAACGAATAATTATCAGGTAAATTAGTGAATACGATCCGGGGAATATCAGATGTACTATTGTCACCCCACAGGATCGGAAGCGTGAATCTCGAATCATCTGCCATACTGGGTGTGTAGGTGTACATGGTAATGGTGACTTCAAACGTCAGGCCACTGACCCATGTATAGCTTATTTCTGCAGCCCTTTGATGTGTTGCAAACAGACTTACTACACTACTAATGAATACGATACAGGTGAATACTATTTTTTTAAACGTGATTCTTGTCATGATAACCTTTTTCGGGTCTAAGTTTTGCAAATATATACTGAATCGTGGCAGGTTTTTATCGCCGATCATCATGACCTGCGTATGCAAAAATACATTGATTTAAATTTTAAATGACCGGTTCGTTCACTTTAATTGATGATGGGAACATTTTATTATTAATCATTAGTGTCCGGTTAAGAATTGTCCATGAGACGGAAACGCGTATATGGTTTAACCTCTACGAGGTATATTGAGATTGTGGCCTGATTTAACTACAATACTATATCTCCTACGGAGAATTTTCCGCGTAGCGGATTAAGTATTGTAGATCAATACAACCAAAATTCACTTTTCCGCGTAGCGGATAAACATATAATTTTACCGGACAGTAGTGATTATTAATCTGTTGTGTAAATGCAAAATTCCATGCGGATTTCATCAGTGCGATACCTTAACATGATAAATTTCCTTCGACCAATACCCTGTTACCTGCAATAAATTATTTCAGGCGATAAAATATCAGAATTTTACGAATCAATTCTATCTTTGTCTTCTTAATCGTCTCAGCCATGCGTCTCAAAACTTTTTTATTAATTTTTCTTTGTTCGATACTTTTTCAAAGCAAGCTGGTTTCACAATATTCTGGTACTACCGGCTTCATTGAACAAGACAAGAAAAATGCGGATACCTGGTCAACCATGAAAATTCATGATACGATTGCAGCACCGGGCGGAACGCTCGTTCAGGTTGATGCATTGAATTTTCTGGGTGATAACGGTTTGGTAGGCGCCGTCTCGCTTCATATTAATATCGACACGAACCTTGTTACGTTTCTTGGTATCGCAAATACCACATTATCAGGAAGCTGGTATTCAAATTACAATAATCAGCTGCACGAAATCACAATATTATACAGCGCTCCGATAGGAACCGGCTATGATATCAATGGCAAACTTTTCGATCTGAATTTATTCTATAAAGGAGGTTTTGAAGCAAATCTTGATTTTAAACCAAATTGTGAGGTAACCAATAAATACCTCCAAACCATACACAATGTTTATTACCTTGATGGGAGTATCAACCAAACCCAATCTGTTGGAACAGCAACTATCGATGATGTCGCCTGTTTGCCGGCATCTTCGTTTAGTGTGCCGTTAACCATGCATGGAACCGGACTAAACAACGTGAATTCCATTCATTTACGCATTTCATACGATAGCGTAAAGGTAACTTTTACAGGTTTTACTCCCGGTCCGATTTCCAATATTACGCTGGTGAACCAACCAAATTTGTTGCTAATCGACTGGGTCGATGAATTAAATCCGGTTGACCTGACAACGTTGACCACAATCGTTAACCTTGCATTTGATTTTGCCGGTCAGGGTAATACCAGCCTCAATTTTGAACCTGGCAGTTATGTAAGATCGGGCAACGTCTTACTTCCGATGTCATTCGAAAACGGTGCCGTCAACCAATTATTCAACCTGAATTTAACCGCCACACCTGCCGAAGGTGGCCTTGTAACCGGAAACGGGACTTATACCTCAGGAACATTGGTTACTGCAACGGCCACTGCCAATGAGAATTTTACTTTCGGTTACTGGTCGAATGGCAGCAATGTGGTATCAACCAATCCGGTTTACCAGTTTTTAATGCCGGAACAAAATGTATTTCTCACAGCCCATTTTATTTCTTCCAATTATTTATTAAGTCTCGAACCAAATCCTTTGGAAGGCGGAACAGTAAGCGGAGGTGGCTTTTATCCGCCCGGCCAGACTATTGAGGTCAGCGCCGTTGCCGGCCCGAATTACAATTTCGTGAACTGGACACTGAATAACGCCGTTATCTCCGGCTCACCGGTTTTCGACTACACGATGCCTGAAGAAAATGTTGTGTTACAGGCTAATTTTACCGGAATAGTATATCCACTAACGCTTCAAGCTGTACCCACAGATGCAGGTACGGTAAACGGTGGGGGTGATTATCTTGCAGGTCAACAAGTTACCGTGAATGCAGTTGCAAACACAGGCTATGAATTTGTGAACTGGACCAAGGATGGTGTGATCCTTTCGGTTCAACCCGGATTTGTATATACCATGCCCGCATCACCGGCACTATTGCAGGCAAATTTTGAACAGACATCTTTTTTTCTTGTGCTTGAATCAAACCCAACGGGTGCCGGATATTTGGTTGGTGATGGATTTTACGAGCCCTTGTCATTGGTTGAAATCTCGGCAACTTCTCTTGACGGATTTGAATTTATCAACTGGACCAATGATGGCGAAGTTGTTTCAACTCAGCCGGCTTTTACTTATACGATGCCGGCAACAAATACTGTTTTAACAGCAAATTTTCTCTTAGTTGGTTATGCCCTCACCCTGGAGGTTCAACCTGAAAACGCGGGCTTGCTTTGTTGCAGCGGGTATTATCTTGAAGGGGAAATATTTCCGGTTTCAGCCTTGGAAGCATCAGGTTTCGATTTCGTAAACTGGACCGAAAACGGAGAGCAAATCTCAACCTCACCTACTTTTGATTATACCATGCCTGATCATCCTGTCACGCTGGTTGGTCATTTTATTCAAACGGGTCATGTGCTATCAACCACAGTGAACCCGACAGGTTCAGGTTTCGTTTATGGTGGTGGAGTTTATGATGAAGGCGACACGGTGTCTCTTTGGGCAGAATCGTACCCTTCCTATCAATTTGTAAATTGGAAAATAAATGGAGATGTCGTTTCCTATGCTACTCATTTTGACTATATTATGCCTGCCAATGATGTGCAGATCGATGCAAATTTCACCTATATCGGATTCGAACTATCATTAACCTCCTCTCCACCCGGCGCATGCCAATTGACCGGGGAAGGTTTTTATGATGCTGGCGAACAGGTGAATGTGGCTGCCACTAATTACCCGGGATTCTATTTCTTAAACTGGACCCAAAACAGCAACATACTCTCAAACCAACCGGAATTTGTTTACACCATGCCTCCGTCAAATTCAAGTCTGCAGGCCAATTTTGTACCCATCGACTTCACGCTCACCCTGCTCGAAATGCCTGCAAATTCTGGTCAAACCGAAGGTGATGGCATTTACCATGCAGGCGATCAGGTTACCATCATCGCGATACCTGAAACAGGATATGAGTTTGATAACTGGACCCTGAACGGAGATGTATTTTCGGAATCAGCAACATTCAGTTTCGAAATGCCGTTGAATAACCTCACACTTACAGCAAATTTCAGTTTACAGGAATTTGAAATATTGGCCGTACCAAACAATAGTATTTACGGAACGGTTATCGGATCAGGCACTTATGTTTATGGTGAAACGGCTACGGTAACAGCAATACCAAATAGCAGTTATTATTTTGTCCTTTGGACTGAAAACGAGCAGGCTGTTTCGTATGACGCATCGTATAGTTTCGATGTAACCAACGACCATAATCTGATCGGGCACTTTCAGCAGGAAAGCAGCTGTCCGGGCCCCGTAGCCCTTGGTGTAACAACTGTTTCAGAAACCTCAGCCTCATTAATCTGGTATCCGGCCGATGACAACGATATCTGGGATATCCTTTGGGGATTGCATGGTTTTGACACCATTTCGGAAGGGAACCTGATAAATTCGCTCACTTCGAATACTTATTTACTCGAAGGCTTACAACGTAATACAGTCTATGATTTTTACGTTCGAACTGTTTGCAGTGCCGAAAATCATAGCAGTTGGGCCGGCCCTGAAAGTTTTACCACGCTCCTTACAAACCTTGAAAACCTGATAAAGAATGGGGATTTGGTGATGTATCCAAACCCTTGCCATGATAAACTTACCGTAAAGTTTGACAGAATAACTAAAAAGATACAACTCAAAATTATTGATCTTGCAGGCACAGTTGTTTTCAGGAATGATGCAATTTCCGCTTCTGAATCCACCATCCTGCTTCCCAATTTGAAACCAGGGATATATCTTATCCATGCAACCGATGGCGATTTCGTAATCACCAGAAAATTAATTATTTACTGATTGTAACTAACAGAAATACATCTCACTGACTCTGAATATTATTTTCAAATACTAACTATCAAATCATAAAAAAACAGCAGTGAACTACTCCACTGCTGTTTTTGATATTATTCAGGGTATTGTTATAGTTTGAACTTGGCAACCAGGTCAACTACCCGGCTCGAATAACCCCATTCATTATCGTACCACGACAATATTTTGGCAGTTTTGCCCATCACCATCGTAGCCGATGCATCAAAGATGGAACTATGCGGATTGTGGATAATATCGCAGGAAACAATCTCATCTTCAGTATATTCCAAAATTCCTTTCATTGGTCCTTCGGCAGCTTCTTTCATGGCAGCATTAATCTGTGCTTTGGTAGCTTCCGTTTTCAGGTTCACAACCAAATCGACCAACGAACCGGTTGGTGTAGGAACACGAACTGCCAAACCATCAAGTTTTCCGGCCAATTCAGGAATAACTAAACCAATAGCTTTTGCGGCGCCTGTGGTTGTAGGTATCTGTGATAAGGCTGCTGAACGTCCACGACGCAGATCTTCATGTGGTCCATCAAGGATTACCTGGTCATTGGTGTAGGAGTGAATCGTGGTCATCATACCATTTTCGATACCGAAACGATCGTTCAACACTTTGGCCACAGGTGCCAGGCAGTTTGTTGTACAGGATGCATTCGAAACACATTGATCGGTATCCTTCAAATCGTTGTCATTCACACCCAATACAATCGTGGCATCAATCTGATCTTTGGATGGAACACATAAAATGACTTTTTTGGCGCCATTTTTCAGGTGGTCGCCATAACCGCCTTTATTGCTTTCTTTCGAACGGAAAATACCGGTTGACTCGACAACAACATCGGGTGTTACGGCCCATTTAATGTTGATCGGGCTGCGTTCGGCTGTTACGACGATACGTTTTCCATTCACGATAATGGCCGATTCGTCAAACTCAACTTTACCGTTGAATTTTCCCTGGGTAGAATCATATTTCAGTAGATGTGCTAACACTTTCGTACTGGTAAGGTCGTTAATACCGACAATTTCCATATTGTCGCGTTCAGAGGCGATTTTGAATACGTTGCGCCCTATACGGCCAAAACCGTTGATGGCGATTTTAATTTTCGACATAATTTACTTTATTAATTTAGGTAATATTTTAAGATCCAACTTGTGTCGGAATGCGCAGATGCTTTGCATTTTTTTCAAATTTAGTACAAATTTAGCTAATTTCGAATGAAAAATAAAGGGGTCATGGACGAAACTTTCAAATCGAAAGCACTGGAGGCAAATCTTGCAGAAACCAGATACAGAGACATTTATATACCTCTGAATCATCAAAACTTCATCCAGTTATCGGATGGTTATTATGGAATAAAAAAACGTGCAAACGATTGCATTACCGAATATCATCACCCATTATCGAACAAAAAATTTGTCATCGAAGAATTACGTGAAATTCTTATCACCGATTTTTGGTTTTATACAAAGCCGGAGATTCCCGACAATGCACTGATGATCCCGATCGGGATGCTTGGTAAGTTACTCTGCGAAAAAATTGGTGTCCCACTCCGAATTATTGTCATTCAAACCTTGCTTGAGTTCATCCAGGTAACTTTACGCAAATCGCCACAGCATCGCAAACTGATTCCCGAATGTATCCAACATTTGAATGAAGGTTTTAAAACAAAAGATTATTGTTTCATTTTATCAACAAAGTATTTCGTTCGCTACCTGCCCGAAGCTTATGTGGATCAGGATTTTAAATCGGATGTTGTAACTTTAATTTGCAAGGTTTTTAAGAATAATTTTCAATATTGGCAACAAATTTCTTCCATAGAAGATTGGTTTGCCGACAAAAATAATGTTACAGAAACCGAAGTGAATATGATTACTGACCGCATCGGTCAGCCTTATTTTACCGGATTACAAAAGAAACTATCCCATCTGGATAGCTGGGATGATATTGCGAACCAACTGCCAACCTATGACGACATTGCGGAAAGGTTTGCCGAAAGCACCAATTTGTTGTCATTATTCATCAATAAATTTCATTTCGTATTTTTCCTGTTGCATCTCGAAGGCATGTCAATCATCCGTGAACGACTCATCTGGAGCCTCGATAAAATGATTCGTCAGGCCATGGATGAACTCAAACAGGACGAAATCGTTGATTTTATCGACCTGATATTCGCGCTGAGTGAAGAATTGAAAACCGATCACCGCTCCGCTGTTCTTGATTTCCAGCTTACACTCGGCTTAAAGGTGATCGATTTAGATGTAACTGAACACAAAGAACTCGTAAATCATTTCGAGAAGAAACTCATTGGATTTGGTTTTACCAGTCCGGGCATCGTGTTCGTTGACGAAGACTGGCAGTTAAGTGTGAATGAAAACCACATTAAAAACATCCGCGTTTGGCTTCAACTGATCGAATATTCGCAATCGGTGATGGAGAAGTTACTTTCATCGTTGATCGTAAACCTGCGCCTGGGCGGTATCTTTATCAGTGATACGGATTTGTTTCAGCGTGAGATTACGAAAATCCTGAACTCAAACATCGCTCCCTATTACAAAAAGGTGAAACAGCTAACACGTATTTTTCCCGTTTATTTTACCGAGATAGGCGCCGAAGGTGAAATACGTAAGGTGACAACGACCATGGATGAAATTTCGGGCCGGCAGGACAAACTGATTCATTTTCTACGAAAACAGGTTCATACCGAAAGCAACAATACCCTCATTGACCTCACACGACGAATTTTCAGGTTCTGGTACGATGCGAAAATTGAAGCCCTGCGCGATGCCTTGCCCGATAATGTATATCAAAGTGTTGATCTGAACAGCGATTGGTTTGCTCCCGTGCACACCATTGTTGTTGGAATGACCACGATGCTGCAAACAGATTCTGACGGCCTGCTTGAACTCTCCCCCGAAAAATTTGATGAAACGCTTTTAAAAGTTGATCATGGAAATCAGCGTGACCGCGAACGATTGCACGATATCAGAAACCTTTATTCGTATCTCCGGGAGAAATACTCCTTCGAAACTGTAAATATCATATCACTGCTCCGGAAATACCCGTTTATCAATGATATTGATATCGAGAAATTAGATAAAGCCCTAAAAAAGAGTGACTTCGAACAATCACTCCGATTGATTTACAGTTTCATGGATAAACTGAAAAAGATCATTTTCAATCCTGAAGAAAGTGAGAGCTGGGAGAACATTTATCATAAGCGGCATATTGCCATTGGGATACCCTCGATGTACGGCGTTTATCGTGAGAACAAATTCGAAGCGCTGGGGCTTACGTTCCGTCTCGAAAAAGTTGCAACCCGACTCATGGAGAAGGTGGTCGAAAACATCAACCTCGATTATATTTCGGCCAAAACACTTGGTGAGATCAATGTTATACTTGAGTATTTCCGTGAGGGACTTGAATTAGACGGTATCACGAATCAAAGCTTCAATTCAAATCTTCAGATGCTTCGTTTCAGTCTTACCTCTCGAAGCTTCTCCTTTGATCAGTATATCAATATTTTTCAGTTTTTAGCCGAAGATATTAAGCGGCTCATCATTAAATATTTTTTAAAATCGTACGAATATCCGCTCAAGATTGTGATACCGCAACTATTCAATCCACAGCAGAAACTCACCGAAAAAGAAAATTTTAAACTGATCAGTAAAAAATCGGAAGAATTTCACCGCGACGTTATAACAGAGGCTTTTCTCGTGCAACCGCTTGATAATTTCGTTTCCCGCATTTTGCAATCCCTGCGCAATATGTCCGACAGGCTCGATTCGAATCTGATCAGCGACATCATGTCGTATAATTCTGAATTGGTAATCAGCCCGTTAACAGAACGAACACCAAAAATGGATAACCAGGTTTTTTTGGGCAGCAAGGCTTACCATCTTAAAAACCTTTATCTGGCCGATTTTCCAATTCCCCCTGGTTTCGTCATTACCTCCGAGGTTTTTCGACGCAATAACACGATCATGAGCCTCAAGGAGCTACGGAAGGAATTACACGATATGATCCGTAAAAACCTGCAGCAACTCGAAAGGTTGAGCGGCAGAAAATTTGGTAATCCCGAGAAACCATTGCTCCTTTCGGTTCGTTCGGGAACAGCCATTTCGATGCCTGGTGCCATGGATACCATCCTAAATGTCGGGCTGAATGATGGAATCGTTGAGGAAATAAGCAAAAACAGCAAGTTCAGCTGGTCGATATGGGACTCGTACCGCCGCTTTATTCAGAGTTGGGGCATGGCTCATGGCATCGAACGTGATATATTTGATTCTGTTATGTTCGAATTTAAACGTAAATACCACGTTCAACAAAAAATGGAATTCGACCCTTCCGACATGCGGTTTATTGCCTTTGCCTACAAGGACGTGCTGAAAACATATAATGTTCATTTTGAAGACAATCTTTTCGATCAGTTGATCACAACCATCAATATGGTATTTGAGTCATGGTCGTCCGAAAGGGCTTATGTTTACAGGCGCCATCTGCAGATTTCCGACAACTGGGGAACGGCAGTCATCGTGCAACAGATGATTTTCGGCAACCTCACCAGTAGTTCAGGCACCGGCGTGGTATTTACCCAAAATCCACAGCGCGAGAGGCCGGGGGTGCATCTTTATGGCGATTTTACGACACGAAGCCAGGGTGAGGATATTGTTGCCGGATTGGTAAAACCTTCACCGGTTAGCGAAACACAACGAAAACAGGATAATATAAGCGCGCCATCGTTGCAAACCACGCACCCGGCAATTTACAGAAGAATTTATGAATTGGCCACCAAACTAACCGAAGATCAGGGATATAGTCCACAGGAAATTGAATTCACGTTTGAGTCGGATAAGGCCGAAGATTTGTATATCCTTCAAACGCGCGATCAGGATCTGAAGGCCGATCTTGAAACCGATACATTTATCCTTACACCCGAGGAAATGGTCGTCGCCGGACGCGGGATCGGGATAGGCGGTGGATCGTTAAACGGGATCACAGCATTTGATGAGGAAGATATCCTACGACTGAAAAAAGAAAATCCGGAAGCACACATGATTTTAATCCGGCCCGATACTGTGCCTGACGACATTGGAATGATCTTTATCTGCGACGGATTAATCACTGCAAGAGGCGGTGCCACTTCACATGCGGCCGTTACGGCTGCCCGCTTAGGCAAAACCTGTGTTGTAAATTGCAGCGGCCTGATGGTTGATGAAATAAACCGTACATGCATCCTCGAAAACAAACTAATTAAATCGGGCGACCTGATTTCGATTGATGGTAACCTCGGGAATATCTATTTGGGAAACCACCCGATCGAAAAAAATTCGTTAAACTCTGAATATAAATATTAGTTGTGCTTCATTCTAAGAGAGCTACTGCCAACTATGCAACGATATTTTATTTTCAGAATCAAAATGAGTACATTTGAAATGATTATAAAGTTAAAGTGGTCGAATTTGACCACTTTGGAATATTTTGATTATGAGTAAAATAAGATCGATTGATATAAAAGACACCATTATTTCAATAACAAAAATTGAAGAGGAAGATTACATATGTCTAACTGATATGGCAAAAGCCAAAGAAGGAGAGAATAGAGCGGCAGATGTAATTAAAAACTGGATTAGAACTAGAACTACTATTGAATTTCTTGGAACATGGGAAACTATGTATAATCCAAACTTTGAAGTTGTCGAATTTGACCACTTTAAAATGGAAGCAGGCTTACCGACTTTTGTATTAAGTCCAAAACAATGGGCTGAAAAGACTGGTGCAATTGGTATAATTTCAAAATCAGGCAGATATGGCGGAACTTATGCACATCGAGATATCGCATTTGAATTCGGAGCTGCCATCAGTCCGACTTTCAAGCTTTACCTGATAAAGGAATACCAGCGGTATAAAGAAATTGAAAGTAACCAATATAATCTTGAATGGAATGTAAAACGACTTTTAAGTAAAGTTAATTATCACATTCAAAGCGATGCCGTTCAGAAACACATTTTGCCTGAGAAAAATTACACAAAGGACAATGAATGGTTGATTTTCGCAGAAGAAGCAGATTTATTGAATGTTGCTTTATTCAATTGCACTGCAAAAGATTGGCGAGAATTGAATCCAGAGCAAGCTAAAAAGGATTTAAACATAAGAGACTTTGCAAGTATCAATGAATTAGCAGTACTATCAAACATTGAAAGCTTTAATGCAGAATTGATTAAAAAAAGAATTGAAAAAGCAGACAGATTCTTGCAATTAAGAGAAATGGCTGTTTATCAATTGGAAATCTTGGATAAAAAGGATGCTTTGAAAGCAATGAGAAAACTTGCTGACGATATTTATATTGAACAAATAAAGAAATTGAACAAATAAAGCACGAAAGCACATCAATGCATAAAAATAATAGCCGAGTTATTAGTAAATTAAAAGGTTGCAGCCCGCTTCAACATCTTTGTTACCTGACTGTGATTAAGCCCGCATTCGGCACTATTCTTATACAAACCGTTTAACTGGGATACCGGATAGCTGAAAAACAATTATCCGCTGTATCGAAACCAATACATTTTACAAAGAAAACAATTACTTCTTTCTCGATTTCTTCACTTCTGCTTCAAGAAACTCATCCAATGCCATTGTCATCGAAGGAGCGGTCTTTGTAGGAGCGATCACCTGTACTGCAAATCCTGACTCAACAATGGAATCGGCAGTTGACTGACCAAAAGCGCCAAATATTTTCTCACCCTGTTTAAACTTCGGGAAATTCTTTTGTAATGATTTAATACCTGCCGGACTAAAAAATACAAACATATCATAATCATCAATCTTTATGCCCGACAGATTACTGGCTTCGGTGCGATAAAGTATTGCTTTCGAATAGTTTACCTTGGCCTGATCGAGCAAATCGACCATGCTTTCCTTATGAATATCAGAGCAGGGCAAAAGAAACTTCTCTTCCTTGTGTTTACGGATGATATCGATGAGTTCGGCAAAATTTTGCTTCCCGTGAAAAATCTTCCGTTTCCTGTAAAGTACATATTTCTGAAGATAAAAGGCAGTCGATTCAGAGATACAAAAATACTTCAGGGTTTCCGGAACGTCATAACGCATCTCTTTGGCAATGCGAAAAAAATGATCAACAGAATTACGACTACTTAATATAACTGCGGTATGCTCGGCCAACGAAATACGCTCTAATCGAAATTCCCTTGAGGTAACACCCTCAATTATTATAAATTTATGAAAATCTATTTTAACATTATACTTTCTACTCA
>JABFQW010000122.1 GCA_013141455.1 Bacteroidales bacterium
ATACCAAGACGTAGCAATGGTTTCGGCACGGTAAATTTTGAATTGCCCGATGTTCGCACATAATAATCACCGCCCATCCTTCCGACAAGGTCAATTTTATCCACATCGATTTCACCTTTGGCATCCAGAACGTTTTCGCTGATGTGCATCAACACGATTTCGCAAATGATCAGGTTCGCCGCACCGGCACCGTTCCCGGTTTCGATGATCTGACGCACCTTACACTCAAACTGAACAGGTGATTCTTTTACGCGGAATGGCCTTATTTTTTCTGACTTAACGGGTGTCAATCCTGCTTTGATGAACTCATTTACTCCTTTTGGATATTCGGTGGAAGCAAGACTCATTTGTTGCACAATATCAAACGAAACCATATTGATGACAACCTCCGGTACTTCGAGCAGGTTTTCGAAAGTGTGTTTTGTGGTGTTATCGCGTCCGCGTCTCGAAGGTGAAAAGATGAGTGTAGTTGGGTTTACACCAAAAAAATTGAAACAACTAAATGGTGATAAATTCGGGATTCCGTTACTGTCAACAGTGCTTGCGAAAGCAATCGGTCGGGGAGCAATGCTGCCAAGCAGTATGCGATGCAGTCGTTGCTGGTCGAGGGTTTGTGGATTGAACTGAATCATTTCGCGGGTAATATTTTCGTAACACATTCTCCAAAACCGATTCGTAAACCACCTTTTTGGGCAAATCCTCTGATGTTCATGGTATCATTGTCCTGAATAAAAGTGCGCTGTGTGCCATCATGTAACTGAATAGGCCGGGTACCTTTCCAGGCTAATTCGAGCATCGAACCAAATGAATTGTGTGTTGGTCCGCTGATGGTTCCCGAAGCATACAAATCACCCGGATTGATATTACACCCGGCAACAGTCTGGTGTGCCAATTGTTGCGCCATATTCCAGTACATATGCCTGAAATTCGATTTGCAAACCAAATTTTCTTCACTCTGTTGAGGTTTAATATACACTTCGAGTTCGATATCAATATTTCTTTTCCCGCTTGTTTGCAGATACGGAAAAACGGCAGGTTCCTGTTTCGGACCTTCAACCCGGAAAGGTTCAAGGGCTTCAAGGGTAACAATCCACGGAGAAACGACCGAACCAAAACTCTTCGATAAAAATGGACCCAGCGGAACATATTCCCAGCGCTGGATGTCGCGAGCCGAAAGATCATTGAATAATACCATGCCAAATATATGATCTTCGGCCTCTTCCGCCGGAATAGAATCGCCTAATCTGGTACTACCTGCGGTGATAAATCCCATCTCGAGTTCAAAGTCAACTTGTTTCGAAGGGCCAAAAACCGGAGGTAAATTGTCGTCAGGACGTGTCTGGCCTTTTGGCCGGTGAATGTTTGTTCCCGAAACGACAATGGACGAACTGCGGCCGTGATAACCAACCGGAAGATGCCGCCAGTTGGGAAGCAGCGCATTGGCCGGATCGCGAAACATAACGCCTACATTGGTTGCATGTTCAATGCTTGAATAAAAATCGGTGTAATCGCCAATCTTCACCGGCAACAACATTTCAACCTCATTTATATTGACTAAAGCAGTCGAACAGTCTTCGGTATTTTGTTTTAATTCGTCGGATGATTCCGTGAACAGGTGAATGAGCCTTTCGCGTAAACTGACTCTTTTTTGTTTGGTCAGCGCAGCAATATCGTTGAGTACCGGCTGGTAGAAAATGCTCAGATCATCCAGATTCAAAGCATCAAAGTAACCGTAATCAGCCAAAACCGTGAGCAATACAACAGTATCACCGATTCGGGTTGCGGGCGAAATAGTTTCTCCGGTCTTCGCAATGCCGAAGGGAATATTTTCTAATGGAAAATCGCTGTTTTCCGGTATTTCTATCCAGGATGTCATGAATGTCAATGATTTACGTAGTTTATGAGAGTAATTATTATTTTAATAAAACTTAGGTTCGAGTGATTCCCTGTCAAGCCGATAAGATGCCTGAGCGGAAAGATACATACCGAAAACCATAGTCACCGAATTTATGTGTAGCTATTGTTATAACCCGTTTTCATAAAAATGCCCTTTTCGATTCTGGTAACTCTTTAACTCGATCAGATTTCTCTATCTTATTTTGAATCTCAAGAAACAAGTTCCTTAACTCTTTAGCATCCTTAGTATCAGATTCTGTGTTTTCATTCCAATTTATCTTGTAATCAACCCTGTTTAATGTGAATTCGAACTGATAAGATAAAGTCGGAAACACTTTTACTTTTGAGACTGGAGTATAATTTCCTGGGTATTTATAAATGTCTATTTCCTTTAAAATCTTGTAAATTTTTTGTTTTTCTGATAACGATAATTCAAAAGCAATAGTCGTGTCAAGTTTCCAATCGATTGTCTTAGTTAACTTGTTATTATATGTGTCAAGGATGTACGAACTATTGGCAATATTTGAAATGAAATTGAAATCATTAGGCATTGTCTCTGGATAGTTTGTACTTCTCCGGATGCAGCCAAATATGATTACTAATCCAATTAATAGTAATCCAATTGTTTTCATTCTGTCATTTATCCTCTCAAACATGAGTCACAGTGACTTTTTTAATGTGTTATAACTATTCTGTTTGCAAATCAGATACCATCCTTCTTTGAAAAAAATTCAATAAAGTCCGGTACATTTCATTCGTTTTGTCGCATCTGTAAAAGTAAAGAATTATTCACTTTTTTTTAAATATTGGCAGGATATTATCTTGATGTATTGCAAAAGTTCTACGTTTTGTGGTACTCTTGATTTGTGAAGTGTTAGCTGAAAACCTTATCATTTAAAATAACCTTAGTAGAAAAAATGAAACAAATATATGAACCTTATTACCTTATTATCAGTCAATTAAATTGAAATTCATATACAATAATTCATCAATTATTACCAAAAAACGTTGCTGATGGCAGTAAAAACCATGATTCATAAAAGGTAATAAGGTTTGATTTAACGCTAAGATGCATTACTACTAAGGTTAAAATAGAAAAGAAAATAAGGTTTTGGAAGCTTACAATTGCCTATCTTCCTGCACCTCAAATTATTAATTCACACATTGTTACTTCCGTCACATCAAAATAATATATAGCCCAAATATGATCTTAATTGTTCTTACAGCGTTCCTCTGTTGCCCTGTTCCAACTCAATCGCTTCAAACAATGCTTTAAAATTACCTTTCCCGAATGATTTGGCACCTTTTCTCTGAATGATTTCATAAAATACCGTCGGGCGGTCTTCAACTGGTTTAGTGAATAATTGTAATAGATAACCGTCTTCGTCGCGATCGATCAGTATGCGCATTTTCTTCAATACTTCAATATCTTCTTCGATCACTTTAACACGATCGATAACGGTGTCGTAATAACTATCCGGAACGTGCAAAAACTCTACGCCACGAGCCCGTAATTGTGTTATTGTTTCGATGATATTGTCGGTGGCCATGGCTACATGCTGCGCCCCCGAACCGCGGTAAAATTCGAGATATTCTTCGATCTGCGATTTCTTTTTGCCTTCGGCAGGTTCATTGATCGGAAACTTGATCCGCATATTGCTGTTGGCCATCACCTTACTCATCAGGGCGGTGTATTCGGTTGAGATGTCCTTGTCGTCGAACGAAATCAGTTGTTCAAAACCCATGACATTGGCATAAAATGCAGCCCATTTGTTCATTTCACCCCAACCAACATTACCCACGATATGGTCAACATACAAGAGACCCGTTTCTGTAGGACGATAGGAGGGCTCCCATTTTCTGAATCCCGGTAGAAAAGGTCCGAAATAATTTTTGCGGTCGATAAATACATGAACGGTTTCGCCATATGTGTAAATGCCACTCATCACCACTTCGCCATATTCGTCGATAATGGTTTTTGGTTCAAAATATGATCGTGCACCACGGCTTGTCGTTTCTTTCCATGCCGAACGGGCATCATCGACCAGCAATGCAATTACTTTCACCCCATCGCCATGTTGTTTGCAATGCTCACCAATCGGCGATTCCGGTGTTAAGGCAGTGGTGAAAACGAAAACGATTTTACCCTGCTTCAGGGCATACGAAGTATGGTCTTTTATTCCAGTTTCGAGGCCGGCATAAGCAAGGGGTTGAAATCCGAATGCTGTCTGGTAATAGTGGGCGGCCTGTTTGGCGTTACCGACATAGAATTCAACGTAATCGGTGCCATTGATGGTAAGAAAATCTTTTGTGTTCATGGGTTAAGATATTTTTTTAAAAAAGGTTGGAAGACGGAAGTCCGAAGTCCGAAGTTTGACAATCGTTGATGTAAGATTGTTTTACGTTGAGCTAAGAATCTGCCTCAGTTTACCTTCCAATCACCAATTTATATTTTTAAAACTTGTATTATTCCTGATATAAATATTTTTTTTATAAATTCAATTCCCTTATCAATCTACCAAGTAAGGCGTATTCGGACTTCGGACTTCGGACTTCGGTCTTCTAACTTCCGACTTCCGACTTCCCACTTCAGTAAAGCCAACTCGTATAATAATCTTTAACTTCCAGCTCCAGCGCGGTATTGGTCAGCATTAGCGGTTTAAAAGTGTCAACCATCACGGCCAGTTCTTCTGTCCCTTTTTTGCCGATGCTTCGTTCTGCTGCACCGGGGTGCGGACCGTGCGGAATGCCAATAGGATGCAAAGTGATCATGCCTTGTTCGATATTGTTTCGGCTCATGAAATCGCCCGCGACATAATAAAGCACTTCATCAGAATCAACATTGCTATGATGGTAGGGTGCCGGAACCGATTCGGGATGATAATCATACAAACGCGGTACGAAAGCACAAGTCACAAAGGCTGGTGTTTCAAAAGTCTGATGAATTGGTGGTGGCTGATGAATGCGGCCTGTGATTGGTTCAAAATTATGTATCGAAAGGCCGAACGGATAATGACAGCCATCCCAGCCAATGGCATCAAAAGGATGTGAAGCGTAGGTGTAAGGATAAAGTAAATCGTGTTGTTTGATTTTTACCAGAAACTCACCTTTTTGATCAATTGACTTCAGATTTTGAGGCGTTTTCAGATCGCGTTCGCAGAATGGTGCATGTTCGAGTAATTGTCCGCCCTTGTTTAAATATCGTTTTGGGAACCGCAGTGGTTGAAAGGATTCAAGAATAAACAAACGGTTATCCGTCCCATAAAACTCCATTTGATAAATTGTGCCGCGTGGGATAATCAGGTGATCGCCGTAGCAAAATTCAATGCTTCCATAAATCGTGTGCAATACCCCGTCGCCCCGATGCACGAAAATCATTTCATCTGCCTGGGAATTTTTGAAGTAATAATCAGTCATCGATTTACGCGGTGCAGCCAGGCTGAGATAAACATCTTTATTAACAAGAACTGTTTTGCGGCTTTCGAGATAATCATCTGTTTGTGGCAGATTAAAGCCTTTGAAACTTCGGTTTTGCAGGTTCTTCTCCAAAGTAACTACCGGCGCAACACTAACTGCTTCTCCAATCGATTTCACCATCGTTGGTGGAAAAGCGTGGTAGATAAGTGAATACACATCTGAGAATCCTTCGGTCGAAACTAATTCTTCGGCATATAATTCACCATCCGGTTTCCGGAATACAATGTGCCGTTTTGGTGGTACCTGACCTCTTGTTTGATAGTGTGGCATTGTCTATTTAGATTTCATTTAAATAAGCGTGACAAAAATAGGTTTATTTTTCAATTCCTAACAGACCCTGTTTTAAATGAATCGTCAATTAAATATCAATGTCGTTTAGCCTCCGTATTCTGGAATAAAATAATTGTGCCTGAGATATTCAAATATGATCGTGCAACTTTTATCGTTGCAGAAAGGAAGGATGCCATGATTGTCCATTTACTGAAATGGACGATGATATTTTAGCTCACTTTTCCTTACTCAATCCCGCTAAAATGTTTCATGAATTGTACGCGTTCGTAAGCGGCCGGATTTTCAGTTTTCCCTACACACATTTTCCCAATAAACTGGTCGGTCGAAGTAAACTTATGTCGGGTCATCCATTCTTCAAGCTCAGTTAACATCACCCCAATTTCCTGGAATCCTTTTTTATAGATCACCGAAGCTATTTGAACTGCCTTTGCTCCGGCAAGCAATTGTTTGATAACTGCTTTCCCGTCATGAATTCCGGTTGAAGCTGCAATATCGCAATTCACCCTTGAGGATAACATGGCTACCCAACGCAATGAAAATGACAGTTCGGCCGGGCTGCTGAATACATGATTCGCTTTGAGTTCAAAATTCTCAATATCAATATCCGGTGAGTAGAACCGGTTAAATAGAACCAAACCTGAAATGCCTGTCCATGAAAGTTTCAAGGTCATTTTGGCTAATCCCGAAAAGTAATAGCTGATTTTGACAGCAACCGGAATTTTTATTGTTTTGATGACACTGTTCAGAATATCAAAATAGATCTGTTCGTTTTGCTCGCCTGAAAAATGAGGGTCGGAGGGCAGGATGAAAATATTCAGTTCAAGAGCATCGGCGTCAGCTTCTTCAATTTTTTTGGCAAAGTTTGTCCATTCCGATAAACTGACACAATTGATACTTGCAATAATCGGGATGTCAACAGCCTTTTTGCTTTCACGGATTAGATTTAAATACGTCTCCACATCGTTAATCCCCGTGTAATTGCGGATATATTGCTCTGTTTCGGGGTATGGATTTACGTTTTCGTTTTTTACCTCATTGATGCTTGCCGCATATTGAATCTGTTCTTCGAACAGTGACTTTAAAACAACTGCTGCTGCACCATTTGCTGCAGCTTCTTTGATATTTTCAACAGAATTGGTTAAGCCTGAACTACCAATGATTATTGGGTTTTTAAGTTTAAACCCCAAATAAGTCGTGCTAAGATCTGCCATAATTTCTCAGGGTAATTTTACCTATTATAAAACGTAAAATTAGGATATTTATTTATGATTATTCCATTCATTTTTGATCAACACAATCCAACCAAAAAACATCTTAAATTGTTAATTTTGAATGTTTTGGAAACCGTATTTTACAGTAGCGATTTCGGTTTAATGGGTTTTTATCAATTCTGAATACATATTTTTTTTCTTAATCAAATCCAATGCCCGTTGTAAGGTATCATCAACATCTGTCAGGACTTCAAAATATTTGCTTACATCCCATATGTTTCTGGCAATCAATGCTTTGATTTGATATCTCATAAATGTATCCGACAATTTGTATTGTTCTTCTTTAAATTCAACACCTTCTTTTTTTCCAAGCTCGATAAACTGGTCCATGGTTGTGTTGTCAATGTTGAAATCAGTATTGAATTTTTCAAAAGTGGGGTATTTTTTTGTGAACAATTCCCTGTTTTTATTGGCGAATTCAACAGTAAACTTATTGAAAACACCTTTACGGATCAGGTCGGAGTAATAATCAGTATATTGCGTGGAATCGAAAGGGACGAAAACATCAGGCATGATGCCTCCTCCTCCATAAACAATGCGTTTGGCTGGTGTTAAATATTTCAGCGAATCAGGAAAATGGATGCTGTCGGCATGCACAAATTCACCATGTTTCTGACGCTTATACAAATCAAGATAATACGATTCAACACCATCTTCATATGGTTTTTGAATACTTCGTCCTGTTGGTGTGTAATACCTGGCGGAGGTAAGTCGAATTACTGATCCATCAGGAAGTTGGAAAGGTCGTTGAACCAGTCCTTTGCCAAATGATCTACGGCCCAGCACAATCCCCCGATCCCAATCCTGAATCGCACCACTTACAATTTCACTTGCTGATGCAGAGCCTTCATTGATCAACACAATCAGATTTCCTTTTTCAAAATCACCTGTATGCGTTGCTTCATAATTTTGACGTGGACTTTTTAAACCTTCTGTATAGACAATAAGTTTCCCTTCTTCGAGAAATTCATCGGATAGTTCAACAGCAGTATTTAAAAAACCACCGGAATTACCGCGCAGATCAAGGATAAGATTTTTCATTCCTCTCGATTTCAATGTTGAAATAGATGCATGAAATTCTTCCATAGATGTCTTTGAAAATCGATTCAGTTTAATATACCCAATATTGTCATCAATCATGAAAGTGGCGTCGATACTGTTAATCGGAATTTTGTCGCGAACAATTTCGTAATCAATCAGTTCTTTTCGGTTGTTTCGTGAGATACTTACTTTCACCATCGTTCCTTTCTTTCCCCGGAGCCGTTCCATCACATAATTGTTGTTCACCTTGCTCCCAAAAGCATCGTCGCCATTGATTTTTATTATTTTGTCACCAGCAAGAATTCCCAATTTCTCAGATGGACCACCCGGAACCGGTGCGATCACTAATATAGTATCATTAAACAATTGAAATGTTACACCAATTCCTTCAAAACTTCCTTCCAAAGGTTCGTTTGCAGCATTGAGGTCTTTCTTCGAAATATAAGCCGAATGAGGATCAAGTTCTTTCAATGTATTTACGATGGCATTTTCAACCAACTCCGAACTATTTGTGCTGTCGACATAAAAGTTTTCAATGTAAAAAAGTGCTGCTGCAAACTTCTGACTTGTTTCTTTTGAGTCTTGTTGCTGAATGGCTTGTGCGAATATTTTAATTGAACTAAATGATAAACAAATAGTTATTATGAATGTTATTTTTAGTAAACTGAGATTTGATTTCATTTCTGACAAAAATTATATCGTTTTTTTGTGAGCTAATTTGCCCGACACGTGTTGGTAAGGCTATCAAAAGTATGCAATTACTGCCTTTCGAGCGGTTGTTGGCAGCTAATTCATGTGTTAATATTTGTTAATGAATACATTATCAAACAAATATCCCTCATTCTTACTCCAGAATGAGGGATAATATTTTAATAAACCCAAATGCGTATTATGCGTTAAATTTTCTCGTTAACCGGAAGGGATCAAAAAAACACTTTAATAAGAAAGTACATCAATTGCAGCTTTATATATTTTCTCTGCATTCGGAAGCACCGCTTTTTCAAGTATCCTGTTAAAGCCAACAGGTGTAAAAGCTGATCCGACACGTTTTACCGGTGCATCTAAAAAGCTAAATGCTTCATCTGCAATGATACCGGCAAGTTCACCGCCAAAACCGGCGAATACTTTGTCTTCGTGTACAATCAAAACACGTGAAGTTTTCTTCACCGATTTTAGTATTGTTTCTTTATCCAACGGGATAAGTGACCGTAAATCAACTACTTCCACTTCCCTGCCATTTTCTTTACTTATTCTTGCTGCTACTTCCAACGCCATGTGGGTAGTGTTCCCGTAAGTAACAATGGTTAAATCGCTACCTTCACGTCTGATTCGGGCCTTACCGAAAGGCACTTCAAAATCATCAGGAATATAGGTTTCAGCGATCGGATCGTTGTAAAGCGCTTTTGGTTCCATGAAAACAGTGGGACCTTTTGATCGCATCGCTGTGCGTAACAATCCGGCAGCATCATCGGCAAATGATGGATAAACGATTCTGATACCCGGAAAAGTACTTAATGCACCCTCGATGGTTTGAGAATGATATAATCCGCCACCGATATAACCTCCCGAAGCTAACCGGATCACGACATTTGGAGAAAATGCTCCGTTGCTACGCCAGTAATCGTGCGAAGTTTCTACCAATTGTTCCATGGCAGGCCAGAAATAATCGGCAAATTCAGCACCTTCAATAACAATTCTGATTTTATCGTTAAAACGGCTCATGCCATTGGCAGTTCCGGTAATATAATCTTCGGCGATAGGTGCATTGAAAACCCGGTTTTTGCCAAATTCCTGCTGCATTCCCTTGGTAACGTTGAAAATACCGCCCTTGTCTTTGTTGGCAACATCTTGTCCCCAGATATAGGTATCAGGATTATGACGAAATTCGGCTTTCAATGTTTCATTGATCGCCTGAATAAGCTTGTGTTTCTCACCATTTGTTACCTGATGAATTCCTTCCGGATATTTTGTTGAAACATAAGGTTCGGGAATCACAAAATCAAAAATCGATTCGGGTGTTGGATCGGCAGCAACAATGGCTTTTTTATGTGCAGCCGAGATGAGTTTTTTTGCTTCACTATCCAAAACATTCAGCTCTTCCTCTGTAAATTTACCTGAATGTAGCAATTGCACCCTGAAACGTGTCAAAGGATCCGACATTTTTACACAGTGACGCTCATTTTCATCGCGATATAATTCGTGTTTATCTGAGTTTGAATGTGAATGAATACGCACACAATTGGCATGAACGATTACGGGTTCGCCAAATTCCTCAATATGTTTTTTGGCGAGATACATCGTGTTCATCGAATCGAACACGTTTTTGCCATCACAATACATGATGGTCAGGTTTTTGATTCCGCGGTAGTTTTCAGCAGCCCTGCGGTTTGCCGACTGATCACGCTGCGGAACCGAGATACCGAACTGATTGTCCTGAAATACGAAAATCACAGGAAGTTTTTCGTTGGAGGCTCCATTAATTGCTTCGAAAACATAACCTTCAGAAGTGCTTGATTCACCTTGTGAACTGATTGATACACCTTTTGATCCGTACAATTTCATAGCGCGGGCAGTGCCAACAGCATGCAGTGTGTGGTTACCGGTTGCTGAGGAAACATTCTGGATGTTCCATTCGGGTTTGGCAAAATGATTCGACATATGCCGTCCACCACTGGCAGGATCTGAAGCTTTCGAAATGCCATTCAGAATAATTTCGTCTGCGGTTAAACCAGCAGAAATTGCCGTTAGCATATCACGGTAGTAAGGAAATAAAAAGTCAGTTTCACGGTTAAAGATCTGGCCAATAGCTAATTGAATTCCGTCGTGTCCGGCATACGGCGCATGATAGGACCATCCTAAAGCCTGCTTTAGATAATTGGGTGCTTTTTCGTCAATCTGACGACCCAATGTCATCAAACTGTACCATTTTTTTAAAGTCTCTTTTTCTGTTTTATCTAAGGTAAATTTCCTCTTTTGTGTCATTGATTTTCAATTTTTGTGCTTTTCGGGAGCACGTTTCGGGGCGCAAAATTACGAAAAAAGTTAATTTGAATCAAATCTAAATAAGATTTGACAGAAGCCTGTGCCAATTTCAAATGACTTATTGGCAGTTTTTAGTTATGATATTCAATAGTTTGCGAAAAGAAACGACTAATTTAAAGCTTGTTAAAATAGTACAGAACTAATGCCCAACGTGTAGTATTGGCATATTGGCGTTTACTATTACGCCCTCAATATTTCAAATTGTCCGTTTACCTCTAATTTGATGATGGTAGAGGCTTTGGTGAGGTGGATTTCATCCTGATATAAACCAACGATATGGTCAACCGATTGAATGATGTCATTAGATATTTGGTTGAAAAACAGGGCGGTAGGATCACCTGCGATATTTGCCGAGGTAGATGCGATAGGTTTGCCAAGTTTTCTGACAATTTCAATACAAAAATCATTATTGGTTACCCTGATACAAACGGTTCCATCGGGTGCAATCACGTTTTTGGCGAGATTCATTCCTCCCGGAAAGACAATGCTGATTGGATTTGCTGCATTTCTGATAAGATCGTAAGCAATGGGCGGAACGGTTTTAACGTATTCTTTAAGTCGTTCGTCACTGTCAATCAATGCGATAAGGCTTTTATTCTCTTTACGTCTTTTAATTTTAAACAGCCTTTCGACGGCTTTCGGATTGGTGGCATCGCAGCCTAAGCCCCAGATAGTATCAGTAGGGTACAGGATGACTTTCCCTTGTTTGAGGGCTTCGGTTGCCAGATAAACTTCTTCTTCAAACGATTTCATAAACGGTTCAGCAAAGCATTGGTAGATAGTGTGGTAGCGCATTTGAAATGCAGCTCAGGACATTGTTTGAAACCATGCAAACCGCACGGCCGGCAATCTAATTTTTCATTGGTTTGAATGATAACAGCATCATCCGATAGGGGGCCAAAACCAAATTCAGGGATGGTAGAACAATACATCACTGTCGTTTTTGCATTCACAGCGCTGCACAGATGCATGGGGGCCGAGTCGTTTACAAAATTCATGGCTGCATCCTGCATCAATGCGGTTGATTCGAGTAAATTGAGTTTACCGGCAAGATTGATTACGTTACAATGATTCGATAATTTCTTAATCCGCTCACACAAATCATTATCAGATTTAGATCCCAATAGATAAATCATGAATGATGAATCAATCTTTGAGACGAAATCAATCCATTGATCTTCAGGATATTGTTTGGTAAACCACAAGGAAGCAGGCGCAATGCAGATATACTTTTGCAACTTGTACTTTGCGGTGGTAATCAGGTTCTTTTTTGTAGGGTACAATTTCGGCCGCTCACTCTCAGCATTTGTTAAAGGTTCAATTAGTTTCAGGTTTCGGTCAACTTCATGAATAAAATGATCTTTCAATCCAATATCATGTCTTATTCTTGTTGTAAAAAACCTGCTGAAAGGATTTTTATCGAAGCCGATTGTCTTGGCAGCTCCTGAAAGTACGGTCAACAAACCCGTTGAGGCAAAGCGTTGTACATTAATAACCAGATCGTACTTTTCGGAACGAATCTGTTTCAATAATTGAATGAGTTTGTTGTATTTGTGCTGACTTTTATCCCAAAGCAATACTTTATTCAGGATCGGATGTTCTACAAATAATCCTTCATAGCCTTTTTTTATCATTATATCTATTTGACTTTCAGGGAAAAACAAATGTAATTTCTCAATAACCGGTGTTATCAGAATGACATCTCCGATGGAGGCAGTTTGAATAATGAGGATTTTATCAGCCATACTCTTCAATGGCAAAAGTAAAGTAATTCCATCATTGGATAATAGCCCGTTAAGTTATCGGCTTATAAAAAATGGAAATCATTGGTAACAAATTTTGCGGATTTCAATTCAGGCTTGTTTTTTTTGAGTAGGATTTTAGGTCATTTCAGTTGTGTTTTTGTCCGTTTGGGAAAGGTTTATCTACATAAGCTGTTCACCGACAGATACTTTTGCTGCGAAATGAAATATTGAAAATGAAATGAAAAAGAAACTCAGTATCCTGATAATCCTGTTGTTTGTGTTTTTTGGAGCGTTTGCCCAACAACAGGATTCCGTTAATCGTGTCAGTCGGTTTACATTGGAAGATTGTATCAATTATGGATTGAAAAATAACAATAACCGAAAATCAACTTCTTTAAGTACGATTGCAAGTGAAGTTGCTTACCGGCAATCAAAAATGGATCGATTGCCATCTGTTTCGGCTTCTGCTACACAATCAGTTGGTAATTCGCATAATGCAACAAATGGTGGCACTTCATGGAATGGCAATTATTCGGTCAATGCCGGACTCTCCTTGTATAATGGCGGCTATTTGAACAAACTCATCCAAAAAAGTAATCTTCAGGTGAATCAGGCCAATCTGCAACTCGAACAGACTGATCTTGACCTGACCATTCAAATTATTCAATCATTTCTGACTGTACTGATGAATAACGAACTTTATAGCTATCAACAGCTTGTTGTGAAAACAAGTGAGGAACAAATGCTTCAAGGGAAAGACCAACTCGAGGTGGGAAAAATCCTTGAGAGTGATTATTTATTGCTCGAATCGCAGTTCACAACGGACAAATACAATGTTGAAAATACAAAAATCGCCATTGAAAGTAGCCTCAACACACTCGAAAACCTTATGTCTTTTACATCAACACAACAATTAATAATTGTAACTCCCGATTCGTCAACATTGAATAATCTGCAACAAATACCTGGATTACAACAACTTATCACAGAATCGGTGTCGTGGCTGCCCAGCCTGAAAATGAGTGAAAACTCAATCCAACTTGCTTCAAACGATATTGAAATCGCAAAGTCATCCTATTATCCAGGTCTCGATCTGAATGCTTCCATTGGTTCCAATTATGTAAATGACAACGGAACCTTCGGAAAGCAGATCGAAAACGGTCTGGGCGAGCAACTTTCACTTGGGTTAAACATTCCGATATACAATAAGAACAAAACAAAATCACAGGTTCGTCAGTCCGAAATAATTCTGCAACAGGCCGAACTCGACAAGAAACAACTATTGCTTGACGTAGTGAAAAGTTTGGAGAATGAATATCAAAATGTATTGACTGCACAAAACAAACACAGGGCTTCGGAAGTAAAAAAGAATGCCTATCTGGCAAGTTATCAGGTATATAATGAACAATTTCAGCAGGGATCAATCACCACAGTTGAATTGCTTCAGCAACAAACAAGCTATCTGAACGCACTGAATGAATTTCTACAGAATAAATACAGTTTTGTATTGAACCGGAAAATATTGGATATATATATGAATGTCCCCGTAAAATTATAAAAAACATTAATAAATATTTTGAAATGAAGAAGAAAATATTGATAATCAGTTCTATAGTCGCAATTCTTGCGATAAGTGCAGCCGTATGGTTTGTTATGAAAAGCAACCAGCAGGTATTGGTGTTTAACACCAAACCAGCTGAGGATGGCCACATTGAGGTTATAATAACAGCCACAGGAGAAATTCAGCCGGTAACGCAGGTCGAAGTAGGTACACAGGTTTCGGGAGTGATTGAAAAACTGCATGTCGATTTCAATTCGGTGGTTACGAAGGGTCAGTTATTAGCCGAAATTGATAAGTCCACCCTGATTGAACAGAACAAACAAGCGCGGGCAAGTGTATCGGATGCTGAAGGAAATCTAACATTTGCCCAACAAAATTACGACAGGGTAAAAATACTTTTTGACAAAAAAGCATCAACACAAACAACCATTGAAGAGGCAGTGAATAAGCTGATTTCGGCCAAAAACCAATACACTACAGCCAAATCAAATCTTCAAAAATCAGAAGTGAATTTATCATACGCTGTTATTTATTCGCCAATCTCGGGCGTTATTCTGAACAGGGCTGTTGATGAAGGACAAACAGTTGCTGCATCTTTCAACACGCCTACTTTGTTTACCATTGCCAATGATCTCACTAAAATGCAGGTGGAAGCCAATGTGGATGAAGCCGATATCGGACAGGTTAAGGTTGGACAAACGGTTACTTTTACAGTGGATGCGTTCCCGGATGACTTGTTTCGCGGTACAGTACAGAGTCTGAGGTTACAACCGACTGTTATTTCGAATGTTGTCACCTACACGGTCATCATTGAAGCACCCAATCCTGATCAGAAACTTTTTCCGGGAATGACAGCCAGCACGAGTATTATTGTACAACAGGCCGAAGGAATTGTGATTCCAGCTGAGGTTTTCAATTTCAATCCTGATGGAGATTTGTTGCGTCAGATTGAACAACAAGAAGTTTCGATAAGCATGTTAACTGAAAAACCAGGCGCAAAACAGTCTGTTATCTGGATTAAAAACGGAAGTGAGATGCGTCAACAGATCGTCACCAAAGGTCTGAGTGACCGGACAAGCATCCACATCGAAAATGGTTTGAAAAAGGGAGATACCGTTGTGCTTTCGGTAAATAAGGTGAAAGCAGCGAAAACGGCAGAAGTTGCAAACCCGTTTATGCCAACTCCACCAAAAGTAAAGACAAGGTAATCTGACTGAGAGACAATAAAATGGAAAAAGAGATCATAAAAATCGCGAAACTTAGCCGGACATTTCTCGTTGGAAACGAAGAAGTGCATGCGCTCAAAGAAATTTCACTGAATGTTAAGCAGGGCGAATTTGTCAGTATTATGGGGGCAAGCGGTTCCGGTAAATCAACCTTGTTGAATATTCTTGGTTGCCTTGATACGGCTACTTCAGGTGAGTACGAAATTGATGGTATTTCGGTGAAAAAGCGAACCAAAAATGAGTTGTCAGAGATCAGAAATCGTAAAATTGGATTCATTTTTCAAAGTTACAATTTGCTCCCCAGAACGAACGCCCTCGAGAATGTTGAATTACCTTTACTATATAACAATTCGTTTTCAGCAAAAGAGCGGCTCGAACGGGCAAAAGAGGCACTGATTGCCGTGAAACTGGAAGACAGAATGTTTCACTTATCGAATCAATTGTCTGGAGGTCAGCAACAAAGGGTTGCCATTGCCCGGGCTTTGGTAAACGATCCGGTGATGTTACTTGCCGATGAGGCAACCGGAAATCTTGATACCCGAACCTCGTACGAGATTATGATTTTGTTTCAGGAACTTCACCAAAAAGGCAAAACAATTGTTTTTGTAACACACGAAAAAGAAATTTCTGAATTTACCGGGCGTACCGTCGTTTTGCGGGATGGAATTATTCTCAGGGATGAGAAACTCATCAGTAAATCAGCCATTGACGCCCTGGCCGATTACCCGAATCTCATGAAGGTAGTTTCATAAGTAAATCGAAATCAAATAATTGAATGAAATGAAATTAGTAAATTTAATAAAAGTAGCATTCAGCGCCTTGTTGCGGAACAAAGGCCGGGCATTTCTGACAATGTTGGGAATTGTAATCGGCATCGCATCAGTCATTGCGATGGTGAGTATTGGTCAGAGTTCATCGCAAAGTGTGAGCGAACAACTCTCGACCATGGGATCTAATATGATACTGATCATGCCCGGAAAACAGATGCGTGGCGGCGTAAGCATGGGTGTTTCAAATTCTAAATCATTAACAATGGATGATGTGACAGAACTGAAAGCGAAGTCACACTATATCGAATCTGTTTCACCGAGCGTTTCTTCGGGCGGACAGTTGGTATATGGTACAAACAATCATCCGGGTAATGTGCAAGGTGTTTCACCAGTGTATTTAACAATTCGTAAATATGAACTCAAACAAGGCGTTATGTTTAACGATGATGATGTTCGCGTGGCTTCCAAAGTGTGTATTGTTGGTAAAACGGTAACGGACAAACTTTTTCCTGACGGAGAAAACCCCCTGGGAAAAATGATTCGGTTCGGAAATGTTCCGTTTCGTATTATTGGCGTGCTTGAACCCAAAGGACGAAATCAAATGGGGCAGGATCAGGATGATATTGTATTGGCTCCTTACACCACAGTTCAAAAACGGATATTGGCCATTACGCATATAAATATGATTTTTGCATCGGCTAAAAGTGAAGAAGTTTCGGAATCAGCTGCTACTGAAGCAACTCAGATTATTCGCGAAAACCACGAATTAACCGGTACAACAGAGAATGACTTTGAAGTTCGCACCCAGGAAGAATTGCTTTCAATGATGAATTCAGTTACATCAATGCTTACCATTTTACTCGCTGCCATAGCTTCCATTTCACTTTTTGTAGGAGGAATCGGGATCATGAATATCATGTATGTCACGGTAACCGAACGCACAAAAGAGATTGGTTTAAGAATGGCCATCGGTGCGAAAAACCGTGATATTTTGCTACAGTTTCTTTTCGAAAGCATCATCCTGAGTTTATTGGGCGGCGTGATCGGTATCGTTCTCGGTCTTTTACTATCCTACTCTGCTTCAACAATGTTGGGCTGGCCTTTCATTATGAGTGAGTTTGCTGTTATTGGCTCATTTTTAGTTTGCGCTGCAACCGGTGTATTCTTCGGCTGGTATCCTGCCAAACGGGCCGCACAGCTCGATCCCATTACGGCTATACGATATGAATAGAACTTATTTTTGTAATTTTATAGGATGAAAATGAATTCGACCCATACAAACTATCTGAAGTTGAGCATCATTGTCTCTGCTTTGATGACATTATTACTCAATTTTTTCAGGACTGCCAACTTATGGATAGATCATGAATATCCACACGAAATGACTGCTACCATTGCATTGCTTCGCGAACATTTCTATCTTGATGCCAGCCTGCATTTCCTGTTTACATTCCTGATTAGTCTTTTCATGTTTTATATTTTATACCGTCTCAGAAACAAAAATTTATTTGGTCGTATAAGTTTAACACTATTATCAACAATCACGATCACTTTCTTATTCTTTTTAATTCATGTGTTTTTCTTGCCGATTCCTGAACTTAAAATGCCAATGTTTGGTATTTATTTCTTTAGGTCAACTCTACTCTTTGCGACTGCCTTTATTACTGTTCAATCCTATGAATTGACAGAGCATCGCCGAAAATCAGAAGCAGAAGCCGAACGCCTGATTGCTGAAAATATCAAAGCGCAGTTTGATGTACTTAAAAATCAGGTAAATCCACATTTTTTATTTAATTCACTAAGCACATTAAATTCACTTATTCCGATTGAAAACAGCAAAGCTTACGAATACATTCAAAAACTCTCATCTGTTTTGCGTTACACCTTACAAAGCAAAGACATGCATTCACTCGATGAAGAAATTGCATTTGCAAAATCGTACGCATATCTCATGCAGATCAGGTTTGGAGAAGCATTACAAATTAATTTTGAAATTGATGAGAATCTGTTAAAGAGTAATATCATCACCCTTGGTTTGCAAATTTTGATTGAAAATGCAATCAAACACAATGTGATTACCAACCAGAAACCCTTAACAATTACTGTGCATTCAACTGACCATCAGACCATAGTAGTTGCAAATCCCATTCAGCCAAAGATAGAACCGGAACCTGGCAACGGACTCGGATTGGCCAATATGATTGAACGATACCGTTTGATTGCAGGCAAAGAACTTATCATTTCGAAAGAAAACGAAATATTCAGTGTTGAAATACCATTGCTTTAACCTAATCGTATATGAGAGCTGTCGTAATTGAAGATGAATACGCTGTCGCACAGATGCTTATCGCATTGCTTGACGAAATGCATGAGAATATCATGGTGGTTGCACAACTTCAGAGTATCGAGGAAAGTGTCGCGTGGTTTCGGGCAAATCCCATGCCGGATATTGTTTTCATGGATATTCATCTGGCAGATGGATCATCATTTGCAATTTTCGATCAGGTCGAAATCACCTGTCCGGTTGTATTTACTACCGCTTATGATGAGTATGCCTTGCGGGCATTTCAGGTAAACAGTATTGACTATTTATTGAAACCAATTGACAAAACTGATTTACTTCATGCCATAGATAAATTTAAAAAACTTACTCAACCAACAGATAATAAATTACTTACAAATATTATTTCAGCACTGAAACAGACTGAAATGAAATTTAAGAGTCATTTTTTGGTTCAAACGCGCGATAAGTTGATTCCTCTTGCTGTAGCAGACATTGCATTTATATTTACTGAGAACAAAACCGTAGCCGCTGTTACTTTTGATAACCGGACTTTTTATCTTGATCATTCACTTGAAGAATTAACTGAATTACTTGATCCGCAAACGTTTTTTCGGGCAAACCGGCAATTCATTGTAGCGCATTCGGCGGTGAAAGAGATTAGTTTGTGGTTCAACAGCAAGCTCGTCGTGATTCTGAATATTGCTACACCTGAGAAAATAACGGTAAGCAAAAACAGGGTTCCCGAATTTAAAGCCTGGTTTACAAGATGACAATCATTAAACAAGGATTATTGACTAACAGATTGATCAGTCAGATATGGCGATCTGTCTATAAAAACCTGCAAATCATCTATTTTACCAACATCTCATTGTCCGTTTTGCTGACCTTTGGATCATGGAACTTATAGATAAAAAGAAACGCATCCTGATAATAGGAGCACATTTTTTGGTTTGGCTGGTATTATTCGGTCTGCCCTTGTTAATGTTTTTTAATAGTCCTGACGATTCATATCAACACCTTTTCAGAGCCTGGTTGCCTTTGTTTTTTTTCGCAATTCTGTTCTATCTTAATTATTTGTTGTTGACAGACAGGTATCTTTTTAAAAAGAAATATGCATTATACTTTCTGTTTAATTCATTGCTTGTTATTGTAATTTTTTTAGTGATGTCGTTTCTTAAAGAAATGATATTATTTGATGATATGATGCATAAGATGAAACCGATGGATGGAGTTTCATTTGAAGGTAATATGCCTCCAAATGATTTTAAATCGAAACCATCCATGGCTTTGTTTATGTTCATGGATTTCATGTTTTTATTGATACCGATCGGATTATCACTTGCTTTAAAAATTGGTGAAAAATGGATTCGTGTCGAGCGGGAGAAAAATGAGATAGAAACCAAACAACTCGAAACCGAGCTTCTTCATCTGCGTTACCAGCTTCAACCGCATTTTTTCTTCAATTCGTTGAATAATATTTATTCATTGGTCGATTATGCGCCATTAAAAGCAAAAGAAGCTATCCATAGTCTGAGTAAATTAATGCGGTACCTGCTGTATGAAACAGAGCAGAAAAAAGTCGATCTGGCTCAGGAATTGTATTTTCTGGAAAGGTATATTCAATTGATGGAGCTCAGGCTGACAGATAAAACAAAGACAAGTTATGTGTTTCCCGAAAAAGTCCCCCAAAAATACTATATCGCACCACTACTTTTCATCCCATTGATCGAAAATGCTTATAAACACGGTACTTCAACCTTACAGGAATCAGTGATTAATTTTCAGTTAACCCTCATTGGCGACAGAATCCACTTCTCCTGCGAGAATTCTAATTTCCCAAAGAATGAAAATGACAAAAGCGTTTCCGGAATCGGAATTGAAAACCTGAAAAAACGATTGCAGTTGATTTATCCCGAAAAATTTCTTTTTAACTGTAGCGTTCGTGACGACAAATATTGTACTGTGTTAATCATTGATTTAGGTTAATCAGCTTATGAGAAAACTCAATTGCATGATTATAGATGATGAGCCCCTGGCTCTTGATATAATTGAACGCTATGTTGAAAAAACCCCTTTTTTAACGCTGGCAGGCAAATTCAGTAATGCTTTTGAAGCGATTGAGATGTTGCACAACCAGACGATTCAACTTATTTTTCTGGATATTCAGATGCCTGACTTAAATGGATTGGAGTTTTCAAAAACAATTGCCAAAGAAACAAGGATTATTTTTACAACAGCTTTCAACGAATATGCTATTGAAGGATACAAAGTGAATGCACTTGATTATCTGCTCAAACCTTTCGATTATGAAGAATTTATTACTGCCTCTCTGAAAGCCAAAGAGTGGTTTGATATGACCGCAAAAGATCAAGTTAGTTTCGAACCGGAAGGAGCATTTGCAGTTCAATCGCAGGACGAATTATCAGACAATGATGTAATTTTCGTTAAATCGGAGCACAAGCATCTGAAAATCAATCTAAAAAAAGTTTTGTATTTTGAGGGCTTAAAAGATTATATTAAGATTTGGGTTCAGGATCAGCCAAAACCTGTGCTTACCATCCTGAGTTTGAAAGCACTGGAAGTAAACCTTTCCGGCATACGTTTCATGCGTATTCACAGGTCATATATTGTTGCTTTGGATAAAATCACCTCTATCGAAAAAGGTCAGGTAATTATAAACAACAACAAATGTATCACCATTGCAGATCAATACAAAGAGAAATTTCAGGCATATCTGACCGGCAAAATGATTCTCTGATCAATCACTGACAAGTATTTCATCAATCCAATCGGATAAATAGGGCTGTTTATCTGTGCAAAACTGCCATACATCTATTCTTATTTTTCAGTAAACTGAGCCGACTATTTTTGTCTTCTATCCAGATAAATATATCTCTGATGCAGAACAAAAGCTTTGTCCAACATTTGACATTATGTACGTTGATTGTCTTTTACTCAGGCCTGTTCATGGGCATGGATGTTTTTGGACAAGTCAAAAAATATCAATTCAATTCCCCGGGAAGCCCTTGTTTTTTTGAGTACAACTATTTTACTCCTGACAATGAATATGGAAGCATCAAACGACCATTTATATTTGTTCTGGGTGAGGCTGGCGATAATTCTGATGCGGCTTTTGAACGCGATACCCTGAAATCGGCATTGCAATTCATTCATTATGTTATTGTTTATGTTCCGAATCGTGGCAAAACACCATCCGACAAATTGCAATGTATGTATGCCTTAAGTAGTTTACTGACATACAATTACAAATACGGACACAGTAATTTGTTTCTTCAGGTAAACGATTCGTCGGTTAAACAATCAGATATCCAGGCTTCAGGTTTGGATCGGATTTTTAAAAGTGTGAAATTATACGAGTCTCCTGTAAAATCAGGTAAGGAATTCATTGCCTCGATGAACGTTGCGGATGCTTTCAAGGAAACAGCCGTTGTGTATGATCCTCAGGAAGAGACATTTGGCACCTATTATATTGATGAAGAAATTGCAGATTCACCGGAAATGCAGGAAATGCAAAAGCCAAAGAAAACCTATTTCGGTCCACCAAAATCATTCATTTTTAAACTAAATGGTATTGTTAAGGACAAACTGACCGGCGAAGCGCTACCATTTGCCAATATTCAGATTAAAGGAACACAGCTTGGAACAACCAGCAATATGGACGGGTATTTCAGTTTTGCGAAAGTGCCGTCTGATACTTCGGTGCTCATTGTTCAGTATGTTGGTTATGACAAGACAGAGGTTTTTCTCACGCCATTTGTCCCCAAAACAAACTTTCTGATCGAACTCAGATCAACTGCGCAATTAATGAAAACAGTGAATATCATTTCATCGCGCAACGAGGTTAGCCTGGGAAACAAATCGGAAATTATTTCGGTGAAAATGACGCCCAAAAAACTCGCCAATCTGCCCAGTTTTGGTGAAAAGGATTTCATGCGTTCATTTCAGCTGATGCCCGGTATCAGTGCGAGCAATGAATCATCGTCAGGATTGTATGTGCGTGGTGGAACTCCCGATCAGAATCTTGTATTATACGATGGATTTACGGTGTATCATGTCGATCATTTGTATGGTTTTTTTAGTGCTTTTAATTCCAACGCGTTGAAAGATATACAGTTGTATAAAGGAGGATTTGAATCACGATTTGGCGGACGATTATCGAGCGTGACCGAAATAACCGGTAAAGAAGGGAATCAGAAAAAATACAATATCGGTGGAGATTTAAGTCTGCTGAGTATTAATCTGTTTGCCGAAATTCCGGTTGGTGAGAAATTTACTTCCGTCATCGCTTTCCGAAGATCCTATAAAGGAGCACTCTACAATAAAATTTTTGACAAACTGAGCAAAAACGAAACTGCGGTAACCGAGTTGCAGAGCGGTCCTGGCGGCCGATTTCAACAGGATGCCAAGGCAACTTCCTATTTTTATGATCTGAACGGAAAGTTCACCTACAAGCCCAACGATCGTGATATCTTTTCGCTCAGTTTCTTCAACGGAACTGATATGCTCGACAACAGCCTCGAATCGCAGTCATCCTCATTTGGCCCCTCAGGTGGTCCATTCGGAATGAACTCAACCGACCTGACACGTTATGGAAATATCGGAAGCAGTTTCAAATGGTCGCGTAAATGGAACGATAAATTGTATGGAAATACTACGCTAAGTTATTCAAACTATTACAGTTACCGCGACCGATCCAGCGAACGAACAGTGGTCGATTCTGAGGGAGAATCAGTAACCACGAAAGATGGGATGTTCGAAAATAACAATCTGAAGGATTATAGTTTAAAGTCAGATTATCAATATGATCTGTTAAGTTTCGCTCAGCTTCAATCTGGATTGTTTGCGACCGATTACGATATCAACTATTCTTATGCCGAGAATGACACAAGTACGGTACTTGACCGGCATGATCAGGCAGTTCTGGCCGGAGCTTATGTGCAATCGAAAATGAAATTCTTTCACGAGAAATTGATTTTCACACCCGGCATCCGATCCAGTATCTATCAGTTAACCAAACAAATATATTGGGAACCAAGAGCATCGCTGACATACAGTCTGACGGAACGACTTTCATTTATCGGATCAACTGGTAAATTCTATCAGTTTGCCAACAGGGTGACACGTGAGGATATTCTTTCGGGGAGCAAAGATTTCTGGATCATGTCGGATGGTGTTTCAGTACCGGTGAGTTCAGCAATCCATTATATCGCCGGATTCTCTTACGAAACGAATCAGTTGTTGGTAAATGTTGAAGCGTATTATAAAGATATACAGAATCTTACTGAGTACTCCATGCGGTTTAATCCAGGCCCGTCAGGTATGAGTTATGATGAAAATTTCTATGCCGGGAAAGGATACTCCCGCGGAATCGAATTCATGGTTCAACGTAAAGCCGGGGCTCTTAATGGCTGGCTGAGTTATACGTTGGGTGAGGCAAGAAATAATTTCTCGGTATATTCTGACGATTATTATCCCGCCAATCAAGATGTTACGCATGAGTTCAAAGCCGTGGGAATGTATAAGTACAAACGCTGGGATTTTTCAGCTACCTGGATTTATGCAACCGGACGGCCTTATACGGCTCCTTCAGGGGCTTATACGGTTACTATGCTCGACGGTACAGAGAAAGATTATTTCACTGTCACATCGAAAAATGCACTCCAGCTGCCCGATTATCACCGGTTCGATATTTCGGCCCAGTATAAGTTGCTAGAAGGAGATAAAACCGTTAAAAAACGTAGGGACCTCGGCTACATAGGCTTTTCCATCTTCAATGTGTATAACCGGAAAAATGTGTGGTATAAACAATACAGTATCGAGGATGGACAAATCATCGAAACAAATGTTCGTTACCTCGGATTTACACCCAATCTGACCTTATCATTTAAACTCAGGTAAAATGAAATTCATTCAAAAAATTCAAATTCTCACTTTTATCCTCTTTCCGGGATTGGTTTCATGCGATAAGCAAACCCATGAATTTACCGATTCACCGATTGTTGAAGCTTATCTGACAGCCGGTGATCACCCGAAAGTGACAATTACGCGACAGATTCCTTTTATCGAAGATGCTGATCGTTCGGCGGATAATATAGATTCACTGAATGTTGTACTGATTTCTGATCAGGAAACCTTCACACTAAAGCCACTTGGAAATGGTGTTTATATGGATAGCAATGTCATCGTCCGGGATTCGGGAACCTATTCAATTCAATTTTCGTTTAATCAGAAATCTGTTTCCGCTACAACCACAATTCCTGTTAAACCATTGCATTTCAAACAGTCGGCAGTCAAAATGAATATTGTGCGAATGGATAGTACTTCAGGACCACCTTCTACGATGTCAGATCCGATTACTTTGTCATGGACTAACAGCGACGAATCGACCTATCTGATTGTTATTGAGAACCTTGAAGATGTGCTTGATCCAATCCGATATTTCAGTGATGAAGACTCTATTCCGACTAACTTTTTCAGGCAGCAACCTACAAATACATCCGAGGCTGAAATACGTCCGATGGACTTTCAGTATTTCGGAACTCACCGGATCATTTTGTATCATGTGCTTTCAGATTACGCGAATTTGTACAATCAAAGTACATCGAGTTCGCAAAATCTGACAAATCCATCAACAACGATAACCAACGGATTCGGAATATTTACAGGATTAAGCGCTGATACGCTCTATGTCAGGGTGATAGAAATAGATTAAAAGCTTATTTGAAAATCACGCAAAGCATCATTCAGCGAGGTTTTCAGGTTGGTTGATGCTTTTCGTTTGCCGATGATTAGGGCACAAGGAACCTGATATTCACCAGCCGGAAACTGTTTGGTAAAAGTACCGGGTATTACAACTGATCGTTTGGGTACAATTCCGCGATGTTCGATAGGAACAGGTCCGCTTACATCAATAATTCGTGTCGATTGGGTTAGCACAACATTGGCACCAAGTACAGCCTGGGTTTCGATGCGTACACCTTCGACAACAATGCAACGCGACCCAATAAAACAATTGTCTTCGATAATCACTGGGGCCGCCTGTACCGGTTCGAGTACACCACCGATTCCAACACCGCCGCTCAGGTGAACATTTTTGCCGATCTGGGCACAAGAGCCTACAGTAGCCCAAGTATCAATCATGGTACCCGAACCAATGTGGGCGCCAATATTCACATAACTCGGCATCAGAATCACCCCTTTTTCAATGAATGAACCATAACGTGCAATGGCATGTGGGACAACCCTAACACCCAATTTAGCGTAGTTTTTTTTCAAAGGAATCTTATCGTGAAATTCAAATGGTCCCACCTCGATGGTTTCCATTTTCTGGATCGGGAAATACAGTATGACCGCTTTTTTAACCCATTCATTCACATGCCATTTATCGCTATCCTTATAGGCGACTTTGAGTTCACCTAAATCTAATTTGGCAATAACCTCTCGTATTGCTTCCTGATAATCAGTATCTTGTAACAGTTGCTTGTCGTCCCAAACCAATTCAATTTTTTCCCGTAATATATCCATAATGAAATATTTTCTAATGAATGAGCCACCTAAATTACAACATCTGTATCGATTAAAACAACCAAATCAGGTCATGAACAAAATTCTGTGTATTTTTGTTACCTTAAATAAAAGGAAAGATAAATTCATGGCGCGTATTATGGCGATTGATTATGGTCAAAAACGAACGGGAATTGCCGTAACCGATCCGCTACAGTTATTTGCAACGGGTTTGGAGACAGTTCCAAGTCATACGGCTATCGATTTTATAACCAATTACCTGAAAACTGAGCCAGTTGAATGTATTGTTGTTGGTGAACCGAAGGATATGCAAAACCACGCTTCCGATGCGGCCAGATTTATTGAACCATTTGTAAACAGACTTCGTAAGGTTTTTCCGGAGATGAACATTCAGCGATTCGACGAACGTTTTACATCGAAAATGGCTTTTCAGAGTATGATCGATGCCGGCTTAAGCCGCAAAAAGCGTCAGGATAAAGCACTCGTTGATACGATAAGCGCCACCATTATTTTGCAATCGTATTTAGAAAATAAAAATCGTTAGTATCATTATATCATGTTATTACCAATTGTTGCTTACGGGCATCCAACACTTAAAAAAGTTGCCACCGATATCACAAAAGATTATCCTGAACTGGATAAATTAATTGCGAATATGTGGGAAACCATGTATGAAGCCAAAGGTGTTGGTTTGGCAGCACCGCAGGTTAATAAACCAATCAGGTTGTTTATTGTTGATGCCGACTCATTTAACGAAGAATACCCACAGGTTGAGGGATTCAAAAAGGTTTTCATCAACGCACACATTCTTGAAGAAACCGGCGATGAATGGTTGTTTTCTGAGGGCTGTTTAAGTATCCCGGGTATCAATGAGGAGGTCAGCCGAAAATCTCAGATAGTTATTACCTATCTTGACGAAAATTTTGAACCACATACCGAAACCTATGATGGCATTGTGGCCCGGATTATTCAACACGAATATGATCATATTGATGGTAAACTTTTCGTCGATCGGCTAACGCACTTTCGTAAGATTTTGTTGAAAGGTAAGCTGAGTGACATTTCGATGGGAAAAGTTGATATTACCTATAAAATGATTTTCCCGGGACTTAGGAAACGATAGATTTGAATTCAATTCAATTGTTTGAAAATATAATTAAGCATCAGTTAATACTATTCGTTGATTAGTAAAATTTAATAAGTAGAATATTAATATATAATCTCTGTTTTGAAGATATGAAAAAGATTGTAATAATTTCAGTTTTTTTGACAATGATTGCCTTGTTTTCGTGCCAGAGCAAATCATCCGGATCCCTTGACGATAAAATTATCGAACAGGAAGCGCTTTTATTTGATGAGTTTGAACAGTTTAATCAAACAATTGCTGAACAATTGATACAGTTGTATTTACAACGGGTCGATTCATTACCGAAGGATAGTCTGACACCGGGCTACTTGTTCAAAGCAGCTGACATATCTGTAAACCTGAGTGATAGTCCGCGTTCAATTGTTTTGTTGAACCGGTTTACCCGCGAATATCCGCAACATGAGCAGGCTTCGATGAGTTTGTTTTTAAAAGCTTTTGTGTATGAGAACCAGATGAATGATACGAGTCAGGCAAGAATGGCTTATGAGGAGTTTATTTATCGCTATCCACAAAGTGACTTTGTTGAGGATGCACGTATCGCGATAAAAAACATGGGGAAAAGCCCGGAAACATTGATCAAAGAGTTCGAGAAAATGAACGGTAATTAGTGAAATCGGACCAAAATAAAAAAGGGATTCCAATAAGAATCCCTTTTTTATTAAGTGTTGGATTTTTACAAAATATGTGACAATCCGATTTTTCCACCTGAGTAACCGCTTCCACCACCAAGCTCAAGGTTTATACCCCAATCGCTCCAATAGTAACGTCCGCCAATCTGAAGATCGAGCCCGAGACCCTGGTAGTCAGTGTGTGAATCGTCTTCACCCATCCAAACAATGAAACCTGCATTTAAGCCTGCATATAAATCCCAGTTGCGTGGAATCTCGAATAAAGTATTAAAATGGTAATTACCGTTCACAGATAGTCCCAATGGATCTTTCCTTTCGTCGGCAATACGGTAGGATATATTGAATCCAACCGTGATATCCTGATGGACGCCAAAATCCATTCCGAAATAAATGGGTAAACCATACGTTGAAAACCCCGTTCCAAAGTTTATATTTTTACCACCTTTTCCAATCGGGCCCTGAGCAAATATGGCCCCCATACTGAACACCATAATGACTAAAAGTGTAAGCTTTTTCATCGTTTTCATTTTTTTTATTAATATTAATTTGAACGACAAAAATAGAAAATAATTGTGGTTTTCTATATTGGATCAGTATTTCGGGCAACAACCGGAGGTTTGATTCATTAAATAATTTTTATTTTGTGTATAACTGAATTATTTCCATATTTGCATATGCGAAGCAACGAAATAAACTTAATTTTATTAAAACATTAAGACTTGTTCCAAAGGAAATCAAATTGACCTTGAGGGGAATTACAAAATATAACCATTTTTCTCCAAGATATAGTGCTGATATAAATAGGTGTTTGGAATTAAATTGACAAACGACATTAAGTCTCAGCATAGCGACTATTCATATTTAAAATGATATTTCAGAAAACTATTGAAATATATGCTTACAACTAACAAATGTTTAACTAAAAACTTTCAATTATGAAAAAAATCGGAACTCTTCTTTTCATTGCTTTATTGGCATTGAACCTCACTGCTCAGGACAATATGTTCGCGAAAGGTGACAAAGTGGTTAATCTTGGTATCGGAATCGGCAGTGTGCTTTACACAGGAACCGGTTATACATCAAGTATTCCACCAATTTCTGCATCATTTGAGGTTGGTGTAAAAGATGATGTGTTAGATGTTGGATCAATCGGCGTTGGAGGTTACCTTGGATACGCTTCGAGTAAATGGGAATATTCCTATGGTGGTTACAGTTATGGTTATAAATATACTAATATCATTCTTGGTGCTCGTGGTACTTTTCATTATCCGCTTGTTGATAATCTCGATACCTATACCGGAATAATGCTTGGATTTAACATCGTATCTGCCAAAGAATTTGGGGACATTGACCCTTTAAACAGCTATAGCACATCAGCCAGTGGGGCTATCTTCTCATGGTATGCCGGTGGAAGATATTATTTCACCGACAGCTTTGCTGCAATGGCTGAGATTGGCTATGGAATTGCATGGCTTAATCTGGGAGTCGCACTTAAACTGTAATTTAATACTACCCATTTAAAAAGGCTGCTCTTCGGGGTGGCCTTTTTTTGTGCATTGCCATGTCCGAAAATAGTAAGATCAGAAGTTGACCTATGATATTAATTGTATGTGCATCAGTATTAAATTAAACTGCTTGGTATAGACGATGATAATCACCGAAATCATTGGCAAATCATAAAAAAATATCCGGTTAAGTTGTTACTTAACCGGATATTATTCGTGAATCACAAATTCACATTGTGGTTTATGACTCGTTATTTCGCATAGCTAACTGACCTGGTTTCACGAATAACAGTTATTTTAATCTGCCCCGGATAGGTCATTTCGGTTTGTATTTTACGCGACAGATCGTAAGCAAGTTTATCAGCATCAGCATCCGAAACTTTCTCGGCGCCAACAATAACGCGTAACTCACGTCCGGCCTGAATGGCATATGTTTTCACTACGCCGGGATAAGCCAAAGCCATCTCTTCCAATTTCTTGAGTCGCTGTATATAAGCTTCCACCACCTCACGTCTTGCACCCGGCCGCGCACCCGAAATGGCATCGCATACCTGAACAATCGGTGCAATCAACGTCTCCATCTCAATTTCATCGTGGTGAGCGCCGATGGCATTGCAGATATCAGGTTTCTCCTTGTATTTTTCGGCAATCTTCATTCCCGACAAAGCGTGAGGCAATTCCTGTTCGTTTTCGGCTATTTTACCAATATCGTGTAGTAAACCGGCGCGTTTGGCGGCTTTCACATTTAAGCCCAACTCAGCAGCCATGGTAGAGCTTAGCTTGGCAACTTCGATAGAGTGTGCCAACAGCTTCTGTCCGTAAGAGGAGCGGTATTTCATCCTTCCGATCAATTTGATCAATTCAGGATGAAGATTAT
>JABFQW010000057.1 GCA_013141455.1 Bacteroidales bacterium
GAATGAACCTTTTCTTCTTATCTTCGAGAGAAGATCCATTTCCGCTTGTTTGTCTCGAAAACGGAGCAATGGCCAAACCGGTCCTTTGTTTCGAAGAATCGGGTGGTATAACTGAATTACTCGAAGATAATCCATCAGATATAATAACCTATGGTTCGATTACCGAAGCGGCAAATAGAATTCAGTGGTATGCTGAAAACCCAACGGAGACACATAGGATTGGGTTAAACTTACAAAACAAGATTGTTGAAAATTTTGATATTTACAAAGCTTCCGAGATTATTAATCAATTGATATTCACATTAATAAACAAAAGTTAAAATTGAATTCTTCGGATTTTTTATTAATCACAGGAAAGTAAAAGCATCCCGTATTTGGATGATTTTTATTGCTTGCTAACGCTATGATTCTCTCGAAAGACCTTCCCTATGGTCTAACTTTTACAGGTAAAACTAGGTGCTTACCTTAAAAGATAAGCAAAATAAAAAATATGTCTTACAAAAAACGATATCAACTAAAAAACCTTGTTAAGAAAATACTAATGGGCATTCTTGGTTTAGCTTTAAAATCCGTCAATTATTTCAAGCTATATAAATATGTCAGAATTTCTAAATATTTCAGCAATAAAACCGGGATTGAATTAGGGGGTCCAAGTAATATTTTCATGGATCATCCAACAGGATTGTTACCAATTTATTCATTGGCAAAATTGATAGATGGTATCAACTTTAATGAAAGTACAATTTGGGAAGGTCAAATAGAAAAGGGTAAGACATATAATTATTTTGAAAACAAAATCGGAACTCAATTTATTGGAGAGGTATCTTCATTGAGTTCATTTATTTTCGAAAAATATGACTTCGTTTTATCATCCCATTGTCTTGAGCATTGCGCCAACCCGTTGAAAGTCATATATGAGATAAAAAAAATACTTGTGGATAAAGGTCTATTGTTGATAGTTGTACCCAATAAGGAATTTACATTTGACCACAAAAGGGAAGTCACCAATCTTGAACATCTTATTCGTGATTTTGAAAATAACACGTTAGAGGGTGATTTAACCCATCTTGATGAAATACTTAAATATCATGATCTTGAACTTGATAGACCAGCAGGTAGTTATGAAAATTTTAGAAATCGTTCATTGAAGAATCAGGAAAACCGCTGTTTGCATCATCATGTATTTGATTTGCCACTGATGATAAAGATTTTTAAACATACGGGATTTAAGGTTGTTTTTTCAAGCACAAAAGGCATACATCATATTGTTTTGGGATATAAAAAATAACTTCTGTAATTCAAAAGGTTCAATTATCGCGATTTCTAATTCAATTAATAAACATAATTAAATAACATAGTGATTTCAATTGTTGTCTGTCACCGAAACCTTGATTTCCTTAATCAATTTAAGGAAAGTGTTCTAAAAACTATTGGTGTACCCTATGAAATCATTATCATTGACAATACTACAAATAAATACAATATTTTTCAGGCATATAACCTTGGGTTCAGTCAATGCCGTTACGATATCATTTGTTTTTCACACGAGGATATCATATTTCATACCCAAAATTGGGGACAAAAGGTAATCGAACATTTTGATGATCCTAAAACCGCAATCATTGGAATTGCAGGATCACATTTTGTCCCAAAACTGCCCGGAGGACATTGGAGTTCCCAAATTGCCTCAGGCAAAGTAATCCATACCGTTGACGGCAAAACTATAATTGAAAAAAGTAATTATTCAGGTACAGGCGAATCATCGGTACAGGCAGTCATTATTGATGGATTATGGATGTGTATTCCAAGGAGATTCATGAATATATTGCGTTTTGATGATATTACTTTTTCGGGATTTCATTGTTACGATTCAGACTTATGCCTCCAGGCAAAGAAACTAAATCTTGACGTAAAAATCATATTCAACATCGATATTGAACACTTTTCAGTAGGAAACAGAAATATCGGCTGGTTGGAAAATATTTTTAATTTGTATGAAAAATGGCGCTCCGAATTACCAATATCCAGTTTTCAATTGACAAAGGCTGAAATCAGTCATGCAAATTTTTATGCTGCACAGGAATTGATCGAACAAATTCGAATCAATAGATATGGACGCAATAAAATACTACTGATCTGGAAGTACTATTTAGCGCTAAACATGCCAACGAACCGGATCAATATCTTACTAACATTCAGATTGTTAAACCAAAAGCTATATTTCCGGTTGCGTGAAATATTAAAATCATGAATTAATCAGAATGAGTTCAAAAATCATCGTTATACCAATATATAAGACATCTCCCGATCCGAATGAAAAAACGTCATTCATTCAATGTATCAACATCCTGAATAAACATCGTATTTGCATTGTCAGCTATAAAGATTTGGATCTTTCCTATTATACCGATCTTCTGATTTCTGCATCAGCCGATTTCACTGTAAAGTATTTTGACAGGTCATTTTTTGAGAATTTAGCTGGTTACAATAAACTCATGCTATCGTTCGAATTCTACCATAGTTTTATAGAATACGATTATATGCTTATTTATCAGTTAGATGCATGGGTATTTAGGGATGAATTCGATTATTGGTGCGAAAAAGAATACGATTATATTGGGGCGCCATGGTTCGAAAACCACGGTTCATTTGAGGAAGGTAATAAACATTGGGTAGCAGGTAATGGAGGATTTTCGTTAAGAAGGATTCCTTCATTCATCAATTTATTCAAAAATAGAATTCGATTCGACAAGGTCGAATTAATGAAGATTCATCCTCCTGAAAAATTATTGATAAAAAAAATTAAAAGAAAAATTCTAATTTGGATTCAAAGTCTGGGTTTAAAAAAGGATCTGCGCTATTTCACCGAAAAATATGCCAATAACAATGAGGATACTTTTTGGGTGCATTTTTTTCAAAAAAAAGAACGGAAATTGAAAATCGCGGGCTTTAACGAATCCATCAGATTTTCATTTGAGCAATCTCCAAACTACCTTTTTGAATTGAATGGACAACAACTTCCATTTGGTTGTCATGCATGGGAAAAGTATGAGTACGATTCGTTCTGGTCGAAATATATCATAAGACCAACACCTTGATAACAAGTTATTTTCGAAAATCATCAATCAAAGATTTTAATTCAATTCGCCTCAAACAATTGTAATTTTCAATTTATTCTCTGAATTATACTACGTGGAACATGTCTTCACTAAGAAGTTTTTTGTCGTTTTTAAATTCACTTTACCTACTGAAATATACCATCGGACAATTGGTGAAGCGCGATTTTCAGAACAGATATTTAGCTTCCTACATTGGTCTTTCATGGTCATTCATTCAGCCGGTAATGTCGATTTTGGTGATTTGGTTCGCGTAAATATTCATAATCAAATATTTACGAAATTATCGAATGTTTTTTTTTCACAAGTTCCGGTAAAATTCCTAACAGATAATGAAACTCATCGTAAATAACAATCATAACACACATGTTTCGAACGATACAGTAAAGGAGTTTGAGAATACGATACTTACGGATGAAATCAGATTTAGCAATGTTTCCAGAAATCCGATACTGTTAAAATTTCTGTTTTATGCATATTACTTTTGTATTAAAATTGGATATTTACCTCCAGCTAAAATAAATCAAAACCATCAAAAGAAATGGGGAAATTCGGATGATCATCTGTTCGCGGTTTTGATGGGATTTGATGTAAAAAAATGGTTAAACGGGTATTCAAATTCCGACTTTAGAAGCATTTATTTATTTGATGCGCTACCGGGAGTTCATGATAAGATTGTTCACTTTGTTAGATTTTTCAGAATTAACAACGCTTTTATTTCTTCTTCGATAGCAACTGAAATTCTGAATAAAAAACTCGGATTCAAGCAATTCCACTGGATTCCGGAAGGAATAAATCCTCAGGAATACAGGTATTATACCCCTGAAGAAAAAAACATCGATGTGCTTGCAATTGGCAGAAAATATGACATTTATCATAATAATATCCGTCAATTTTTGGAAGACAATAACAAAACTTACCTTTATGAAAAAACCAAAGGTAAGTTAGTATTTCCTACCAGAACTGACTTTATTGAAGGTATGGCCCGGTCAAAAATTTCTATTTGTGTTCCTTCAAGTATTACACATCCTGAACGCTCCGGTAACATTGAAACAATGACTATCAGGTATTTACAATCGATCGTTTCAAAATGTCTGATTGTGGGTCATGCACCCGATGAAATGGTGAAATTATTTGGATATAATCCTGTGATTGAAATCAACCACGCAAACCCGGTAGAACAGATTGACTATATACTCAAAAATTATAATGCCTATTTGCCATTGATTGAAAAGAATTATCAGATTGTTATTCAACATCATACCTGGGATAATCGCTGGAACCAGATTAAAACGATTATCGGGAATAACATCAACTAATGTATGAACAAATTATCTGTCATTACTGTTAATTTCAATAATTCCACAGGACTTCGAAATACAATTGAAAGCGTAATTGCTCAAAGCTTCAGCGATCTTGAATTTGTTATTATTGATGGCGGCAGCACCGATGGCAGTACAGAGGTAATAAAGCAGTTCGAGGACAAAATAACCTATTGGGTAATTGAAGCTGACCGGGGCATTTACCATGCAATGAATAAAGGAATTAAAAAAGCAAAAGGTGACTATCTGTTATTTTTAAACAGTGGTGACTTTCTTGTTAACAAGGATATTCTTACTGAAATATTCTCACTCAATTGTGAAAGTGATCTGATATTGGGAAATCTGGTAACGAAAGAAAATTATGAAATAAAACTTGATTTTAATATCAACCTTGCAAATATCTGGAAATATGGCGCTCACCATCAGGCCATGTTTATTAAAAGGCAATTATTTGAACAGATTGGTTTTTATAATGAAAACGGTGATATCACCGCCGATTGGCAGTTTCTGATGCTGGTGTTATTCAAATTTAAAAAAAGTTTCACCTACCTCGACAAAATCATAAGTGTGTATGACATGCACGGAATCAGTTCCAGACAAGAAAACAGAGGTAGAATTTCTGCGGAGAAAAGAAAATTCATGGAAGAAAATTTCGAAAAACAACCGCAGCTTTTACTGCAAAGTATCATTTTCATTCGAAAAAATTATCAAAGAATCCGTTCCATCCCTTCAAGGATCAATCGATTCGTAACTTCAATTACCAATAACTAATGGTAAAGGGAAATCCATTCCATACAGATTCGCTTAAAACACCGATCCTATTTCTGGTGTTTAACCGACCTGAGGCAACAAAACTTGTGTTTGAAACAATTCGATTGGCAAAACCAGAACGGATTTATATTGCTTCGGACGGTCCGAGAGCAATAAAGGCGGGAGAATCGGAAATAGTAACAGAAGTACGTGAACTCGTGTTGAGTAATATTGATTGGCCATGTGAAGTGTTCACTTTGTTTCGCAATCAAAATTTAGGATGCAAATATGCTGTAAGTGGCGCGTTAGATTGGTTTTTTGAAAACGAAGAGATGGGAATCATCGTTGAAGATGACGTGTTACCCGACAATAGTTTTTTCAATTACTGCGAAGAATTATTGCTTACGTATGAAGATCATCACGACATCATGATGATTTCAGGAAATAGTTACCCATCCATTGAAATAACAGGTCCGTTTAGCTATTATTTCAGTAAATATTCAAATATATGGGGTTGGGCAACCTGGAAAAGAGCCTGGAAACTATATGATCGTGAATTGGTTAACTGGCCTCAAAAAAGGGAAACTGATTTTTTGCTTGTAAAAGGTAATTCTTATCCTGACTTCGTTCGTTATTGGAAAAAAATGATGGATAAAACCTATCATGGCAAGATAAACACCTGGGATTATCAATGGCAATTTTCGATATGGTTAAATAATGGAATATGTATTTTACCTCAGGTCAATCTCGTTTCAAACATTGGCTTTGATGAAAATGGAACACATACCAATGATTCACAAGATTTTACCAGGCACATCAAACAAAACTCGATGAAATTCCCATTAAACCACCCCGATCATTTACTAATAAACGAAAATGCTGATAGATGGCACGAATTGAACATCTTACATACTGATCCAACATTAAAACAAAGAATTAAATATCAAATAACAAAATATTTAAAGAAGTGGCGTTTCAATTGATTCAAACGAAACAAGTAAAGCACGAATCCATCAGAATTAAATTGCAGACAATCACCTCAAAAGAATAGTTGCCAATCAAAATATCATAAGTTATTAATAGTGAAAGAGTCAATGAGTCGTGTCGCCGTAATTATACCACTATATAAAACAACGTTAACAGCCACTGAGTATTTTTCGTTTCAAAATACATTGCAGATACTCAACCAATATGATATATATATAATTGGACCTGAACGGCTTAAGGATCATTTCAAGGCCGAATATCATGATTTAAAAATAAAGTTGTTTCATAACAAGTACTTTGCCGATACAAAAGGGTATAGTAATCTCTTACTTTCGAAGTTTTTTTACAAATCATTTTCAAACCATGAATATATTCTCATTGTTCAGACTGATGCGCTTGTTCTGTCGGATCAAATAAATATCTGGTGCAATATCAAATACTCCTATATCGGAGCCCCATGGTTTAAAGGTATGGAGACTCCGAAACGACCCCTTGAATTCCTTGGTGTGGGTAATGGAGGATTTTCGTTACGGAAAGTTGATGATTTTTTAAGAGTACTTTCTAAACCTAAATATTTCAAAAACAAACTGTTGCAGGATGCCATCAGTAAAACCGGGTATCAGGCCTTGATCCAAAAAACGTATCATCTTATTTTTTTTTCGTACAACTTCTTTCCACTATTTCCAAAATTAAACGAAGATGCATTTTGGGGAATTCTTGCTCCGGATAACTGCGATTTCTTTTTAGTTCCAACACCTGACGAAGCAAGCAGATTCGCCTTTGAGTCGGAACCTGAATTTCTCTATCAACTTAACAACCAAACACTTCCCTTTGGTTGTCATGCCTGGGAACGATATGGGATCAATTTTTGGAGAGAAACCTTGAAAACCCATGGATTCACGCTACCTGATCCATCAAAAGTAATTTGATTCATGGATAATAATTTAGTCAATCCGGATACAAATTCTCTCATGGAAGGGGGAAAACGAAAATATGGTAAGCTAAAATTTGACCAGACCGAAAAGCCTCTTATTTCGATCATCACAGTAGTTTTTAATGGTTCAGGTTATCTTGAACAAGCTATCCTGAGTGTAATCAATCAGAGCTATTCCAACATTGAGTATATAATAATCGATGGTGGATCAACCGATGGAACGCTTGATATAATTAGGAAATATGATGATAAAATTGATTTTTGGATAAGTGAGCCCGATCATGGTTTATACGATGCCATGAATAAAGGGATAAATCATTCTGCTGGTAGCATAATCGGACTCATTAATTCGGATGATTGTTTGAACCCGGGAATTGCAGAAAAAATTGCCAAATGTTTTTCGTCAAATCCAGAAATTGGTTTTACCTATGGTGCAGTTGACCTGATAAGGGAAACCGGCCTTGTTTATGGGCGTACCAATCCTTTTCCCGCAACGATGATGTATGGAAAAAGCCTGAAAGAAATGCCATTTGCACATCCATCGTGTTTCATTGCCAAACGGGTGTATGATCAAATAGGATTGTACGACTTAACATTTCCATTAGGTGCTGATTATGACCTCATTCTGCGAATGATTGAAAATGGATTTAAGGGAATCGATCTGAATGAATCAGTTTCAAAATTCAGGGATGGAGGAAAAAGTGGTGGGATTAAAACGTATATTGAAACAAAACGGCTTCAGAAAAAACATGGTTTAAGTTTCGTAACCCGATATAGTATTTTTTATGCCTCCCTGATGAAGTTGGCTATCGTATCAATAACGCCATTTTGGATTATTCAATTCATTAAGCGATTCAGAAAAAAATCGAGGCATTCATTCAGATAAATTCCAGGATTTCATCCAAATGGCGTTATACAAGGTGAACTCACAATAATTCAATAAGTTATCAATTTATTCATGCAATCAACCGAAGTGATAGAATTCAGTGTAGTAATCCCCTTGTACAACAAAGAAAGGGAAATTATCAGGGCGCTTGAATCGGTTTTTTCACAGATAAAACAGCCCAACGAAGTAATTGTAGTTGACGATGGATCAACAGATGCCGGCTTGCAATTGGTTAAACAAAGATATGGCAGTAAGGTTAAACTTCTGGTTCAACAGAATAGCGGGGTTTCTGTCGCAAGAAATAATGGAATTCGCGAGGCAGCCAGTTCATTTATTTGTTTGTTGGATGCTGATGATGAATGGCTGCCAGGTTATCTTCTTGAGATTGCGCGACTTATTACTCATTTTCCGACTGCAACCCTTTATTCCACAAACATTTTCTACCGTGATGAAAATGGGAAACCAATCCCATCATCAATCGGCGTACCGTGTGATTATTTTGGAGTAATAGAAGATTTCCCCTTAACTTTTTCTAAGGGGTATGGCCTGATCAGCTCATCGAGTGCATGTATCAGAAAAGATATTTTTGATTCTGGTATTATTTTCCCTGAAGGTGAAAAACGTGGTGAAGATCTGTATTATTGGCTAAGGCTGGGCATGACCGGATCATTAGCCTTTTCAGCGAAACCTTATGGTAGAGTAAATCTGAATGCACAAAACCGGTCCATCTCCATGAATGGTATTTTGCATTACCATTTTCGATGGTTCTACGAAAACAAGCGATTGATTTCGAATCATAAACTTTTTAAAAGTATTGAATCTTTTATACAAAAAAATGCTGTTATACAGGCGTATGGCCTTAAATTGGCAGGTGATAACGATAGTGTAAACATGTTGATTAAACTCCTTTTTAAAAACAAGGATTACACATTTATCTACCTTATACCTGCATTACTTTTCCCAGGATTTCTTCTTCAATTTATCATGAAAATTCGTCGTTCAATACGAAATATAGTACGTAGATAAATTTCTGATACACAGTAATTTCAAAACTATCATCAGTTTCAGGATAAATAATTTCATCACAATACGTTTCTTATGAATAAGAAAATTCTTCTTTGCTCCAACATTTTATGGACGATCACGCAATTCAGACTTGGGCTTATTAAAGCACTTGTTGATGCGGGTTACGAAGTGGTATGTGTTGCGGATACGGATGATTTTTCGGTTTTATCTGAAACCAAAATCGCAGATGCCGGAGCCCGGTTTATCAGGTTGGTGATGAACCGAAAAGGTACCAATCCATTTTCTGATCTCAGGTATCTTTTTAAACTAAAAAAAATAATAAAGCTTGAGAAGCCGGTGATAGTGATTAATTATACGATAAAGCCGGTTATTTATGGATCAATCTCGGCACGATTGCTACACATCCCTTCATTGGCAGTCACCACAGGATTAGGATTTGTTTTTAACAGCAACAATTTGCTTACCCGAATTACCCGTTTACTTTATAAATTCAGTTTGCGATTCCCATCAAAAGTGTTTTTCCTGAATACTGATGACAGGGAAATATTCCTACATAATCGAATAATCCCGAATGAAAAAGCTTCATTATTGCCAAGTGAAGGGATCGACACAGAGTATTATCAACCAATTCCTACCTCTCCGAAAGATAGAGATTTCACCTTCTTATTGATTGCCAGATTGCTTTGGGAAAAAGGTGTAGGCGAATATGCTGAAGCGGCAAGAATTTTGCGATCAGATAACACGATTAACGCCCGATTCATGCTAATCGGATATATCGATAGTGATAATCCCGGCGGTATAAGTAAAACTCAAATCCAGCAATGGTCTGATGAAGGCATTATTGAATACTGTGGTACGGCAGAAGATATCAGAAATATAATTTCAGAATCAGATTGTGTTGTTCTGCCATCGTATTACCGCGAAGGCGTTCCGCGTACCTTGCTCGAAGCAGCCTCTATGGCGAAACCCATTATTACAACGGATAATGTTGGTTGTCGTGAGGTAATTGACGATGGAATAAACGGGTTTATCTGCAAAACAAAAGACAGCACGAATTTATCAGAAGTAATGAGGAGAATGATTCGATTGACACCTGAAAAACGAGAAAAGATGGGTCAATCGGGCCGAAACAAAATTCTCAACCAGTTTGATGAAAGAATCGTAATCAACATTTATTTAAAGGAAATCGAACAAGCGCTAAACATACGTTCCAACTACTTATAAACTTCAGCTACTGAATATATTAGCTTCCATTTGTAATGCCAGATAAATCAACAATTTTAATCACAGGAACATCGGGTTTTGTTGGCACAAATTTTTATCATGCCTTCAAAAACGATTATGTCCTTTACGGATTGGATATAACGAAAAAGGGAGAATTTCCAACAGAAGATATTTATGGTTGGGATGAGATGGAAAAAATACCCCATGTCGAAACAATAATTCACCTGGCAGGCAAGGCACACGATACTTCAAATACATCAGATCCTCATTCCTATTTTGAAATCAACCTTGGATTGACAAAACGTATTTTCGATTATTTTCTGAAATCCGATTCCAACACATTTATTTTTTTCAGCTCAGTAAAGGCGGTTGCAGATACGGTCGGGGACGAGATACTCACCGAAGAAGCAATTCCGGATCCTAAAACAGCTTATGGCAAATCGAAGCTTGAAGCTGAAAAATATATCCTTGGAAAATCAATCCCTGAAGGTAAAAAAGTCTTCATTCTTCGCCCGTGTATGATACATGGTCCCGGCAACAAGGGCAACTTAAACTTATTGTACAAAATAGTTAACAAAGGAATTCCCTGGCCACTCGGGGCTTTCGAGAACAAAAGATCATTTGTATCGATTGACAATTTAACTTTTGTAATCAAACAACTTATCGAAAAAGAAATTTCAGGCGGCACGTATAATATTGCTGATGATCCCCCCTTATCAACAAACGAACTGATCCGTCTCATTGCAATTTCAGCACAACAGAAGCCAATAATCTGGAATTTACCAATGGGTATGATTCATTTTATTGCCAGAATGGGCGATGTGTTACACCTGCCATTAAATAGCGAACGATTAACGAAACTAACTGAGTCGTACGTAGTTTCGAATGATAAAATTAAAAGGAACCTTCAAATCGAAGAAATGCCGGTTTCATCCGTTGAAGGAATTAAATATACGCTTAAACATTTATAAAAATGCTTTCTATTTACGGATTGATCTTCGTATTTCTTTTTGCTATTATGTTGATTTATATATAGCCGAAAAAGCAACTATTATAGATAAACCAACCGAAAGAAGTTCACATATTCACCCAACCATCAGAGGTGGTGGCATTATATTTCCGATTGCAATCATTACCTGGTTTGTGATTTTTGGCTGGAGCCAACCCTATTCAGTAATTGGATTATTGATAATCAGTTTGATAAGTTTTATTGACGATATCAAAAGTCAGTCAGGGGTACTCAGACTCGTTGTTCATATTTCAGCAATTGGGTTGTTATTTTATGAAGCTGATATCTATACTATGCATTGGTATCTATTGCTGGCAGCTTTTTTGCTTACAATCGGTTGGCTCAATGCATTTAATTTCATGGATGGAATCAATTCCATCACAGCATTTTACAGTTTAGTGCTCCTGGGTACATTCAGTCTGTTGAACAATGCTGATACCTTATTATCGCCATTTTTTAACGAAGTGGATTTCAGCAAATGGGAACCGTTTTTTCCAGGCGGTCTGGTTGGCGCTTTGTTTATCAGTGTTTTGATTTTCACTTTTTACAATGCAAGAGGTAAAGCACGGATATTTGCAGGCGATGTTGGTAGCATTAGTATGGCTTATATGCAATCGTGGATGATGATCAGTTTAATGATAGCAACCAAACAGGCTTATTGGATTATACTTTTTTCAGTATATGGTATCGATACAATAGTTACAATTCTTGTCAGGCTGTTTCAGGGCGAAAACATATTTAAATCGCATCGCAAACACCTGTATCAACTCCTTGCCAATGAAAAGAAATGGTCACATATCAGCGTTGCTGTAACCTTTGCAGCGATACAAATGTTTATCAACTTAGTTACTATTTACCTTGTATTTACAAACCACATGAACTTAGGAACGAGTTTTTTGATCATGCTATGTATGTCACTTGTGTATATTTTCGTTAGAATTAATACGATTGGGAATTTGACAAAATCGTAACGTTATCGTTTTCAATCATTCACCAATAAATCCCACCAAAATTCATCCCGCCGCAGATACCCTGGGTGATGCCAGCTCAACTTTCTATACCGTTATGCTTTATTTGGCGACACAATAACGGCCATAGTTTGTAATCCCACTCTGATTTCCCATTTCCATTGCCATTTTAAAATCGACACAGGCTTCATCAGCATGATTTAACATACGGTTACACACACCCCTGAGGTTAATCAGGGATGCATTTTTATTGTTTACAGCCAAAGCTTCATTAATGGCCAGGATACAATCATGATAATTTTTTAGATAATAAATAGCAAATGCTTTCATTATCAATGCATTACTGTCGTTAGGTACCTTTTTAAGAAATTCAGTAAGTAGCCTTAAACTTTTCGTATAATTTTTATCGTCAAATAAAATTTTTGCTTCATTATACAAGGCAATATGCGGTTCAATAGATAATTTATAATTAATAAACCGCTGTTGTTTAACCACGGAGGTGTCTCCTGGAAAATTAACCATTGCCTCCCCGATTAATGATTGCGCTTTATCGATTTTACCGCTTTTTATAAAAAGATTACTCGCCATGATATAAGCCTGAAGGGGTGATTTATTCTTCCTTAGCTGATTTTCCATCAATTCAGATGCCTTCGAAAATTCACCTTTCTGTTCGAGAAGTTCGGCCATGACAACGATATTTCTTAGATAATTCGGCTTAAGCTGATAGGTCAATTGTGAATATAGCATCGCACTGTCGGGTTTATTCAAACTCCGGTAGGCAGTCGCCATATAAAATTCACGCCTTGAGTCGTAGGGGCTTGTAAAATCATTTTTAACACAATTGATAGCTTCCTGAAACTTTGATTCATTAATTAAATACCGCGCTTTTATTGAAGATATTGGCTCACCCCAAATACTTACATTTGGAAATGAGGGGAATCCTTTGATTATTTTTTCCGAAGGTCCTTTTAGTTTCCCCGACAGAATTTCCTGAAATGCTATTCGCTGGTTTTTAATCGATTGAAAATTTTGAAAGTGAAAGTAAATAATTCCCGCCATTAAGCCTAAACATAGAAAACTGCCAAACCATTTCACCAAGGTTAATCCTGAATTCTGTGAAGAGTCTGATATACTATTTCTTTCCATTAGCTGATGCTTTGCCTGATTGTCAGCAACAATAGAAGTTGCAACAAATACAGCGAATAGAATCAGGATTTCGGGGCGGTCGGCCGGAAAATTAAACATTGCATCAACCCCATAAAACACGAGCCCGGCTGCGGATAAATAGAACGAACGCAGCAAAATATCACTATTATTCTGGTTTTTGCTGAAATAACATATAAAATTATAAAGTACGAATACGAAAATCGACAGAAACAATAGTCCTCCTAGTAAACCAGTTTCAGCGGTGGTTTCAATGAAATCATTGTGTGCCTTATAAATATAGATATAGGCATCATTTTTCTGGTTTTCCAGCTCCAGAATTGCGACTTTCCAATTACCTGCGCCCACTCCAAAAAGTGGGTTTTCTTTTATAAGCTGCCACGACCATTTCCAGGCATCCAAACGCAATCCTGCCGAAGCATCCGTTCCTTTGATCGAAGCGACCTGACTGATTACACCTTGCGTATGTCGTTCCAGACCAACCGGGGCTTCAGTAACTTGTGGCAACGAATTAGCCGTAGTTACAGTTTTATTTCCGGGATAAAGAAAATTCTGCGTAAACGAAAAAATCAACAACGAAATGGCAATGGCTGATAAATAACTGCCAGCAAGCCATAACACTTCTTTTTTTCGTGTTCGTAAAAAAACCACAACATAATAAGTAAGAAAAATAACAGAGATTAAGAATAATCCAAGGTAAAAGGCCCTTGTCGCCAGAAAAAATGTAGCCGCCATGCCAGCCATCAAAGCGATCCAGGCTAACTTTTTCAACCATGCTTTTTCAAAAACCAATAGCCAAAGTGCGAAAGGAAGTTTTACAAAAATGGCTGAAGCCAGAATATTTTTATTGGAATAAACAGTCTTAATATCTGTTATCGCAGCAATCTCACCATTTATGAATTTGTTAATATAGTAAAAGACCGAAACGGCATCAAACAAAAGCAATCCCATCATTATTACAGCAATCAATTTTACACTACGTAAATCCCCGTTCAGGAGAACAGAGAGGTTAAATACGGCCATGAAAACTGTAACAACTTTTGCGAATTGAAGCACTGATTCCATTACATTGATTGATTTCATGAATGATAACAAAACAATGAACAGGAATGCAGCATAAACTAACCCAACATTTGTTCGAAAGAAATTACCGTAAAAAACAACATCGGCTCTCTCTCTTTTAAATGAAATCAATAAAATAAAAACAACAAAATTGAGTATCGCCGTCGTTAAAAATTTTGGGGCATTTGTATCAAGCGCCATCAAATTCGGCGTAAAAGTCGGGATAAGGATATAGGCAATAATTATCAGACCATATAAAATGTGCAGATAATCAAATGATGATTTTGTTTGTTGAGATATTTGTTTTTTTTTGGTTGGTTTCATGCGTTTGATCTGTAAAGTTAAATTGATTTAAAACCTGTACTCCCCGTGGGATTTACCAGATCCAAAGATTCATATTTTGAATTACTGCTTAAATAATCAGGAACGATTGCTTTAAGACCCGCCACGATTTTAAAATTATCTTCGACTCTCAATTGTTTATTTAGCGTTTCTAAATGATTTACAATCACCTCATATTCAAATCGGTGTACTTTAGCAATCATGATTCTTGGATGATGTGTTGGCAAGGTGTTTTCGGTGCTGTTAAGTAATTCTTCATATAGTTTTTCACCGGCACGTAATCCGGTATATACAATTTTAATATCAACATCAGGTTGAAATCCTGATAATCGGATCATATTACGGGCTAAATCAACAATCCGTATAGACTGTCCCATATCGAATATATATATCTCACCTCTGTTTCCCATCGCACCGGCCTCCAATACCAACTGACAAGCTTCGGGGATTGTCATAAAAAAACGTGTTATATCGGGATGAGTCACGGTAACAGGGCCACCTTCTTCTATTTGTCTTCTGAAAAGGGGAATAACTGAACCATTTGATCCGAGAACATTACCGAAACGTGTTGTCGTAAACCGGGTTGAATCAGGATACTTTTCATTCAGACTTTGCGTATAAATCTCAGCCACACGCTTGGTAGCACCCATCACATTCGATGCCTTAACAGCCTTATCGGTTGAAACCATTACAAATTTATGTACGCCATATCGTATCGCCGTATCAGCCAAAATGCGTGTTCCCATGATATTTACACGAACGGCTTCGGTTGGATTTTCTTCCATCATCGGAACATGTTTGTATGCTGCCGCATGGTAAACTATTTGAGGTTTATAGGTTTTGAAAACCCAATCCATACGTTCAGGATTACTAACATCCCCCATAACAAGTACGGCCCGCTTGTCAAAATCAGAAAAAATACTCCTGAATCTCAAATATAAATCGTGCAAAGGTGTCTCAGCCTGATCGAGTAAAATTATGCGAGTTGCCTGATAATGCATAAGTTGACGGGCTATTTCGCTACCTATGCTGCCAGCAGCACCAGTTACCAGTATAACTTTGTCTTTGTGCATTTTACTTACAGAACTATCGTTCAGAACAATTTGCTCGCGTTGTAATAAATCTTCAATTTTTATATGTCTGATTTCTTTTAATTTCAGTTCCCCATTTATCCAATGCTCTATTGGCGGGACGTTTTTTATTGTAACATTTTGTTGCAAAAAAGTATCAGCAATCTCTCTCTTTTTAACCGGGTCGATATTCTCAATCGCGATAATTACTTCATTGACATTTTTTTTCCGTATATACTGTGCTGTAACAGCAGATGGATCAAATACAGGTATCCCTTCGATATATTTACCAATTTTACCAGGATTGTCATCAACAAAACAAAGCACATGGTATGCGCTACCGATATCATTGAGTAAGGTATTTTTTGTAAGTATCCCGGCTTTACCTGCTCCATAAATGATAATATTCGTTACATCCTGATTTCTTCTTATTAGATTTATCCATATAACTTTTGCAAGTAAACGGGTAAATATCATCAGAAAAAGTGTAATCAAACTTTGTATGATGATGATACTTAAAGGCAAAACCGAATTCAGTGGCCAACGATAAAGCAAAATCATCGTGTTCAATAAAACCAGGGTAATGGAAGTAAAAGCCACGGCATAAAAGATCCTGAGTATATCGGCAGTACTGGTGTGGCGAATTATGCCAACATACGACCGCGTAATAAAGAAAGCACAGGTCGAAATCAGCGAAACAATCGGAAGATAAGTTGGAAGCTTCCAAAGGTTAATCTCCGAAATATCAAAATTGAAACGAATAATATATGCTAAAACAAAAGAAACGATGACAATCAGAATGTCAGACGCCAATACCAGATAGCCTGAAATGAACCGGTTTGAATATCTAAGCAAAAATTTTCTAACCATAATCAGGTGTACAAATAATGAATAAAAAAACCAATGTAAGATAATGCCATTTTATGTTTTTTTATAATCCTTCAACTATCGTTGAAACACAAAACTACAATTTTTTAAATCAGAAAAAAAACGCCCTTATCTAAATTTCCGGGTTAATCCAATTTTATAATTCCAAATATCCTACATTAGCATTTGAAACAAACGAAACCCGATGATTACATAATGAAGCAAAGTTTTTAGTTGTTTATTTGAGATGAACCATTAAAGAATTCACTTCCCTGTAATTCATTGATATTGACTTGTTTTACTTTTTAATAAAGTTAATTTCAGCACATTGTGGTGTGACTGAAAGGGCAACGCCTTGATAACTGTAAAAATAAATTACGTACTACTTCTCTTGAAAAGTAAACTTTAACTGATATAAAGGAGGTTGCCTCTATACTTCGAAATAATCATAATCTAATTTACCTTATGAATTGTTCTGCGCCGCCAAAAAAACGCTGAAGAAAAAATTACACAATAGCACAATGCATTTCAAAACAGGAAGTCGGGTAGGTAAATTATCAGAACCTATGCATTCATGTTAACACATATTACTTTGATTCCATCATGCCCCGAATACAATTTACCAAAACAATATCCGCTTTTGACAAATTAGCAGCCGCAACATGGGAAATTGAAATGCACAGACGAAATGACCTGTAATAAAAAAGAAATAGAAAATGACTTACGCTATGAATTACAAGCGATTATAATTATTCTATGGCTAAACAACATCGAAGAATAAAGGCTAATAAAACATGATTCACTATCCCAAAATCGTCATTTATGGCCAATATAAAACAGGTACAACGGCATGTTTTATAAAAATAAGAGATTCGCTGAGTAGTTGCCCACGTGAAATATTTGAAGAATCTGAATATATTTCACTGCCTGATGATAATTTAAAACCTGTGCTTGCAAAAGTCATCATTCCACCAAATCCCAATGCATTTTCAATCAGATCTTGTTCAGAAACACAATTTATACAATTAATACAAAAAGCTGAAATTGGCTTAAGCTCATTTGAAACCTTTGACAAAAAAATTCTGCTAATTCGTGATCCAAGAGATTGGATAATCAGTGGTGCACTTTTTCTTCCGCAAGAATACAAAGAAATTTATAATGATAGTGAAGCTACACATAACATCCTTGATTTAATTCATAAAAAGGAATTGGCCCCCAAAACTGTTTCATTTATTGAAATTATGAATGAAATTTTATCCTATTCAAATAATACTGTTGAAGACACAATTCCGGGATTAATCCGGGGACATCACAGTTATATTTTCAATTTTGAAAAAAATCTAAACAATTATGTACGTTGGCGTTATGAAGATCTTGTTGATAATAAATCAATGGAAGTTGAAAAGTACTTCGGTTTCAAATTCACAAAATCAGACAAACAGGATGAACGGTTTAAACATGTGCCCAGAACCAAAAGCTATGGAAATTGGAGGGATTGGTTTACGCCATCAGATATCGAGTTTTTTAAGCCTTTGATGTCGGAATATATTGAGTATTACGGTTACGATAAGGAATGGCGGTTAAATCTCATTCAACAAATTAATCCGGATCATGCCTCAAAGTATGTTGAAAATACTGTAAATTTAAGAAGGAAAGCATTTATTTCCAATGTAACGAAAGATGAAAGAAACTTCAAAACAATATTTCAAACCTTACCAATCTGAATAGAATATTTAGCAAATGCGAATTAGTTCACATCCTGACGATTTGGTAGCTGTGTGAGAAAATGATTTCGCCTGAAATGTTGGTCAGGCTGACGAAATCATGATAGTTATTGCTACAACTGGAATATCTTCAGTAAACAAGAGCCATAAAAGTATAAGCAAATTATACATTACCACGATTTTAACTCTATTAACTTATCATGAATGACCTGGAAAAATACTTCAGAACGAATAATGAAAGAGTAATGACAAAATGGTCGAATTACTTTGATATTTACGAAAGGCATTTTAGCAAATTTAGAAACAAAGAAGTTACCATACTCGAAATTGGAGTTGGTTTTGGCGGAAGTTTGCAGATGTGGAAATCATATTTTGGCGAGAAGGCTACAATTATTGGGATTGACATTGAACCTATCTGTAAAACAGCTGAAGAAAAACAAATTACTGTCGTTATTGGCTCGCAATCTGACAGGTATTTTTTAAAAGAGTTAATAAAAAACATCCCTAAAGTGGATATACTCATTGATGATGGCGGACATATGATGGATCAACAGATTATTAGTTTTGAGGAACTGTTCAGTTCAATTGATGAGAACGGGCTTTATTTATGTGAAGATTTATGCACTTCTTACTGGAAAGAATTTGACGGGGGATATAAACGGCCGGGCACCTTTATTGAATATAGCAAAAACTTCATCGATCAATTAAACGTACAACATTCGCGTGATAACAATCACACTATCAATTATTTCAGCGAATCAGTTGAATCTATCCATTATTATAATAATGTTTTGGTAATCGAAAAAGGCAACAAGGGAAAACCTCAGGTTGTGTTTTCGGGGACTATAAAATATGATTGATATTAGTAAAATTGCAGATCAAATCAAGCTCTTTTTTCAATAAATCGATAAAAAACATGCAGCACACGCGTCAACACTCATTTTATACAGCTTGTGATAAGGCTGGTAAACAAGTTAATAAACAGTTTTATTGGTATCACACCATCGATCTGGGAAATGATTTGGTAACACCCGGTGTTTTTGATTACAGAGAAAACATCGGAAAATATTGCTTTCCTGAAAATATGACAGGCAAATCTGTGCTGGATGTTGGAGCAGCAACTGGTTTTTTCTCATTTGAATTTGCCCGTCTTGGTGCAAAAGTGACTGCTACAGAATTACCTTCACTGTATGAACTTGATACATTCCCAGGACAGAAAAAGAATGATATTTTGAAAAAAGCAGAGAAATATTCAAACATATACCTTTATGAACAATCCAGTGAATTAAACCTTGAATATTTGTATAAAACCATGCTTAAAGAACCTTTCGAATTTTGCAGTAAGGTGCTTGATATACCAATCGAACGAAAATTTGTCACTATTTATAACTTTTCGGAGGAAACATTAGGAAAAAAATCTTTTGATATTGTTTTTCTCGGGGATGTTTTACTTCATACAATAAATCCATTGGCGGCAATTGCCTCAGCCGCAGCAATGTGTTCCGACAGGTTAATTATCGCACAGCATCTGAATGAAGATGAATATAATATACCCATATTACAATATACCGGAGGCCAGTACCCTGATGATGATGTTTCTGCCTGGTGGAAACCAAACTTTGAATGGTTTTCACAAATTCTTTTAAAATTAGGCTTCAAATCAATTGAGATTACAGGTTCATTCGATGACCTTTTTATCCCGAACAATCATTCTGAAAGAAAAACAATCATACATGCCCGAAGGTAATAACCAGCTATTCTCACAAAAAAACAGACTAAACGTAAATTTGAATGAGCAAAAATATTAGTCCGGAAATCCTGATATTATGGCCTGAGACAACCAAACAACCCAGCTATACTGAATATAACTTTGGTCTTGGATTTTGCAAGAATCAACTCAACCTCTCACTCTTAAACAATAATATTACATTTAATTGGCACAACTATTCACCTGCTAACGAACAAATTAACGTGGACCTAAACGTAAGATTTGTCCTGATAGTAAAAGACCCAATGGTTCTTATCAATGCTTTAACGCTTATTTCGATGATGCAATTGATTGATAACGGGTTTGATGGAGTCGGACCGTGTTTTAGTAATAGTCAATTTCCTTTTCAGGTAGGTTCTCCAATATTTATCCCATTTAATACAAGCACTTATCTGGAATTAACTGATCATTTCAAAACAAATATGAATTTAGCCACGCAAGATGTTGATCAGCTTGATGGTATATGTGCTTTGTTTTCGATTGATTATTTTACAAGCCAACTCAACCTCAACGTTAATAGTAAGGAGTCATATTACCTGCCCGCAACCCCGGATAGCCGTTTTGGCGTATTAAAAAATTCGTATGTTTTCACATTTGCAGATTCAGATGATCAGGTGCGTCATGATTTAATAAAATTAGTTCCTGAAAATTGCAAAAGTTTACTTGATATTGGGTGTTCTTTTGGCAGTTTAGGTAAGGCGATACATAAAATAAGTCCCAGTACAATTATTGATGGCATTGAACCCAATAGATTAAAAGCAAAATTGGCTTCACAATTTTACAATGAAATATTCACCCTTGGCATAGAAGAATTCCCATCTCAAAAAAAATACGATTGTATAATTTGTGGTGATGTTCTGGAACATTTATTAGATCCGGAAGAACAGTTAAAACATATTTCATCGTTTTTAAACACGTCAGGTTATTTAATCGTAAGTGTCCCAAATGCAGGCCATTGGACTTTGGTCGCTGATACTGCGAATGGCATTTTCGAATATTTACCATGGGGGTTGAGTTGTATTACACACTATCATTGGTTCACTGAGCAAACAATTATAAAGGCAATTGAAGATGCAGGTTTAAGAATAATAAATATTGAACGGCAACAAACAGAACCAAGTCCGAAAGGCAAAATTTTTATTAAAAATATGATTGAATCAAATTGTGGAAATGAACAATCATTGTTGACTAACGAATTCATTATCAAAGCAATAAAAGAATGAAAATTACGGCTATCATCGTAAATTATTATACATCACATTTTTTACCCCCTTTATTGAAAGTATTAAATGATGACCGTTTGATAGACAAAATTGTTATTGCGGACAACAGCAATGAAAAATCAATTTCGTTAGTTTTAAGAGATTTTAATAAATCAGAATTAATTTCTCTCCGAAATAACATTGGTTTTGGTGCCGCAATCAATGAAGTTACTCAGTCAATTGAAAGTGACTGGTGGCTGATTATCAACCCGGATACGCTACCTGAAGTGGGAATGGTTGAAAAATTGTTTCACGCAGCACAAAAATTGAATGCATTAATAGCCGGACCAAGGTTTTACTGGGATAATGAAAAAACATTCAGGCTACCACCTGCACTCGGAAGTTCGTTATGGACACAATGTGGAATTGAAAGCGCCGGTAAGTTTGATCTGGATTCCAGATTGGTATCGTTCTACTGGAACCTCCGTTTCCAGCGATTCTGGAACGAAACAGAACCATTTTTCGAACCCTTCCTTTCGGGTGCATGTATGTTGCTTAAAAATGACAAAAAATATTTTAAGGAAGGGAAAATATTTGATGACCGCTATTTCATGTATTATGAGGATACTGATCTGTGTGCCGAAGTCATGAAAGCGGATCAAAACATTATTTGTGTCCCTGAAGCCATCGCGGTCCATTACTGGAATCAGTCACCTTCGGATGAGAAACCTGCTATGATGTGGCAATCCGGCGAAAAATTCAACCTAAAATACTATTCTCAACCATACCATAATCACATTGAATCAGTTGATTATGAGCCAAAAAACATTGAAAATCTTGGAAATTTAACCAAATCCCCGATATTTTATTTCGAGAAAGATCAGAAGCCTATCAAACTATTTATCGAGTTTGGAGTGAATCATTTTTTTGTGCCAAATGCCCAGGCCGACTTTATTCAAAATTTCTTTGTTTTTCCTGAATCAATTTGGGAAACACTCGCAAGTGGTAACTATTTCACAAGACTCTGGGATCCGGTTTCAAACAAAACACTAAAAATATGGAACTGGAAAAAATCTTACTAACAACACTTGGAGAATTCGTAATCCGACCTTATCGGGATGATGATGAAGCAAAAGTACTGGAATTATGGGAGTTATCCTTTCAGAACCAGATGCCTGTGGATATATGGCGATGGAAATTTCATAACAATCCATTTGGCAGACAAATTATGCTGTGTATGAACAAAGATAACTTACCGGTGGCCATGTATTCGGGAATACCATTCGCAGCAAACTGGCAGGGAAGAGATGTATATTTCACACAACTCATTGATAATATGTCACATCCCGATTTCAGGCAAGCAAGCTCCGGACGAAAAAGTCTTTTTGTACAGACAGCTGAACATTTTTTCGATGTTTATGGCGGGCAACGGGGATCAATATTTTATTATGGCTTTCCTGGAAAAAAACATTTTAAACTTGGTAAAATTCTTCTCAATTATAGTTTGATAGCTGATGGCGGTCATTACCTGTTCGCTGATTCCATCCAGATAAAAAAGAAAAATTTCCTTTCATTTGGGAAAGTCAGAAAAATATCCTCCGTTGAGAAAGAATTTGATGTTTTGTGGGATGCAGCATCCCGCTATTATCCTTTCGCTATAAAACGCAATCGTACGTTTTTACAATGGCGTTTTTGTAATCACCCAACAAAGCAATATCACATTTACACGTATAAAAGCCTGACTGGTAAATTATTAGCCTATATAGTGATTTTAATACATGGATCAATTGTCAAAATTGTAGATATTTTTTCATTGCCTGGGCAAGCTCCATTATTCAAAATATTTCAACAGATAATGGTTGAATTGCAGCAAAACAGTATTTTTCAAATTGAGGTCTGGCTACCACAAAAACACTTTATTTATAATTATTTGATTGCATTTGGCTTTAAACCAAAACCTGAACCTCTTGGTATTATCACTACGGGGAGGTTTTTTAATGACGAACTTAATTTTAATTATATTAATGATACCATCTATTACACAATGGGTGATGGTGATTTGTTTTAACCAAAAAAATAGAAGCAAAGCATGCTTTTTTTGCCCAATAAAACTACAAATAAATGAATTGTAAAACCAGATATCTCAATTTACTTAAACAGGTGCTTTTAGGATTAAACCGGATCGACCGGCCTGTTTATAAACCTTATAACTGGGGATGGGAGAACAAAGGAGAAGCTGATTCCGAAGTAACTGCACTATCGAACAAGGTTGCTCAACATGGGCTTTTGCTTTGCAGTAAATCGTTTGAGAACCCTGAATATCGGTATCAGGGCGGTGATTGGCCAATTGTTGCTGAAACCATGATTGGTATGAAACGTCTCGAAAATATTGAATATTGTTTTAATCAAATCATCGAAAATGAAATCCCGGGCGATCTTATTGAAGCCGGCGTTTGGAGAGGTGGGGCAACAATTTTCATGAAAGCCCTATTGACAGCCAATGCCATAACAAACAGGAAGTTATGGGTTGCTGATTCCTTCGAAGGTCTCCCAAAGCCCAATGAAAAATATATCGAAGATAAATTTGACCAACATTATCAATATGACGAACTATCCGTTTCATTGGAGGAGGTAAAGCATAACTTTGAGAAATACAACTTGCTCGATGAACAGGTTATTTTTCTAAAAGGTTGGTTTGCTGATACTTTACCCATTGCACCAATCGAAAAGTTAGCATTGCTCCGTGTTGATGGAGATATGTATGGGTCAACCATTGAGGTTTTGGAAAATCTTTACCCTAAATTATCAGTAGGTGGATTTGTGATCATTGATGATTGGGGAGCAGTTCCGGCATGTAAAAAAGCGGTGATGGATTTTCGTAGTCAATATAATATTACGGAAGAAATTCAACCAATTGATTGGTGTGGCGTTTACTGGAAAAAACAATAATCATTAAGCAATAAACAATCCAAAAGAAAATGGAAAGCGGATTCATTCCTTATCAGGCAACAAAGAAAGTTGTAGCTGGTAACACCCTTTTTTTCGCTCCACATCCTGATGATGAGGTATTTGGTTGTGGTGGAGCGATTATCAGACATAGTAAGCAAGGTGATACTATTCGAGTTGTTATTGTTACTGACGGTGGGTTTCCAACCCATGAAAATCAAATAATCGAATCATATATCGAAAATAGGAGAAATGAATCGCTTGAAGCTGCCAAAATACTTGGTTATTCGGAACTGCAATTTTTACATTACCGTGATCGCGAACTAATTGCGAATGAGGGCCTTATTATTAGTTTACTCGAAATAATTGTAAATTTTAAACCCATAACTATTTATTTACCGGCGGAGACGGAAATTCACCCTGACCATATAGCGCTTCATATCGCGGGTGTTCAGGCTGCTTTACGTTATGAACCTGATTTGAACCTGATATTCTACGAAGTTGGAAAACCCCTTCATCCCAACATATTGCATGACATCACCGATATCCATGAACAACTTGATCTGGCAATGGATTGTTTTAAAAGTCAGTTGATTGTTCAGGATTACAAGCGCCATATCAATGCATTACATACGTATCGCACCTATACACTTAATAAGAAAATCAATTATGCTGAGGCATATTTTGTTATAAAAACAGCTTCTTTAAAATCAGGGAACGAGCTGTGGAAAAAAGATTACAAACATCTGCAACTAGCAACTTCTGAAAAAGTTAATGACATCAATTTACCATTGATTTCGATAATTGTCAGAACCATGAACAGGCCTGAATTTCCGGATGCCCTTGAATCGATAGCGAGACAAACCTATTCATCCATTGAAATCATTGTTGTGGATGCAAAAGGTGATAATAATCTTCAATTGGGCGAAAATTGCGGTCGTTTCGCCTTATATTATATTACAAGAAACAAGCCACTAAACCGTCCGGAAGCAGCTAACGTTGGCTTAGATTCGATACATGGTGATTACTTTGGTTTTTTAGATGAGGACGATCTGTATTTCCCCGATCATATCGAAAACCTATACAAAAAGTTACTGAGCACCAACTCATCTGCTGCCTATGATATTGTTGAAAGAGTAAATAGTAATAACGAAAGAGAGACTCTCTACAACAAGACTTTCACAGAAACAAGTTTATTATTGGGCAATTTTATCCCAAATCAGGCCTTACTTTTTAAGCGTGAATTAATTGATAATGATATTCGTTTTGATCCTGAATTGTTAATTTTTGAGGATTGGGATTTTCTGATTCAGGTAGCTAATACCGGTAATTTTGCTTTTGTTAACAAAATTGGGGCCGTTTACAGAAATTTCAATGTATCAGGTGCTCAAAATGATACCGCCAAAATCATTCATTTTCAAAAGAAACTATACCAGAAATGGATACCCAAATTATCCGAAAATCAAATTTCACTTTTTTTTGATCATGTTTTCCACATTACTTCGCCAAAAATTTCAAATCACTACGTCCAGCTATTTTTCGAATCGGGAAATAATATATTTAATGAAGAAAATGCTATAAAACATTTCGTTGATAAAGAGATCAATAAGCTGATTTTCAAACTAAATACCAACGATTCAATTCAAAAGCTACGATTCGATCCTATCAACGATTATGCTCAGATCAGGATTAACGGAATCAATTTGATGAATCGCGGGAACTTAATTGATAAATCTTATTCTCTTTCTTCCAATGCCTTACTGACAGACCAAAATGTGTATCTGTTTGACACGATTGATCCGCAACTATTCATCGATTTCAACGATTCGAATGGTATTGAAATTGAAGAAGTTATCGTTGATATCGTTTATTTAAAAACTGGTCCAGGTGTACTTGAGTTAGCAAATGATCTCAAGGATAAAGTTATTACAAATCACAAAGAGGCGTTCAACAACCAAACTGAAGTAAATCATTCGTTGTCAGTTATAAACCATCAACAGATTGAAATAATCACAGGCTTAAAAGAAAACATTGCCCGGGATCAGGAAAAACTCGTCAAAGAACGGATTATCAATGAAAAGCTTGAGATATCAATTCAACTCATGAAACAAAAAAACAATGAGTTAGAAAACCTGTATGAAATTCAAGCTACTGAAATCAATAATCTATCGCAACAATACCAGGAACTTGAGAATAAAAATAGTACGCTGTACAATAGTTTTCTTGATTCCCAACAAAAGGTTAATCAATTGCAATCAAATCTGCATGAATCACAAAATGAATTAATTAACCTAAAGAACGATTCCATATTCAGGTCGATACAAAAAATAGTCCACGTATTCGGTAGTATCAGGTCTATTCCGAAAATCAGGAAAACAATAGCCAGAAGACGACTTTTACGAGATGCTGAAACGATAAGACAAAGTGGACTTTTTGATGAGAAATACTATCTTGAAAATAATCCTGATGTTCGAAACTCTGATTTGACAGCTATACAACATTATCTTATTTATGGAGGTTTTGAAGGACGAAAACCCTCAGATAAGTTCAACCATGATTTATATGCGAATCTATATCCGGAGGCATTGGAAACTGGTAAAAATCCATTATTGTATTACATCCTGAACGATAAGGTAAAAGGAACAGATACTCATGCAGATAAACCGCTACAAACCACTGATAATGAATATCATATTCATATTAAAGAAAAACATTTTAGTACAATAAATAAAATTCTGGAGAAAGTTAAAGATTATAATAACCTGCAGATCATTGGTGATAGTTCATTTTTCGATTCTAATTATTATTTGCGTATCCATGCTGATGTAAAAGAAACGGGAATTAATCCTATCTATCATTACCATTATTACGGCTGGAAAGAAGGTCGGAATCCAAGTCAGTTGTTTGATACAGTGTTCTATCTTTCAACCTATAAGGATGTAAAGCAAGCCGGAATCGATCCCCTGCTCCACTTTTTACATACCGGGAAAAAGGAAGGAAGGCTCCCAAAGACATTCAAAATTAATGAGTCGGATTGTGCTAAACAAGCAGATATTAATGCCTTCAGTGAACCTGATGATAATCATGAGTTTAAAATCGCAGTAGTTTGTCACATTTATTATACCGGACTTGCAGACGAACTTATTAGCTATTTATATAATATTCCCATTGCGTATGATTTGTATATTAGTACATCACCTGAGAATGTTGAGAACATCAAAGATTTGTTTTTCAAACACCTGCCGAATATAAAAATTCAGGTCAATGGCTACATAAACAAGGGAAGAGACATTGCTCCATTTGTCCAGATTCTGGAATCAAACCTAATGGAATATGATCTTGTTTGCAAAATTCACACCAAAAGCAGCACCCACAATTTTAATCTGAATGGATGGCGGGGATATTTATTGGATAACCTGCTTGGCCATCCAAAAGTAATTCAGGAAATATTCTCGGCATTCAGTAAAAATCAAAATATTGGACTCATATGGCCAGTAGTTTATCCTTATCTTGATCATTTGGGAATAGCTAAGGGTTGGGGAAATTCGGGCTATAACGATCAAAACCTGATAGCAGCGCAAACACATTTCCCTGAATTAAATCTATCCGATATTCCATCAGATTTTGCATTCCCGGCAGGTTCCATGTTTTGGTTCAGACCGAAGGCATTACTAAGCCTTGCTGGTAAAAAATTCGATTCAGATACCTTTGAACCTGAGAATCACCAAATTGATGGAACATTAGCACACGCAATTGAAAGGTTATTTGGAATTATTGCAACGAAAGAAGGATTTGAAAACAAGACTGTGTTTTTCTCGCAGGAATTACTGAATAAACTCGAAAAAAAACACATCAGACTCCCCGATACAAAATCAATTTTATTTATCGCACATGATCTTTTCAGGGCTGGTGCCGAGATGTTGCTTCTTCATATCCTGCAATGGATGCACGATTATACATCCTTCAATATTTATGTACTTGCAATAAAAAAAGGAGCCGATGGAGGCAAGTTGCTAACGGCATATCAAAAGGTTTCAAAAGTAATTTTATGGGAAGAATATTGTTCTAAACATGATGAATATGAAGCAATTGAACGAATTAAACAGGAATGCGGTTCAATTGATTTAATTTATGGAAACACAATTGTTTCATCAGGTCTGTTTAAATTACTTCGTGTTTTCGAAGCGCCTTTTATAAGTCATATACACGAACTCGAACAATCAATAAACAAATATTCAACGCCCGAAATCAGATCGAATATGAAGGAATTCACATCGGTCTTTATTGCCTGTTCACTACCAGTTGAAAAAAACCTTATCAATAACCATGAAATTCCAATTCAGAAGATACAATGCGTACATGAATTTATAAAACCAACGCTGCCCTCATTGGTTAGTCGTTCACTTCAACGCGAACTTTTAGGGTTGCCTTCGGATAAAACTATCGTTTGGGGCTGTGGTACGATTTATTGGCGTAAAGGAACAGATCTTTTTATTGAAACTGCCAGGAAACTAAAAGACAATGGAATAGAAGATTTCATTTTTTGTTGGATTGGAGAAAATTATTGGAATAATGATAGCCATGAATGGGGATATTGGGATGCGATGGAGAAATATATAATTCAAAACGAATTAAACGATATCCTTATTTTTCAGGGGGAGTCAGATAACCCACGAAGATATTTTATGGCCGGTGACATCTTTTATCTTCCCTCACGTGAAGACCCTTTCCCATTAGTTTGTCTTGAGGCCGCCGAATGTGGTTTACCCATCATTTGCTTTGAAGGGGCAGGTGGCATGAATGAATTCGTTGAAACTGATGCTGGATTTGTTGTCCCTTATCTTGACACAAATGAAGCTGCTTTAGCCATCGAAAAACTGATCAACAACAAGCAATCCTGTATTGAAATGGGTAGTATCGCCAGATCAAAATTATTGAAAAAATATTCAACAGATTTAGCTGTACCTGAAATACTTAACATATGCCATGAAGTAATGGGTTCTTCGCCAATGGTAAGTGTTATTGTTCCCGTTTATGA
>JABFQW010000055.1 GCA_013141455.1 Bacteroidales bacterium
ATATTTTGTATTTTTGGTACAAATAAATAGAACATGGGACAAAATGCACCACATTTCAAACTTGAATTGCTTCCTCCACCAAGGGAAAAAGTGGAAACAATTGAAATTTTAAGACAAACCAACAAAACAACTGCTGCACTATCCGAACTGAAAGGGATTGCTAAGACAATACCTAATCAGGTTATGTTGATAAATGCTATAGTCCTTCAGGAAGCAAAAGATAGTTCTGAAATTGAAAATATTATTACAACACAGGATGAACTATATAAAGCATTGACAGTTAATAAATCAAATGTTTCTGCTGAAACAAAAGAAGTTGTTAACTACAGAAAAGCAATATTTTCAGGATTTGATATCGCTAAAAAACAAGGATTTATTCGGGTAAATGACATTGTAAGTATTCAACAAGAATTGGTTGATAATACAGCAGGCATTAGAAGTACTCCGGGAACAGTACTTAAAAATGACAGAACAGGAGAGATAGTTTATACTCCACCTCAGGATAAAGCCGAAATTCTCGACTTATTAACAAATTTTATAAATCATTATAACCAGATTGATAATGATTTATCACCATTAATAAACCTTGCAATACTACACTATCAATTTGAGAGTATTCACCCATTCTACGACGGTAATGGAAGAACAGGTAGAATTTTAAACATTCTTTACCTGATACTTAATGAATTGATTGATGTTCCAATTTTGTATTTAAGCTCATATATCATTGAAAATAAACCAGAATATTACCGATTGTTAAATAGAACAAATCACGATGGAAAATGGGAAGACTGGATTATGTTTATGCTAAAGGCAGTTGAAATCACATCGAAAGATACCATTTTACGAATAACAAACATTAAGGAACAATTAGATAAAACAATTATTAAAGTACAAAAGGAATCACCCAAAATTTACAGAAAAGAACTTGTCGAGTTACTTTTTGAACAACCATATTCGAAAATTGATTTTGTGGTGAACAGACTTAACGTTGAAAGAAAAGCAGCTTCAAGATATTTAAAGGAATTAGAAGATATTGGAATTCTGGAATCCCAAAAAGTTGGAAGAGAGACACTTTACATAAATAAAGAACTTATTGAAATATTGAAACAATAATGCATGAAAGCCGAACAATGTATAAAAATAATAGCCGGTTCAGTAGTAAATTTAAGGGTTGTAGCCCGCTTCAACTTTTGTGTAACTTGACAGGAAATCGCCCGGAATCGGCAAATTTTCATACCGCCACCGTTAGCAACCGCCTTATGAAAGACAAAATACTATAGACAATTAATAATGCGTAAAATAACTATTATAACAATAATTCTTTTTATCGGAAAGTTTTGTTTTGGACAGCCTGAAATCGTTATCCCTGACTCAAAAGAGGAAGAAAGTTTTATGCAACTAAAAGAAGGAGCAATAAAAGGAGAAATTGCTTACTTCAGCTATACGGGTTCATTAATGACCGAGTCTGACAGTTTTCCCAAAACGAAGGTCAATGATATTACTATAGTAAGTTGCACTGACAGTTCAGCGACATTTTCAAAAGACAATTTGAAAATTAATCTTCGATCCGTAAAGTTTGATACAGCAGGACATAAGCTCACATATGACCCGAAACAACCATTTTTAATTATGATAGACGACAAATATTTTTGGGGTACAGACGGTGGTGTTCCAAAGGAAAGAATAGAATCTGTTACATTGCAAAATGGCAAACACAGAATCACTTTGCCTGACAGTGCTATCTCTGGGATATATGAACCTAACTTTTGTGACAATGATAAAGAAACCAAAAAAGTTTCACATATCTCTTGTAAAACATTTCAATCGGTAGACAAAAAACGAATTTACATTTATATGCAGAACAGTGACGGCGCAGGTGGTTACGAATTGACTTGGATAATTCAAGATAACAAATACTATGGACGTATTATTGACTATGGTTTTTAAAAGACAACTGAAGGAAAGGCGGTTGCTAATAAATAGGGCTTCATGTGGTCGGCACGACCCAGTCCAGTCATGCTGCCGGGACAGGCTATGATCCCGCACATGCGGGACCGGTTGAACGAAATCCTAACCTTGCACTATCTCTATTGAAATTGGATAGGGTTTTGTTGGTGATTAGCTTTGGTTGATGAATAATTCAGATAAACGTTAATTGATACTTGTGTAGTTTTTTTGCTATTTTAAACGGTTCATCCCGTATGCGTGGAAAAGATTAGCTGTTTTCCAATGCTTTGTATGTCCGTAATTGATTTGGTTTTTTCAAATATATCATTGATATCAGCCACCTGAAAAGGAATGGGGCTGAACAGTTACTCGTATTCAAATAGCCCGGCTTATCATGAAATCGTGTTAATAATGTTTAAAAGAGCCATTAATTGTAATACCGGCACCCATATTTCGTTTTCAAACCAAATGAAAATAATTGTACATTTGCGCCATGATTAGAAAACTGTATTTATCCCTTTCAATTGTTTCACTATTAGGCATTTGGTCCTGTAGCAGCTATTCTAAATTAGTAAAAAGCACGGATAACGAAGCCAAATATGAGGCCGCAATTGATTATTTTGAGAAGAAAGATTATAACCGTTCACTCGAATTGTTCGATTTGTTGCAATCGGCTTACAGGGGTACGACCAAAGGTGAAGATATAAGTTTCTATTCGGCATATTGTTACTATAATATTGGTGATTACACGGTAGCCAGTTTCTATTTTAAGCGATATGCCGAAACATTCCCAACATCGCCACGTGCTGAGGAGTGCTTGTACATGAACGCATATTGTTATTACCTCGATTCGCCAAAACCGAGTCTTGATCAGGCAAATACAACATTGGCAATCACAGAGTTACAACTGTTTACGGATACTTATCCACATAGTGAAAGGATAGCAGAGTGTAATAAATTGATCGATGAATTGCGTAAGAAACTCGAATTAAAGTCATTTAATATTGCCGTAATGTATTATCGGATGGAAGATTATATGGCTTCAATCACCTCGTTTGAATTATTGATGAAGAAATTTCCTGATACTGACAGACGCGAAGAGATTCTTAAATATATGGCAAAAGGGTATTATGAGTTTGCTGATCGCAGTATTCCGTCAAAACAACGTGAACGCTACGAAAAAGCCATCGACTCATACAATAATCTGCTTTATTTGTATCCTGAAAGCGAATATTTGAAGGGTTTGGATAAAATGGTTAATCAGACTTCACATCAGAAACTAGAAAAATTGAGATAATATGGATTTTAAGAAGATTAAAACTGAAACATCGGCTGTCACCCGTCAAAAAGAATCATTTTCTGCCGGAACAGGTAATATTTATGAAACCGTTGCTGTGCTTTCGAAAAGGGCAAATCAAATCTCAACAGAGATGAAAGATGAGTTGCATAAAAAAATTGGTGAGTTTGCTTCAGCTTCAGATAATCTGGAAGAAGTTTTCGAAAACAGGGAGCAGATTGAGATTGCCAAATTTTATGAACGCCTTCCCAAACCTACTCTGATCGCGGTTCACGAATTTTTAAATGACCAGATATATTTCCGTAATCCTCATAAAGAAGAAGAATCTGATTTTTAACAGGATATTATGCTGAAGGGTAAGAAAATTCTGATTGGAATTACCGGAAGTATCGCAGCGTATAAAATTCCGCTTCTGATTCGTCTTTTGAAAAAAGAAGATGCCGAAGTAAGGGTTATTGCTACTCCTTCGGCTTTCGAATTCGTTACTCCACTTACTTTATCAGCGCTTTCTGGCAATCCTGTTTCCATTGAATCACACGATAAAATCACAGGTGAATGGCACAGTCATATTGAACTAGGTTTGTGGGCCGACCTGTTTTTAATTGCCCCAGTTACCGCCAATACGCTTGCTAAGTTGCGTGCCGGGATAGCCGATAATTACTTACTTACCGTTTTTTTATCGGCCCGATGTAAAGTGATGCTTGCTCCGGCAATGGATCTGGATATGTACAATCATCCTTCAACCATCGATAACATATCAGCATTACAAAAGAGAGGTGCTATTTTAATATCTCCTACACATGGTGAACTCGCAAGTGGGCTGTGCGGTGAAGGAAGGATGGAGGAGCCGGAAGCGATTTTCAATATCATCAGGTCATACTTTAAGCAGGGGATCCAATTCTCTGGATTTCGTGTTTTAGTTACTGCCGGACCTACTTACGAACCAATCGATCCCGTCAGGTTCATTGGTAACCATAGTTCAGGATTGATGGGTTTTGAGTTAGCCAAAGCATTTGCCGCACGCGGCGCCCATGTCGATCTGGTGGCTGGTCCGGTTAATCTGAAATTGAATCATCCGTTGGTCGATATTTACCCGGTGACAACCGCTGCTGAGATGTTCGAAAAAGTAAGTTTACTTTTTACCCAATCAACTATCGCCGTCATGTGTGCCGCTGTTGCTGATTACACACCCGAAACAACTTCAGATATAAAACTGAAAAAGACGGCCAACAAATTGACTCTGAATCTTGTTGAAACCCGGGATATTCTTATGCATCTTGGAAAAGTTAAAAAAAACGATCAGTTTTTGGTTGGTTTTGCATTAGAGACCAACGATGCACGTCAGAATGCAATTAAGAAGTTGCACAACAAAAACCTTGATTTGATCGTTCTAAATACGTTGGAAGATCAGGGGGCAGGTTTTAAGCACGATACGAACAAAGTCTCATTAATAAACAGCGATGAATCGGTTGTTGACTTCGAATTAAAAAGTAAGTCCGCCGTTGCTGAGGATATTGTAAACCATATTGCAAAAAGTCTGTCAATCTGATTTTTACATCTTTTTAAACAACAAATTTACCCATTTCATGAAATATCGGATTATAGTAATCATCGTTTTTTTTATTTCTTTTTATCGCATTCAGGCACAAGAGTTTGTTTGTGACATACGGGTAACTGCCCCAAGCATTGAAGGAAGCGACCGTCGTGTTTTCGAAGCCCTGCAATCGTCACTTTACGAATTTATGAATAACCGTAAATGGTCAAATATCAACATCAAAAATCAGGAACGGATCGAATGTTCGATTTTACTAACGGTGAAAGAACGGATTTCATCGGATGAGTTCAAAGGTTCATTGAATCTCATTTTGCGCCGACCGGTTCACAATTCTTCCTATAATTCAATATTATTAAATTATGTTGACGAGAATTTTCAGTTCAGGTATATTGAATCGCAGCCACTCGATTACAACGAAAACACTTTCAGTTCTAATTTAACCTCAACATTAGCCTATTACGCATATATGTATCTTGGGCTCGACTTCGACAGTTTTTCGTTATATGGCGGAGATCCCTTTTTCAAGGCAGCCGAAGCCATTGTAAACAGTGCCCAAAATGCAACTGAAAAGGGCTGGAAAGCATTTGATGGCAACCGTAACCGTTATTGGATGGTCGAGAACCTGCAAAATGCTACCTATAGGCCATTGCGTCAGTTTTTATACGAATACCATCGTTTAGGACTCGATATCATGTCGGAAAAGCCAGACGAAGGTCGTGCCAAAATCGGTGAGACACTTGCTTACCTGAATACCGTGAACAGTAACCGGCCGGGTTTGTTTTTGTTACAATTGATTATTGATGCCAAACGCGATGAAATAATCAAAGTATTTTCGAAAGGCAGCCCACAGGAGAAAACAAAAGCCGTTAATATTATGCGTGAGATTGATCCGGCCAATTCATCAGCTTACGAGAAAATTCTTGCCAAATAGCTTCATCATTTATTTCATCTTATTT
>JABFQW010000068.1 GCA_013141455.1 Bacteroidales bacterium
GGACTGGGGACTGGGGACTGGGGACTGGTTACTGGTGACAAGAAACGAGAAACAAGAAACGAGAAACAAGAAACGAGCAACAAGAAACTTAAAACATGACAACTTCAAACTGCCTTCATTGCGGATCCGATAATGGTAAAACACCGATAATGTGGAACGACAAAGCCTTTTGTTGCCATGGTTGCTCAACGGTTTATCAGATTCTGAACGAAAACCAAATGGGTGAATATTATAAAATTCAACCCATGTCGGGGATCAAAATTGTAACAGATTCCCAGTCGGGTAAGTTTGCTTTTTTGGATAATGAAGAAATAAGACAAAATTTATTGGATTTCACCGATGAAAATGTCTCCAAAATCAGGTTTTTTATCCCGGCCATACATTGTGCTTCATGCATCTGGCTGCTTGAAAACCTTTCGACCCTGGATACGGCCATAAAATACTCATCGGTCAACTTTCCAAAAAAAGAAGTAACAGTTACTTTCAATCATAATAAATTAAGTCTCCGACAATTAGCTGAATTATTAGCCGCGATTCATTACATACCCGAAATCACATTAGATCAGCTTGATAAAACCGGAAAAACCAAATCGGATCAAAATTTGTTGATAAAAATCGGGATCGCCTCATTCAGCTTCCTGAATATCATGATGTACAGCTTCCCCGAATATCTTCCCGGTGGCGATTTGCTCGAAAAAGAATTCAAGGATATATTCGGCTGGCTGAGTTTCATTCTCATACTGCCTGTCGTATTTTATAGTTCGATCGACTATTATCTTTCGGCATGGAAAGGAATCCGGCACAAAATAATTAGTATCGATTTACCTATCTCACTGGGTATCATTGCCTTATTTTTACAAAGTTCCTGGGTTGTTTTTCATGACGGCGGCATTGGATTTATGGATACCCTCGCCGGATTACTATTCTTTTTGTTGATTGGCAAATGGTATCAAAGCAAAACTTATGAAGCCCTCTCGTTTGAACGCGATTATAAGTCATATTTTCCGGTGGCAGTTACGAAAATCGAAAAGGATAAGGAGATAATCATACCCATTAAAAACCTGAAAAAAGGCGATCGCATCTTGGTTAGAAATCAGGAACTTATTCCAACAGATGCCTTTATTATCAAGGGTAACGGTAACATCGACTATTCATTTGTCACCGGTGAATCGGTGCCGGTATCAAAAAAACTAAATGATTTCATCTATGCCGGTGGACGACAGATAGGGAGTTCCATTGAATTAGTGGTTGAGAAAGAGGTTGAACAAAGTTACCTCACCCAACTCTGGAACCAGGCCGATGAAAAGATGAAAGAGATCAGCCTGAATACCCATGTAAACAAAGTTAGTCAGTATTTTACGATCGTTATACTCATTATTGCAACAGCCGCCTTTGGTTATTGGTTTACCGAAAGTATTTCGACGGCTGTTTATGTATTTACATCAGTGCTAATCATTGCATGTCCGTGTGCCCTGGCGCTCACCGTGCCTTTCACCCTTGGCAGCACCATGCGTGTTTTCGGCAGAAAAGGTCTTTACCTGAAAAATACCGATGTGGTTGAACAACTGCATAAAACCGACACCATCGTTTTCGATAAAACCGGAACCATTACGTTAAACCGGGAGATGAAGACAAATTTCCACGGTGAGTCATTAAGTGACTATGAGTTGAGCCAGGTACAATCATTAGTTCGCAATTCGGGTCATCCACTCAGCAAAGCCCTGCACGATAATCTGCCACAATCCGACATTCTTATCGTTGAAGATTTTCAGGAATTGGTTGGCATGGGATTAACCGGTATGGTTGACCATAAAGAAATCAAACTTGGGTCGCATCTGTTTGTGACCGGAATCAAATCGGATGAATCGTTTACCGAAAGCAGGGTTTACCTGAAAATAAATGGTGAGTTAAAAGGTTATTGTAGTTTTGCGAATTCGTACAGAGGCGGTCTTGCCGGAATGATTCAACAATTGGGCAGTGCCTATGAACTTCATCTTATTTCGGGTGACAACGACAGCGAAAAACAACGGTTAACCGAAATTTTCGGAAACAAGACCCGGCTCCATTTCAACCAGAGTCCTACCGACAAAAAAGCTTATATCGAATCGCTACGGGCTTCCGGAAAACATGTGCTGATGATTGGTGATGGGCTTAACGACGCCGGCGCACTAAGTAAAAGCAATACCGGTTTAACTGTAGCTGACGATGTATTCAGTTTCTCGCCGGCCTGCGATGCCATCCTCGAAGCCACAGCATTTAGCAGGCTCATTCGTTTTATACAGTTTTCGCATACATCCTTTAAAGTCATCAAAGCCAGCTTTTTTATATCACTCACCTACAATATAATAGGATTATCGTTTGCTGTTTCGGCAAAGCTATCACCCTTGGTGGCAGCCATCCTTATGCCACTCAGCTCAATCACCATCATCAGTTTTGTCACGATATCCATTTCCATCTTAGCTTCCCGAAAATTAAAAGGTTAATAAACCTTCAAGGTCTTAAAGACCTTGAAGGTTTACTTCTAATTCAATTACAAGCGGAAATCATACCTCAATATCAAAATAATAAACTGTTGTTTGATGATCAGGAGCGACTTCTAATTTAGAACTTTTCTATATTAGAGTGAATCTGTGTTTTTTATCATTCAATTTTTACCTTTGCATTGAGCTATACGTAAAAAGGAACTCTTATACCGAAATGTCAGCAATACTATTTTTAATCATCATTGGAATAATCGTTGCCGGAGGGTTTTTAATCGTGTTTATCTGGGCGGTAAAAAGCGGCCAGTATGATGATTCCTACTCCCCATCCGTCAGAATGTTATTCGATAATAAAGAACCGGAAACGCAAAAAGAAGAACCATTAAACCAAAATAATAATCAAATCTAAATTTTATGGAGTTACAGAAATTTACTTACGACAACAAGATCGCGAGACTTTTCATGAATGCCACCATACTGTGGGGCATTGTTGGAATGTTGGTCGGTCTTACCATCGCGCTGGAGCTGGTATTTCCGCTCATGTCGGGTGGTGTTTCATGGCTATCGTTTGGGCGTTTGCGTCCACTGCACACCAATGCTGTGATTTTTGCCTTTGTTGGTAACGGTATGTTTACCGGGATTTATTATGCTGCACCTCGTTTGCTTAAAACACCAATGTTCAGTGAATTGTTAGGCAAAATCCATTTCTGGGGCTGGCAATTAATCATCGTTGCTGCTGCATTAACCCTTCCTTTCGGCTTCACGGTTGGAAAAGAATATGCCGAACTTGAATGGCCTATCGACATTGCTATCGCATTGATCTGGGTTGTTTTCGGTATAAATTTAATCATGACTACTGTCAAACGCCGTACAAAACACATCTATGTTGCCATCTGGTTTTTCATCGCGACATTTGTAACGGTTGCCGTTTTGCATATCGTCAACTCCATCAATTTACCTGTTTCATTTTTAAAGAGTTACCCAATATACGCCGGCATTCAGGATGCCCTCGTACAATGGTGGTATGGTCATAATGCCGTGGCATTCTTTCTCACAACGCCTTATCTCGGTTTGATGTATTATTTCATACCAAAGGCAGCCAACCGACCGGTTTATTCCTATAAATTGTCAATCATTCACTTCTGGGCGCTGATTTTCCTTTATATCTGGGCCGGTCCTCACCATTTATTATATACTGCACTTCCCGATTGGGCACAAGCCTTGGGCGTAGTATTCTCGGTGATGCTGATTGCTCCTTCATGGGGTGGTATGATCAACGGCTTACTCACACTTCGCGGTGCCTGGGACAAGGTGCGCGAAAGTCCGGTATTGAAAATGTTTGTAGTAGCCGTAACCGCTTACGGTATGGCCACCTTCGAAGGACCGATGCTGTCGTTGAAAAGTGTTAATGCGCTGAGCCATTTCACCGACTGGACCATCGCTCACGTCCATATCGGCGCCCTGGGATGGAATGGTATGATGACATTTGGTATGTTATACTGGCTGATGCCACGGCTTTACAAGACCCAATTGTTCAGCACCAAACTTGCCAATGTGCATTTCTGGCTGGCAACGACCGGTATGCTCTTCTTCGCGATACCATTGTATTTTGCCGGATTCACCCAGAGTTTAATGTGGAAAGAATTCACCGCTGACGGTTATTTAAAATATCCAAACTTCATTGAAACTGTTACACAGGTAATCCCAATGTACTACATCCGTGTTTTGGGTGGAACGATGTATATTACCGGGGTCATTCTGATGATATACAACCTGATTAAAACTGCAAAAAGTGGAACATTTGTTCCAACGGAAGATGACGAAGCACCGGCATTGGAAGCTCAACCTGTTCATGTTGACAAAGGACACCGTATCCTCGAAGGCAAACCTTTGTTATTCACACTATTGGCTCTTGGCGCCATCCTGATTGGCGGAATAGTCGAGTTTGTTCCCATGTTCATGATCAAATCGAATGTTCCTACCATTTCGAGTGTGAAACCTTATACACCACTTGAACTCGAAGGACGTGATATTTACATCCGTGATGGTTGTTATACCTGTCATAGTCAGATGGTTAGGCCATTCCGTTCCGAAGTTGAACGCTACGGCGATTATTCCAAAGCAGGCGAAACGGTATATGACCATCCGTTCCAGTTTGGTTCAAAACGTACCGGTCCCGATTTATCGCGTGAAGGTGTTGTTGGTGGCCCTATGCACAAACCAAACTCATGGCACTACAACCATTTCCTCAGTCCGCAGAAGATGGTAGCCGAATCGATTATGCCTCCATTCCCGTGGATTATTAATAACGATTTGGATTACAGCTCGATAGCAAAGAAAATATCTGTCATGAAAACCCTGGGTGTACCATATCCTGAAGGGTTCGAAAACCAGGCTAAAGATCATTTGCTGAAACAGGCTAACGAAATTGCGCAGGGATTACGCAACGAGGGTATTGATGTGGCCGACACCAAGGAAGTAATCGCGTTGATCGCATACATCCAGCGTTTGGGCGTTGACATTCACAAAACTGATGGTTCATCAGCTTTTACAACCAAATAAATAATCAGGAACCCATCATGAAAATCATAGCAACTGCACTTGAAGGAATCCCCGGGATAGAATGGTATCCTATCATCGGATTATTTGTCTTCCTCATTTTCTTTATCATTTTGATTATCAGGGTGATGAATATTAATCAGGAGGAAGTAAGTGAATTCAGTCAATTGCCTTTCGACAAAGGTGATACTTTCGTGAAGGACCCAACAAATCACATCAATTAACCCAAGTAAAAGTGAAAAATATGAATACAGATAATAATACATCGAAATCAAATACGCCTGAATATGAAATAGATACACTTACCAATCAACGATTGCTAAAAGATCATGAATATGATGGCATCCGTGAGTTGGACAACGATTTACCACCCTGGTGGAAGTGGTTGTTTATTTTATGTATCGTTTTCGCGGTAGTTTATTTAATCAGACTAACCGTTTTTCAGGCAGATGACCTGATACAGAAAAATGAATTTGCTGCCGAAATGGCCAGTTCAAAGTTAAAAGCTGCTGCATTACCACAAGCAGCTCCGTTGGAAATCGTTTTACTCACCGACGCTACTTCCATCGCGAATGGAAAAGAAACCTGGACAAAAATCTGTTCGGTTTGCCATCTCGTTGACGGCGGCGGTTTGGTTGGTCCCAACATGACTGATAAATATTGGATACACGGCAATAAAATAACCGATCTGTTCAATAC
>JABFQW010000026.1 GCA_013141455.1 Bacteroidales bacterium
ATCAGTTATTTATTTATATTTGTACATTACTTTTTTTTAGAATTTATTGGTTACTAAATAATTCTATTTGTTCTTTAAAATTTTTTTAAGAAAACAGAGTTGATTCACTTCATAAATTTAGATTTTTTTAATTATTCATAAATTTTTAATCATTTAAAATACGGTTACTATGAAAAAGAAAATTATTACTATTTTAGTGTTGTTCGTGTTTGCTTTAACAGTGAATGCACAGGTTGGTATAGGAATAGCAGCACCTGACGGTTCGGCAATGCTCGATGTTACGAGCACTACCAAAGGACTTTTAGCCCCTCGAATGACGGCGGCACAGAGAGCTGCAATAGGAACACCAGCTACCGGATTGGTAGTTTATCAAACCGATGCCACAGCTGGATTTTATTATAATGCAGGCACTTCTGGCAGCCCAAGTTGGGTACAATTATTTCCAGCTAATGGCACTCTTTCCATTGCTAATGGAGGAACCGGACAAACAACCGCAAGTGATGCAATCAACTCTTTAGTCCCAACCCAAACAGGAAACTCTGGTAAATACCTTAGTACTGATGGATCAAGCGTTAGCTGGGCAGCAACTAGTGGTGGAATTACCGGAACCGGGAATAATACTTACCTTACCAAATGGACAACTGCTGGGTCAGTGATTGGCAACTCAATGATTCGGGACAATGCTACAGGACTTAGTATTAATTTTCCTGTTCAAGCAAATAATCAATTGTATGTATACCGTCAGCAGCTTACTGCCAACGGAGACGGTCAGCATACACTTATGGGATACCGTGACAGAAACTCCCAGAATGATGGAACAGGCTATGGGCAAAATGCCACAAACACCGGATCTACTGGTCATAGCTTTTGGGGTGACCAATACTCTTTTGGTGTTGGAGGATGGAACTATAATGACTATAGCAGATGCGGTGGTGTAATTGGATCCGAAATTAATGCGTCATATTGGGGTTCTCTGGGATATAAAAACAGCGGAAGTGTTACTTACGGTGTTTATGGAACAAATGCATTTGGATCCGGTAGCGGAAAATCATCGTTAAATGAAACTTCAGGAATAGGTGGAGGATTTTTTGGTATGATTGGCAGTACTTCTTGGGGAGCTGTTATTGGCCAATTAAATTCAGGTGAACTTTTTGCGCAATACAATGTTGGGAATGTTTACACATTAGGTAAAAGTGTTGAATTGGTTAAGACAGCAAATAAGATTGTACCAGTTTATACAGTTTCAAGCACCGAAGCCACTGTTTATGCAAGAGGTACAGCAGAATTAATTAATGGCGTCGCTAATATTGAATTTACAGATGATTTTAAATCTATTATTGCTGAAAAGCCAGTGATAACGATTACACCAAATGGAGAGTGTAATGGTGTATTTATTGCATCGTCAAATGAAAAAGGTTGTGTTGTAAAAGAACAGATGAAAGGAAGTAGCAATATCACTATTTCATGGATTGCAATTGCAAAACGTGTTGACAATGGAACAGATCAGGCCACAAAAATGGTAAGTGCGCTTGATTTTGAAAGTAATGTACAGAAAGTTCTTTATTCTGACGGAAACACAGAAGGTAAAGCATTAGGAATCTGGTGGGATGGTCAATCCATTAGGTTTGGTGAACTTCCTGCAAATCTAAAACGTACAGCAAGAGAACTGGGTTATAATGACAGGTAAAATTATTTTAATGTAGCAATCGAGTAATTTATTTGATGACACTACCAATAATGCGATTTGGATTGATTTGATAAGTGTCAGTTCAAGCAAATGGATTACTTCATGTTATTATTAATCTTGAGATATAATGAGAATTTTATCCATAAAAAAGTTCATAACTTAAAATGATTTGTTTATGAAAAAATCAATATGTTTTGCTTTAACAGTTCTTCTACTTACTTTTGGTGCAAAGGCTCAGCTCAGCGTTGGCAGCAGCAGTTTAAATATTAAGAGTGGCACTACTTTTTCCACCCAGGGTTTGGTATTTACCCCTTCCGCTGATTTAAGTATAGTAAGTAACAGCATTAGTTTTTCAGGGACTGCCATTACAAATGGTACCGATCAAAGTATAAACCGTGTGCATTCAATTGCCAGCCCGCTGAGTAGTTACTCAGGTTTGGTAGGCATTCAGTACAGTGCTGGAGAGCTAAACGGTAATGTTGAATCGGATTTACAGATCGCATATAATCCACTATCATCGGGCGGATCATTTTTCGTGACCAGTGGCAGCTCAACTGGCAGTTCAGGTAGTTATTTTGTTAGCAATACCCTGAGTTCAAAAGATTTGGGTGTGATAACGGCTCTGCCTAATCCAACCTTAGCACCTACAATTACCACCACATCCGTTACCATCTTTGATGCTACTTCGGCTACACTGGGTGGTGAAGTAACCAGTGATGGAGGTGCAGCTATTAGTGAAAGAGGTGTAGTGTATTCTTCAACAAATACAACACCAGAAATAGGTGGCGCTGATGTTACTCAGGACAGTAATGGTAACGGTACAGGCACATTTAGCGAATCTGTCGGTTTACTTACAGAAAGTACAACTTATTATTTCCAGGCTTATGCTATTAATACGGCAGGAACCAGTTATGGAGGAGTTATGAGTTTTACAACACTTTGTTCGGTCCCGGGTGTGCACTTATACAGAAGTAACAGCCTTATCGATGATTATTGTACCATTCAGGCTGCAGTTGATGCATCGCAGGATGGAGATAGTATTCAAGTTGATGCCGGAACCTATGTCGAGCAAGTTACCATCACTACCGGTATCACACTTCATGGGGCAGGGAGAGATGTAACGATTATTCAATCACCTGATAAAAGTTCGTTGACAATAAGCGGAGGCAATTGGAAAAATCTTAAAAATCAGGATATATATGATGTGGTAGGAATAAAAGCAACGAATGATGTACCTGTTGTTATTAAAAATTTGAGAGTAGATGGAAATAGCCAGGGATATTTTCCTCTCGCTCCAGACATCAATGGATATGATTTCCAGGGCATCGGTGTATTTAATACAACAGTTACCATTGATAATGTTTATGTTACAAGTATTCGGGGTCTTGCATCAGAACAATCATTTTTTCCTCCTGAAGGTTATCCTGTGGACCAACCATTGGGCTATAACCACAATGATGCTATCTTTGCAGAAAGCAGCATCGGAGCAGGTCCTCACACATTAACTGTGACCAATTCTTATATCACAAAATTCCAGAAAACAGCTATATTGGCTTGGGGACCTACGCTTACTGTTGATATCAATAATAACATAATTCAAGGGTATGGCAAGACGATGTGGAGTACCGGAAATGGCATACAAATAGCTTCTGCAAACCGGACAGGGTATGGTGGCTCTAATGGCGACCGTAGAGGGACTACTGGTTCCGTTACCAACAATAATATCCTTGATCTTGGCATCATTGTGCCGGGACCTTCGGATCCAGGCTCATACTTTAACCCGGGACTTGGTGGTTCCACAGGTATATTATTATGGGAGGCCGGAGACGGTTTCATTATCGAAGGAAATACGATAACACGTACCGAATACATCCCATCGTGGAACTCTGTCACAACTTCAAACAATGGAGGCTGGTCAAACATGGCCATTGATGCGGTATCAACAACAAATGTAGTGGTTAATAACAATACCATTTTTAACTTTGACGAAGGACTTATTTCTGAAACCTACATTGTAACCCCGAATATAATAGCAACCGGAAATACAATCTCGCACAACACACATGATTACTTTTCGGGTGGTGGTAACGACAACTATAGCTTAAACGATAGTGCTGAGGTAATTGCCTATAATGCAACAGGGAACGGGGTGGATACCCTTTCCGGTTTTAGTGTCGGTGACAAAATCTATGTGAACGATATTTCCGTAACCGGATGTGTAAACGGCCTTATCGGAGGCATTCCTACAGTTGATTTTACTGGAGGAACAGTTACCGAAGGCGACGGGACAAATGTGGCGGCACATTCGATGCAGGTACATTATGATGGAACACATACCTATTTGTATATAGATACTGATGGGAATCTAAATCAGGGTGAATTAGAAATATTGCTAACTGGTGAATACATAACAACAAACTTCTTACTTGATGGCCCATTTATCTATTACCAAATAAGCACGCCAACCACACAGGCTACAGATGTTACGTTCTCAAATGTTTTGAGCGATCAGATGGATGTATCATGGATCAGAGGCAATGGTGATAGTTGTGCTGTTTTCATGTATCAGGGAATAACAGGAACAGCATCTCCATTAAACAATGTATATTACAACGCTGATACGGCTTTCCAAAGTGGTGACCAAATTGGTACAAGCGGTTGGTATTGTGTGTATCGTGGTATCGGGACATTCGTAACCGTTACTGGTCTTACTGATGGAACTGATTACAGGCTGCATGTATGTGAGTTTAATATCGGCTCTATCCATTATAATACGAGTGCTTCAACAGGCAATCCGGCCAACCAAACAACCTGCGGAAACCCAACTGACGGAGGAACGATAGCTAGCGATCAAGATATTTGTAGTGGAGCAACACCAGCTGGTTTGACAAGTTATGCTGCCCCAACTGGACAATCAGGTACGATCGAATACAAGTGGCAATACAGCACGGATAATTTTAACACGATTAGTAGCACAATTGAAAACAGCAACTCTGCCACGTATAATCCATCCTCTCTAACACAAACCACCTGGTACAAACGTTTAGCACGGGTTGAATGTATGAGCGACTGGACAGGTGCCGCCGAATCGAATGTGGTTGAAGTAACTGTCGCTCCTGCAACAGTCGCAGGAGCCATCAGTGGAAGCGAAAGCATTATCGTGCATACCCCAACCGGCGATCTCAGCCTTGCAGGCCAGACAGGAGATGTGCTTCAATGGGAGAAGAAACTGAATACAGGCAGCTGGGAAATCATCCCCGGCACAGCAACAACAACTTTCAGTGAAACACCAGTGACAGTAGGAGAGTGGTCTTATAGAGCATTGGTACAGAGCGGAGTTTGTTCTTCTGACTATACCGACCCACATATCATCGATGTAATACCAGCAGAACCGGATTACTTCACACTAACCGCACCTGCAGGCCCGACTTATACAGGCAGTCCGAGTGGCAATTTCGTTATTGCACTGTTCGATGAGTATGATAATCCAACCTTCTGTCGTGCAAATACCACTTTCAATCTATCGACTAACTCATCAAGCAGCAGCCATAGTTTCAACCCTGCCAGTCCGTTGGTGATGACCATCAATACGTATTCATCAACATTCACATATACCGATACAAAGGTTGGCACACATAATATCACGGCCAGTTATGTATCAGGTTCGGTTGGTTTAACAGGTGAATCGTTGACGGTTCCAATAACAATCCTTTTGCCAGAACCATGGCTACAGACGAATATTGGAGCTTCAAACGGAACAACCGAGTTTTTCCCCGAGATCAATGCCGGAACTTTTAAACTGTCTGCACAAGGATTATCAGCGCCTAAAAGCGATGTGATGAATTTCGTTTATCAACAGTTATGTGGAACAGGAACAGTGATTGCCCGTCTCGATAATGTAGTGAACGGAGGCTGGGCAGGCGTGATGATGCGTGAAAGTAATCTCCCTGGTTCAAAAGTTGTACTGTTTAAAACAAAACTCTACAATCCAAATACTATTGTTGGATATCGTTCAGTGACAAACGGGAATATGGTGAATATGAATCAATCGGTGCCAAGCATCCATTGGATGAAAATTCAAAGGACAGGGAATTCATTCAAGATTTTCACATCTTATAATGGCACTTCCTGGATCAGGCGATATACAACTTCTGTGACGATGAATAACTGTATCAATGCAGGATTCTTTACTGAAAATGCAGTATCAGGACGTACAACAACATCCTGGTTCGATCATGCCGAGGTAGTTGGTTATCTGAAAGAAACGGATGAAGAAAATTCCGGAATTAATGGTGAGGAACTCTTCGAAGTATTTGTAAACCCGAATCCGGCCAACGATTTTGTGATGATCACCATTCCTGAAAACAATGAAACAGTCAGACTGACAGTAATCAATGCTACCGGGCTTGTGGTTGAGACATCGGAAATCAATACGATAGATGCTAACTATTTCCTGGGACATATCAAACCGGGGATGTATATTCTTCGGTTCGAAAGAAACGGGATAATAATAAACAAACGATTGATGGTGTTATAGATTAATAATTATCATGTAATCAATCCCCGGGGTGAAAGCTCCGGGGATTTTTTCATTTTATCTGTATTAAACTGACGTATCTTTTTACCCCATTATAATCACAGATTCAATCCTGCATAAACAGGATATTCTGTGGCATTTATACATCCGGCTTTTTTACTGTCAGCGGGTGACCGGTTCAATTTTTTTTTTTGAATCATCCCGGCTGATTTATCTTTGAAATCTTACTAATTCATGTCTGAACGAATGAAGTTACCAATCACAAAATTCAAAAACGTAAGCTTGGTTTATTGGTTAAGTACACTCAAATTACGAAGATTTGTGTTTTTGGATATAGAATGTAGAATTATTTTATAAATTAAATTGAAATATTGTTGATTTTACTTGCTTTTTACAAATAAAGTATTAGTTTTGCATAGAATCAATCTAAATAGAGTTTTAACAGATTGATATTCAGTAACTGAAAAATTCAGTTGTTTTATTTTAGTTTCCATTTTTATTAAAGTTCTTTTGCGAAAAGTTAATTTTTTTTTTACAAGGAAAATAAGTGTTGACATCTATTGAAGATCTTATTACTTTTACAAACCAACAAACGTAAACCAAGTATGGAAATTAGTAACCAGACTTTTTTTCGGGGATGCACACCTTTCTCGATATCCCGTGGTCACCCTTCGGGGAATTACATTGAAAATGAGTAATATATACACTGAATACTTTTCGTAAAATTGATAAGTCAATTGAAATGGAGAGGTTTTTATGATTGTGTTTTATACAACTTAATTAATTCTATGAAGAATATTTACTTTTTTTTACTGTGTTTGATACTCGTTTTATCAGGTTCATTCGCAGATTCAGTATATTCAATTAACCTTACAGGAGCGGAAATTTGTAAGGATGAAGTTATTTTACCTTACACGAAGTCTTCCGACTCATACCCCACAAAGCATCACGCTTTGGTTTGCATCAACCCACGGGTTGAATTGCATTATTATACCTTAGGCACAAACCTAATTACTATGTTATTTGGTAAATTTTCTGAAACCGGTAATCCTACCGGCCTGCAATCCTACAGCTTCCATTGTTTAGCCGATTTAAAAACTTCCAGGATACCAACTGGTATGTCTTTTTCTGAACCAATTATATACAATTGGGTAAAACAGAAAGTAATCACGATGCATCATGGCGAAGCGTACGCATTTGTACCTAAAACTAATTTAAATAACACTTTAATCAATTGGTCAGTTTATCAATCTGTTGATGAATTGAAACACTATTTCGAGAAAGGTAGATTTTTAAATATTTTACCTTTTGAATTGCGTGGCAAACAACCTGCCAATATTTCATACGCTTCTATCCCAAATGCCCCTGCTGTATTGGTGGCTGCATATAGGAATTTCTTGCATTTTACTAGTTAACCAAGTAATATCAGGCAATCCTTAAATTGTTTTAATTCTTAAAAAAATGCAAATCAATTTTTAGTTTAATTTAAATTTTCACCTTATGAAAAAAAATTACAACAATTACCTATCTACCCGTTTGTATAACGGGGTGATGAAACTATCTTTATTGATAGTTATGCTGTTGGTAGTTTCTTCGATTACTTTTGCCCAGAGCAATAGCATCAAAGTTTCTACCAATGCTGCTTTGAAAGAAGCTATGTATAATCCCAATGTTCAGTCAGTTTCACTTGACGAAGGCTATTATGATTTAATTAAAACCACCGTTTTACCTGGTGAGGAAGTAAATCTTTTCTTTGCCGAAGGTGAAAGAGGAACTGATGCCGAATGTATCTATTTCATTAATACCAGAGCAACCTGTTGGATTGATGGCCCTGGTGGAGTGAATGATGCGTTATTAATTGAAGCTGGTATGATTACCGGTGACAATTGCGCTACTCCAAATGATGGTACATGGACAACCACCGGTGTATTGCCTGGAACTGTTACCTATTCTGCTGCACTGAATATTCAGGTACAGAATGTGGATGTTTCTGCACCAGGTGTTTATGGTTTTAAATACACCTGGGCAAATGGAAGGTATGTAAATGGTGACTACCTGTGGCACGATGAGCCTGTTATTGATTTACCTACACCTGCCGATGTTTGCGGGTTATCTTCATCAATCAACGCTTCTTTCACGGTTGCCGTTCCAAGTGCTACCCAAACCCAAACATGGACATATAGCGGTCCTGGTACTGCAACTATTACTGCTGGTACAGCACCTGCATGGAATATTGTCGTAAGCGTTTGCGGTACCTATTCTCTTACCTATAGTGTTGAGAATGGACCATGTTTTGCTTCACAAAATGCTCAGATAAAATTCTTCAGTACTCCGGTAGTTTCTGCTGGTACCGATGCAAATGTCTGCGGTTTAACAGCTCCATTGACCCCATCGCATACGATTGCCTGTGAATTAGGTGGCGCAGCTACCGAAACATGGACGTATACCGGACCTGGAACTGCTACTGTAACAGGTACATACCCGACTTTTACGGCAACAGTATCGGTTTGCGGTACCTATACCTTCACCTATGGTGTGGATAATGGCCCTTGCGATGTTGTTTATGATGACGTTGTTGTTAACTTCTTCGATACACCTACCTTGGTTAATGCAGGTGCTGATTTCGATGTTTGCGGTTTAAATTATACATTGCTTCCAAGCTATTTTGCTGCATGTGAACTTGCTGGTGCTGCTACCGAAACCTGGACTCAAACAGGCGGACCTGGTACTTCAACCTTCACAGGCGACAATGTAGTTGTTAGTACATGTGGAATTTATACCTTCACGTATACCGTTGACAATGGTCCCTGCGACCCGGTAAGCGATGTGGTAGTTATCAGATTTTTTGATACACCTGTTGTAAGTGCCGGTTTAGATGCTGAAGTTTGTGGGTTGGAATATACTTTACTACCTGATTACTCAGCATCGTGTATGCTTGGCGGAACTCCAACAGAAACATGGACACTTACTTCAGGTCCTGGAACTGCTACCTTTACAGGTGATCTTGTAAATGTCTCAATTTGTGGAACCTATACATTTACCTACGCTGTTGACAATGGTCCTTGTGACGCTGTTACCGATGTGGTTGCCATCACTTTCTTCGATACGCCTGTAGTTTCGATTGCAGCTGTACCTGATGTTTGTGGTTTTGTTGCAACTTTGACACCTACTGTTACAGTGGGTTGTGATCCTGGTGATATGGTAACTGCCTGGACTCAGCTTGCAGGAACCGGTACATCAACTTTCACGGGTAATAATGTAACTGTTTCGGCTTGTGGTAGCTATACCTTTACCTATTCAGTTACGAATGCACCATGTCCAACCGTTTCAACCACTGTAAATGTTGATTTCTATGATACTCCTGTATTGGTAGTTGATCCACTTACACCAACTGAAGTTTGTGGTTATGAAACTGATTTCGTAGTTGCTTATGACGCAGTTTGTGAATTGGGTGGTGCGGCTACAGAAACTGTAACCCAGACTGCCGGACCTGGTACCTCTACAATTACTTTCGGGGTTGGAACGGATCATATCTTAGTATCACAATGTGGTTTATATACCTATACTTACACGGTTGATAACGGACCATGTACTGCATCTGTTGATTTTGAAATCGCCTTCTATGAAGTACCTGTCTTTGATATCGTAGGAACCGTTTCACCAACACTCTGTGCTGAAAATACTTTCGCAGTTGATGATTTAAGGACATGCGAATTTGGCACAGTTACTTATACATGGACAATTACCGGTGGTTATATTGATGACGGAGGTCCGGTTGGCTCAACAACAACAGTAGGAACCGAAACAATCACTGTTGTTTGGAATGATGATTTAGGTGGATCGTTAAGCGTTACTTCTGCAACAATTGTTGGATGTACTGCTACGGATACCTTTACCGTTTATCCGGTAATGCCGAAGATCGCAGGTCAGGTTAAATACTGGAACGACCAGGAAACCTATATGCCTACCCCATTCCCAACCATCGAAGGTGCAAGTTATCCTCACGATTACTTCTATGTAACCCTGTACAATGGCTTAGTAGCAATTGATACTGTGATTGTTGAACCTCGTCTGGATGAAGACCTCGTTGAACTGATGTCATATTTCGAAGTTGATCTTGGTGCAACCTATTCAGGTACCATGACCATATTTGATGTATATGGTTGCGAAGGATATTATCTCAAAGTTTGGGACGGTGGATTGGTTTACCATCCTAATACGTATGACGGTGTATTGGGTGCAAACTATACCTATAATAACTGGGGTGGAGTTAATGCAACCGATGCCCTTGCAATCCAGTTAATGGCTACCAATATTAATATCAATGGTGCACCATATAACTTTACATGGGTTGGTCCGAATACTGACTTACCTCGTTTTGGTTATTACTCAGGTTCAGCCGCAAATGTTAATGGATCAGTACAAACCAATCCTATTACTGCATTGGATGCTTTGACCACAAATTATCGTGCAGTTGGTTTACTTGATGTATTCCCATTCACAGGTCCAGGTGGTGGCTCGGGCCATTTCTCACCTAACTTCCGTGTAACCGGTCGTATGGTTCCTTCGTTACCATATACTACATGGACAGCTCCATTTGATACTGACAATGAAAATGATGTTCCATTTACACATAGTGCATTTAATTATCTGTATTACAGTTTAGCTACAGATCATAAATACACCAGTAATGTTCTTTCATTGTTGAACTTCCATTATATCAACCTTTATTATCTGGCTGCAGGTGATGTCAATTCAAGTTACATACCTACAAGCGCTGGATTTAAGAATGCTGAACAAACGGCTAACCTTGAGTACACTGAAGAAATGACAGTGGCAAAAGGTGATTTAATTACAGTTCCTATCCGTATTGACCGCAATGCTCAATTGGGCGCTATCACACTCAACCTGACTTATAACACAGGTTTGATTGAAGTTGTGGATGTCAATTACGAAAAGGATTACTATAGTGTTAATGCCGAAACCGGAACTCTCCGTATTGGTTGGTTTAATACTGTACCTGCTAACTTTGGCTTTGGTGATGCCATTGCTTTGGTTAAAGTTCGTGTACTTGCTGATATCGATGCAGATACCCGCTTCTTTGAACTTCAGGCAGGTACCGATCTTGCCGATGCTAACGCACAATCGCTAAAGGATATTAAGCTACAAACTTCAGCCATCGTTACTTCTGATGAAGGTCTGTTTGTAACCAACTATCCTAATCCTTTCAACGGTCAAACCATGATCAGTTACTATTTGCCATCTGACAGCAAAGTAACCCTGGTGGTTTACAATACAATGAGTCAGGTAGTTGGAACATTGGTAAATGCAAATCAGAATGCTGGTGCACATCAGGTACAATTTGGTAGCTCTGATCTGAAAGCAGGTGTTTATTATTACAAACTCATGGTTGAAGGCGATGGCAACACAGTTGTGAAAACCAATAGCATGATACGCGTGCAATAAATCCTTAGAATGATTGTACCGGAAGAATTTTCTTCCGGTACGATCTATTCTTAATCTGGACATTGATTTAAGGTTCGTTCAAGGTATAGATAAAAATAATGAGTAAAGGTTTCATCATACGGGTATTAAGGAATAAGATGGCCATGGTGCTGATCAGTTTCCTGCTTGTGCAGCCGGTTGTTTTCGGTCAGCTCAGAGTAGGGATCGATTCAAGTTACCATTGCAGTCAGTCCGAAATCCTTGTCCCTGTTCTTGTAACTGATTTCGATGATGTTGTTTCGATAACATTCTACATCGAAGTCGATACAACGGAACTTCAGTATGAAGCCCTTGTTAATCCAAATGCTATGCTTGACGGTGGAATTTTATTAGATAGTTTCACAAGTACGAATGGCAATTATGTGATAGGTGTAACCTGGACGCGTTTTAGCCCGATTTCGATAACCTCAGGTAAATTATTCGACCTGAAGTTCTACTATCGCGGTGGATACCCCATATTGCACTTCAGCAGTGATTGTGAGATTGCTCTTTCCGATTTATCAATCGTTGAGAATGCCATTTATCAGGATGGTATTATTCAACCACTGGAGATCATCAGCAATCCTCAAAGCCAGACAGTTGTTGAAAATGATCCGGTAAAATTCTCGATTACCCAACAAGGAGCTACAACGTTTCAGTGGCAGAACAATTCCGGCAACGGCTGGAATAATCTGACCGATTCGCAGGGTTTTTCAGGGTCTGATACATACGAACTCAGTATAATTAATGTACCTAAGGAATTTGATAACCATTTATTCAGATGCCTCATTTCACTTGATGATTGTACCCTTACCAGTGATTCAGCCGTTCTTTTGGTGACACCGACAGGGATATTTTCAAATTTTGACCAGTCATCTGTTTTATCGGTATATCCTGTTCCATGCAGCGACATACTCAACTTTGTTGTCAATACTTCAATAAGAAATGCCAGATATCAACTGGTAAATCTGTTGGGAAAGACTGTTTATCAGTCGCAAGCCACTGATTTTGATAAAGGAAGTGTTCAGGCGATCTTCACAGGTAATCTGCAACCCGGTTTTTATTTTCTTCAGCTCATTGGTGAGAGCGGCTTTCTAAGTACAGTGAAAGTATTGAAACAATGAACCTAATCTCAATGAATATGAAAGTTTTAAATATTAAACTAAAAAACATACCGAATATGAATAAAAGGATTTATCTATTGATATTGGTCCTGATGTTAGTCATAGGGGGTGTAAAAGCACAAACGGTAGATATCTATGATATAACCGCGACGCCCGGAGCAATTCTGGTGCAGGTTGATATGCTTAATTATACCGATGTGGGTGCTATCTCACTTTATATTGACTATGATGCCGATTTATTATCGTTTACCGGTATAACAAGTACCACGCTATCCGGCACCTGGTTATCCAGTGCTGCGTACGGGCAAATAACAATTACATACACTGCCCCGCCTCTCACAGGTTATCCAATTAATGGAAAGTTGCTCGATTTGAAGTTTAATTATAGCGGTGGTTTTGCAAGTGCACTCTCATTAACCAATGATTGTGAAATTGCTAACCGGTATTTGGCTCCAATTACATCTACTTTTATTAATGGAAGTGTTTCGAATGACCCCAATATAAATACCTATACAGGTGCTGTTGGATTCATGTCGGGCACTGTACAGCAGGTAGGAGATATAATTGACTGGCCTTTGATTATTCAGGGTAATCCGGCAATTACGGGTGCATTTTCTGCAATTAATTCAATTACACTGCATCTTACCTACGATCCGGTTATCCTTACTTATCAGAATTTCGAATGGAATCCTGCATATACCGGATATACCGTTACAGGTGGTGCCGGCGTAGTTGATATTGCCTGGACAAGTGCAACACCACAAGACTTCAATAGTATTACAATACTTACATTGCTTAAGTTTATGTATAATGGAGTTGGTGATGCAACACTCGCTTTTCAATCTGGAAGTATGGTTACTTCAGGAACGACAACACAAAATACATTTTTTGTTGATGGGGTAATTGGTATTAATCCTGCCGGACCATTCGATGGTGCATTAACCATTAGTTCGGTCGGAGCCCTGCAAGGTGATGTAAATGTGGAAGTTCCTGTTGTTGCAAGTGGTTTTACCGCACCTGATATCGGAGTAATCAGCCTTAATATAAATTTCGATCCGGCAAAACTTACCTATAAAAGCTATACTGCAAACCAGTTTAGCGGTTGGGTAGTAAACCAGTCACCAGCGGGAACACTCAATATATCGAGATCGAACCCTACCGGTGTTTCTATTGCCGATGGTCCGTTGGTTACCCTGAAATTTGACTACTTGGTAAGTACTCAGGCCGATATTTCATTTGTTGGAGGAACTGCTGTTCAAACCAATTGGTTCGATAACATTTCTGTTGATCTTACCGATGGATTTATTTCAGCCGTACCTTATACCATTACAGCAACTTCAAATAACCTGACTTTCGGTTCGGTTACCGGAGGTGGTAGCTTCCTCCATGGTGCAACTGTAACACTTACAGCAACACCTGAAACAGGATATCATTTCATCCGTTGGACCGAAGGCGCTGTTGAAGTATCGACCAATGCAATCTATACTTTTAGCGCAACCGCTAACCGTACGTTGGTGGCAGAGTTTGGAGGATATAGCGTAAGCGGGGTTTTGAAATATGCTAACCCAACAGGTGCTGCACGTCCAATTACCAGCACGACTGTTAATCTTAAATCCTCAGATGGTTTGACTTTACTGGGGACTACTACTTCAGATGCGTCTGGAAACTTCACATTTGCCGATGTTCCAGATGGTAGTTTTAAAGTAGATGCAACAATTTCGAAAGCCTGGGGAGGATTAACCTTAGCAGATTATGCTATTGTTCGCAATTTTGTGAATGTAGGTACTCCTGTTTTAGCAGGAATCTATTGGCAAGCCGCTGATGTTAATTTGAGTTCAACTGTAACTCTTGCAGATTATGCAATTATCCGTAACAGAGTCAATACATCGTCAACTGCCGGATGGACTGCACCAAATTGGTTAATTCCTCAAGTTAGTGTGAGCGTAAGCGGTGCAACTGTGACTGGTGTAAACGTGCTTGGAATTTGTTCCGGTGATGTTAATACGAGTTATACCCCACCTTTGTAAGAAACCTAAATCTAAGTATCTATGAAACAAATATTAATTAAAACCCAGCTGGCGATTGTAAGTTTGCTACTTACATTAACGCTTTCAGCGCAAATGGTTTCTACTACTGATCAGGTGTTTACCGGAACTGATTTTGGAACAACGATTCTTGTCCCAATTAACACCTCTGATATCACTGCCACTTATGGAAACATTATTATTGCTACAATTAGAATTGAATATGATCCATCTATACTCACATATACTGGTTATTCAAGTTTAAATCCTGGCATTCCATCGAGCAGTTCTCCTTATTTTACAATTAATCCTGCCGGTGCTGGTGGAGTTGTTCAGTTTAATATTGAGGATCCGTTGTTTGCAGGCTTTCCATTTCCAAATGGTAAACTATTAGATATTGAGTTTACTTATAATGGAGGTTATAGTGCATTAGCGATTACAAACGCAGAGTTCTTAACTGACCTGTTTGCAACAGAAATTTCTCCAGTAACAAATGGTTCTGTCACAGGTTTTGCTGATCTTACTGGTTCAACCGGTAGCTGGCATACCGCAGGAACATGGACTGGTAATCTGGGAAGTTTAACTGAACCTGGCCCTGGTCATAATGTTTTCATTACCTCAGGTGGCGAAGTAACGCTAACTGCAACCGGTGTTTGTAATAATCTCACCATTCAAAGTGGTGGCCAGTTAACAGTTACAGGAATTTTGACCAATAATGGTGATCTCACAATTAAAAGTGATGCAACAGGAACCGGATCATTGTTACACAATAGTGTGTCAAATGCTACTGTTGAACGTTATGTTCCTGGAGCTGGTTATCATTTTGTAAGTATTCCAGTAACTCAGGCTGCCAATCCGGTTTCCGGTTTATTTATGGGCTCATATCTCTACCGATTTGATGTTCCGACACAGGCCTGGATAGGATTGGGTGAAAGTACGACCACTCCGCTAACTGTAAATCAAGGTTATATGATCTGGTATGTAGGTGATAACACTACCTATAGCTTTACCGGTGCACTTAACAATGGTAGTTTTACAGCTGCAACACCAGTTGATGCGGTGAGTGATTTTAGTCTTGTTCCAAATCCATATCCTTCTGCCATCGATTGGCAGGCTGCAAGTGGATGGACGGATACTGATTTCACAACATCAATTTGGGTTTATAGCAATGGTAATTATGTTACCTACAACAAAACCCTTGGTGCAGGTACCGGATCACGTTACATCGCTGTTGGACAATCTTTCTTTGTTAAATCAACTGCTGCTTCAGCAACTTTAACTATGGATAATTTAGTTAGGGTTCACAACGGTCAGGCATTCTTAAAAAACACTGAAGGAGAACTTCCTAATACACTGAGTATTAAAGTTAACGCCAATAATTATGTTGATGAAGCTTTGGTACTGTTCGCAGATGGTGGTTCAACAGAATTCAATAATCAATTTGATACTGAAAAATTGAATGGTTTATCTGACGCTCCACAGCTCTTTACTTTAAAAGCAGATGATGTTCCGGTTACATTGAACACATTACCTTATTCAACATCTGAAACTGTTAATGTTCCGTTAAACTTTTCATTGAACACTGACCAGGAAGTTACCTTAAGCTTCTCAGGTATCAGTAGTTTTGAAGTTTCTTATGGAATTCAACTTGAGGATTTGTTGACAGGTCAATTGGTTGATTTACGTGAGCAACCGGCTTATACCTTTGCTCATAGCCAATCGAACGATGCATCGCGCTTTGTGCTTCATTTCTATGGAGTAACAGGCATCGATAATCCTAACGCTAATCAGGATTGCAAAATCTGGAACCGTAACGAGCAAGTCTATATCAGTATTCCGGCTTTCGCAGGTGAAAAAGCCCGCATCGAGCTGTATGATCTGTTGGGCAGCAAGCTTAACGAAATCAATTGCACATTGAACAACCCTACCATGATTGCCGCTCCTTACAGTGGTGTTGTAATGGTTAAAGTTGTCACTGGCAAAAAGGTTTATTCAAGCAAGTTATTAATCCCTTAAAACGACTGATCTATGAAAAAAATACTGATTAAATTTGCTGTTGTTACTGCAATATTTATGGCGAGTTCAACCTTTGTAGTTGCTCAGGGACCACCTGATCCACCCGGAGATCCTTCTATTGGCGGACCACCTGTTGGAGGTTCTGCTCCAATCGGTTCAGGTATCGGCATAATGCTGATGTTAGCCGGTGGATACGGTGCACGAAAGGTTTATGATATCCGTAAAAAACTCGGCGATATGGAAAAACTGGAAGATTAAACTTCCACGTAACCATTGAAATACCAAACAGGGTAGGAGTAATCTTACCCTGTTTTTTTTTACCTCTAAAATTGATTTAATGATTTCATCCTGCTTATTCATATCGTTCGCCTGTTCATCAACCGGTACCGATTGATTTGGTTAAGTTGATGTGCATTTTTTGTTGAAAAATCCCGAAATATGGCACAAACAAATCATTGGCGCTGAGTAGAAAATCGTATTTTTGTAGCATTCGCAATCGATTGTCACTAAGTGAATAAGTTATCCACATATAGTAAAGAAGAAAAGCTCGAGATGCTTCACCGGTATCGGGCCTTAGTCGAAGTATGGCACACACGTAAGGATGTAACCGATGTGTGGATGGTGCGCAAGGCATTCAGGCTTGCGGCAGATGCGCATAAAGATATGCGGCGCAGATCGGGTGAACCCTATATTTTTCATCCACTTGAAGTGGCTACCATTGCTGCCGGGGAGATTGGGCTTGGCCGGACATCAATTATCTGCGCTTTACTTCATGATGTAGTTGAGGATACTGAATACCGGTTGTCGGATATCGAAGCCATGTTTGGTGAACAAATTGCGAGAATCATCGATGGACTTACAAAAATTGATGATCTGGTTGGTGAAACTGACATCAAGAGCATGCAGGCTGAGAATTTCAGAAAGGTATTGCTGACTTTATCGTATGATGTTCGGGTGATCTTAGTGAAGCTTGCTGACCGGCTACATAATATGCGTACACTCGACTCGATGCCTCCCAATAAGCAACTTAAAATCGCTTCTGAAACCTCCTATCTGTATGCGCCATTGGCAAACCGGCTTGGTTTATATGCTGTTAAAAGTGAATTGGAAGATTTATCGATGAAATATATCGAACCCGCTGTTTACCAGTCTATTCACCGCAAAATGAATGATTCACGGGAAGATAGGGAGATTCGGGTGAATTCATTCGTGAGCCCGGTGATCAACGCATTAAAAAAAATGGATGTCAAATTCCGCGTTTTAAACCGGGATAAAACAGCGCATTCCATCTGGCAGCGGATGAAAGAAAAAGAAATTCCTTTTGAGGAGGTTTACGATACTTTTGTTGTCCGTTTTGTTATCGACTGTCCGATAGAACTCGAAAAAATTGAATGTTGGCGCGTTTATGCAACCATCACCCAGTTCTACCGGCCAAATAATGACCGTCTTCGCGACTGGATATCGCTTCCGAAAGCAAATGGGTACGAATCGCTGCATGCCACCGTAATGAGCAATTCGGGCAAGTGGATCGAAGTACAGATACGTACCGAAAAAATGGAAGAGATTGCTGAGAAAGGGTATGCAGCCTACTGGAAATATAAAGATAAACCATACAGCGAAAGCGGATTGGATGAGTGGCTTTCGAAAGTACGCGAAATACTGAATACTGAAGAAGTTTCGGCAATCGATTTTATTGATAACTTCAAGTTGAATCTGTTTTCAGATGAGATATCAGTATTTACCCCCAAAGGGAAGATGATTTCGTTGCCAATTGGATCCACAGCCCTCGATTTTGCCTATAATATTCATTCCTCCCTTGGTAATTCCTGTATCGGTGCCAATGTAAATCATAAATTGGTGCCTTTAAACTATCCGTTAAAATCGGGTGATCAGGTTGAAATAATCACTTCCAAGGTTCAGCAACCCAAAGAAGAATGGTTCGATTTTGTGGTCACTGCTAGGGCCAAATCAGGTTTAAAGGAAGGTATCCGCGAATTGCGTAAAACCTATAAAGAATTGGGTCGCGAAAAGCTGGAAGGCTGGTTTAAGCAACTGAATATTGAACCGAGTAAACAAAATATCCTTCATCTGATCGAGATCGAAGAAATAAGTGGTATTGTTGACCTGTACTTTTTTGCTGCCATCGACCGGATTAATCTGACGAAAGTTAGATTAGCTTTTAAAGAAAAACCCGGAAGCGGTATCCTGAGGTATCTCACAAACCCGTTCAGCCGGTCGAAAACCAAAGAAGAAGAACATATTCCTGCCGAAAAAAAGGATTCATTTTTCAGGCCAAAAGTGATTGATCAGCAGATGGATGAAATGAATTACACCGTTTCGACCTGTTGTAATCCTATTCCTGGTGATGAGGTTGTTGCCTTGTTTTTTCCAAATGAACCCCTTCATATTCACCGTACGAACTGTCCTAAAGCTCAGAATCTGATGTCGCAATATGGCAACAATATTGTGAAAGCCAAATGGAGACAAAAAGAGGATATTTCATTTTTAGCCGGGATAAAAATGACTGGAATCGATTCAGTTGGATTTGTTCACCGGCTCACACAAATCATTTCCATCGATATCGGGCTTAATATCCGTACCATGCAACTCGAAAGCAGTGGCGGTGTTGTTGAGCTTGTTATAACGGTTTATGTTCAGAATGCACAGCAGCTCAAAGATCTTATCGCTTCCCTGCGAAAGATAAAGGAAATACGTAAAGTATCGCGTCTTGACAGGCTTGGTGAAAATGAAACAATCAATTGATTCAGCCAACATAGAAAAATTAATTTTTATTCATTCTAAGTAAGCGTAATTTTTTCGTACTTTTACCAACTGAAAGTGCTTATTGGTATCGAATATGAAGGAATTAAAAAAAGATACACACGAAACAGTGAAAAAAATATTCACTGACTATCTGGAACAACGCGGACATCGTAAAACCCCTGAGAGATACACTATCTTAAAGGAAATTTATGCTACTGACGGTCATTTCGATATCGAGACCCTGTATATTCGCATGAAGAATAACAAATACAGGGTAAGTCGTGCAACACTCTATAACACCATTGAATTACTTCTTGATTGTAATTTGGTAACCAAACATCAATTTGGTAACAATTGTGCGCAGTTCGAACGTTCGTTTAAATTCAGACAACACGATCATTTTGTAAATATTGAAGATGGACATGTACTTGAATTTTGTGACCCGAGGTTGCAGGAAATTCAAAAATCGGTCGAAGAATTATTAGGTGTTGAAGTAGCCTATCATTCCCTTACCTTTTTTGGCAGGATAAAAGGTCAAAACGAAGCCTGATTTTTTGTTTTCTAAACATTTTTCCCACCTAAATGGCTTGGTTTTATCTGGCTTTAGCGGGTTTTTTTGAAATAGGTTTTGCAACTTCAATGAAACTCATGAATGGTCATAAAAATATTCCCTGGACAATCGTCTTTTATATAAGCATCATTTTTAGTTTTGTATTTCTCGAAAAAGCTTCCCGAACATTAGCCATTGGTACCGCTTATGCGGTTTGGACAGGAATAGGAGGTACCGGCGTAGCGCTCATTGGCATCGTATTCATGGGTGATTCAGCCTCTCCAATCCGTATTTTCTTTTTGGTATTACTCATTGTAGCCTTGATTGGTTTGAAACTCACCTCTGGTCATTGAATTAAAAATTGATTCTCAATTTCACTATTTGTTAATGCCGGGATAAAGAAAATAATTGAATGTTTTTTTTTGAAAATCATACAATTTAAAATACACTTTCCGCACAATTTTTATTTCGGATTTCTTTGTTTTGCATCGCCTGATAAAACCCTATATTTGCACAAACAGATATTACATCTGATATATGACCTTCATTTGTTTGATTTGTAATCATTTGAGGTTAATTTACTACAATTTGAAATATAAAAAACTGTTAACATGGGTGTAGATGTACTTTTAGGACTCCAATGGGGCGATGAGGGAAAAGGAAAAGTGGTAGATGTATTAACTCCGGCGTATGACGTGGTTGCCCGGTTTCAAGGTGGGCCGAATGCAGGGCACACGATTGAGTTCGAAGGTAAGAAGTTCGTGTTGCACACGATCCCTTCTGGTATTTTTAATCCTGATTGTATAAATTTGATTGGAAATGGTGTGATAATCGACCCTTCCATTCTATTAAAGGAAATTAAAACGCTCGAGGCAAGTGGGGTTTCAGTTGTCAAAAACCTGTATGTTTCGCGCAAAGCACATCTTATTCTGCCTTCGCACCGATTGATCGATGCTGCCAGTGAATCATCAAAAGGATTGCAAAAAATTGGATCCACCCTGAAAGGTATTGGGCCGACTTATACTGATAAAACTGCCAGAAACGGACTGAGGGTAGGGGATGTGTTTGGCAGTGATTTTTTAGAAAAGTATAATGCTTTAAAAAACAAACATTTACAGCTTGTTTCGCAATTTGGTTTTGATTATTCCGAACATTTGATCGATGGGCTTCGTTTTGAAAGCTATGAGCAACTTTGGTTTGATTCACTTGAATTATTGAAAAAGCTTAATCATGTTGATAGTGAGTATTTTATAAATGATTTGCTGCAAAGTGGGAAAAATATTTTAGCTGAAGGCGCACAAGGTTCATTACTTGATGTTGATTTTGGCAGTTATCCGTATGTTACCTCAAGCAATACGACCATTGCTGGTGTTTGTTCGGGTCTGGGGATTGCCCCTGGCAAAATCGGAAAGGTATATGGGATTTTTAAGGCATATTGTACGCGTGTAGGCAGTGGACCATTTCCGACCGAGTTACACGATGCCGATGGTGCAAATATGCGTGAGATCGGACATGAATTCGGCTCCACCACAGGTCGTCCGCGTCGTTGTGGCTGGCTCGATATTCCGGCCTTGCAATACGCTATTATGCTCAACGGGGTAACAGACCTGATCATGATGAAGGCCGATGTACTCGATGGTTTTCAAAAAATACGGGTAGCCTTAGCCTATGAATTTGAAGGAAAACAGTTTAACTATCTGCCTTTCGATTCAACTGAGGGCAAGCTTTTGCCTGTATATACCGATATTGAAGGTTGGAAATGCAATGTAACCGAATTAAAAGAGAAAGATGGATTGCCGTCCGAACTTGAGAAATACATTCAATTTATCGAAAAGGAAGTAAAAACACCGGTAACTATTGTATCTACGGGTCCCGACCGCACCCAGATTGTTTATCGGTAGTTTGGATTGTTAACTTTATTATTCGCTGTTGTCCGGTAAAATTAAAAGTTTATCCGCTACGCGGAAAAGTGAATTTTGGTTGTATTGATCTACAATACTTTATCCGCTACGCGGAAAATTCTCCGTAGAGCCTGTCCCGATTTTTATCGGGAAGATTTAGTATTGTAGTAAAATCAGGTAACAATCTCAGTATACCTCGTAGAGCCTGCCAGGCGCAGACTGAGTTAAACCATATACGCGTTTCAGCCTGATGGACCATTTTCCACATTGTCGTTTATAAATATAAAAACCCCCTGAGAACTTAAGTTTTCAGGGGGTTTACTTTTTTTGTTTTCTGATATCTAAAGTTTTCTTGAAACCTCTTTCTCGGTATAGCCTTCAACGATATCTCCTACTTTTAAATCGTTGAATCCGTCAATGTTCAAACCACATTCATAACCGGCCGAAACCTCTTTCACATCATCCTTGAATCGTTTGAGTGATCCAAGTGCACCCGAATAGATTACAATACCATCGCGAATGAGGCGGATACGTGTGTTCCGGCTAATCTTCCCATCGAGAACCATACAACCGGCAACTGTACCAACCTTGGTGATTTTAAACACCTCTCTGATTTCAATATTACTAGTGATTACTTCCTCAATTTCGGGTGAAAGCATACCTTCAATGGCCGATTTAATCTCATCAATGGCTTGATAGATAATGGAATACAATCGAATATCAATTTCTTCATTCTCGGCCAATTTTCGGGCCTGCAGCGACGGTCTTACATTAAATCCGATGACAATCGCGTTTGAAGCCGAAGCAAGTAATACATCCGATTCGCTGATTGCGCCAACTGATTTGTGAATAACATTTACCTGTACTTCACGCGTTGAGAGCTTCAATAATGAATCGGACAATGCTTCAACTGAGCCATCCACATCCGCTTTCACAATAAGGTTTAGTTCCTTGAAATCTCCGATAGCGATACGACGGCCGATTTCGTCGAGCGTGATATGCTTTTGTGTACGTAATCCTTGTTCACGTTGCAATTGCTGACGCTTGAATGCAATATTTTTTACTTCTTTTTCATCATTCATCACATTAAAGACATCACCTGCCTGAGGTGCGCCATTTAATCCTAAAAGCAGCAATGGCGTTGCTGGTCCGGCCTCTTTGATTTGTTGGTTGCGTTCGTTAAACATCGCCCGAACCTTACCGTAGGTTGAACCGGCCAAAACGATATCTCCGTTACGCATTGTCCCGTCCTGAACAAGAATCTTGGCCACATAGCCACGACCTTTATCTAACGAAGATTCAATGACTGTACCTTTTGCCAATCGTGTCGGGTTACCTTTCAGCTCGAGAATTTCCGACTCAAGAAGTACCTTTTCAAGTAACAGATCAATACCTTTTCCTGTTTTCGCAGAAATTTCCTGACACTGGTATTTACCACCCCAATCTTCAACAAGTATATTTAAATTGGCCAATTGTTCGCGTATCTTTTCAGCATTTGCTGAAGGTTTATCAATTTTATTGAAAGCGAATACGATAGGAACCCCGGCTGCCTGGGCATGGTTAATGGCTTCTTTTGTTTGAGGCATTACACTGTCGTCAGCTGCAATAACGATGATTGCAACGTCAGTAATCTTGGCACCACGGGCACGCATGGCCGTAAACGCCTCGTGACCAGGTGTGTCGAGGAAAACAATTTTTTTGCCACTCTCGTTGAATACTTCATAAGCACCAATATGCTGGGTGATACCTCCGGCCTCACCGGCAATAACATTGGCTTTACGTATGAAGTCGAGCAGAAGGGTTTTACCATGGTCAACGTGTCCCATAACGGTAACGATAGGTGCGCGTTCGGTAAGGTCTTCAGGGCGATCGACTGATTCATGTTCAGCAATTGCTTCCTGAACATCGGCACTGATAAATTCGACTTTAAAACCAAATTCTTCCGCAACCAAAGTCAGCGTTTCCGCATCAAGACGTTGATTTATTGAAACGAAGAGTCCAAGACTCATACAGGTACCGATAACACGATTCACCGGGATATTCATCATGGTTGCCAGTTCGTTTGCTGTAACGAATTCGGTAACTTTCAGAATTGCCTTATCCTGTTCGTTGCGGGCCATTTCTTCCATCATCGAGCTTGATGCTGCATCACGTTTGTGACGCCGGTGTTTCGATGTCTTGGATTTACCTGTTGGCGAAAGGCGTGCCAGTGTTTCTTTAATCTGACGTTGGATATCCTCTTCGGTCACCTCAACCTTTTCTTCTCTGCGCGGCGGTTGGGTCGATTTTCCTTTGTATGGATGTGACTTTGTTTGCCCCTGAGGCTGATGTTGTTGCGGCTTATTTTGTGAATCGGTTGAACCTGAACCGGTTGTTGCAGGAGTAGCAGAAACTTCCTGTTTATTTTTTATACGCTTACGCTTTTTCTTTTTTTGTGAAGTTGAAAGTTTTTCCTCAGCAGATGATGCAACCGGCTTTGGTTTAGCTTTTCTGGCATCAGGAAGCTCAATATTACCTAATATTTTTACACCCTCTAATTTACGTACTTCAGTAGGCATAAAATTAACCGGTCGATCAATAGTTGGTTGAACAGGTGATACAGGTTCAGGACTGGAAATTGGTGATGCTGCCTTTTCTACCGGTGTTTCTACTTTTGCCTGAACGATTGGTTCAATCTTTGCTGTTTTCTCAGATTTCAAATCTTTTTCGCGAACCTGTTTACGCTCTTCGGCTTCTCTGATACGCTGGGCTTTCGATTTACGATCAGGTTTGGTCCGCAAATTCAGGTTTTCAAGATCGAGTTTCCCCAGTATCTTCAAATCGCCATCATTGGAGGCGCCTTCCGTAAAGTTCTCGTAGTCGTAAACGATTGTATCTTTATTCGGTTGCTGGCTGTCAACTGGCTTTTCAGTTTGACGAACTTCAACTTCATTCACTGATTCAATCAAAGGCTCTGCATGTGCCTGAGCAATTGTTTCAGGTGAAACAATCGGTTCGGAAGGTGTTGATTCAGTGATTTTTGTAACTTCTTCAATTCCGGAAACGGTAGTTTCTGTTTTAACGGCAATTACTGCTTCTGGTTCGGTCGGCGTAACAACTGGCTTTTGACTGATTGTTTCAGTCTCACTTTCAAGTGGTTTTTGTACAATAGCCTCTGCGACAGTTTCTTTTACTACGGGTTTATTCGCGACCGTATCCTGATTAGTTGAAGGTTTCTCAACTTTGAGGGAACGTGAATCAGCGAATGCAGTGTTGACATTTTTGATGATCAACTCCTGATTATCACTGTCATCCTCATCGTCATAATTGTAGTTCTTTTTTGTAACTACTTCAGCAGTAATAGTTTTGCGACCTCCATGTTCAATACCTAATTTCTGAGAAACTTCTTTAACCTGTTTCTCTGATTGGTATTCTTTAACGATCAAAGCAAACATTTCAGGTGTAAGCTTGGTATTCGGATTGGGGTCAACATGTTGTCCTTTTTTCGAAAGAAACTCAACTATAGTCGAGGTTCCAACGTTGAACTCTTTTGCTGCTTTGCTAAGACGAATGGGAGTTAATGAGCCTTCTGTCATATTCAAGCGAATCGGGTTTATTTAAAATATATATAATGCAAAATTATGAAAATTATTCAAATTCAGCTTTTAAGACTCTGATAACCTCCTGAATTGTTTCCGTTTCAAGATCAGAGCGACGTACGAGTTCTTCAACACTCAGGTTTAGAACACTTTTAGCTGTATCACAACCAATATTTTTTAGCGTATCGATGATCCATTGTTCAATTTCATCGTTAAATTCAACCAGATCAACATCTTCCATTTCACTATCGGTATCGCGGTACACGTCAATTTCGTATCCGGTCAATCGTCCTGCCAATTTGATATTGAATCCGCCTTTGCCGATGGCTAAACTTACCTGATCGGGTTTCATATACACTTCGGCACGCATATTTGTATCGTCAAGCGTGATCGAACTGATTTTAGCCGGACTTAAAGCCCTGGAAATAAACAAGGAAGGGTTGTTGGTGTAGTTGATTACATCGATATTCTCGTTTTTTAATTCACGTACAATGCCATGAATACGTGAGCCTTTCATACCAACACATGCGCCAACAGGATCGATGCGGTCATCGTACGATTCAACAGCAATTTTTGCCCGTTGTCCGGGTTCACGTACGATACGCTTAATCGTTATCAAACCGTCATAAACTTCAGGCACTTCTGCCTCAAACATCCGTTGAAGGAATAGTTCACTTGTGCGTGACAGGATAATTACCGGAGTACCATTACGCATATCAACTTTCAACACGATGGCGCGGATGGTATCTCCTTTTTTATAAAAATCTGTTGGAATCTGTTCCGATTTTGGTAATATTAATTCAATCCCTTCATCATCAAGCACCAGAATTTCTTTTCTCCAAACCTGATATACCTCACCGGCAATAATCTCACCTACTTTCTCTTCATATTTTTTGTAAACATTGTCTTTTTCATATTCGAGAATTTTCGAAACTAAGTTCTGACGGATTGTCAATATTTCGCGTCGGCCGAAGGCGGCAATGCTAACTGGTTCAGTTACTTCTTCACCTACTTCGAAATCAGGCTCAATTTTAATTGCGTCTGACAAGGCAATTTGTGATGTAGGGTCGGTAACTTCTTCATCTTCAACAATCTCTCTGTTGTGATAAATTTCGAGGTCACCTTTATCAATGTTTACAATGATGTCGAAATTGCTGTCGGAGCCATGTTTTTTAATCAACATTGCCCTGAAAACATCCTCAAGTATGCGCATCATCATTTCACGATCGATGTTTTTGAACTCTTTGAACTCAGAAAAACTTTCTGCAAGATTGATATTATCCATTTTAAAAATTTGTTTTATTTCACTTAATTAATCCGGCATATCGTTGCCGGAGACCTTCATTTTTAGCCAAAATTTATAACGGGACGTATGGTTTTAATTTGATCGCGTTGGTAAACAATCGTTTCTGCCGCTTCTTCTTTTTTAATTTTGTTTAGTTTTTTCGTCACAATAAGCTCAACTTTCAATTCCGAATCACTTACTTCAAGCAACCTGCCCTTCAGTTTATTTTCGTCATTCAATTCGATATCCAGATTTTTGCCGATGTATTTTATTAGCTGACGCGTCATCGTCAATGGGTGATCTAAGCCGGAGGATGATACCCGTAAATCGAAATCTTCCTGATCGCGATCGAGATGACTTTCGATAAACCTGCTTACTTCAACGCATTGATCTATAACGACTGCGGTATCAGCATCGAGAAAAATCATGATGACATCACCGTTTTTTACAAGCACATCTACTACAAAAAGATCAGTGCCTTCGATGGCTTCTTCAACAAGTTTGTAAATCAGTTCTTCAGTTATCATATATTTTTTTTACAAAAAGAGGGGACTGCTGTCCCCTCCAAATCGTTTACTTATAGGCTGTAAAGCGCTGCAAATATACAACAAAGTTTTATTTATTTCCAAGCAAATGAATAAATAAAACTGGATTACTGCTTGTATTATATCTCGTCAGGATAGCTTACTAACAAAATTTAAGGGAATAAAAAAAACCTGAAACGCAGGCGTATCAGGTTTTTCCATTGTTGTCCGACTAGGATTCGAACCTGGACAGGCAGAACCAAAATCTGCAGTGCTACCGTTACACCATCGGACAATTTCCGCTTAAACCGGTGCGCAAAAGTACTAAAAAAATCAAATTAACAAATTTTTGCTTAATTATTTTTGGGCTAAATTTTATTTTGATGTGCTGGCAAAATTCAAGGTATTTTAATATTGATAAATTGAGGATGTAGTTTTAAATTCTCATCACTTACTTAGTGGAAAATATTTTAATCTGAAATCTGAGACATTTCACTTTAACATATAGACATATACGTGTAATAGAAAGCAAGTCAGATCATCTTGGTTCTATAAAAAAGAAATTAAATTGTTTGGACAGCAAAACAAGAAGCTTGTCCATAGATATGGGCCTCCCGAGCGACCCCGAAGGAGCTTCGAAATTCGATTTTCCTGATTAAATCAAATAGCTCCGGCTTGGGTCGCGCAGG
>JABFQW010000094.1 GCA_013141455.1 Bacteroidales bacterium
TTTCAAGGCTGCATCATAAAAATGAGAAAGTGTATCGTTGAGGTGTTGATAAATCTCGGCAACTCCCACTGTCAGGTCTTTTCCCATGAAAAAATGCCAGAATCCAAACTTTGCTACCAATTCCGGAACCCAATAATAATACCAGATTCCGACAAGTAAGAGGATAAGGGCCATGGTGGCTGAAAAGAGAAGCCTGATCGACATTCGTAATTCATTGTTGACTAAAAACAACACGAATAAAATCAAAATGTAACCGGATGGGAGTTTGGATAAAATACCAATCAACGTGAACAGGAAGAACAACAACAGATGAAATAGCCGCTTTTGTTGTCTGTCGAGAAACTGGGTTCCGAAATATAATCCGATGATTGTCAGCGACATGGAGAAGATGTCGGGCATTATTTTTCGCGAATAGGCGAACCACAGCGATGACAGCAGGATTACGGACGATTGCAGCGCGAGTTTCTCATCGAAATATTTAGTAATAATTTTATAGAAATAGAAGATTCCCACACTGGATATGAACAAATTAATGAGTCTGCCATACCAGTGTGTATAGCCAAAAAGGAGCGAGACAAGGTAAATCAGGTAGTTCAGGACAGGGAATTCCATGCCCGTAATTCCTGTTTTTTCGCCGGCGAAGTCGATCCGTGGATAGAAAATATTCGCATCAACCTCATAAAAATTACGCGCAACCATTGTAACGGTGGTCTGGCGCCAACTATGGGAAACTTCAAGTGGCGGATTAGTGATCCCGTATAAGCGGATGATAAAAAAGAGAACGATCCAGAATCGGATGTCCTTGTAAAATTCTGATCTGAAAAGTTTTTGAAAGCGAATTGCCATGGATTTGTTGAGGTTGATGGTTTTAGTCAAGGCTTCACTGGAAGTGAAGACTTGACTAAATAAAACTAATTCTCTGCCCTTTCCACACGGGTTGCAAAATACTTTGTTTCGCCCCTCCACGGGATTTTGATATACCTTTTTTTAAAGTGAAGATTCACCCTTTCGCCACTCAATGCCACTTTCTGAAGGACATCAATCACTTCTGTATCGGTTTTTTCAACCGAAAAATCAAAAGATTCAGCAATCGGACTGGCACCTTTCAAGGCGCCGAATGTTTCAAGGTTCAGTTTGCCTTCATACGTCTTGAATACGACACCTTTTTCGGTGATTCTCAATACCTTGCCAGCCATTACACCATGCTCGTAAACGCCCCAGTACATAAAAGCAAATACACCGGCAAGCACCAGGAAAATTATGATGATTGTGAGTTTAAATATTTTCATATCGATCAGGTTTTTTACACTAATTATTTAAAAGATAAAAGTAAACCAAAAACAAGCATGGTTTGTGAACAAGCGGTAAAAGGCATTTACTATTTTCAGATTAATCTTCTTTTCTGGCAGCCGATTCGCCTGCCAGCCAGGCTGTTGACCAGGCAATCTGAAGGTTGAAACCACCCGTATTTGCATCTAAGTCAATCACTTCACCTGCGAAGAATAAGTTTTTCACCAACTTCGATTCCATGGTCTTCGAATCAATTTCCTGAAGGCTGATGCCGCCGGCTGTGATGATTGCTTCTTTAAATCCACGATAATCAATCACTTCGAACCTGAAGTTTTTCATTAGCAGCATTGTACTTCGCCTTTCTTTGGCATTCATCTGGTGACATAGTTTATCGCCATCAATACCAAGTATTTGCAGAAAAACCGGAATGAGTTTGGACGGTAACCAGAGTTTGAACACATTTTCAATTTGTTTTTTTCCGTTTTCATTCAAATCGCGCACTAAACGGGCGTCTAACTTTTGTTCATCCAATGCCGGTTTTAAATCAATGCTGATCTCAACCTTGTTTTTCTTTCGTATTTCATCCACTACAAACCGGCTTAAAGTCAGGATAATAGGGCCTGTTAAACCAAAGTGGGCAAACAGCATTTCGCCGAAAGCTTCCTTATGTTTCTTTCCGTTAACCCATACCATGGCATTCACGTTTTTCAGGCTCAGGCCCTGCAAATCGGCAGCCAGAGTTCCTTTGGTCACCAGCGGAACAAGCGATGGCCGTGCCTCTTCGATGGTGTGACCCAGATTTTTGGCAAGGGTGTATCCGTCACCTGTCGATCCGGTAGCAGGGTAGGAACGACCACCTGTGCAGATAATTACGTTTTTTGCAGAAATAGTACTATCCTGGTTAAACTTTTGAACCATGATTCCAGCCACCTTGTTGTCTTCATTCAGAATTTGAGTGACTCGTGTTTCGTATAGTATTTCTACTTTATTCCGGTTCATCCATTTCAAAATTCCCGATAGCACATCGGCTGAGCTGTCGCTTACCGGAAACACACGTTCGCCGCGTTCTACAACAGTTTCAACGCCTTGATCGTGTAGCAATTGCAGTATGCCGTCATTAAAAAACCTGTCAAAGGCATGTTTGAGAAAGCGTCCTTGCGGAAAGATATTTTTAAAATACTCAGAAACCGCTGCATTGTTGGTGATGTTGCACCGTCCTTTACCTGTAATTAACAATTTCCTTCCGGCCTGGCGCATTTTTTCGACAATCAGTACCTTCGCCCCCATTTCGGCGGCACGTCCAGCCGCAATGATACCGGCAGGACCAGCCCCGACCACGATCACATCATAATTTTTTTGTAACATGCTTACCCTCTGAATTGTCTCATAAACTCATTATCACATTGTCGAATTGCCGAATTATCTCATTGTCGAATTATCTCATTGTCTGCAATTTTCCGAATCATTCCTTTAAATACTGTTCTATGTATTGGCAACAGAAAAAACCAATACAACCTACCCATGATACCCAACGGACGAAAAGTCGCTGTTTGATGAATAGTTCCATCCGGTTCAATGATAAACTCGAGCCAGGCTTCACCGGGTATTTTCATTTCGCCGTAGAGTAGAAGTCGTTTTTCTTCTTTATTTGCAAGCAAAACCCGCCAAAAATCAAGGGCATCGCCCGCATAAATTTCAGCCAGACTTTTTCGTCCCCTTCGTATGCCAACACCACCGGCTAACTTATCTAAAAATCCCCGAAGACTCCAAAGCCAGTCGGCATAATACCAGCCGTTTGCACCGCCGATTCTCCATATTTTTTCGAGCGATACTTCCGGCTTATCCGCTTCAACAATTCTGATATCCTTAAAGCATCCATTCGTTGGAACCTCGATATGATTTGCAATCCCATCGAAGATAATTTTACTGGTTTGGGCATCTTTCCAACTCGAAAGTACCTGATTTTGCTCAATTTTATCGAAGGCAAGTTCAATGGCAGTTTCGTAGTTAATAAGTTCAATACCAAGTAATTCACGCAGATTATTATTTTTGCCAACGATCTCAACCTTCATACTGTCAACTAAGTTCTTTGCCAGAGAAAACGACACGGAAGTAAGAAAATAGAGCCAAAAAGCCGATATTCGTGGTTGAATAAACGGTGCGACAAATATCCGGTGATTCAAACCACGCACCTTTCCAAACCGCAACAGCATCTCCTTGTAACTTAAAATATCCGGGCCAACAATATCAAAGTTTTTATTAAACGCTTCGGGGAGCATGATCACGCCAACAAGATATTGAATCACATTGCGGATCGCGATAGGTTGCGAACGGGTCCTCAACCAGCGGGGCGCAATAATAATTGGCAGTTTTTCGACCAGATCGCGGATAATCTCGAAAGATGCACTTCCCGATCCCATAATGATCCCGGCCCGTAGGGTAGTCATGGCATAAGCGCCTGTTGATAAAATGCTCTCCACATTTTTTCGCGAACTCAGGTGCTTCGAAAGCTCGGTGTCGTTCACAATGCCGCTCAGGTAAATCACCTGTTTCACATTGGTTTTCTGCAGGGTATTTTTGAAATTCTTGGCTGATATGCCTTCCATTTCCTCAAAATCACCCACATTGGTTGACATCGAATGGATGAGATAGTACGCTACATCTATGTCAGAAGGAATGTTGAGCAGTGTTTCCTTTTTCAGAAAATCCACTTCTATTACTTTAATCCTGGCGGGGTCGTAATTGTGATAATTAAATCGTCGGCTGTCGCGGACACAACACACAATTTCATGATTGTTTTCGAGTAAAACCGGCAGTAATCGTTGGGCAATATAACCCGTAGCTCCTGTGAGTAGTATTTTCATAGAATGCGAATGAAATTATTGGTTTCCCATCGCAAGATATTAAGTTTTTTGAATATATGACAGTGCAATTTTCAAACCATCGGCCGCACTCGAAATAATTCCACCGGCAAAACCGCTTCCTTCACCCACAATGTAAAGATTTTCGAAGCCACTCGTTTCGCCGGTTTTTTCGCGGATAACCTGAATACTTGACGAAGTTTTACTCTCAAGACCAAGCAGAATTCCGTTTTCAAAACCATGCATCTTTTTTTTGAAATCAATCAATCCTGACCTGATGGATTGGCTTACCTGAGCAGGAAGCAAATCCCATAAAGGCGCCACGGATAAGCCTAATGGATAACTACTTGTAAGTGAATAGTTGCGTTGCTTGCCGCTGATGAAATCGGCAATGGAACAGGCAGGCGCCTCATAGTCAATGGTGATATTGTAAAACAGAGATTCGAGTTTTTCCACTTCAGCAAGCGCTTCAAATGGAGTTACAAGCCTGCCGGCAAGCACATCGGGACTTATTCCGGCCACGCAGGCGGCATTGGCAAATTTTCCATCGCGTTGGTAATGGCTCATGCCATTCACAATATTGTTGTTGGCATAAGCAGTCGCCGGAACCACCAAACCACCCGGACACATACAAAAAGAATACACAGCATGTTTCCCATCTGCCTCCGATGTAAGCCGGTATTCGGCAGCTTTCACACCGGGCAATGATTTTTTACCCCATTGAGCCACGTTGATGAGTTCCTGCTGATGTTCCATCCTGCTTCCGAGAGCAAAGTTTTTGGTTCGGAAAGGCACGCCATGACGCATGAGCATCCTGTATGTTTCAAATGCCGAATGGCCTGGGGCGATGAAAAGTGCATCGCAATCGAGACTACCTTTGGAGGTGGTGATGGTAATCATTTTGTTGGTTTTCAGATCAACCTCTTCGAGCATGGTTTCGAAATACATTGTTCCGCCTGCTTCAAGAAACAGAGCCCTCAGGTTTTTAACAATGAGTTTGAGGTTGTCGGTGCCAAGATGTGGATGAGCGAGGAAGGCAATTTCAGACGGAGCGCCCGCTTTGATGTAGTTCTCAAGAATGAACCGCCTTTCAGCTGATATGTGTTTCGACCTTGAGGTAAGTTTACCATCGGAGAAGGTTCCGGCGCCACCTTCGCCAAAAGCATAATTGTTCATCGGGTCAAACCCTGAACCTGATTCAAACTTTGAAATGGCGAGTTCACGTTTTCCAACTTCAGAGCCACGTTCGATCATCGTTGTATCGAAACCGGCCAATTGCAGGGCATACGCACAGAAAAAGCCTGCCGGACCGTTACCCACCACGATTACTTTTTTTGTTCTTTTTTTAACTGGGATTGTAAGTGGTTCTGTTTCAGGAGATATTGATTCTTTCAGTTCTTCAGAATCGACAACCGCATTCACCAACCAATGGATATTGCTTTTGTTTCGGGCATCGAGACTTTTGTTGTTGAGGTGAAAGTTGAACTCAGCCAGATTCAGTTCGCGCTTGATTTTCAGACGAAGATCATCATCCGAAAAATCGGTTGGCAATTTGAAAGTAACTGATTTCTGTCCCATAATACGGTGTGATTATCCGGTAAAAATAGGATTTTGTCAGGATTGTAGAGGATAATTACGAATCAGTGGTTTAAAAACAGAGAATTATTGGTATTAAAAATGGAGAATTCCGGCTCTAAGGAACTAAATTTTTGCAATTTGCATTTTACCATTTGCGCTTTTAATTCTTACCTCAGTCCTTTCACCCTTGGTAGCGCCGCCACAAAATCTTTCAGGTAAAAAGGTTCAAAATAGGCCACGTTTTCAAATTGCTGCTTATCAAAAGCCTGTTGCGTCATGCGGGCCATAAACCTGACCGAAGGATTGAAATCTTTTACAATCAGGGCATTGGGATGGTTAATCAGGGTTTCACATTTGGCTGCTCCGTCACCAAAGAACCAGATTCTCTGGTTTGCAAGTTTTTCTTGAAACGATTGATCATCAATAATCATGGCTTCTGTTTCTGACAAAACATTTTGTGAAATATCACTCAACCGGCAATACACTTCCATCCTGCGGGCGTCAATCATCGGGCAGAAAAGATCGGTGGGCAGCAGATTTTCTTTGTTCACTTCAACAAAACCACTGGTCATGGCTGCAAGTGTTTCGATACCAATCAGGGGCTTGTCGGCTCCGTAACAGATTCCTTTGGCAGTAGATACGCCAATACGCAATCCTGTGTATGATCCGGGTCCTTTACTTACGGCGACGGCATTTAAATCAGCATAACTCAATCCCGTTTCACTCATGACTTCTGCAATGAAAACCGAAACCATCTCGGCATGTGACCTGAACTCCATGCTTTCGCGTATTGCAATAATCTCACCATCGCGGCTGATGCCAACCGAACAAACCATCGTGGCTGTTTCTATGAGTAGATTATATGTCATTCGTGAATTATAGTTTGGAGTGAGCTACCTGCCTGGTTGCGCCGGCAGACAGGAAGTTGAAAAAAAGTTCTTTTAAAAAAATGAGATTGCGTATGTAATTCAATATTGTTTAGTTAAATGAAATCCTTGAAAAATTAACCGCAGAGAGCCGCAAAGCTTTGCGCAGAGTACCGCAGAGTTGTATAGCAATTCTTGACTCTGCGGCACTTTGCGCCTTCTCAGCGAACTTTGCGGTAATACTTTTAAAATTAAAAATCCTAAACTAAACGACATTGATATGTAATTCGTAATTTACTTCCCTCGTCATTCTGCCAAGGCAGGCGGCTTCTGACTCCGGTCTCCGGTCTTCGGTTTTTTCTTACTTTTTCTTCTCTTCAAATAATTTACTCTTGTCCACTTTCTTCACGTTATCGTCTTTTTTCAAAGTCTTCGAAACGGCGCTGTAAGGCCCGGTAATTATTTCAACACTGTCTTGCAAGCCTTCAAGAATCTGAATATAGGTATTATCCTGAATGCCGGTTTTCACTTCACGCATCCGGGCTTTTTCGCCTTCATACACAAACACATATTCTTTCAAAATTTCTTTTGATTTGTCAGTCTCAGCGGCTTTCAGTTCGCCTTTATCCGACATCAGATTAGTATCCTGACGGGTTGTAACCGCCTGAATGGGAACTGTTAGTACATTTTTCATGATTTTTGTCTGGATATCAACCGTGGCCGACATGCCGGGGCGGAAAGGTGATGCGATTTTACTGCTGTCGTTAACCAGATCGGCATACGATTCTTTCAGCATCATTACTTTCACCTCGAAGTTTGTAACCTGATCAACACTTACGGCGGTCGAGTTTGCCGATGTGGCAATTTCGGTCACATATCCCTTGAACTTACGGTTGAGATAGGCATCAACTTCAATCAGACAGGTGTCATTCAGTTTAACCCGGGGGATATCGTTTTCGCTCACTTCCACTTTCACTTCCATGGCGTTCAGGTTAGCAATCGTCATGATTTCGGTACCTGCCGAAAACTGTGATGCTCCGGTTACACGTTCACCGGCTTCCACGCTAAGTTTCGAAACGGTTCCGTCGTTAGGCGCGTAAATATTGGTACGGTTGAGGTTCTCGCGCGATTCTTTCAATCCCGATTCGGCATTTTGAACCTGATATTGGGTGGCCTTAAAGCTTTCATTGGCCGCTTCTACCTCAGCGCTTGCAACTTTATAGGTTGATTTAACAGCATCCCAATCGGCATCTGAAATAACTTTCTGTTGCCAGAGTTTTTCGTTACGGTCATAATCGAGTTTGGCTTTCGAAAATTGGGCTTCGGTTTGTGCCACGCGTGCCTTGCTGTTGGCCATATTTGCTTTTGCTGTGTTCAGCGATGCCTCAACCTGTTCGTAACTCGAGATGTAAAAAGTTGGGTCAATCTTGGCCAAAATGTCGCCTTTATAAACATAATTCCCTTCGCGAACATATAACTGTACCACTTCACCAGAAATGTACGGGCTGATCTTGACATCTAAAGCAGGTTGAATTTTTCCGTTGGCAGCAACCGTTTCAATGATGCTCCTTTTAACAGCCATTTCGGTGCTAACCTCCGTAATTTTTTTGTTTCGTTTTTTTGCAACAACGATCAAAACCGTCAATACAACGAGGATCGACGGAATAAGGATAAACCAAAGTTTGTTGCTCTTTTTAATTTTACTCATATGTTGTTGACTTTATACATCGTTCGATTTGTAGGTCAAAAATAGTTAAAAACGCGGATATGGGGTTAATGAAATTATTTAAGGCCGGTTGATGGAAGTCTGAAACAGGGAACAATTTTTTTCAACTAATTTTACCAACTTCTCTCGTCATGCCGCCAGACCACTTCCCACTTCCCACTTCCCACTTCCCACTTCCCGCTTCTCATTTCTCACCTCTCGCTTCCCACTTCTGCCTATTTGTTTTGGATCATTTGCAAATCTTTCAACGTCAATGTTTTACCAAGATAGAAATCAAGGATTTTATATTTGAAGATGAAATCGTATTTGGCCGAAAGCAGATCGGAGTTGGCTTTGTTGAGCTGGTTTTTTGCAACATTGTAATCGAGTGCATTTACCATACCAACATTAAATTTCTGTTCGGTATAACTGAATGATTCTTCGAGGCTGCTCAGCGATTTTTCTCTGGCCGAATAGGATGAATAGGCCGCCAAGGCATCTGCATAGGCTGTTTCAACATTTTTTCTTAACGTATTTTTTGCAAGTTGCAGGTTATAATCCGCATTCAGGAAATTCACTTTCGACCGACCTACATAGGAGTTAATTTGCCAGTTATTAAATATAGGGATACTTAACCTGAAAGCAAGTGTCGAGTTTTGATTGTCCTTAAACTGATCGCTGAAAGGTTTAATATTCTGGGGATTGCCTTCAGAATATCTGGTTTCCAATCCCAACGATAATGCAAGGCTGGGGCTGCGGCTTCCCTTGGCAACTGATAACGCTCTGCCGAAGCTTTCATAGCTCATTTCGGCGCTTTTTATTTCGGGCATGGCGCCCAGGGCTGCATTGTAAATATATTGAATGGGTAATATTTCGGGCTGCTGGGTGAGGCCAAGTGTTGGAATATCAATTTGAAAAGCGGTACCTGCTTCAATTTCTAGTAATTGCAGCAAATCGAGATAGGCCAGATTTAACTGATTTTTTGCCTGCACTAAACTAACTTCTTCATTTGCGCCCTGTGCCTGAATTTCGAGCAAACTGCCTTTTGCCAGTGTTCCGGCTGCCACCAACTTGGCGGTGCGGTCTATCTGCTGGTTGGTAACTGCAAACTGCTGTTCGGCATTATTAACCTGTTCGCGGCTGAAAAGTATCTGAAGATAGGCTCCGGCAACCGACAATGAAATATCGTTTTTGATCTTATCAGAATTGTACTTGGAAGCAAGATAATCGAACCTGCGCTGTTTTAAAGTATTCAGTTTCTGAAATCCGCTAAAAAGAGTTAATTCGGAACTGATATTGAAATAACTCTGTTGTGTTTGGTTCACATAGTTGTAGGTGGCCATATCAACCGAACGGCCCCATCCATACGAATGTGAAACACTTCCGTTCAGGTTTGGTAAAAAATCGAGTTTGCTTTCACGTTGGTTTATTGCCCCTGTTTCAACATCGAGGTAACTTTGTTTTATTCTGATGTTGTTTTCCAATGCATGGTTGATGCAATCTTCGAGTGTCCAGGTTTTTTGGGCGATGATACTTCCCGAAATAACCAATAAAACCAATGAAACGACAATCGAAATTTTTGTAAATCTACTTGTATTCATGTGTGTATTCCTATTCATATTGATACTGTTTAAGGTACTTATTGCACTAAAAACATGCCACATATTTAATTTGTTGATTTTAAGATGAATAAGTTATCATTTACCTGTCAAAGCTATGTCAAAGTGTACGCTGCCCAACAGTTGTTGTCCGATTGTGAACAACTTGGTTTTGATAGTCTAACAAAGGTATGCATACATTCTGTTGTACGTTTGCTAACAAACGTTAATTTTATGGTCTAAATTGTTGCGTTATGCAAATTCGAAAAATATTTCCAATGGTGGGTATTCTGCTAATTTCATTTTTACATAATCAGACAGCTACTTCACAACAATCGCAAGACCAAACTTTCGGGCATTCTATCGTGGCTGATACACTCGATGCACTGGATTACCATATCTTTTTATCAGAAATCGATTTTAATGCCAAAACCATCAAAGCCACCACCACGATTCATTTGGTTCCGATGATAGAAATAAATCGTATTACACTGGAACTGAAAGCTTTGATCATTGACAGTGTGTTTGTCGAAGGAATACGGATTGTAAATTTCTGGCAGGCAAACGAATTACTGCATATTCCAACACAAGTGAATTATTTGCCGGCTGATACGGTTGAAGTGGTTGTATATTATGGTGGACAACCCTTTCATGAGGCATGGGGTGGTTTTCATTTTTCGGGTAATTATGCCTTTAACCTCGGTGTTGGGTTCGAAAGTGACCCACATAACTTAGGCAAAGCATGGTTTCCGTGTGTAGATGATTTTCAGGACCGGGCAACGTATGATGTTTCGGTCAGACTGCCCAACAACCTGGAAGCCATTTGCGGAGGTTTATTGCAAAGTGTTGTAGATGAAGGAAATGGAAATTCAATCTGGCACTGGAATATTGCACAACCGATCCCAACTTATCTTGCTTCGGTAGTAGTTGGCGATTATGCCATAGTTGCCGACACCTTTCAGGGTCAGCAGGCCAATATCCCGATTTCTATCTATTGTCGCCCGGCCGATACTTCAAGAGTAGCTGGTACCTTTCTCCATCTGAAAGAAATACTTGCCATTTATGAAAACCGTTTCGGCCCTTATCCTTTCGACAGGGTTGGCTATGCCGGAACAGCTATTGGTGCCATGGAACATGTTACCAATATTGCATTTCCACATGCATCCATTACCGGAACACTGAGTTCGGAATGGCTGTTGGCACACGAATTATCACATATGTGGTTTGGAAACAAAGTCACCTGCGCCGTAGCCGGTGATATGTGGCTCAATGAGGGTTGGGCAACCTATTGCCATATGTTCTTTAAACATGATTTGTACAACCCCGACATTTACCGTCAGGAAATGAATGATAACCATTTTGATGTGCTAAAAAATGCGCATATCACCGATGGATCGTATCTCGCGCTGACTGATGTTCCTACTGAATATACTTATGGTACAACGGTTTACGACAAGGGTGCAACTGTTGTGCATACTTTGATGAATTATCTTGGTGAAGATGTGTTTTTCGAAGCGATACAGGCATATCTGCAACAGTTTGCTTATCATCATGCCGGGAATGATGATATGCGTGACTTTTTAAGTGAGCATACCGGAATCGACCTGACAGGTTTTTTCGAAAATTGGGTTTCAACGCCCGGCACACCCCATTATTCAATTGATTCGATGCAGGTTAGTCAGGTTGGCAACCAATATGAATCAACAGTTTATTTGAAACAGAAACATAAAGGATACGATTTTATAGGAAATGGAAATATTTTTGAAATCACATTTTTTGGCGCTGACTGGCAGTCGTTTACCGATACTGTTCATCTCGATGGTGTAAGCGGTTCTTCGGTGAAGACGATCGATTTTGAACCTGTAGTGGCCTTTTGTGATTATTTCGACAAAACAGCTGATGCCACGACAGATCAAACTATTGTCATACATGAAACCGGTGAGGTTTCGTTTCCAAAACCCGGATTCAGGTTATATGTAGATGCCATCGGGGATTCTGCCTTGTTTCGGATGACACATCACTGGGCAGCACCCGATAGCCTGAAAACTCCGGTTCAGGGTTTGCGGTTGTCCCCATACCGGTATTGGCAGGTTGCAGGAATTATTCCGGAAACCACTTCCTTACGAGGCAGGTTTTTCTACAGCAACTCCCAGGCACTCGATGCTTCACTTATCTTATCGGAACAGGATTCGGTGGTTGTTTTGTATCGTCCTGATGCCGCTGCCGATTGGCAGGCTGTACCGCAATCGCGCGAAGGATTGTGGTCGATTGGATATGTCTATGTCGAAAACCTGCCTGTGGGCGAATATACATTGGCAGTCTGGGATAAAACTATCGTTGGATTGAGTGAAAATAAGATGCCCGCTGTTCAGGAAAAACTTCTTATTTTTCCTAATCCTGCAGATGATATGATGAATGTTTTTACCAAAGAATTGTCCGGTTCAACAATTACAATTTGCGATTCATCGGGAAGGACAACCTTAACATTGAATTTATCTAAGAGTTTTAATCAGCTTGAGGTATCAGATTGGAAACGAGGAATATATATGATCAGTCTATTGGATAGTGAAGGAAATATAATGGACAGAAAAAAAGTCATTCTAAAATAAATGAAAACGCAGATTCATCCTTACTGGCAACCATTGTACGAAGGTTTTGAATTTTTACGTAACCCCGAAAAAGCGAAATGGGGGAAAGCCTATTTGCGTAATCAGTTCGATCTTTTTGGACTGACAGGTCCTGATCGTAACGAGGTGTTTCATTTGTTTCTAAAGGAAAATGGTTTTCCGGCGGCCGGTGAACTCAACGAGGTAATTGAAAATGCCTGGGATTTACCAGAACGCGAGATGCAATATGCCGCCATGGAATTGTTGTTCAGAATGCGAAAACAAGCTGATATTCAAAGTATTGATTTGTATGAATGGTTGATTTTGCACAAGTCGTGGTGGGACACAGTGGATTACATCGCGCCAAATTTAGTTGGAAATCTGATGGTTGGTTTTCCTGAAATACGGAATGTGACCATTGAAAAATGGATGGGTTCGGGAAATTTCTGGTTGCAGCGGAGCAGTCTGTTGTTTCAATTGAAATACAAGGCAAAAACTGATTCCGGCTTATTATTTGATTTGTGCACACGTCTGGCCGGAGAAAAAGAATTTTTCATACGTAAGGCCATTGGCTGGTCACTACGGCAATACGCCAGAACCAATCCTGAAGCAGTAATGGCATTTGTTGATAAAACAGAACTTTCTGGATTGAGCCGGAGAGAGGCATTAAAGCACCTTAAATAGAGTCCGTCCATAAAGTCGGATATTTTCCATCATTCAGATTATAGAGCAATGATTACTCACTACGTTCGTGAGATCGCATTACTTAGTTAACGATTTTTGATCCAAGAAGTAATCAGTAAATCAATTTATTAGGTTAACTTCATAAATTGTAAATCGATGTTCCTTGATCTTAAATCAAAAAAAAGCGACTTAAAAGACAAGTTCCAAGTAGTTGGATCAGTTTTTTCAAAGTTAATTGACTCAGGTAATATTTTAAGCCATTAACCGTTTGAAGTATCGTTACTTTCACAATACTCATCTGGTGACCTGACCATAAAAACTAACTATATGTATAAGCTCCGATTTTATTGGGAATTTCACAAAAGTACATTGGTTATAAACTGGGCTTTCTCATGTTCAATGGGAATGATTCTCATGAATCTCTTGTTAATTCCTCTGGTGGCTATGACAGCCGGGCCTTTGTTGAGCTTGTTCTACAAAGAGATTTCCCGCAAAAACGAATACTATTTTTACTACAACCGGGGAATTTCAAAAATAAGTTTGATTACTATGAGTATGATTATGAATATATTGACTGGTCTCTTACTTTTATTTATCATTCTTGAATGGCAAGCCAACTCGAAATTGACAGTGTAATTAAGTCGTATGACGACAGAACGCAAATCCTCACTGACATTTATTTAAAATGTGAAACAGGTGATATTATTGGAATGCTTGGGCGGAATGGTTCAGGGAAAACGACCTTGATGAAAATATTATTTGGAACATTGTATGCCGAAAGAAAATTTATCAGAATTGACGGGAAAGTCTATGATTGTCCTTACAAAACCAACGATGTATTGTGCTATTTGCCCCAGCATGAATTTTTGCCCAAACACCTGAAAATTGAAAAAGTGGTCCAACTTTATTTAGGTCAAACTTCAGTTGAATCTTTTTTTTATGATCAAACATTGAATCAACTGCGAAAGAGTAAAGTTGGTAGTTTGTCGGGTGGCGAATTGCGTTACTTTGAGATTAAACTTTTGTTGAGTACCGATTCAAAATTCGTTCTGCTCGATGAACCGTTCAATGGTTGTTCTCCTGTTTTGATCGGGTCGATAATGGCTTTGATAGTGGAGGCCCCAAAAACAAAGGGGATCATACTCACAGACCATGATTACCGGAATGTTTTCGATGTGGCCAACCGGTATTGTCTGATTTTTGACGGTGGAATCAGGTGGATAAAAGACAAACACGAACTGGTAAGATGGGGATATGTTCCTGCAACAAAGAGCTGATCTCTACGCTAATTAATCACCTTTTGCAGCTTAAAAATACCTTGTCTCATTTCATTCCCGATTGGGCGTGCGGTTTGTGTGGCCCGAAATCTGATATGCTATCTTTTGACCTAAACGCATATAGATTAGCTTTGCAATTTTGAATTTTTTCAATTCAAAATTGCATTAATCTAAAATTTGAATAAATGATTACCCCAAGTATAACAGAACGAGCAACATTTTCAGAGTTTTTAAAATCTTTTAATGAAACATTAAAAAATGTTTTTTATGAAAGAGACGATATGGATAAACTAATTCAGGAAAGAGGATTTCCTGCTTTGGTTTTACAGGATATCATGGCAAATAACCCTTTGTCTGTTGGGATTCCGAAGGAATATGGCGGACGGGGTACCGAAGTTAAAGAAATTTTGGGAATATTGGAAGCTTCGTCTTACGAATCACTTCCATTATCGTTAACATTTGGGATTAACATCGCCTTGTTTCTCGGCCCGGTGGCAAAATATGCGCAGGAAACCGTGAAAGAGAATGTTTTTACCAGGTTCCTCACCCAACAAAACATGGGCGGACTGATGATTACCGAACCTGACTACGGGAGCGATGCCTTAAATATGCAAACTACAAATGCCAGAAATGGTTCAAATTATCATATCAAAGGAACCAAACATTGGCAAGGATTAACCGGAATGGCCGATTATTGGTTAATAACTTCCCGTCAAAAATATGAAAACGGTGAACTGGGCAGAGATATTGATTTTTTTATTTGTGATGTTCAACAACCTTACCAGAGTATCCGGGTAGAAGAATATTATAATAATATGGGTTTATGCCCCATCCCTTACGGAAAAAATTTTGTTGACATTCAGGTACCTGAACAATTCAAACTTGAACCTGAATCAACCGGGCTGAAATTATTAATGGACCTGTTGCACAGGAGTCGTTACCAGTTTCCTGGTATGGGTATGGGATTCATACGCAGGATGTTAGACGAAGCGATAAATCATTGCACTTCGCGAATTATCGGAGGAAGACCGTTAATGGTATTGGATCAGGTGCAACATCAGATTTCAAAAATTCAGAGCGCTTTTACCATTTGCTCGGCCATGTGCCTCAGAAGTAGTGTTCACAGTGGTATCGACAATAATTTGGCTTCCGAAACTGTCGAAGCCAACAGTATGAAAGCCTATATTACCGATCTGATGCAGGAATCAGCCCAAACCATGACACAACTTAGTGGCGCCAATGGCTATAAAGCCGAAAGTATTGGTATCAGAGGGATAGTCGATTCAAGACCCTTCCAGATATTTGAAGGGTCAAACGAAATGCTCTATACGCAAATATCCGAGATGGTACTCAAATTGATGATCCGCCAGAAAACGATGAATCTGGCTGAGTTTTTAATGGGATATAAACTGACGAAAAACGTGGCCGATCATTTTAAATCGATGCTGAATTTTACCATCGATATGAAGGTGCTTCAACGTAAAAGTGTTGATTTGGGGAAAATAATCAGCAGGGTGGTTTCTGCCAACCTTGTTGCAGACCTTGAGACAAAAGGCTTCAGACAGGATCTGATCGGTAATAGTCTGGAAACGATAAAACACGAGATATCCATGTTTGTCAGTTCTTACAAATTTCAAACCAGGGTAGTTCCAATTGAAGAATATAGAGACTCCAGTTCCTGGCTATCGTTATGCTAAGCAATTAATTATAAATGGTAATATTCTATTCGAAAATATTGAAATAGCAATCATTAAAAGTCAATTCTAAATCTTATGGATATTCAACAGTTCGACTTCCAACCCATCCTCCAAAACGATATCGTCCGCCTGCAGCCCTTGAAGCCAGACGACTTTGAAACATTGTATTCGATTGCTTCCGATCCCTTGTTGTGGGAGCAACATCCAAATAAAGACAGGTATAAACGAGAAGTTTTCACAACATTTTTTCAGGGAGCCATTGAATCGGGTGGGGCATATGTCGTTTTTGACGCTGTCACTGGTAAACCAATCGGAAGTTCCAGATTTTATGATTTCGACGCTGATAAAAAAAGTGTGAGTATCGGTTATACCTTTATCGCCCGTGATCACTGGGGAACAACCTATAATCATCCACTGAAGGCAGTTATGCTTGATCATGCATTCAATTATGTTGAAGCAGTGATTTTTCATATTGGGTCAGTCAATATACGCTCGCAAAAATCGATTGAACGGCTTGATGCTGTGAAGATCGAAGAACGTGAGATGGAATATTTCGGTGAGGTAAAAAACCTGAATTTCATTTACCGGATACTAAAATCTGACTGGATCGGTCAATCGAAATTGCGGTTTTAAGATCTGATACCTGGTTAATAATCTCATTCTTCCCATCTGATATTTTGTATTTTTGTGTCATGAGGAATGTAATAATACGCATTACTTTTATGTTGCTCGTCCTTATCTCTTCCTGCAAAAAGGACGAAGCTGAATGGGAATGGTGTACCGACTGTCAGCAGGAGGCAATTCTGGGTGAATATACTGGATTGGCTAACTACCTGCGTTTTACCGATGTGGAAAATTTTATACAAAAGAATAATCAGGAAGTAACCCTTAGTCTAAAAGAAACATCAACTGGATTACAGTCCGCCACGAGTGTGATTAATGTGTTTTATTCTTCATTATCGGGCACCTACGATAGTAGTTATTATTTGCAATTAGCAGGTAATCAGCAGTCGTTCAGCGCGATAATCTGGCGAAAGGAAAATCAGATTAAACTTGTTGGCACGATTAAAAAAACAGATTCAGAAGGAGAGATACGAGAAGTTCTCGATTTTGAAGTTGTCAGGGAGGAATGAACCTAATCGTTGGTTGACCCGCCTCTTTAACTTGTTCTTAGCTGATCCATTGCATAGGCATAGGCACCGATAGCGACTGCCGACGAGGTTCCCAATCTGCTTATGCCGACACCGATTTTCTTCATCGGATCGTACCAAACCCACACCTCACGTGCCACTTTCGGGACTTTCACCATCATACCGGTTTTCTCGGTGAAAGCAACCACACCACGGCTGTCCTGAAGATTATATGCTGATATCTCCATTCGGTTAACAGGTTTCCCTTGTAAATCACTAAACGGTTGATTCAGATACCCGACTAATTTTTCCATAAATACAGGCCAGGCGCCGGCAAGTCCACCGCCTATCACAACGAGACCATCAATCAACGTGATGGCATTGGCCAACGCATCGGCGAGCGATTTTGCCAGTTCGTCCCAGGCTTTCAGTGCAGCCTGTTGGTCGCCATCCTGACGGCCCATCGCTATTTCATAAATTGCAAACGGTTCAGGACAGAGTGAAGGATCGATACGGGCTTCACGAGCAAAAACCCGTTTGATCGCACGGATTGAAATTGAATCTTCGGCGCTGGTATTATCGTAAAGCAGATTACTCATCCGGTTGATTTCACCACCGGCTGAATTGTCGCCTTTCAACAAAGTTCCGTTGATCATGATACCACCACCAAAACCTGTTCCTAACGTAACACCAATTAAATTGTGGTATCGTTTCGGATTTCCCTGCTGTTCGAGAAGGTGATTCACTTCGGGTAATAAACCATCAAGTGCCTCACCGTAGGTGAATAAATCGCCGTCGTTGTTGATGTAAACCGGACATCGGAATATCTCTTCCAGCATGGCTTTCAGTGGGATTCCACCTTTGAATGCAGGCAGATTCTCCAGATCACCAACGATACCTGCTTCATAATCGGCCGGACCCGGAAAACAGAAACTGATGGCCGAGGGCTCCGATCCGGCAAGTTCTTTCGTGCGTGTAAATCCATCAATGAGTTTTTGCAATACTTCATCAAGTGTTTTGGCAGCGGATGGAATCGTGAAAGGTTGAATTACTTCAATGCCATCCCTTACGGCCAGAAATTTGAATCCGGTACCACCGGCATCCAAAACGAAAACTGTTTTTGTAATCGAAATACTCATTGCGTAAAATTTTGCCGGGTAAAGGTATGGAAATATCTGTTTTAATCGTTTTGAGGTGTTTTTTTCATAAAAAAGCCTTCAATTTACCTGTAACTGCCCGATCAGTCAACCGGAGATTATACTTTACCTACAAGCATTTTCCGGAACTAATGGTAATTTAAATGTGGAAATTGAATGAAACATCGTATTGCCTTAAAACATCGCAGGATACATTAACCCCTGGCGCTTATGCTGTCTAACCGGGGTATGTCGAGCAAGGTGATCGATTTATTGTCAATTTCGATGATTTTATCATCCTTAAAATCTTTCATTATCCTGATAACACTTTCGGTTGACATGCTTGTCAGATCGCTCAGATCGCTACGGGTTAATGGTAAATCGAATGATTCAGACTTGAATATTTTTCTCGACAAACATAGTAAGATATCGGCCAACCGGCCATGTAACTGTTTCTGTGTTAAACTGAAAAACCTGCCATACGACTGCGATGTACTTTCATTAAGGATATTAATTATCCTGAATGCAAAATTCGGGTTTTTACGCAACAACTGTTTAAATATCTGTATATCAATTAGTCGTACCGTCGATTCGGTGTATGTACTTATACTGTATAAAAAAATGCTGTTCCCTTCATACAAAGCCTGTAACCCCATTAAATTACCTTTTGGTGTTATCGTCAGAATCAGATCCTTTGGATTTCCTTCAATATACACTTTCACAAGTCCTTTTTCAAGATACATGATGTGGGAAGCAAATGATCCTTGTTTACAGATCGTTTCTCCCTTTTTGTAGTTTACAGTAACCGAAGTGTTTGCCACCAACTCTTTTTCTTCATCGGTAAGCAGATCGAAACAAGTTAACTCGTAAACAAATGAAACACATGTACTTACACTGGAATACGGCATAATTAATTTTTTGATTTGGAAGTAAAAGTACAATAATAATTGCTTTTTTTATGATTTGCGTCAGTTTTTAATTGATAGCTTACAACTAGTAACCAAGTATAACGCATATACCGATTCAGCACTTATATAACTGAACAGGGTAGTTTTGTGAATTATTTAACAATAAATTAATTTTTCAATTAAGAACATTTAAAATCAAAATGAAAATGAGAAACCTAATCAAACTTGCAGTTTTGCTCGTATTCTTTCCGGTAGTAATGCTGACGTCTTGTAAGAAAGATGCTCCGGAAGCCGTAAATGCTTACGTAACCTTAAAGACATATATGGTAGCGAACACCCTTGATTTACCAGATTTGGCCAAGAACTGGATTGTTGATCCAAAATCGACAAACACAGGTGGTATCGTTGACTCTGCAGCCGGTGAAATTCCTGGTTATTATGTTTTTGATATCCGTCCGGCAGCCGATTTTGCTATTGGTCATATCAAAAATGCCGTGAATGTTGCATTGAAAGATGTTGTTACAACAGCCGCTAATTATACCGATAAACCTATTTGTGTTGTTTGCTTTACCGGACAAACAGCGGGTCAGGCTGTTATGGCATTGCGTCTTTCGGGATTTGCCAACGCCGTAGTTTTAAAATGGGGTATGGCAGGATGGAATGCTAATTTCAAAGGACCATGGGTTTCTAACTCGGGCCACGAAGTTTCAGCTAATGGAAATATTGCAGTTGGAAATGCAAATTGGGTTACTACTGCGGCGCCTGCCCTTCAATCGTTCGACGAACCGATCTGGACGTCAACTTCCACCGATGGCGCCGCTATTTTAAAGGAACGTGTTCAGGCAGTTCTTAACGCTGGTTTTACTCCAGCCGCAGCTACTGATATATTGGCTGCTCCTGCCAGTTATCAAATAGTTAATTACTGGTCCGAAGCCGATTATCTTGGTTTTGGTCATTTTGATGGCGCTTATGATCTTCCGGTAATTGCCCTGGCAGGTGATTTGGTAAAAGCAATCGACCCGTCAAAAGATGCGCTGGTATATTGCTACACAGGTCAAACATCAAGTATTGCTACTTTTTGGTTGAATGTACTTGGTTATAAAACCAAAGGGATTGGCTTTGGCGCCAACAAACTGGTATACGATCAGTTGAAAGCCAACGCAAAACCAGTTTACAAAGGACCAAAAAACTATGTAACCGTTTCAAATTAATTGAAAATCAATAATAATTCAGATAAAGGGAAGAATCTTCGGATTTTTCCCTCTTTTATATAAATCAAACCTGATGAAAAAAATACTGCTTACTGTTTTTCTCCTGAGTCTGTTCTCGGTAACAAATCTATGTGCTCAGGGCTGCATGGAACCCACCTCAACCACTGGCGGACCAACAATTATCGGATATATCCAGCCTGAATTTAAGTTGGGATTTAATGGTGATAATGTCGATGGCACATCAAAAAATGACATGGGATGGAGTGTTCGCCGCGCCCGTATCGGTGTTGCTGGTAATATACCTTATGACTTTTCCTATTATGCGTTAGCTGAATTCAGCTCATTTCAAAACGGTCCTTATATGCTTGATTTTTTCGTAACCTACAATCGTTTCAAACCCTGGTTCAGAGTTTCGATGGGCCAATTTAAAAAACCCTTCGGACTGGAACTTGGCATGACCGGATGCCAGGATTTGTACACCATCAACCGGTCAAAAGTGGTAAGTGAACTTACAACACCCGATCGTGATTTGGGAATCATGTTCAGCGGTACCACAGGTGAATTGAAGTTTTTCGGACTTGAGAAAGCAAACCTTATTTCATATTATTTGTCGATCACCAATGGTACCGGTAAAAATGTGGTGGACACAGATCAGGCGAAAGATTTTGTCGGTCGTTTGGTTATTGCCCCTTACGACTGGATAAGTGTCGGAGGAAGTTACCAGCTTGGCAAGCAGAAAAATCCTGATCCTACCGTTAGCAAAATGGACGAACGTATGCGTTATGGAGTTGATTTACAACTTAAAGCATATAATTTCATTTTGCAAACCGAATATGTTTTTGGTCAGGACAAAGGCTCAAAACTCATTGGCGGCGGTTGTGGTTCGACACCCGAACTTGTTATCGGAAATTTTAAAAGCGATGGTTATTATGCTCAGTTGATGTATCAGACACCCTGGAAAATAATGCCGGTAATAAAATACGAATCGTACGATCCCAATAATGACCTTGAAGATTTCGACCACACAGCTTACAGGGTTTCGGCGTTCACTTTTGGCTTGAACTATTATCCCAATGACTGGACACGCGTTCAGCTAAATTATTTGTATAACACCGAAAATAGTTCCTCCACTGATTTGCTTAATTACAACGAAATACAGAACGATGTGCTTCAGATTCAGGTACAGGTTAAACTTAATTAATGTTTAGAAAATGAAAAAATTTCATAAAATTGCCGCTTCCTTACTATTTATTATAGCGGTATTGACCGTAAATGCAGATCCACTTATCATCGATGCCAAATCGTTTGCCTCAGAATTGAAATCGAATAAAAACATCGTGGTGATTGATGTTCAGGCTGCTGATGTGTATGCCCGGCAACATATTCAGGGTGCTATCAATATTCCGCATAAAAGTCTGTACAAGGCCGGCCCGATTGATGGACAGTTTAAGGATGCCGCTGATTTGGCTGTTATTTTCGGTAAAGCCGGTGTAAGTGAATCAACAAGTATTGTTATTTACGATGATGGATCACAGAAATACAACAGCAGGGTATGGTGGGTTTTAAAATATATTGGCGCCACTGATGTGAAGTTGTTCCATAAGGAAATGAGCCTGATGGAGGCCTCGCGTATTCCTTTGACCTCAACACCAACAAAACGAAAACCGGTGGTTTTCACACCAACCATAAACGAAAGTATGAATATAAGTATGGCTGATGTTAAAACGCTAATAGAAAACCCAAACGCACTATTACTTGATGCCCGTGAACCAGATGAATTTAACGGTATCGACAAGGATAAGAAAAGTAAAGGTCATCTCCCTGGAGCTATTCTATTGAATTACAAAGAGATACTAATATCAACGGGCGCTTATCAAACGAAGGAAGAGATCATGGCAATAGCTGCTAAATACGGTCTTACACCTGAAAAGGAGGTCGTTGTTTATTGCCAGACCGGCATTAAGGCCGCTGTTTTGTATGTTGGATTAAAGGAGATTTCAGGATTTCCAAATGTTAAACTTTATGCAGGTGCTTATGCTGAATGGGCATCAGTTCCTGAAAATAAAATTATTCGTTAGTTTGGTTTTTTAATTGGTAAAAAGTCATCCCGCACAATAGGATGACTTTTTTTTTATGAAAGGTCCTTCAAAATAATTGCCAGACATAATCTGGATTTAAATCACAAATAAACCTGATCTGAAAAGCCTGAAATACTATCAAACAACAACAATTTGTTCGTTGCCGATAATGCATTTCTGTCTAACTTTGACCCAATATCTCCGAGTTGGGTCGGGCCAAAAACCTTTTGGTTCATGCCTGTCCAACCGATGGGTTGTTTTGGAAACGAGCCAGCCTCCCGAACTTAATTTTGAATTGGAAAGGAGAACAATATGCAATACGAAATCTATTTCATTATCGGTTTAATGCTGGTTGCCTTTTTTTATGCTTCCGTTGGTCACGGTGGAGCAAGCGGTTATTTGGCATTGATGGCTTTGTTTGGTTTTGTTCCGGATTCGATCAGGTTTAATGCATTGACGATGAATATGTTTGTATCGGGAATCGCGTTCATTTCCTATTATCGTGCCGGATTTTTTCGTTGGAAACTGATTATGCCCTTTCTGATAAGTTCAGTTCCGGCGGCCTATTTGGGAGCACAAATCAGCATTAATCCAACTTTATATAAAATTCTACTTGGTATTTTTCTGTTGATCGCGGTATTCCGATTGTTGTTTGTGCGAAATATGAAGATAAAACCAATGCATGACCTTCCTTTTTTTTTAGCCCTGGTTATTGGTCTGGTTCTTGGTTTGATTTCCGGAATAATTGGTATTGGAGGTGGAATATTACTTTCCCCGATTTTGATTTTGGCAGGATTTGCTACAACTAAGGAAGCTTCTGCCGTTTCAGCATTGTTCATTCTTCTGAATTCTGCCAGTGGATTGGCCGGACTGGCGAGTCAGTTTATTAATTTTCAACCACATCTGATTTATTATATTGCTGCTGTGATGGGAGCCGGATTTGTGGGTTCAGCCATTGGGAGCCAAACGCTCTCTGAGTACAAACTCAGGATAGTACTTTCTGTTGTTTTGCTGGCAGCCAGCATGAAACTATTTTTTTTCTGATCATTTTGAATAAAGCCTGGTGGTAATCAGCCTTGAGAAGACGAAACGCAAACGAAATAAGCTATGACCTTGGTTTACCAGACTGGTACCACACATTTCGAATTTCTCTTTTCAAACACTGAACCGAAATCGCCTAAACTTTGCTGCATCACCTTACTTTTCTCATCATGACAACTGAGGCAGGCTCCAACAGTCAGGATTCTTTTCTGCTCTACAATATTAAATGGCCTCATATTCAATCGGGTAGCAGCCTGATCAGATCGCTCCTGCAAAAAACCAATCCAGGCATCCTCGGGTAAATTATCGTATTTATTATTTTGGTACTCAGCCCCGAAGCTCCAGATACCTGTTTTTGAAAATATCAACTGACCGCGACCATAACCAATCGCAAGCGAATTGTTGTGACATGATTTACAATCGCGACCCTGTTTTATTGTTGTATGGGCCGAAACAGGCGCATAAATCCGATGAAAAGTTGTTTCCTTTTCTGATGTTGGAAAATTATTTTCGATCTGCATGATCATGCCGGGTGCAAAAGTCGCGACTGTAAGTGTTGAATCGACCGCTATTTTCATCCCAAGTACAGGTAATCCGGCAAGTCCGGCATCGGCATATTCAACCCAGGTTCCGGTCAGTTCGTTATTCATCAGCAAATCAAAACCTTTGGTTTTATTTTCGTAAGTGTTATGACAACCAATACATTGCGGTACCCATGCCGAATGACACGATTCACAACTAAGGTTTTGGTGCGCTTTACCTTCGGTGCAGATGCTGGCAGGCGGTTTCATCAAAACGGTATCCCCGCCTGATTTCTTTATCAAACGAAGCCGTTTTCCTTCTTCATCAACCAATGTATTTACAAGCGGGAATCCGGCTTTCTGTGTTACAATCAGATTCACATCTTCTGTTTTGTATTTCCTCGACCAGGCAATCAATTGTGTTTCTTTGTCCACCTCAGCAAACGACCGCGTCATGTTTGATTGACGGGTATGACAATCGCTACATTGCACTTTCACAGCCTCTTCCTTGTGGTTGTAATGATTCCCGTCGCCCATCAGCTCATACGAACCATGACAATCGATACAGGTCATTCCTTTTTCATGGTGCACGTCAGCCTGCATTTTGGTAAAAACACGCTGATCGGGCAATAATCTGTATTCCGGTTTACCGATAACAGCCTCCGGTTTCAAGTTTGTTTCATGCCAGCCTTCAAAATTTGTAGCGATACGACCGGATCGACTGTGACAACTTAAACAACGGTCATTTGTAATTTTCAAATCAATGTCGGGATGATACTTTGGTGTTGTTGTATCTGAAACAGATTGCTGTTGCATCTTTTGCAAACTACTGATAGCATTGTCGTTATAATTCAAATGACAAGCCAGACAACCGCCGCCGCGATCAAGCCAATCCGCTTTCCCGACCTTAGTTTTTTCATTTCCCAGATGACAACCGGCGCACAAATTGCGCAGATGAACCTCAGCCGGTGATTGACCTATTTCCGTGATTTTCTCGTGGCCATCGGGTAGGGGAATTTCACCAAAAACCCATTTATCAACGCTTATCATACCACTTAATGTGGCCATCATACTGGACGAAACCCTTTCAACAATGGCCGGATGGCAATTGACCGAGCCGCAGCTTTCTTTCGAATTAGATAAATTGCCCGGTACTTTTACCATATCTTTATGAGCTTCAAATTTGTCACGAGTCCATGGATCACCACCATGACAGGCGAAACAACCAATATTTTCGGGCTTGTGTCCATCCGAAAACCCCTGCATTCCGGCATGACAGGTCAAACAGGCTTCAACACGACCCTGGATAACAGGCAGGTTGCCTGAAATTGTTGCTTCCCATGAAATGAATTCCTGATCCAGTAATGGCGCCAACTTATATGCATTATCCCAGGGCCATTGCCATTGCCAATAGGCTGCTCTGAAAAACAAACCATTAATACTGAGTATAATATATAGCAATGCCATTAGCACGAAAAATATTTTTATTGTCTGGCTAACTTTGTTTCGGGTAAAACGCAACAGGTATAAACCAACCACGGGCATAAACACGAAAGCCATCACAACCAGGGGATTTTCGATCCAGTGTAATACTTCCTGTAAACCAACAAAATACCAGGGACCCTTCATCATTTCATCATCCGGACTGTGTAAAGGCGCCCTGAAAGTGAAACTTAAAAGCAGAACAAAAAATAAAGTGATTAAAAAAGTTCTGTTATTCACCCGCAAACTTCTTGCATGCTCGAACAAAACGATGAAAAGAAAAATCGTAGCTGTGGCAGCATGTTGAATATACAATACCTGAAAATCAGATTCATTGCCAACAAAGGTTTGTTGTAATATGGAACCAGCAAATGGCAGGCTATTCAACAAAGCCGAGAATATCCGGTGGGCCTGAAAACTGTCGCCATCTCCCTTCAGAATGAATCCTGATAACATTACATAGAAAGTAAACAATATTGATAATATCAATCTGAGCCAGATTCCATGATTGCGTATGTTGGTTTCGTTTTTTTGTTTCAGGTGATCATATATATGAATCAGTGTGAATATCAGAAAGATATGAGCACTCCAATAGTGAATATTACGGATTAAGCTCGCCGAAGGATTATCAGATATCAGGCGCGAAATAGAAAGATATGGCTCGTTGATGTCATACGCCGCGATGAGCAGAGCTCCCGAAACTGAACAAATCAGGAGTGCTGCTACGGCAATCCAACCATAGGAATCCAGATAAAGTAGTTTTCTTAATTGAGGATATATTTTCACAACCTGGTTCTGTTTAATACGATTTCGTTGTTAATGATATCCTTTTCGAACGATATCTGCTTCAATGCTAAACCCGCCGGACCATTTAAAACCTTTCCCGAACTTGCATCAAAAGCTGAACCATGACATGGGCAAACTAACCGGCCATTAATTTCATGGTTGATTTTGCACCCGGCATGGGTGCACCGGCTTGAAAAAACAAGGATAGCTGAATTCTGTTTCACAACAATCACATCCTCAATAAAATGCACACCTGTCGTCAGGCTTGCCATCTTAATCCTTGAAGTCTCAGGTGTTGAGTGTACTATTTTCTCTTGTTTCAGTAAGGCATTCCACAATGCCACAAAAAGAGCGGATACACCAAAAGTGACAAGTTTGAGAAATGTTTTTCGGGAGATATTTTTGTTTGTTTCCAAGTTCGATAAATGCGTCTTCAAATCTATAAAGAAAACCGTTGCTAAAAATTTACATCGTTAAAGCAAAAACACTTTCAAGTCAACTTTTTTTATGATCCGTGACACCTTTTTAGCTGTCGGATTTATAATTTCGTAAAACGCTGTAATTCAGTCATATAATAAATGAAGGTTAAATTAATATCCAATCTAAATAGTATCGTAAATGGTTATATATCAGTTACATAATAT
>JABFQW010000123.1 GCA_013141455.1 Bacteroidales bacterium
ATTGATATTTCAAAATAATACGCTTATACAAAGGCAAACAAGGATTTAAAATTCACCTTTTTAATTAACAAAAATGGAGACCAGAACCCATGCTAAAAACGGGGCGACACTTAACAGCCAAACGATTGCTGATTTCGCGCATTGATATTTCAAAATAATACGCTTATACAAAGGCAAACAAGGATTTAAAATTCACCTTTTTAATTAACAAAAATGGAGACCAGAACCCATGCTAAAAACGGGGCGACACTTAACAGCCAAACGATTAAGGAAATTAAATATTAACACTATGAAAACTAAATTTACCCTCTTGATTTTAGTATTGGTTACTTTCATGAGTAGCAGTTGGGCCCAACCGATAATTACCGAAATAAATGGAGCGCCTTTGGGGACACAAACCTTTGGACACAATATCCCGGGGAATATCATAGAAGGTACCGCAGGGGCGAATCAAACCTGGGATTATTCAGACATCCCTTACGATCCTTATTCATATTATTTCAAAAGCATTGATTTTTCAACACTTAGCCCCGATATTCAGGCATTATTCCCAACAGGCAATCTTGCAAACGAAGTTTATTTTGGAACAACCCTAGTAGCAACACAAGTTTTTCAACTCGAATCGACCGACTTTCTATATTTAGGAATAAATACTACGGTATTTCCTGTTCCTGATACACAATTGGTTTTTCCTCATAATTACTTAGAAACCCACGCCGGATTTACTTACGATGCCTATGGCACCATGATAACTCCTTTCGGAACTTTCAGTAATGTTGTACGATTAAAGGAAACTGTTGATAGCCGGCATAAATATGATTACTGGCAATTTGAACCATTCTATATTTTGCTGATGGAATATTATGTCGATACGATTACGCAAGTTGTTTCAGAGAAAGCCTTTTACAATACGGATGACCTAACGTATGTAAATGAAAATGAGAGAAATAACAGATTGGAGATATTTCCGAATCCAGTAGTTGAAAATCTCAATATCCAAACTTCAATTACCGGAAATAAAACAGTTGAAATTTATGATATTAGTGGCAGAAAGTTGATCAGCCAAAATATTACATTGCAAAAGAATGCAACTTATACAATGGATGTAGCTTTCCTGGAAAAAGGATTATATTTAGTGAAAATAGCTGAAGGAGAACATATTAATTCAAGGAAATTTGTAGTTCAATAAGCCAGTTTAGAAAATGTTACAAGAAAACGATCCTATAACCGTGAAGTACCAAAAGCCGGCGGTTATAGGCTTGTGACAATAATTTTATTGTTTCGGTTTGTAAAATAACCCAAATCAGCTAAATAATTGGTTGAAAAATAAAAATATTGAAATACAAATTTTGTAATCAGAAAATAAATTGTACTTTTGCAGCCCGAAAATGATTGATTATCTATAAGAAAATAATAAAATGGCAAATCACAAATCGTCCATCAAAAGAATTCGTCAAAATGACGCAAGAAGATTACGTAACCGCTATTATGGTAAAACCATGCGTAATGCATTGAAGAAATTCAGAAGTTTAACCGAAAAAGCAGAAGCCGTTACCACCCTTCCAAAATTACACGCGATGATTGATAAGTTGGCTAAAAGAAGCGTCATTCATAAAAACAAAGCCGGTAACCTTAAATCAAAGACAACCCGGTTCGCAGCCAAACTGGCATAAAAATTTTCAAACGATTTAGTTTATAGCCTCTTCTTTCACGAAAGAAGGGGCTTTTTAGTTTTGTTCAATATTCATTCATTGAGGGCTACTGAAAAGAAATACTATTTGCAAATTTATTCGCAAAGATGTATTTTTATCGACCAATCAAAAAAATCATGCAAGCCACCATCGATTTAACTTCAGAAAATTATCCCAAAAACAATTCAATCAAACAATGGGCAGAAGACGATAAACCTCGCGAAAAGCTCTTAAACAAAGGGAAAAGCAGTCTGAGTGATGCTGAACTCATTGCCATCCTTATCAACTCGGGTAACAGGAAAGAAACCGCTGTTGATCTCTCTCGACGAATCCTGAAAGATAAGCAGGATAACCTGATCGAACTTTCGCGCATGAGTGTCCATGATCTGATGCAGTATTCCGGCATTGGGGAAGCCAAGGCCATCTCGATCATTGCTGCGTTAGAACTTGGTAAAAGGCGCAGGCAAAGCGAAGTGCTTGAATTAAAGCAAATTAAAACCAGTCGTGATGCGTTTGAATGTTTATTTGCAAATCTTTCCGATTTGAATTACGAGCAATTTTGGGTTTTGTTCCTCGACAGGGCAAATCAGGTTATAAGAATCAAACAAATAAGCGATGGTGGCGTGGCAGGTACGGTGGCCGATCCAAAGAAAATATTCAAGTTTGCTTTAGAAGCCAATGCTTCAAGCCTTGTACTTTGCCATAATCATCCATCGGGACAACTTACCCCCAGTCCGCAAGACATCACTTTGACAAAAAAAATGGTTGCCGCCGGCGAAACCATCGAAATCAAGGTGCTTGATCATTTGATTATTGGCGGAAATTCCTTTTACAGTTTTGCTGATGAGGGGATGTTGTAGTTGTGAAAAATGAAGAGAGAAAAGAGATGAGAAATGAGAAATGAGAGATGAGATAAAAGTGAATCACATATCTTATGTTAATGGGTCAGATGACAAATCCGCTTCAGAGTTATGAGATCACTTTTGTATTTAGTTCACTTCAAGTATACAAAGTTGCTATAAAACTATAGGCAATTTCGTTTCGTCGGCTTTCCGTATTTTATCATAGAAACTCACCAATAAACTATATTTCTCAGGTTCAAACACACCTTTGAAACGGGTAAACTGTCGTGTATAGACCAATTTGCTATTTTCATTCCTGAATGTAGCCTTGTAATGACCAAAATCACTTTGCAAATCGATGTCCTTTGGCAAGGAACCAATTGTTGATCCTGCTGGCAAGGTGTAGGTTATTGTGTCATTCTCCTGCCATTCGCGGCGCAATATCACTTTCGATTTTCTATTTATAACAGCATCGGGTGAATTGATAACACGGTTGAGGATATTCGGACGAAGAATAACCTGCTTATTCACTACATTGGCATATTTTCGAACTAAAATCTCCATATTCAGATTTATAACCGGTTGATCAGGAACTGGTGTGTATGCATACAAAGGCACCTCAAATCCTGAAAGATGTATCGATTCCATCAAAAATTCTTTCCTATCATGTTCATCCATACCAATTACCTGTTCAAGATCATCATAAAACAATCCTTTATTACACGAATTCACTACTGCATCAATATCACCGTTTTCATCAAGGTTAACTTCAATTCGTGTATTATTCACATTTTCCTTTATCGTATAAACTGGGGTATGCACCAATTCTCCACCATCATCGGTTATTAGCAATACATCACGGTCATCGGTAAATGTCCCCAAAAAACCAAACGGATTGCGTTGGCTGGTACATTCAAGCCAAATTGTATCGTTCGATACTGGTACACACAAAAAGGCATGATTAAATTGACTTGATGGAAATTGGCCGAGGATATCTCTTTCAAGTGCTCCGGCCCTGGCTAAGGTATAAATGGATTTAATATTTACGGCATCGAGTAAAGCTTTCATATAATTGGTTAATCCTTTACAATCTCCATACGAAACTTTATCGGTACGCTGCGCTTCAATAGGTTGCCAACCGCCAATACCAAGTGCGAGATTTACATATCTCACTTTCTGTTGCATATATTTATAAAGGAGTTTTATTTTTTCTTCATCGGAAGTGGCATTTTTTACCAATTCAATCATTTGGCTTTTCGTTTCATCCGACAACATCCCTCTTCCCTTGTTTAGTTCATTTACCCATTTACCTAAATTGTTCCAGCTATCTAAGTTTCCTTCATGGCCATCCAAACTAAAATCGGATGGAGCAAGATGAACAATTGGTGTGTATTGATCCAAACCCATACTAAATTGTTCCTTTTTAATTGGCAAAAGATCGCTTACACTCCAATAATATGAATTTGATTTTGAATCAGTTATTTTAACACAAGCAGGTGCACCATTAAGCTCAAGAAAACGCAATGGAGCCATAGAAATGTCGGCTGTAACAATAAGGCTCGATTGTTGAATTGAAACGGAATAATCATCATATGGCATCCATCTTGGATATAACAGTGTCCCTGAATACACCACTTCCCACTCAAACTCAACAGTAAATGGGAAAATCGCATAATCGGCATCAACCAATTTAACCCGATTATCGTCGAAAAGAGAAAAGCCGGCAACAGCGCTAAAATCTAAAATTTTGTCGGACTGAATGCTTTTCACTTTTTCTCCGGCCGGATTATAAACCACACAGGAAATGTCTTTAATTTTAGTGAATTGATCATAAAACAAATATTGCTTCGATAAATCAAGGCTATTTTCATTAAAAATTGTTACCACATATTTATGCGATAACTTAGCTGATGTTTTAGATAAAAGATCAAACTTACTCTCATCAATACGAATTACCGCTTCAGCATTTTTTTTGAGTGCTTCCGGAATCTCGCTTATAGGATACTTTACACCTGCCAACAAACTGGTTGTCAACAAAATATAACCAAATATGAAGAAATATTTAAGGCGTTTCATATTGATTTCAATTTGAGGATTACCGGTTCAGATTGTTTCATAACTAATTGATTAAAAAACTCTTTCAAATATTCATACTCAATCACGGTGAATCTTGATTTGTTTAATCCCCATTTAAAATTCACAGAAATTGAATTTCCCTGATAACCAATTGAATAACTCATATATCCACCATTATCTTGTAAAGAAAGTTTAATTGGTTTTGGAACAGATATCACAGTTGAGGAATCGGGTAGTGCTATTTTCACAATTAAGGTTTCTTCCGTTGCATAGTCAAAATCGATGTTTGTCAATCTTTTCTCCTGTTTAAAAGGGTTTTCATTCAATCGCCTGTCGAAGAAAAGATTTAGATGAATTTCTTCACCTACCTGTTCGGCTACATCGGAAATCTCCAATGAATACTTACTTATGACAGGTTGGGTCAGGCTATCTAAATTCTGGAAATCAAAATTGAGTATATGGTAGCCCTGATGACTTTTTTCAAAATCCTGAACATATTCATCAGGGCTTGTAAAGGAAAAAAATGAATTACGAAATTCCAGGGCTGAATAATCGGATCGGCTTGAGGTTAACTTACCGGTTAACAAAAGATCAGATGTAAGCGTTAAATCATAAAAAAAGGTCGATTTATCTTTTCTTTCAGTAACCAATGGCACCCAATAGTCTTTCGAATTGCTTACAATTCTCCCCTGTACATTTAAAGTCCGGGCTGGCAATAAATCATACGGCATATATTTTTCTGTTGCATCAAGCATATATTTTTTACCGTCTACAACTGCCTGAACTATTACATAATTTAATTTATTGATTGAAGGGTTATAATCCGACAAATTTCCATTTGATCGGGTACTTAACACAACCGGATCGGCCTCTATATCAAGTTTTCTTAACAATTTCAAGAGTGACAGATTAACATCACTCGAGTTACCAATACCATTTTTATAAGACGTTCCAAGTGAATTGTTTGAAATTCCAATTCGTTCATTTCCATCCCATTTGATTCGCTTAATAGCGTTAAAAGCCTCAATCATCCTTCTTTTTGGTGCATTTGTGAGTGCTTCAATACGATCGGCCTCATCATTCAAAAAGAAAGCTCCCTGAATCGCACCTCCAAAGTCGGGATCATTGATTAATAGTTTACTTATATTCTCCCAACTTGTTGCAATAGCATGATATTTAAATCCTTCATAAGTAATACTCTTAATATCAAATTCGAAATGGGTTTTATAATTTGCCTCTGAATTCATAAAAGGTTCCGAGTGAAAAGCAGGAACATTGGAGGCAACCCACCGGTTATCTGAACCCTCTGAAAATGGCACAAAGCCGAAAAAGTTTTTCGAAAAGATTAAATAATTATGTTGGTAAATGACTAATTCACTCCATTTTACCGGTATATCATATTGGAAATAAAAATCAATTGGAACCCAGGGGTGCATATATTCGATATCGATCACAGAACCAACCTTCACATTTGGAAACGAAACACGATATTGAAAAACCTGGTTAAATATTTTTTCGCGATATACGTTTGACGATTTCAACTTTTCCTTCACCATTTCTCCATTTACCAAATTGTAAACATAACCTTCCACATTGGTTTCAAAACCGGACCTAAATCGCCAATTCGCCCATTTAGTCCCTTCCGGCTTTAATATTTTAATGCGTATCGTTTTTGTAAAAAGTAGCCTATTGGGATCGAAATAACCATATTGACATAATACTACTGCTTCAGCGCTGGTATCCTGATCGTAAACTGTCATTTGAAGATCTGCTAAATCTGGCTTTCCGAATTTTATTGGTGCTTTTTGTGCATAACTTATTAAAAAAAAGCAGGCTAATAGCAGAACGAACGTGATTTTCTTAATCATAATGAAATAATTATCAGTTATTTAGGAACTAATTTGGCTTGGTCTAAAACAAATAAAATTGGCTTTGTTTTTGAATAATACACCATCAACAAATATATTGAAAAATATATTTATCTGACAAACAAATAATTGCAAAAAGCTGAAATTTATAATGGGTATAAATTATGGAACCGGAATTCGATTTACGAATCAGAAAACGACAATTCTAAAAATTATTGGGACAGGACAAATTTTTTATCACAAACATTAAGTACCCAAGGGAATTATCCCCTCCCCTTTTCCGTCTTCATCTCTTTGTATGTTCCTCCAAAAATATCGAAGCACACAAAACGACACTCCAGCGGACCGTTGAAAACAATCAGTTTTTTAGAAGGTTTAAGTCCGATGAGTTTTAACACAGGCAAATCGCTGCTGATGACCCAGGCTTTATAACCTTTGAAATTATGTTTTAAGGTATCACCAATCATTTTATATAGGCCTTCAATATCACTTTCTTCTAAACGTTCTCCATACGGAGGATTAATAATCATGATTCCATCGCCTTCTGGTGGTTGAATTTTATCAAACTCTTTGTGCATCAGTTTAATATCCTTATGCAAATGCGCTTTACGGACATTCTCCTGCGCGATGCTTATTGCCTTTGCAGAATGATCGGAACCCCAAATTTCAAAATCAAAATCGCAGATTTTTGCTGAATATTCATCCACAATATTTTCCCAAAGTAATTCATCGAAATCATTCCATTTGATAAAGCCATATTCTTCACGGAAATAGCCTGCCGGAATTTTCATAGCAAACAAGGCTGCCTCAATTGGCAAGGTCGCCGAGCCACACATTCCATCAATAAAATGACAATCTGCTTTCCAACCGGTCAGCTGTATCAATCCGGCAGCCAGTACTTCGTTGAGTGGTGCTTTGTCAACCGCGGTCCGGTAACCACGTTTGTGCAGCGAATCGCCCGAACTGTCGAGCGACAAGGTACAATCCTGGTTGTAAATATGGATATTAATACGCAGATCGGGATTGTTGGTATCAACGGATGGCCGGATACCGGTTTTACTTCTGAAACGGTCAACCAATCCATCTTTGGCCTTTTGTGAAACAAAAAGTGAGTGCGTAAAAGTACTTCCACTTACCACTGAATCGATAGCAAAAGTCTGATTTTCTGTCAGATAATCCTCCCACGGAAAAGTGTTCATCATATTATACAGTGCCAGTTCATTCTCAAGTTGAAAAGTCGAAATTTTCTTAAGCACACGTAATGCAGTTCTAAGCACATAGTTTGCTTTATACAAAAGCGCTTTGTCGCCGGTGAACTGTACCGCGCGGGTAAGTATTTCAATATTTTCGGCTCCAAGTTGTTCTAACTCTTTGGCCAACACGGCTTCCAGTCCAGAGACAGTTTTAGCTAAGTAAGTGTTTGATTCAATATTCAAGGTGATAATTTTCGACAAAGATAGTCTGAAACTATTGAATTTCAACCAATTCAGTTAAATATTACCTCATCCGATATTTCATAAATAATCTTAATCAATGGGGTTTCATTCTGTTTTGCTGATTATCTTTGTTGAAAATAATCAAAATACGATGACGCTCGAACAAGCACAACAAAGGGTAGATCAATGGATTAATGAGGTTGGGGTGCGGTACTTTAATGAACTTACCAATACTGCCCTGCTGATGGAAGAAGTGGGAGAACTGGCGCGTATCATGGCCCGAAAATATGGTGAACAGTCGTATAAAGAAACGGATAAAGACATGAATGCAGCCGATGAAATGGCTGATATTCTTTTCGTTTTAATTTGCCTTGCGAACCAAACCGGAGTGAATCTGACAGATGCATTCGAAAAAAATATGATAAAAAAATCGGAGCGCGACAAAAACAGGCATAAGTCGAATCCTAAGTTAATGTGACAATTTGGCAATTCGGCAATGTGGTAATTCAACAATGTGGCAATTCGACAATGAAACAATGAAACAAAGATATACCAGAAACCAGAAACCTGAAATAAAACTATAAATCCCCGAAACAACACATAAGCTTATGCTGATACAATCTTTTATTAGTCACCAATGGAAACAGGCCGTTCGGTCTCCAATCTGGCATAAAAGCCTGGCCATGAACATCTTCATGTTCTTTATCTTTTCCATTTTGTTTGCCGAAGTGATGCTCGCCTCGTTTTTTGTTGCAAAAGGATGGCACGAGATCGTACCGGGGACTGAACCACTATTCGCCTTCTACAAGGTAATCGCCTACTATTTTTCGGCGATGTTTGTCATACGGTTTCTTATGCAGCAGTTACCTGTGCTTGAGGTGAGGCCATATATGCATCTTTCGGTTAAAAAACGAAATTTGCTTCATTTCATCCTTGGCAAAGGTTCACTCAACTTTTTTAACCTGATTTCTATTATTTTTTTCACACCCTTTGCTTTTTTTCAGATTGCATATTACCATGGAAACCTGATTGCTTTGGCGTGGTTGATTTCAATGATTTCTATTGATCTATCACTCAACTATTTAATCATTTACATCAAAAAACAAATGGTAAATAATTTGACCATCGTAACGATCATGATCTCAATCATTGGGTTGTTCGCGCTGGGTGATTATATGCATTGGTATTCTTACTCTGAAACATTTGCCAATTTTATCGAATTCATGGTGAAGACTCCGGCCTTCTTAGGTTTACCATTATTGTTAACGGTGGTTACCTATTGGATGAATTTTAAGTTTCTTTCGATGAATCTTTACCTTGAAGATTTATCATCATATACGAAAAAGACTGATAATCATATAGGTAATGTTGCATATTTGAAAAATTTCGGGATAATCGGCGAACTTATTGGTATCGATATAAAACTATATCTACGAAACAAACGAACCAAATCAATGCTCTATTTATCACCACTTTTCCTTGCCTACGGCCTGATGTTTTACACCAACGATCAGTATGACCATGAAGGCGGTATGATGATTTTTGTGGGTGTGTTCATGACCGGGATACTCATGGTGAACTATTTGCAATATGCTTTTGCCTATGAAGGTACTTATTTTGATTTGTTACTCACCTCGGGAATCAATTTCAAAGATTTCATCCGGGCCAAATTCATCGCAGCAAGTATTCTGGTATCCGTTTCATATATGCTCACCATCCCATACTTTTTATATGGCACCGAATTTCTACTGATTAATACAGCATGTTTCCTTTTTAATCTGGGTATTGTTATACCAACCGCACTATATTTTGCCACATTCAATAAAAAGGCGCTTAATTTAAAACAAGGAAGTGCCTTCAACTATCAGGGTATTGGCGCATCTCACTGGTTGTTTTTACTTCCCTTTTTTATCGGCCCGCTTATTATTTATTTGCCATTTAAATGGTTTGGAAATGCGGAATTAGGACTGATCGCATTGGGTTTAACCGGTATTTTAGGATTAACCTTCCGTCAGGTTTTTGCGCGTGCCATATTGAAAAATGCCACTGAAAGAAAATATATTATGGCCGTAGGCTTCCGCGAAAGAGGATAAATATTCGACAATTTGACAATTCGACAATTCGACAATTCGACAATTTAAAAATGAATAAAATTTTCAGAAAATAATTTTACACGATGATACAGGTAAAAAATCTTACAAAAAGCTATAACGGAACAGAGGTTCTCAATATCAACAGTTTACAAATCAGCAAAGGGACTTGTTTTGGCCTGGTTGGTAACAATGGCGCCGGAAAAACGACACTTTTCCGTTTGACTCTCGATTTAATCCGTTCAAACTCAGGAACGGTGGAAATTGACAACAGCATTGTTTCAGAAACAGATAACTGGAAACATATTACCGGTTCTTTCCTCGATCAGGGCTTTCTTATTGATTTTTTGAGTCCGGAAGAATTTTTTGAGTTTACCGGAAAAGTGAAAGGCATGTCACGAGATGATATACAACTGTTTATCAAAGAAATGGAAGATTTTTTTAATGGTGAAGTCATTGGCAAAAAGAAACTCCTCCGTACCATGTCGATGGGAAATCAGCAGAAAATAGGGATCGCGGCTGCACTGATGGGAAACCCTGAAATTGTTGTACTCGACGAACCTTTCAATAGTTTGGATCCTAGCACCCAGATTCGATTGAAAAATCTTATCAAACAAAAACAAGTTGACCAAAAAATCACTTTCCTGATCTCAAGTCACGACCTTAGCCATATCACAGAAATCTGCGACCGGATTGTTATACTCCACGAAGGAAAAATCGCACACGATATTCTCACCGGTGAAGATACATTAACAGCCCTTGAACAATATTTTGCTGTTTGATTTTCAACCGGTTGACTTCTACCATTAACAATATCAAACCTTTTAACATGACGGCAATCAGGCTGTTCATTGTTTCTAAATTCGTATTATTGCTCCTTTTATTTTCGATGAATGGTTTCGGGCAAAACCCAACTATCAAAGGAACTGTTGTTGATGCCAATACAGGATCAACACTGGCTTTTGTGAACATTTTCATCAATCAGAATACTTTTGCCGGAACAACTGATATTGACGGGAAATTCGAACTGAAAACCGGTCAACAGATCAACAGTATCCGATTTTCGTATGTCGGATTTGAAACCCTGGATTTGGTCGATCCTGTTTTTTCGAAAGAAATGCTTATCAAGTTACAACCAAAAGAAATGTTGTTAAATGGAGATAGCATTTATCCTGTTGTTAATCCAGCGTACCGGATCATACAAAACCTGATTGATAATCGCGACCTGAACGATCCGGAAAAACTGAATTCGTTTGCTTATACTGCTTACGATAAAATGGTTATGACAATCGACACATCAAGGGCGATTACAATCGATTCAATACGGATTGACTCCACTTCAAGTCGGCCCCGATTTAAAGTAAACCTATCCGAAAAAGATTTATTTATTCTTGAAACCATAGCAGAACACTCATTCAAAGCGCCCGATAAAAGACACGAAAAAGTACTTGCCACCAAAGTTACCGGGCTCAAAGATCCGATATTTACCTTTTTAGTATCGCAGGCCCTGTCCTTCGATTTTTATAATGATACCCTACTGATTGCAGGTAAAAAATTCATTTGCCCGGTGAACAGCAGATATATTCATAATTATCTGTTTAACCTTGAAAACCAAATAGCTACAGAGAACAATGATACTATTTTTACCATTTCATTCCGGCCATTAGCAAACAACAATTTTAATGGATTACAAGGTGTGTTAACCATTCATTCCGACAACTGGGCCATTAAAAATGTGATTGCGCAACCTTCGCGTGTCGAAAAGGGTTTTTCGATCAGGATACAACAACACTATGAGAAAATTGACAGTATTCATTGGTTTCCGGTACAGTTAAATACCGATATTATTTTGAATCCGGCACAGCCTGCATCGGGAAATAAAAATTATCCGATAGTAGGTTTTGGAAAAAGATATTTGCTCGATATTTCAATTAATGATGTCACCGAAAACCAGAAATACAGCGATCATGTCCTTGAAGTAAACCCAGATTCATTAGAAAAAAGTGGTGAAATCTGGAAGCATCTTCGTGCCGATACGCTTGGCCTGAGCGGCAAGGGAACCTATCAAATTCAGGATTCTGTTGGGAACGTCCTGAATCCAGACCAAAAAACCAAGACTTTTGAAACATTAGTAACAGGTAAAATCCCATCCAAATTTGTTGATTTTGAGATTGATAAATTCATCCGCATTAATTCTTACGAAGGATTCTATGGTGGATTTGGCTTTCATACAAACGATCGTATTTCGGGCACTTTCAAACTTGGAGGTTTTTGGGGTTATGGGATAAAAGACGAAAGTATGAAATTTGGCAGCGATTTATCGGTTAGCATTCATAAAAGCACACAATCAGTATTGCGGCTTGCTTACAAACAAGATGTTATCGAGAGTGGAAGTTCGTTCTTTTTGGGCCAAAATGAATTTATCTGGAAAGAAGAAAATTTCCGGCTGTTTTTCATATCGCAGATGGATTTCACCAAATCAATCGATTTTACTTATGGATTCAAGGCTCCGAAACATTTTCAATGGGAGATCGGACTGAACCGTCAGGATAAAAAATCATTTTATGGATATTACTTCCAACCAACAAACGATACTTCGCTTCGTACCAACGCATATCGGTTTTCTGAAATACGGTTAGTAATGTGCTTTGCTTTTCAGGAGAAGTATTTTCAAACGAACTCTAATCTTGTATCATCTGAAACCAATTATCCGATCATTTGGTTCACCTATGTGCATGGAACCGCAAAGTATTCCGGCCTTGAGCAATCCTATAACAAATATGAGTTGATGGTAAAAAAAACCTTCAATACCAACTATTTCGGAAGCCTCAAGGTTCATTTACAGGCAGGATTCATTGGTTCGTCAATCCCGGCTACAAACCTGTTTTTCGCTCCGGCTTCCTATCGTAATATCGGGCTCTATGCAGCGTCGAGTTTCACCACCATGCGGATGAACGAGTTTCTTTCTGATAGGTATGTTTCAATGTTTTTAACCCATGATTTTGGCAAACTCATTTACCGGAAAGGGAGATTTCAACCCGAAATGGCGTTGGCTTTAAATATTGGATATGGCGCATTAAGAAATAAAGAATTTCATAATGGTTTAAACTTCAACACATTAAATAATGGATTTTACGAAAGTGGCCTGCTCATCAACAACCTGCTTCGTTTACCGGCGCTTAAATTAGGTGTTGGAACTTTTTATCGTTTTGGGAGTTATACCTATCCACAAGCGGCTAAAAACTTTGGATATAAATTCACGATGCAGCTTAGTCTCTAAACACGCCTTCCATTGATTTGATTGATTAATTAAAATAAGTTCAACAATTCCGCAACTATCAATTAATGATTATCAATCTTTCTCACAGCGAAGCGATCTCACTTCAGGCAATCTGTGGCTTAATCTTTTTTTCTGCCCAACCTGAAAATCCGAATAAAAAACCGTTTTTCGAAATCGAGAAAAAAACGTAACTGACCGAATATCAGTCCGAAAAACAACAATAAAAGCTGATATACGGGCAGAGTTACCACAACAAACAACAATACCCTTAACCAATCGGGTATATCTTTAGGAACGCCCAACAAACGCATCAGCCACTCTTCGACAAAAAGCACCGAAAAACCTGTACATGTAAATACCAACAGGATTAAAACAACCTGTATCAGGTTTTTAACACCCCAACGCTGTTGAAGTTTTCGTAACATACCCATTTATTTGCGTGTTTTTTAGAAACTGTCTAAAAATGTTAAAATGAAATTAAAATGATAAAAACTCGTATTTCTGTCACATTGAGCGAAGTCGAAATGCTCTTTTTTAAAATTATAAACGAGTTTTTTTATTTGTCTGGTCGGCTTCGACTGCGCTCAGCCTGACATTTGATTATAACACTCATTTTATGTTAAATTTTTAGACAGTTTTTTAATTGAAAACAAATGTAATTGGAATTATCTTTACGCGAATTAATTCATCCATTTACATTTCACTAAAATGAATACTTCTAAATCGAACATCAAAACATTTCTAACGGGATTGCTGGTTGGCGCCGCAGCCGGAGCTATCGCCGGCATATTATTTGCTCCTGATAAAGGCTCCGAAACCCGAAGAAAATTTGCCGAAAAAGCAAAAAAATTCAAAGATGATCTGCCTGATCAGATTGAAGCGCTGAAAACAGCCATTGATCAAAAGTTAAACGATATTAAATCAACTTCGAAAGAGGTATAAAAATACTAACCACATTGAATAACAATATCTTATGATTGGCGAAGAATTCACAAGGCCCCTCAAACAGCTTTCTTCAGAGCTTGTTGGATACATAAACCTTAGGATCAATTATGTTGGGCTTCTCCTGGGTAAGCGAATGGCCGAAATCACAACACAGATTGTCATCGTAATGATATTGGCCGGATTTGCAGCAATCGTCATGTTATTGTTGACTTTTGCTTTCGTGTTCTGGTTTGGAGACAATATTGGAACCTACTCCCAGGGATTTCTGATTGCGAGCGCGGTTTACATCATTGCAGGTTTAGTGCTTTACTTCAATAGAATTAAACTCATCAGCAATCCTGTGGTGAAAATCATGAACGACCGTAACGTATTTCTCGACCTTGATGATCGTGATGAACCGATTCCGATAAACAGTCTTCATGAATTGAAACAAAGACTCGAACTGATGAAGCTTCAGGTACAACACAAAGAATTAGTTATTGAACAGGAATTTTCTGAAGTTGGTGAAAGCCTGAAACCAGGTAATATTTTATCATCCTTGTTGAATCAAACCATATCCTCATCGGCTGTTACAGGAGCCATCATTTCAAAGTTACTCGATTATTTCCTGAAAAAGAAAAAATCGAAGAAACAAAAACTAAAGGAAGTCGAAAAAGAGCTTCCTAAACCATAAAAATAAAGTCCGGGAATCGCAATAACTCCCAGACTTTATTCCATATAACGTTCCGCAGCTATCCCTATGCTGGGAGATTACCTCCGAAGTTACCGCGTGGCTCTTACGGTAATAGGCAATTTGCTGTTGGGCGGTCACCAAAGTCCGGCTTAGTTCTATGTGTTGTTATGCGTTCTATTTTTCTTTTTTAGTTCTTTCAGGTGCCATATAAGTCCAAATACTAAAATCTAATGTTGCTGGTTCAACTCTTAATTTTTTTGCGGTTTTCATCAACAACTCTTTTGCAAACTCATATGTGATATTGTCTAAGTCTGGACAAGAAAGTTTTATAAAATTTTTTAGTCTAATGTCTACTGCAACTGTTTCTTTGTGCCCCGTTAATATTTTAAAATAATCAATTGTCTTGCTCTTGATACCTTTTAAATTTGATAATGCTAATAAATTATCTTTGTCTGAAAGCCAATTGTAAAAATCGACCTCTGTTTCTATTTTTTCATTTTTAAGAAATTTTACAAGAGTATGTATTCTGTCTATTTTCTGTCCTTTCATATTTATCAATTCAGAAAGGTCCATTGTAGAAATTAAATTGTAAAATTGCGTTGTTGTCTTTATGTCCCTGTGTTCATTTTTGAATTTGTCAACACGAGGTTTTACAACATTTTTGTAGTTTAGACCAGCCTGCAAAATTCCGTCAATAATTGTCGCCCCCATATTGTTATTTGTCAGGTTATGTGTATTGTCCACGCTTAACGAAAAGCTGTCGCCTGTTGCATAATTGTAAGATGTTGAAATGTCCAAATATTTAAACTCTTTATTGTTACTAATAAAGTCGGCTAATTGATTAATGTATTTTTCCATTTATTATTTGTTGGTCTTGGTGTGTCTTGTTAAAGCAATGCATATCAAGTTTACTATCAAATAGTTAAAACATCTTTTTCCTTGATCTCGGTTAGCCTGTCTATTTTGGTGATATACTTATTTGTTATTTCCTGAATCTTTTCCAACAAAACATCGATTTCGTCTTCAGGGGTACCATCATCTTTCAATTTCTTTGCCTCATCATTGGCATTACGGCGGTCGTTACGAACACTAACTTTTGCCACTTCAGCTTCGGCTTTGACCCGTTTTACAAGATCCCTACGCCTGTCTTCGGTAAGCGGCGGAACATTGATACGAATCAAATCACCTTCATTCTGCGGATTAAATCCGAGGTTGGCTGCCATGATAGCCTTTTCGATGGCATGAATAACGCTTTTATCAAAAGGTTGAACGATAATCTGCCTTGGATCAGGTGTATTTATATTTGCTGTACGTTCGATTGGCACATGGGTTCCGTAATATTCCACAATAACACCATTGAGCATTGACGGACTTGCTTTTCCGGCACGTATTTTACTAAACTCCTTTTCCATATGTTCAATGGCATGATCCACGGCTTCCTGCATGGATTCGAGTACAAATTCTGATTCTTCGGTCATGGTACGTTTTTTTCAATTCAAAAACAAAATTACAAGAACTTTTCGTTTTGTCCAATCCTAAATTTATTAAACAGGCCTAAACAAGCCATAAAATTTTGGTGATTGCCGGCGAATTCCAATATACATTGTCCTGATGGTGAATTGTGATCCTTCCGGGTTCCAGATATATGTTCGAAACATTATTTTTTCAGGGTAGAAATCAACCTGATCTGTATTTAAAACACTCGTCAGAAAGAATGACTCACCCGGTAAAATGGTATCATTATACAATGTTCCGGCCTGCCAGTGTAACAATTCTTTCGTTTCAGGATGATTCAATTCGACCACAAGTTTCGTTTTAATAAGCGTGTCGGTAGCAACTCCGGAAGCATTGACACTTATCAATTGAGGATAACGCGGATCAAATAAGGTATCACATATAGCCACCCATGCTTCGCCGTAAATACGCGTCTCATCGAAATCGGCTCTTCCGTTTAATGGAACGTGTTTCAGATTATCAATAATATAATACACACTGTTCCAACGTTTTACTTGCCTTTCATTGGTTGAAATATCCTGAGTAAACAAAAAGTATTCGGTATTAAACCAGGTTTCACTGCGAATGAGATATGGATATTTATTTCTGACGATCTCGATCCAATCGGTTGGTCCTCCATCGGTTATGGCCAAAATAAAGGAACGCTTAACTTGCTTATCGACAAAACTTTTAAAAATTCCTGTTGGAATATGTTTTGAGAATAAGGTGTATTCGGCAATTTGTTCCTTTTTAAGATAAAACCCAACCATTTGTGGTGTTGACGAAAAAAAAGCCAATGTAGTATTACCGGAATTCTGTGAATCCTTTGCCGCTGTCTTTGCTGCCTGATCATATCCCTGATGTGATATAAGATTGAAATGCTGCCTTTGGAATATCAGTGTTGATGATCCAATTGTTAGAATAATGATTACTAACAGTAGATTGTATCTCATTTTCAACGGTTTGAAAAATGAAAAGACCGTCAAAAAGAAGAAAGGGAAGGTAAAATAAAGTGTACTGAATTGGATGATAGGAGTCCGATAAATAGAATATAAATAGGCCGTGACGTAACTAATTGCAAACCAAAGAATTCCGATCAATTTGAACTGCCAGTTTTTCCATGGTGGTTTTTCCATGGTGAACAGTGAAAGTAGAACCACCCCTAGTGTAACACCAACAAAAGGTAGAGAAAAATGAAGGAAATACCATAAAAACTCAAAAATAAAATTCGGTGTCGGCTCACCTAACCAGCCACCAAGGTCAGATTGCGTCAATTGAAAATAGAAGACCGGGATATGTGGTGAATACAAAACCGTTGCAACAATTGCAGCATACAAATAATAAATTCTGTTTGTGGCTTTCAATAACCAAAATCCGGAAAAATAGATTATCAAAGCAGCAAACATCGAAAATGCATGTATGATCGATGCGAAGAACAAGGCAAAAGCGAAAAAAACCCAAAGTAATAGTGTTGGTTTTTCTGAATTTACAATTTTTGTCCAGACAAATACCAGCAAGACAATTGCAAATAAACCCATGCTATATGGTCTGGCTAATTGACTGTAAAAAACAAAATACTGGTTAATGGCCATAAAACTTGCACCAATCAAAGCAGTAGTTTCATTAAACCATTGTTTACCAATAGCATACAAAAACCAAACAGAAATTACACCAACTAATGCAAATGGAAATTTAATCCAGAACTCATCGAATCCAACCCATTTAACCCAATAATAAAGAAACACCTGCACACCAGCGGGATGGGTGTCATTTTTCAGAACACCAAATTCAATCAGATCGTTAAAACTGTTGTATTCTGTACGGAACAAGGCACTAAACTCATCGTGCATAAATGGAATACTGCCCAGGTTCCAGAATCTGGCAAGAACAGTAACAATAAGTACAAGACAAATTGGCAAATAACGAATGAACTTATTGCTAAATAAAAATCGTAGTTGTCTTATGTTCAATTTGTTACTATAGTTCCGATTGATTCGCCCTGTAATACTTTTAAAAGATTACCACGTTTATTCATATCAAATACCATGATTGGAATATGGTTCTCACGACAAAGTGTAAAAGCAGTTAAGTCCATTATCTGAAGGTTTTTCTGATAGGCTTCATCAAAAGTGATATGATCAAACTTTGTTGCCAATGGATCTTTTTCAGGGTCAGCCGTATATATTCCATCCACACGTGTACCTTTCAGGATGATGTCAGCCTGAATCTCAACTGCGCGTAGGGCTGAAGCCGTATCAGTCGTAAAAAAAGGATTTCCGGTTCCTCCACCAATCAAAACAACATGCCCTTTTTCGAGTAATGCAATGGCCTTTGGACCGCTCATCGAGTCGGCAATCCGATCGATATAAACACCTGATAACAAATCGGCTTCAACACCCATGCCGGTTAACGTGGATTGTAGTGCCAGGCTATTTATCACCGTAGCAAGCATCCCCATATAATCGCCCTGAACACGATCCATGCCCTGACTGGCTCCCTGCAACCCTCTGAAAATATTCCCGCCACCTACTACAATGGCAATCTGAGCGCCTGATTTTACTGCTTCTTTAATCTCTAAAGCATATTCATTCAATCGTTTAGGATCAATCCCATGATTTTGATCCCCCATCAGGGCCTCACCACTTAGCTTTAATAATATCCTTGTGTATTTCATAATATAACTGTTTCATACAGAATAATCTATGTTGATAATCCAGGGTGTTTAATTTTGAAGCTGCTTTCTTATCAAATGGATAGCTGGTTCATCAAAATTTAGGCTCAAAACTTGCATAATCGAGGCCGAGATTGGTGAAACCGACGAAATAATTGTTGAACTCGCTGTAATTGTTATTGTTTACAACGACATAATATACTTTATCTGCTTGTAAACCAAGTGTATCGCTTGAAATAATTGTCAGGTCGTTATTCCCGGTATTCATCATCATATTTACCCTTCCATCACCAAGTTTCTCGATTTTCCAAACCGCATTCTGACTAAAAGTTACTTCAGCGATACGATCACCGTATCCTCCTATATTAAATACAATATTGAATGTGGCAGGTGGATCAACGATGGGCGTGGTATAGGAATATATTTTTACATCGGAACCGTTTCTGTCATTACACGAAACAAAAAGTACCAGTACAACAATCAACATTAAAAATCCAATGGTAATATTTCTCATTTCATTCTAACAATTCAGTCTCAATTATCGATATTAAACGATTGAGTGGCGATTACAGAGTTATGTTTCGCCAAATCAAACACTAAATTACAATGATTTAGGCATCACCTGCAAATCTACCGTGACAATTTTTATATTTTTTACCACTACCACAAGGGCAGGGTTCGTTGCGACCCACTTTCTTTTCAACATGAACAGGTTGGGTTACTTCCTTTTGCTGGGTATTACTATTCGCCTGTGACAACAAATCAGAACGCTCTTCTTTCATCTTACTTCTGTCGAGGCCACGTGGACGCTGGGCTTCGTGCACCGTTGAAGGATCCTGAATCGGAATATCGGCGCGCATTAGAAATGAAATTACTTCGCGGTTAATCTTATGAACCATCGTTTTGAACAAATTGAATGATTCAAATTTGTAAATCAACAAGGGATCCTTTTGTTCGTAGGTGGCATTCTGAACTGATTGTTTCAGGTCGTCAAGTTCACGAAGGTGTTCCTTCCACGAATCATCAATCAAAGCCAATGAAATATTTTTCTCGATGGATAAAGCAACTTCCCGCGGGCCTGTTTCGACAGCCTTTTTAAGGTTAACTACAATTTGCATCATTTTGATACCATCGGTAATCGGAATGGCAATATTTTCGTACCGGCTCTGGCGGTCAAAAACATCTCTGATAACCGGCATGGTTTTCTCACCAATACGTTTCGTCCGGTTGTTATAATTCAACGTTGAATTATCGAAAAGCTTATCAGCCAACTGATCCGATTTTGAGGACACGAACTCATCTTCATCGAAAGGTGGTTCAATACCCATATTTTTGATAACGGACAGCTTGAAGGCTTCGAAATTCCGCTGATCCTGATGTTCAGTAATCAGGTTTTCACCAAGGTCATAAATCATATTCGAGATATCGACTGATAATCGTTCGCCGAACAGAGCATGTCTGCGTTTTTTGTAAATAACTTCACGTTGCGAATTCATAACATCATCGTATTCGAGCAAACGCTTACGAACGCCGAAATTGTTCTCCTCCACTTTACGCTGGGCGCGTTCGATGGATTTGGTGATCATTGAATGTTGAATCATCTCACCTTCTTTCAGTCCCAAACGGTCCATCAGACCGGCAATTCGTCCTGAACCAAACATACGCATGAGGTCGTCTTCGAGCGAAACAAAAAACTGCGAACTCCCCGGATCACCTTGTCGGCCGGCCCGTCCCCTTAACTGACGGTCAACACGCCGCGATTCGTGACGCTCAGTACCAATGATGGCAAGTCCACCGGCATCTTTAACGCCTGGTCCTAGTTTAATATCGGTACCACGACCAGCCATATTGGTTGCAATAGTAACCACACCGGCCTGACCAGCCTCCTTAACAATCTGTGCCTCTTTTTGATGTAGTTTGGCATTCAACACATTGTGTGCTATACCTTTACGTTGTAACATCCGGCTCAGTAATTCAGAAGTTTCAACCGAAGTTGTTCCAACCAGGACAGGTCGTTTTGCTTTTACCAGACTGTCAATTTCATCGATAACCGCGTTAAATTTCTCACGTTTGGTTTTGTAAACCATGTCTTCCCTATCATTACGGGCAATTGGCCTATTGGTAGGGATTACCATGACATCGAGCTTATAAATGTCCCAAAGTTCACCAGCTTCTGTTTCAGCGGTACCGGTCATACCAGCTAATTTCCGGTACATTCTGAAATAATTTTGCAACGTGATAGTCGCATAAGTTTGCGTTGATGCTTCAATCGTTACATTTTCTTTGGCCTCAATTGCCTGATGCAAGCCATCTGAATAGCGACGACCTTCCATGATACGACCCGTTTGCTCATCAACAATCTTGATCTTGTTTTCGATAATAACATATTCCACATCTTTTTCGAAGAGTGTGTATGCTTTAAGCAACTGAATTACAGTATGTAGCCTTTCCGACTTAATCGTGTAGTCACGTATCAGTTCGCTTTTTCGTTCAAGTTTACCCGATTCATTCAGATCGAGTTTTTCCAAATCTGCAATTTCAGCTCCCACATCTGGAAGGATGAAAAAATCAGGCTCATTATAAGAGGCCGTTAAAAGATCAATCCCTTTTTCGGTAAGGTCAACTGAGTTATGTTGTTCATCGATAACAAAAAACAGTTCATCATCGATAATATGCATATTCTTGGCTTGTTCAGCCAGGTAAAAGCTTTCTGTTTTCTGCATCAGGCTCCGCATACCTTCCTCACTCAAAAACTTGATTAATGCAGAACTTTTGGGTAAGCCCCTGTATGCTCTGAATAACAAGTCACCTCCACGTTTCATGTCGGCTTCTTTTGTATCAGATTGCAATATTTTTTTTGCCTCGGCCAATATGCTGCTCACCAAAGTTTTTTGCGCGTTATAAAGTTTTGTGACATCAGGTTTCAGGATATCAAACTCATGTGAATCGCCTTTTGGTGTAGGTCCGCTGATAATCAAAGGTGTACGGGCATCATCGATCAATACGGAATCGACCTCATCCACAATTGAATAATGGTGCTTACGCTGTACCAGTTCATCGGGATTACCTGTCATATTGTCACGCAAATAATCGAAACCAAATTCATTATTCGTTCCATAGGTGATATCTGCCAGGTATGCTTTGCGGCGGTTACCCGAATTGGGTTCATGTTTATCGATGCAATCCACGGTTAATCCCAGAAACTCATACATGACTCCCATCCATTCGGAGTCGCGTTTTGCCAGGTAATCGTTAACTGTTACAATATGTACACCTTTGCCAGCCAATCCATTCAGATAAACAGGTAAAGTTGCAACAAGTGTTTTACCCTCACCGGTTCCCATTTCGGCAATCCGTCCCTGGTGAAGTGCGATCCCTCCTATCAATTGCACATCATAATGTACCATATCCCAGGTAACCATATTACCACCGGCCATCCAGCTATTTTTATAGTATGCCTGATCACCCTGAATAGTAACATGCTCACGAACCGCTGCAATATCGCGATCCATGTCATTTGCACTTACTTTAATAACTTCATTTTCTTTGAAACGACGGGCGGCCTCTTTCATCACCGAAAAGGCTTCAGGAAGTATCTCATTCAGCTTTTCTTCCGTTTTGTCGTAAGCCTGCTTCTCGAGTTTATCAATCTGGTTATATAACTTTTCCTTTTCATCGGCAGGCATATCGATATCTGTATCTATCCGAAGCTTCAGGGAAGCAATTTCATTGTTTTCAGCCTCAATATTTGCTGCTATCCGATCCTTGAATTCATTTGTTTTGGCACGCAAAGCATCATTGTCCAACGCTTTGATTGACTCATAGGCAGCAAGTGTTTTCTGTAGGGTTGGAAGGATTGCTTTCATGTCGCGACTTGCTTTATCGCCAAATAGTTTCCTGAATATACTCAACATATCTTGAATTTTCGTTTAGGTAAGTTTATATCACAATAATCATTCCGACAATTTTCCGGGTTGAATTGTCCGGCAAATTTAGTCGAAAATATTGTTTCATCATAATAGAAACAATCAGCCGGGATAGTTGGTTAGAATTACCAATTTACCGATCTTTCAGGCGTTGTAAATGGAATTCGAGGTTTTGATCGGGTTGTGGGGCGGGTGCCATGCCAATTTTGCCTTGCTTTAATAAAATGAAAAATTCAGGAAATGTTTTCACCCGGTAGTCTTCCAAAAGCAGGATATCATCCTCCATATTCAATAACCTGTATTCCAAACCATTCTGTTTGAACAAATTAACATAGTTATTAAACCCGGCTGCGGTTGAAATGGTAATGAAATCGTAATCTTCCTTATATTTTTCGAACAAGGGTTTCATTGACATCAACATTTGAATACAGGCCTGACAACTATCCTGAACGAAAGACAAAACTATTTTTTTTTCGTTGAAATCGTTTAGTGAAATCTCTTTCCCTAAAGTATTCTTTAACGAAAAGGCAGGTGCATTTGTGTTGTAGGCCAGATAATTAACCGATTCGATAATGTTGACAGCAATTTGATTGTGTTGTGGTATTTGACTCTCTGTTTTAAATTGCCTGAGCAACTGAATAATCTCATTTTTTTTGAATGTCGAATTGTAATAAAGATCGCGCAGGTTGATCAAACCGACTAATTCAGCTATTTGAATATTCTTAGTAAGAAGTGGATTTGAAGAAACATAAAGTATAAAATCACTAAATCCGGAACCGATATTTTTTATGATTTCATCCTGCTGATAATGGCGGTTACTAATCAGGTAATCACGAAAAACCTCATTCAACAAATTCATATATTCCGGGTTTGCATAAAGAACCGGTTTATCGATAATGAATTTCTGTATCCATTGCTCGGCGTTTCTCGACCGCACAGTTTGCAAAAGTGCCGCTTGCTTGTAAGTATTGTATTCCGATACAAAAACAGGTTGATCGTTGGTCAATCTGGCAGCAATTACATCCCGAAGTGTATCTAAAAGATCAGTGCGTCTGTTACGGTACAAATCATCAAAATGCTGAATCACAAAGGCATTGAATACCATGTTTATAACATCAATATTCTTCTGAAGTCCTCCGTCATTACCCGACAGCACCTGTAAACCAAGCGCTTCCTTTTCGAAATACGAAGTTGTTAATGATGGCCGTGATTGGGTAAGTTTATAAGAATAGGTTGATCCCGGTTTTAGAACAATTTCAACTCTATCGAGAGCCAGAACTAATTGTGCTGTGGTAATGTACTGGATATCAACATTCAAAATAAAATTACCTTGCATATCAGTTTTTGAGCTTGCAATAGTCTTCTCAAGGTTCGAAATGAAATCTTCAATAACAATTAGCCTTACCCTTTGATTTGGAGCATTCGTCTCACCACGGATTATGACCGGAGTGGCCTGTGCATTCATAGTTAGAAGCAAGAAGAAGGAAAGGGCTAATCGTAACATCGCGTTTTATTTTAATCGAAACGCTAATTTTCGGGTTTCATTGTGAGCCTAACACAAGGAGGGACAAACTGACTGGCATCGCCTCCATTTCGAACCACATCGCGAATCACGCTTGATGTTATCGCGGTAAGTTCGGGTGTGGTTAAGAGAAAGATTGTTTCAATTTCCGGAAAAAGTTTTTTATTCACCTGTCCGATACTCCGTTCGAACTCAAAATCGGCTGAGGTTCGTAAGCCACGTAAAATATACCTGGCACCAATTTTCCGGCAATAATCAACCGTCAAACCTTTATAGGTGATAACTTTGACCTGAGGATAATCTTTAAAGACCATCTCAATCCATTTAATGCGTTGATCCACTGAGAAATAATAATTTTTCAATGCATTTATCCCTATCGCAATTATTATCTCATCAAAAAGTGGAAGCGCTCTTAAAACCAAAGATTCATGCCCCAATGTAACTGGATCGAACGAACCTGGAAATACCGCGATTTTTTTCATACTTATTCCAAATATTACGATAATATTATATCAATCAATGCTTTACATTAAATACTTCGCTAAAACCGATACTCTCACGAACCGAACGGAATGAATTAAGTAAAACCTGATCCAACTGAGATGCTGAAATCCATTCGGCTTTCTCAATCCCTTCGGAAAGCTGTGGACTTAGTTCGTTGGATTCGTTGGTGATCATCAGAAACCATTTGGTCATTTTCACTTCCCATCTCCCCTTGTTATAATAGAAATGCTTCGTCACCGTTAATTCTTTCACCAATTTCATCGAGGTTAAACCCGTTTCTTCTTCCACCTCACGCAAAGCCGTTTCCTCGAATGATTCATCTTGCTCAACATGACCTTTCGGTAAATCCCAAAAACCGGAGCGATAAATAAACAAAGCCTCATTCTCAGCATTAATCACCAATCCACCTGCTGCTTTTACTTCAATATATTTCTGCTTGATCAGGTTCTCAATATCAGCTATATTTCCTTCAAAACAGATATATATATCTTTAGTTATCAATTTGTTGAGCCATGATTTCAGTATCGAAAAAAACTCATCTTCAGATTTGCAGCGCGTGTAATTATTATATGACTCCGGTTTAGCGTTTCCATTACCCGAAATAAGTGTCAGGCATCGTTGATCACAAAAAAAATTATACCTTTGCTCCATGATAATTAATACCGATTCTGCGTTAACGCTTGCCGGATTTTTATTGCAAATTAAAGCAATAAAACTCAATCCTACATCACCTTTTGTTTGGGCTTCAGGTTTAAACAGCCCTATTTATTGTGACAACCGGATTACGCTGTCATTTCACATGATACGTACGCACATCCGACAGGAGTTTGTAAATATCATTCTTGAAAAATACGGAAAACCTGACATTATTGCAGGTGTTGCAACAGGTGGCATTCCGCAAGGGGTGTTGGTTGCGCAGGAATTGGGCGTGCCTTTTGCCTATGTCAGATCGGAAAAAAAAGCGCACGGCCTTACAAACCAAATTGAAGGTATCGTTGGGAAAGGCAATTCAGTTATTGTTGTTGAAGACCTTGTTTCGACAGGAGGTAGCAGTTTAAACGCCGTTGAAGCTCTTCGTGAAACAGGTGCAAACGTAAAAGGTATGGTTGCCATTTTCTCCTACGGACTTGAATCGGCAAAAGAAAACTTTCGCAAAGCAGATTGTGAACTAACTACACTCACCAATTTCGAAGCCTTACTCGAAAAAGGAATGGAAGACAACTATTTAACTGAAAAGGAATTGATTTCGTTAAAGGAATGGCAGTCGGATCCGCTTAAATGGAGTAAACATTTTGAAAAATAGATGTTAAACACTTGACAGTATGGAATTTACGACTGAGTGGAAATTAATTGAAACCAATACTGAAAAGGTATATTTATTTCTTTCCGATTTACAGAACCTTGGCAAATTGATGCCTGAGCAAGTGATAAACTGGGAGGCTGATGCAGAATCCTGCTCGTTTACCATCAAAGGGATGACGGATTTAAAATTAAGAATCCACGAAAAAATACCCAACTCCCTTATTTCACTCAAACCTGAAGGAAAATCCCCGTTCACTTTTACCCTTGATTCGGTTATCCGGGAAAACAATTTGCATGCTGAAGTGAAAATCATGATCAATGCCGATCTGAACCCAATGCTTGCCATGATGGCTAAACGCCCTTTGCAAAATCTCGTGAATATTATGTCAGATAAACTCGTTCAGCAGTTTTGAACATCTGAATAATACCGCCTGTCTGTTCCGACCCTTACAGTTTTTCAAATCATTTTAAGCATACATCTGTTATTGTT
>JABFQW010000047.1 GCA_013141455.1 Bacteroidales bacterium
GGTTTATCCATGGTTGGGATGATGTTTGTGAAAGACATTACACTGTTTGGATTGATTGTTTCAGGCACGCTGATTGGGGCGGCTTCCGGATTCTTCTGGACCAACCGTTACTTAATGGCCCTGAATACCACGCAGGATGAAAACCGTAACTACTTTTTCGGTCTTGAATCTTTCTTTTTTACCATTGCAAATATTACTATACCGCTGGCTATTGGTGCTTTACTTGCCTCAATCGACGGCATGCAAATTTTCGGAATCGTATTCGATATTTATCAGGGTTACCGCATTGTGACAGTCATTGTATTTGCAATTACGATATTAGCCTGTTTCTCCCTGGCAAGAGGGAAATTTGAAAACCCGGTTCAAAAAGATTTTCTTTATTTCCGTTTCGACAGGCTTTGGAACAAACAGATTTTATTGGCTGCCTTAAAAGGATTAGTTCAGGGATTTTTAGTTACAGCCCCGGCCATGCTCATCATGAAATATGTGGGTAAGGAAGGTTCACTTGGCCTGATTCAGGGAATCAGCGGTGGATTGACGGCTATTCTCATTTATTTATTGGGGCGTTTTGCCAAACCCAAACACCGTATTCTCATTTTCGGCTTTGGTATCGCCCTCTTCCTCGTTGGGACGGTCGTCAACGGCATTGAGTTATCGATGTTCGGTGTGATGGTATTTGTGTTGTGTAAGGTATTTTTTCAACCCCTGCACGATCTGGCCTATTATCCCATCATGATGAAGGTGATTGATGTGGTTTCAAAACGCGAAAACCGGAATAAATATGCGTATATCCTCAATCATGAGTTTGGGTTGTATGCCGGCAGGGTTGCTGGTTTGGGACTGTTTATCTTCCTTGCATTCTATGTTTCGGAATCTTTTGCTTTGCGCTATTCCCTCATTATTGTTGCACTGTTGCAGATGCTTTCGATCCCGTTGGCAAAAAACATTATGAAAGAATCCTATTCTGAAGAGAAATGAAAAAACTGACTTTCATATTATTTCTGGCGCTGCTCACAGGATTAATTTCCTGTAATCCTCAGACGGGAGTCCCGGTTGCTCAAACATCGCTGCCCCGCATCGATCAGATGCCCGATTTGCCACAACCGCTGAAAATCATCGACTGGAAGAAAAAAACGATACAGTTCGATAGCCTTGCTTTCAATTTCAACAATACAGCTACTTATGGCCCGCTCATCTGGCTCGATAGTTCACGGCGAAATATTGATCAGGTTACTTTCGGTCTTTACACCGTGATTGGTGATGTCCGTCAGGGTCCAAAAAATAACAATGGTGAGTTTCATGAAGCCCTTACTTCACTGAATGCACTGGTAAGTGCAGGATTGATGGGGATAAACAAAACCAGTCAGCACGGGTTCAATTTTGTGAAAATGTCGCAGAATTATTTCAACAGCGACACAAAGTGGAATATCGTGATGAACAACACCAACCCGGCAGTAGCGATGGCAGGTGGCGGTTATGGCCGCGACTGGTGGTATGATGTTTATCCAAATGTATTGTATTATGGTGTTGCTGCACTTTTTCCGGAAGTAAAAAATACTGAATTTATCCAGCGCAAGGTGGCCGAACAATTTTTCAAGGCTGACTCGGTGTTGAAGGGGAATTATGATTATTCCTATTTCGATTATGCTCAGATGAAAGGCATGCGTAACCAGGTTCCGCTACAACAGGATGCTGCTGGCGGACATGCCTGGGTTTTGTATGCTGCCTACCAAAAGTTTGGTGATGCCCGTTACCTGCAGGGTGCAGAAAGTGCCACACAGGCATTGCTTAACCAAAAAGAAAGTCGCTTTTATGAAATTCTTTTACCATTTGGTGCATATACTGCGGCCCGTTTGAATGCGGAGCAGGGAACAAATTATGATGTAAGCGTTTTACTCAACCAAACATTCGATGGCTGCCAGTCGAAAGATGGCCGTTACGGATGGGGCGTGATTGCCGAACGCTGGGGTGATTACGATGTTTCAGGTTTGCAGGGAAGTATAACCGATGGTGGTGGTTATGGTTTCTTTATGAATTCGGTGGCGATGGCATGGCCGTTGGTACCCATGGTAAAATATGAACCCCAATACGTAAAGGCAATCGGTAAATTTATGCTGAATGCAGTGAATGCTTCACGCCTATTTTATCCTGATCAGGTTGACGATACGCACCAATGGCTTCCCGAAATGAAAAACCTGACCCAAGGAATCATTGGATATGAAGGCATCCGTAAACTTGATGATTATAATAAACAGGCGCTTAAAGGCGTGTCGCCCGTGTCGATTGGTGACGGTCCAAAATGGGTCGCCGGACAGCCTGAAGAATCCATGTTCAGCCTTTACAGCACATCCATCGTGGGTGTTTTCGGAGCAATAGTTCATACAACTGATGTTGACGGAATATTAGCGCTCGATTGCAATGCAACGGATTTTTATGCAGATAACGCCTACCCGGTTTACCTTTATTACAATCCTTATTCCGAGGATAAAACGGTAACCTATTCGTCGGATAGCAGTGTTGATTTGTTCGACATTGTCACGAAAAAATACCTTGCGAAGGCGGGAAATGGAGATGTGGATATTACGTTGCCGGCAGGCGAAGCTGCGCTGGTTGTTGTGCTTCCAACAGGAACACGACTAAGGATGGAAGGTTCAAAAGTTAAAGCCGGCGACGCAGTCATCGCATATAAATAAACAGAAAAAACACAGAATTGTGAAATCTTACAAAATGATAAAATGAAAAGACTCGTACTATTTGTGATGATGCTTTTGGTAGCTGGGTCGCTGTTTGCACAGCGTCCGGTCGAAGGAACTGTGACCGATGACAACACTGGTGAAACGCTGATTGGTGTTTCGATTCTGATTAAAGGAACCACCATAGGAACCACAACCGATATCAACGGAAAGTATCAATTGGTTTCAGAACAACTGACTGCTTCATCAATACTTGTATATTCCTATGTCGGATATATAAAGTTAGAGGAAGTGGCTGGTGACCGCACTTTGATTGATGTAAAACTGACAGCTGAGCAGATTATGCTCGATGAACTGGTTGTGATTGGTTATGGAACTGCCAAAAAGCGCAATGTGCTGGGTGCAGTTGCCAAAGTTGACAACAAAGAACTCACCAAATTACCGGTATCCGGCGTAGCCCAGGCACTTCAGGGAAGAGCAGCCGGTGTTTCGGTTACACAAAATACCGGTGCTCCCGGTGAAGGTGTCAAGGTTCGTATTCGTGGCGTCGGTTCAATCAATTCGGGTAACGAACCACTTTATATCGTTGATGATATCCCGACTGCTGATGCGCTGAATATGCTGTCACCGGGTGATATTGAAAACATCACCGTGCTCAAAGACGCTTCGGCAGCGGCTATCTACGGTTCACGAGCCAATAACGGCGTTGTGCTTATAACCACAAAAAAAGGAACCAAGGGAAAAACCAAAGTTACTTATCGCGGACAATCAGGTTTTCAAAAAGCTACTGATCTTACCAAAATGGTAAATACGTCCGATTATATCACCATCTATAACGAAGCCGCTACCAACGACAATGCCTTAATGCCCGTAGGATTGCCATTGCGCAGCCTTATCACTGCGGAAGATGCGGTTGGTTTTGCCGATGTGGACTATGTGAAAGAACTTTTTCAAACGGCACCGATTAATTCCCACGAAATTTCTGTTTCAGGTGGAAATGAATCGACCAATTATATGATCTCGACTTCATTTTACGATCAAAAAGGTATCATAAGAAGCACAGGTTACACACGGGGAACTACGCGGCTCGATGTGAATACAGAAGTGAATAAATGGCTTTCGGGCGGTATGAGTATGCTGGTCGGAATATCTAGTAATGATATTATTGGCAGCTCAGGTGACGGCTATGGTGGCAATGGCGGTAGTGTTATAAGATATGCTTTCTTCCGTAACCCGGCCATTCCCATTAAGTTTGAAGATGGAACCTATGTTGACCGGCCTGCCGAATATTTTGGCCGCCAGATTTATGATTCTTTTCTTGGTGACGGCTATAATCCCATCGGGATGACCGCTCATAGCGACAACAACCGCAAAGACGACAGCTATCTCGGTAAAGCTTATTTTATTGCCAAAATAACCCCAAAACTTAAATTCACGACAAACGCCGGTTTGGATTACCGAAATTCGAACAGCCGTCGTTTCTTTCCAACATGGGGCACGTTTAACCGCATCGACGCCGTGAATGGATTGAATATCAGCAATGAGCGCATCGTGAACTGGACAGTGAATAATGTACTCAATTATGAAACCAATATTGGAGAATCGCACAATATTACGGCAATGATTGGCTTTGAGGCAATAAAGAATAGCGGAAAAGCCCTGTATGCCAGCGATATGAATTTCCCCATCGAACAGGAAGAACTGATATACATCGGAAACGGAATCGGAAATAAGATCACCAGTCAGGGTGCCTGGGCTTCGACATTGGCCTCTTTTTTTGGGAGAGTAAATTATGATTTCAAAGGAAAATATTACTTATCGGGAACCCTGCGCCGTGACGGCTCTTCGCGATTCATCAAAGATAACAAATGGGGAACATTTTATTCATTTTCAGCAGGTTGGGCCATTAAACAGGAAAGTTTCCTGAAAGATGTTTCCTGGCTCGAAAATCTAAAACTTCGTGCAGCCTATGGCGCAGTAGGAAATCAGGATATCGGCCTCTATGCCAACAAAGACAGAATATCTCCCTATTACAATTATCCTTTCGGCGGCATATCCTATAGTGGTTATGCCCAGTCTGCCCTTGGAAATGAAAACCTGAAATGGGAAACCAGCTATCAATATAACAGTGGGCTCGATGTAGAAGTTTGGAAAGGTGCCTTTGCTTTTTCGGTCGATTATTTTTATAAAGTTACGGAAGGTATGCTGGTATTAGCTACCAACCCTCCATCGGTAGGTTATGCCAACGCCCCATGGATCAACAACGGATCCGTTTTGAATTCAGGCCTTGAATTTGAAGCAGCCTATCGCCAAACAAAGTCCGATTGGGGTTACACCATCGGTGGCAACCTTGCTTTGCTGCACAACGAAGTACTGAAATTAGATGCTCCGTCATCGAGAGGTTTGGTTGAGACAGGCATTTATGCTACGCAAACAGAGGTGGGACAGCCGATCGGCTCATTCTATCTGCTCGAGATGGAAGGGATTTTTCAAAATGAAACCGAAGTTTTACTCTCAGCCTTTCAGGGCAACAACATAGAACCAGGTGATGTAAAATTCAAAGATCAGAACAATGATGGTTATATCGACAACGAAGACAGGGTACACATGGGAAGTGCAATCCCGAAAATGACTGCCGGGTTGAACCTCGCGGCCAACTACAAAAACTTCGATCTGAGCGTTTTCTTCCAGGGTACGTATGGCAACAAAATTTATGTGCAGTTAAACCAGGATATTGAAGGATTTTAC
>JABFQW010000066.1 GCA_013141455.1 Bacteroidales bacterium
GTTACCAAACGCGGACTATGCAAAGGAAACAATTCAACAATCTCATGGACACAGGTTGAGACCGGATCGGCCATTACCTGGAAATATCCGAGTTGTGTGCTGATGGGCGATAATTCGAGCGGTGAGTTTTACTCGGTAGCAGTCACAAACCACTACCAACAAGCCGATACAGGAACCAAAATGATTCACATTGGTAAAAACACACGAAGCACAATTATTTCAAAAGGGATTTCTGCCGGTAAAAGTAATAACAGTTATCGCGGATTAGTGAAAATAACACCTGGAGCTACCAATTCGAGAAATTTTTCGCAATGCGACTCCTTGCTACTTGGTGATAAATGCGGTGCGCACACTTTTCCATATATTCAGGCACGAAACGAAACGAGCATCGTGGAACACGAAGCAACAACTTCAAAAATATCTGAAGATCAGCTCTTTTACTGTAAACAAAGAGGCATCGATACCGAAAAAGCTATCGGATTGATTGTGAACGGTTATGCTAAAGAAGTTTTGAATAAACTTCCGATGGAGTTCGCCGTTGAAGCACAGAAATTACTCGCAATTACGTTGGAAGGAAGTGTGGGATAGAGAAAAGTGGGAAGTAGCCTGCCTCGGCGGCACGACGAGGGAAGTTAGAAGACAGAAATGTAAGTTTATTAGTAAATATTTCTAATTAACGATCAAAATATACCTGATATACAAATAAGTATAAATTGTAATCCAATTGATTAACAAACTTCATGCTTCTGTCTTCGAACCTTTAAAAATTTCAATTAACAAGGACAATACAAATTAATATGTTACTTAATATAAAGAGCTTACACGTTGCCATCAACGGCAAAGAAATAATCAAAGGCCTGAATCTTGGTGTGAACCAGGGTGAAGTACACGCGATCATGGGGCCAAACGGAACAGGTAAAAGCACGCTGGCAGCAGCCATTACCGGACGTGAAGGTTACGAAATTACACAGGGTGAAATTTGGTTCAAAGGCAGAAATATTATCGGAATGCCAGCTGAAGAACGCGCCAATGAAGGAATTTTTCTTAGTTTCCAGTATCCTGTTGAAATTCCGGGTGTGAGTATGACCAATTTCATGCGGACTGCATTGAACGCACAACGTGAGTATCGCGGATTACCATCTATTCCGGCCGGAGAGTTCCTGAAAATGATGGAAGAAAAAAAGAATCTGGTCGAGATACACTCCAAACTTACAAACCGTTCGGTAAATGAGGGTTTTTCGGGTGGCGAGAAAAAGAAAAATGAGATTTTTCAGATGGCCATGTTACAACCTTCTTTGGCTATACTTGATGAAACTGACTCTGGTCTTGATATTGATGCCTTGAAAGTTGTTGCCAAAGGTGTAAATGAACTGCGTTCAAACGATAATGCTTTTATTGTAATTACCCATTATCAACGGTTACTCGATTTTATTGTCCCTGATTTTGTACATGTTTTATACGATGGTAAAATCGTGAAGTCGGGTGGTAAAAACCTCGCGCTTGAACTTGAGGAAAAAGGATACGAATGGATAAAGGAACAATATCAGGCAACTTCTGAATTATAATTAATTTCCTAAAGCTATGAATAACAACCCCTTAGTTGAGGAGATTTCTCTTGACGAAATGCTTGTCAGGCATTTTGAAACGCACTTTGATTTCATATCGTCGAACGATATTCCTTCTGTTAGTGCGCTCAGAAAAGTTGCCATGAAACAATTTTTAACGACAGGTTTCCCATCGGGCAGCGATGAAAAATGGCGTAACACCGAAATAGAAGCGCTTACCGAAGAGCATTTCAACTACTATCTCGAACCGAATGAACCGGAAAGAGATATCGAAGATATGTTTCGTTGCGAGGTCCATAATTTTGATACAGAAATCATTTCGATGCTTAACGGCTGGTACCTGAATTCTAATGATAGAATTACGATACTCCCGAATGGAGTTGTTTATGGGAGTTTACGACAAGCCATGAAACAGTTTCCTGAGCTAGTTGAAAAATATTATGGAAAAATCGGCGATATTACATCGAATGGATTTGTGAGCATAAACACTGCCATGGTACAGGATGGTGTTTTTGTTTATGTGCCGGATGGTGTTGAAGCCGAAAAAACTATTCAGATCATCAAAATGATTGACAGAAGAGAATCACTTTTTGTGCAGAGCCGAAACCTGATCATCTTGGGAAAGAACAGCAAATTAAGTCTGATGCATTGCGATGATTCGATCAATCATTTTATAAGTCTGATCAATACGGTATCGGAAGTTTATGTTGGCGAAAATGCTCATTTTGAATTGTATAAGCTTCAAAATCTGAATAATCAATCGGGTTTGGTAAACTCCACCTTCATTCAGCAGGAAGCCAACTCAACCATCAAAACCAATACGCTCACGTTTAATTGCGGAATGATACGCAACAATATCAATGTCGATCTGCAAGGCGAAAACTCCCATGCCGATGTTTTGGGACTGTATCTGATGGATAAAAAGCAGCACATTGATAACCAGATATATATAAACCACAACGCACCGCATTGCAGCAGCAACGAGAAATTTAAAGGAATCCTCGATGATGAAGCTTCAGCAGTTTTCAACGGTTACATTCATGTTGCACGGAATGCACAGAAAACCAATGCGTACCAAAACAATAACAATATTCTGCTCAAGCCCACGGCAACCATTAATACCATGCCTTTTCTCGAAATATATGCCGATGATGTGAAATGCAGTCATGGGGCAACCGTCGGCCAGTTGGATCAGGAGGCAATGTTTTACCTGCGCTCGCGGGGTATAAGTAGCGGCAATGCGCGATTATTGCTGATGTATGCTTTTGCGGCAGATATTATCAATCAGATCAGCATTGAACCCTTGCGGCAGCGCATTGATGATATGGTTAAAAAACGGCTGCGCGGTGAATTGTCCGTTTGCGAGAAATGTGTGCTGCATTGTGGTATGCCTGAAAAAGAGTACCATTTTGATATTGATATGAGTAAACTTTAAAGATGGAAAAAAAACTTCCTTTCGATATCCGGGCGGTTAGGCTGCAATTTCCTGCACTCGATCAGCTTGTGTATAATAAACCTTTTGTATATCTCGACAATGCAGCCACCACACAAAAACCGAGAGTTGTTATTGATCGTGTGAAAGCATGGTATGAACTGGAAAACAGCAATATACACCGTGGAGTTCATTATCTTAGTCAGCAGGGAACGATCGCGTTTGAAAATGCGAGACAGACTGTTGCAAATTTTATCAATTCCAAAAGCAGTCGTGAGATCATTTTCACCAAAGGGACAACCGATTCGATGAACCTGCTCGCATCATCATTAGGCAAATTATTGGTGAAGGAAGGTGATTCGGTTTTGGTGACCGGCATGGAACATCACTCCAATTTTGTACCCTGGCAGCAACTTTGTGTCGAACGCAAAGCAAATTTCCTTGTTGCCGGAATCACCGAAAACGGTGAAGTTGATTTAGATCATTACACTGAATTATTAGAGAAAAAGCCAAAAATTGTTTCTATCGCGCATGTTTCCAATGTGTTGGGAACCATAAACCCAATCGAAGAAATGATCAGGCTGGCACATGTTTACGATATTCCTGTGGTGATTGACGGGGCGCAATCCATCTGTAACCAAAAGATCGATGTGCAGGCGCTTGATTGTGATTTTTTCGCCTTTTCGGGTCATAAAATGTATGCTCCAATGGGCGTAGGCGTTTTGTTTGGAAAGGAAAAATGGCTCGATGCCATGCCACCTTACCAATTTGGTGGTGAAATGGTAAATCAGGTTTCAATTGATGAAACAAGCTTCAATGTGCTTCCGTTTAAATTTGAGGCAGGGACACCAAATGTAAGTGCCGTATTGGGTTTGGAATCTGCAATAAATTTCATTGAAACTATTGGTAATGTATCTATTGCAGCATATAAAGATCAATTGATACAATATGCGCTGCAACGGCTTGCTGAGGTAAAAGGTATAAAATTTATCGGAAACCCTGTTCATCGGGCTTCAGTAATTTCATTTTTGATTGATGAGATACATCCGTATGATGCCGGGATGATCATTGATAAACTAGGAATTGCTATCCGAACGGGTCATCACTGTGCCCAACCCATCATGGAGCGATTTGGAATTCCAGGAACTATGCGCGCTTCTTTTGCGATGTATAACACATTTGAAGAAATTGATATATTTGTTGCTGCGGTTAAAAAAGCGGCCATTATGTTATCTTAAAAATATAATTTGCAGTATTTCTGATAATTACATAAAATTATCTACTAAATGACAATTGAACAAACACAACAACAAATTATCGGAGAGTTTTCAATATTTGATGACTGGATGGAAAAATACAATTACCTTATCGAAATGGGTAAAGATTGTCCGATTATCGAAACACAGTATAAAACAAATAACTATTTGATAAATGGTTGTCAATCAAGGGTATGGTTGCATGCATCTTTTGATGGAAATATTGTTCATTTTAGCGCTGACAGCGATGCAGTGATCACAAAAGGAATCGTTAACCTGCTGATCAGGGTTTTCAGCGGCCATTCGCCTGAGGAGATATTAAAATCAGACACAACATTTCTTGATCAGATAGGATTGAAGGAACATCTCTCACCAACGCGCTCAAACGGATTATTATCGATGGTGAAGCAAATGAAATTATACGCACAGATTTTTCAGTTAAAAGCAAATCAGCAAGTCAATGAATAATGAAGCACGTTCCGAAATGGAACATAATATAATCACAGTCCTTGAAACCATTTATGATCCTGAAATTCCGGTTAATATTTATGAATTGGGACTCATTTACGAAATCAGTATCGGTGACGAGGGTAACGTAAAAATCCTGATGACGCTTACCTCACCCAATTGTCCGGTTGCTGAAAGTTTGCCGCAGGAAGTGAAAGATAAAGTTAGCCTTGTGAAAGGAGTAAATTCTACCGAAATAGAACTCACTTTCGAACCGCCCTGGGATCAATCGATGCTATCGGACGAAGCAAGGTTAGAGTTGGGATTCATGTAGAATGATCTGAATTACCTGATAATATACCAATGACTCCTGCCTCCCTAACTTTTTTAAACAAAATCGACTCACCCTCCGACCTCAGAAAACTGAGCCATAATTCATTAGTTATATTGGCTTCAGAGTTACGGAATATGCTCCTGAATAGTACGGCTGTGAATCCCGGCCATTTGAGTGCTTCATTGGGCGTGGTTGAATTAACAATTGCCATTCACTACCTTTTCGATACCCCGGTTGATACATTAATCTGGGATGTTGGACATCAGACTTACCCACATAAAATATTGACTGGCAGACAATTAAATTTTGAGAGTTTACGCAAATTGAATGGTATCAGCGGCTTCCCATCACGCGCCGAAAGCGAATATGACGCCTTCGGAACGGGACATTCTTCCACAGCATTGTCAGCAGCATTGGGAATGGCTATGGCAGCAAAGATCCGGGGCGACCAAAACCGGCAACACATCGCAGTTGTTGGCGATGGCGCTATGAATGGCGGTATGTTTTTCGAAGCGCTCAACCAGGCCGGTGAGCTGAATCCCAATTTGTTGATCATACTCAACGACAATGGAATTTCGATTGACAAAAGCGTAGGTGCTTTAAGGAATTATTTATTGGATCAATCTGATAAACAATCGCTTAACGACTTCTCAAATCCTTTTTTCGAAGCTTTTGATGTGCAATGTTTCGGTCCGCTTGATGGAAATAATTTAGAGGAATTGCTACCGGCCCTGGAAGCAGTAAAAAAAATAAAAGGGTTACGCTTATTGCATGTTCTCACCACAAAAGGCAAAGGAAATGAAGTTGGAGAAGAAGTTCATAAACCATCTTCTACTAACGAAAATCCTTTGATTTCAATAGAAACCACTATACACACGGCGCACCCGCTCTATCAGGATGTTTTTGGTGAAACCATGGTGGAACTGGCGCAGCAAAACGAGAAAATTGTGGCCATTACTCCCGCAATGCTTTCCGGCAGTTCGCTGATGAAGATGAAAGAACGCTTTCCCGACAGGACTTATGATGTGGGTATTGCCGAGCAACATGCGGTTACTTTTGCAGCCGGATTGGCTATCGAAGGAATGCTACCTTATTGTACGATCTACTCAACGTTCCTGCAACGTGGCTATGATCAGTTGATTCATGATGTTGCTATTCAAAATCTACCCGTAATATTTTGTATTGACCGGGCCGGTTTGGTTGGTGAAGATGGCGCCACACACCACGGTGTTTTTGATCTGTCGTACCTGCGTTGTATCCCGAATCTCAGCATTGCGGCACCCATGGATGAAACCGAACTTCGAAATTTGCTTTACAGCGCTCAATTTCATAAAAACGGTCCTTATGCCATTCGTTATCCACGGGGTAAGACTGAAAATACAATCACCCCAAAACAATTTAAAAAGATTGAAACGGGTAGCGGCAGAAACTTAAGGTACGGCGAATATTTGGCAGTCGTTTCGATTGGCCAACCTGGAAATGCAGTTATAACTGCACTCGATCAGCTCCAAACAGAAGGCATTCATATTGCACATTACGATCTTCGTTTCGTTAAACCACTTGATACCCATTTGCTTCATGAGGTATTTTCAGGTTTCAAAAAGGTGTTGACTGTCGAAGATGGTTCTATCGCCGGTGGCGCAGGCAGTGCACTTGTCGAATTTGCCAATGACCACGGATATCAGAATGTAATAAAACGCCTTGGCATTCCCGACCGGTTTATCCCACAGGGAAGTCCGGAAGAATTGAAAAAAATGTGTGGGTTTGATGTTGATACCATTATACTGGAAATCAGATCATTATTAGCAAAATAAATCAAATCGTAGCAATCCTGCTACCTGACACTTCAATATTATGATGATTTGATACCTTTGCCTTTATAATTCAGAATTATGCTTTCGTGGCTTGAGGTTACTGCCCTTATCATTTCCGGTGTATTTGTTGGCTTTATCAATACGTTGGCGGGAGGTGGATCAATTATTTCGATCTCAATTTTTTTATTTCTCGGTTTGCCAATTGACATTGCCAACGGGACCAACCGAATTGCTGTTATCCTCCAAAATATCACATCGGTAAGTGCCTTCCGAAAGCAGCATATACTCGATTTTAAAAAAGGAACGAAACTTGCAATCCCTGCCGTAATAGGCTCCATTGTTGGCGCGCAAGTTGCGGTTGATATCAATAAAGCTGCCTTTGAAAAAGCTTTTGCCGTAGTCATGCTGATCATGATTTTCTTTCTTTTCTTTAATACTTCAAAGCATTTGATGGGTCACGAAGGCAAACGCAATAAAGAGGTAGATTGGTTGCAGTGGATTATTTTTTTTCTGATTGGCGTATATGGCGGATTTGTTCAGGTTGGGGTAGGATATTTTCTACTTGCTGCCATTGTCCTGAGCGCTGGTTTCGATTTGGTTCAGGCAAACGCGATTAAAGTCTGGATAGTGCTTCTTTACACGCCATTTACCTTGGTGGTTTTTTTGATGAATGGCGCCGTGAATTGGAAGTTCGGACTAATTCATGCCATCGGAAATATCATTGGTGCCTATATTGCCTCGCGAATGGCAATTGAAAAAGGAGTAGGATTCGTAAAATGGGTGATCATCGTGGTAATCGTGATAACTTCCGCACAACTATTTGGTTTATACGATTTTAGCGATATTTATAGACTTTTTTTAGGTTAACAAGCTGTTGCTTTAACTATTTATATTGTTGAATTTCATCGTGAACAAACTCAATCGTCACACCCGATTCCTTAAACATAAGTTCTGACTCAGAACCTGCATGATATTTCTTTTCACAAACAACACGAAGGATTCCACAATTGATAATCAGCATGGCACAGGTACGGCAAGGTGTCATGCGGCAATATAAAGTACTGCCATCTAAAGCAATACCACGGCGGGCAGCCTGTGTAATGGCATTTTGTTCGGCATGAACGGTACGCATACAATGTTGGGTCACTTTTCCATCTTCATGAATAACCTGTTTCATCAGGTGACCCACTTCATCACAATGCGACAATCCGCGGGGAGAACCCACATAACCCGAAACCAATATCTGCTTGTCTTTCACGATCACACAACCACTACGACCACGGTCGCAGGTTGCCCGGCTTGCCACTGTATCGGCAAGTTTGATGAAATATTCGTCCCAGCTCGGACGGATGTGTTCTGGTTTATCTGTTTCGGGATGACTCATGGGTTCAGTTTTTTTAGTACAACTTCAATCTTATTCAGCAGCTCCTGAATATTACCATCATTTGAAAATACAAAATCAGCCTGTTGGATGCAAGCTTTCAGGTTTTGTTTATTGGGATCGGTCGAGTTCATTTCACGGTTTTCGTTGGCAAGGAATGTTTCAAAGCTGACCGAATCCGTCTCTGACTGCCTTTTTTGAATTCGTTCATAACGTAATTCAGGCGCAGCATCCACTGCAAAGAGTGTGAAATATCCTTTTTTTCGAAGTGAATCAATTTCACCTGCCGTGCGTATGCTCTCGATTACACACGAATTTCCGCTTTTCAATGCTTCTTCATACAAACAATCTGTTATATAGCCTGGTGTATGATCTGCTCTCAGTTCATTGGCAACTGACGTCATGCTATCACGGTTTACAACCAATCCGCGTTTTTCGATCTCTTTGATCAGGAAAGAACGTACTGAATAATGTGTAAATCCTTTTTCATTCACCAGATATTCAACGATGGTTCCTTTTCCGGCCCCTAAGGTACCTGTGATTCCGATTACAATCATGCTTTTGTTTTCGTTTAAAATACTGAAATGCTTTTATCTAAAGACCGAAGTCCGAGGACCGAAGACGATTTTACAAAAAATGCTAACTTATTCATTTCGAATCTTTTGAAATAAATACTTAAATTTCTTACAATCTTTACTTTATCGCCAACCAGTCCTATTAATATTGAAAGCACCGAAACCTGTGTACCTTCTACTTCCGTCTTCCCTCTTCCAACTTCCCTCTTCCGACTCCCTAAAACTCACTTTCCACTTTGATATCTTCAATCCATTTGGCTATCGTTACCGGGACATAATTTACTAAACTTGTGATCATTGATTCACAATCGGTTGAAACGATCAGATTCTGCTGATGTTCTTTTCTGATAAATCCTTCATTTACACCATGACCGATAAAATCAAAAAGCAGATCGAAATAAGCGGCTACATTCAGAAATCCAATAGGCTTATCAGTGATACGTAACTGATTGAATGTCAATATTTCTGATAGCTCATCCAGGGTACCGAATCCTCCGGGCATGGCAATAAAAGCGTCTGAGAGCTGCACCATCATATCTTTTCGTTCGGCCATCGACTGTACAATATGAAATTGTGTCAGTCCCTTGTGGGCAACTTCCTTATCGATCAAACTCTGGGGCATCACGCCAAAAACCTCTCCCCCATTTTGTAAAACAGTGTCGGCCAGCACTTTCATAATACCTACATTAGCGCCACCATACACTAAACCAATATTTTTGGCAGCTAACATCTTTCCGAGTTCAACGGCGGCTTCGCGATACACCGGCTGAAATCCCATACTGCTACCACAAAATACACATATTCTCTTCATCTGATCATATTGAAAAGCAAAATTAGTTTTTTCGACCGGAAGTCCTGAAATAAAAATACTTCAATACATATTAATAAGCAAACGGCCTCTCTTGTTCGGGGTTAAAACCATCTCAAATTCATTCAAAACTAATTTCGATCCATGGAAAACCAAACAAATCACTATTCTTAATCAAGTGCTTTTTTCATTGAGATAAATCCTTACTTTTGTCGCAAAAGGAGCATTAATGCAAAGCTTATATCCGTTTAAATTTACTCCTGTTTTTAAAGAAAAAATATGGGGTGGGCAGAAAATAAAGGAAATTCTGAATCTCAAAGTTGACGAAATACCAAATTGCGGAGAAGTATGGCTTGTTTCAGGAGTCCCTGATAATCCGACAATTGTGAGTAATGGCTACTTAGCCGGAAACGAACTGAATGAACTGGTTGAAGTGTTTATGGGTGACCTTGTTGGTGATAAGGTGTATGATCAGTTTGGCGATATCTTCCCAATTCTTATTAAAATCATCGATTCGAACGACTGGCTTTCGGTTCAGGTACACCCTGACGATGCATTAGCCGCCAAACGAAATATCGGTAGCGGGAAAACTGAGATGTGGTATATCCTGCAATCCGACGAAACCGGTCAGCTTATCAGTGGATTTAACCGCCCGATGACAGAAGAAATATATGTTAAACATTTGAATGATAAGCAAATAAAAGACATTTTAAATTTCGAAAAAGTAGAAAAGGATGATGTGTTTTTTATTCCAGCCGGTAAAATTCACGCACTCGGACCAGGATTATTACTTGCCGAAATACAGCAAACCAGCGACACGACCTATCGCGTTTACGATTGGGACCGTATTGACCACAAAGGCATGTCGCGTGAGCTACATACCGAAGAAGCACTCGAAGCTATTGATTATAAATATGTTGCTGAGCATAAAACCAAATTCGCTGTAAAGCAAAACGGAACTGCACCAATCGTCAACAGCGAATTTTTTACTACCAATATCATTGAACTTAGTTTGCCGCTTCGCAAAGATTATTCCGATACGGATTCGTTTGTAATCCTGATGTGTATCGAAGGAAGTTGTGAACTGAAATGGGATGGAGAACCCATCAAAATGAATATTTCTGATACAATTATCGTCCCAAATATTATCGATAAAATCGCGCTTCATCCCCACACGAATTGCAAATTATTAGAAGTTTATATCGCTTAAATCAAAGAACATTTTATGAAAAAATTATTTATTGTATTGACATTAAGTTTATTAACAGTATTGTCGTTTGCTCAAGAGCAAAAATCAATTTCCAAAATTCCAGCTGTAGCTTTAAAAACATTAGACGGAAAAAATTTTAACACGAACCAGATTAGCAATGATGGTAAACCTATCATTTTGAGTTTCTGGGCACTGTGGTGTAAACCTTGCCAAAAGGAATTGGACGCATTTAACGAACATTATGCCGATTGGCAAAAGGAAACCGGTGTAAAAATTTATGCCGTTTCTATCGACGATTCACGTTCGACCGCCAAAGTACTCCCATTGGTAGATGGTAAAAGCTGGGAATTTGAAGTGTTGCTTGATCCAAACAGCGATTTCAAACGCGCTATGAATGTAAATATGATTCCGCACACCTTCCTGCTCGATGGTAAAGGAAACATCGTTTCGCAACATACATCCTATTTCGAAGGTTCAGAATTAGATTTGTATGAAGAAATTAAAAAATTAGCCGGGGTGAAATAATTGGGTTGTTAGTTAACAAATTAAACAGCAATAGGTTATCATGAGAAAAATCTATATAATTATCCTTGTTTCGTTGATTGGATACACCACACAGGCACAGGATTTCATTAAAAATGCAACAATCAACGGCAGTTTTCAGGTCGATGGACAATTTTATCAGGTGGATGATGCACTCGGCATTACCGACTCGGTTATTGGTGGTAAAAGGATTGGCCTGAATGGATTTGGCAAAATTACTTACAGTTACGGAAATTTTTCGGCCGGTATGCGTTATGAAGCATTCCTCTCTCCAATCTCTGGTTTCGATTCACGTCAGGAAGGGAGCGGATTCCCAAACATCTGGGCAAGCTATCATACTGATATGATAGATGTTACAGTCGGAGATTTTTATGAACAGTTTGGCAATGGATTGATTTTAAGGTCGTACGAAGAATGGACATTAGGTTATGATAACGCCCTGAACGGTATGCGATTGGTTTTACGACCAATGCCTGGTATCACCATCAAAGGACTTTATGGAAGCCAACGGTTTTTCTGGACGAAATTTGAACGCGACAGCCGGGGCATCGTTCGCGGTTTGGATGCAGAAGTCGATTTTAACAGTCTGGTAAAGAAATGGGAATCGTCAAAAGTGCGGGTGATAGTCGGCGCAAGCGGTGTAAGTAAATACCAGCGTGATACCGATCCTTTGTACAATTTACCTGAAAATGTGGGTGCCTTTGCCGGACGGGTCAACCTGAATGTAGGTAAGCTTGGTTTTATGACCGAATACGGAAACAAAATCAATGATCCCTCGGCCACAAATGGTTTTATCTATCAGGATGGGAAAGCTTTGCTTAGTTCACTTTCCTACTCACAACGTGGATTTGGCGTTTCACTGCAAATGAAACGGGTACAGAATATGAGTTTCAAATCGGACCGTGGCATTTCGTCAAATGCATTGGACATCAATTTCTTACCACCAATCAATCGTACACATGCCTATAGCCTGACTGCAAAGTATCCCTATGCCACCCAGCCCAATGGCGAGATGGGGGTTCAGTTTCAGATGAATTATAAAATTCCGAAAGGCAGCAAATTAGGTGGTAAATATGGTACCGGCATCGCGGTTAACTTCAGCCAGGTAAACGATATTGTGCGCGATACCATCGATAAAGGTGAACCCGGTACACTTGGTTATTCCTCCGATTTCTTTAAAGTTTCGGATGCCATCTTTTTCCGCGATTTTAATATCGATATCGATAAAAAATTCAATGCAAAATGGAAGGCCGTTGTACAATACATGAATCTGTATTACGATATTGTTACCCTGCAGGGTCATCCAAAAGAAGATGCGGTAAAAGCACATATCGCTTTGGCCGATGTTACCTGGTCATTCCGGTCGGATAAGTCGGTCAGGTTTGAGTTACAAAATCTCTGGACGAAGCAGGACAAAGGAAACTGGGCCGCTGCTCTGGTAGAATATACCATTGCCCCAACATGGTTTTTCACACTTGCTGACCAGTATAATTATGGAAACAAAGACAAAGAAGCGAGAAATCATTATTATATAATATCGGCTGGTTACATTAAAGATGCATCACGCATTGCCCTTACCTATGGAAGGCAGAGTGAAGGTGTATTGTGTGTTGGAGGTGTATGCCGTCAGGTGCCTGCTGCAAGCGGATTAACAGTTACAATAACAACAAGTTTTTAATAAATCGTCATGAAAACTGCAAATAAGATACTCTTTTTCGTCATTTTCGGCTTGCTCATCCAGGCATGCGATAAAATTGATATGCCCTATAAACAAACGGGTAACAACCAGGGAGGGACTGAAACAAAGAAAGTACTATTAGAAGATTATACGGGTCATACATGTCCTAATTGTCCGACAGCCAGTAGATTAGCAATAAGTTTACAGGGGTTGTATGCAGGTAAACTAATTGTGATGAGCGTTCATGCAGGTTTTTTTGCAGAACCGATGTCAGTGGTGCCATTTAAGGATGATTTCCGTTCGGCTGCAGGAAGTGTATGGAATGATCAGTTCGGTATTTCGGGGTATCCGAAAGGAATGATCAACCGCATGGAAAAGGGAGGTTCTACTATTCTTGATCATGGAACATGGGCATCAACAGTTTCCGAAATGATAGATGAACCTGCGGTCGCAACCATCAAAATCACAACTACTTACGATATTTCAACCCGAAAACTCGATATCGGACTTACTTCAAAACTACTAAGCGACACCACGGGTATGTATAAGGTGCAGGTTTGTATTATTGAAGACAGCATTGTTGGTGGGCAAAAAGACGGTTCAAAGATTATCAAAGATTATATGCACCGTCATGTGTTGCGTGAAGCAATCAATACGCCTTCCGGATCCGATCTTGTAAGCGGAGGCGGACCTGATCAGATCAATACTGAATATACGCACGACTTCAGCCTTAATCTGAACAGTGCTTACGACGATAGCCATATAACAGTTGTTGCCTGGATTTTCAAGGCAGACGACAACAGCATTATTCAGGTTGAAGAGAAAAAAATCCGTTAACCCAACATCAAGCATTTCACCACGATGAGAATGCTGTACTACCCGTTCTGTTCATTCATTATTTGTGAGTCTGCTATGCTATTTCGCTAAGTTGCAAATCAACAACATTTTCAGTAAATCAGCATGATAAACCAGGCATTACATAATTACTAATTCTTGATTACCTCAACTAAATCAGATAGTTAGACGATGATTATCCGCGATTAAATTGCGTAAAAAAAAAGTCGAAAGTTTATAATATTTATAAACTTTCGACCCAATAAACTTTCAACTTACGTTATCTTCCGTCTTTGTAGGTTTGTTCTTTTCTGCTTTGCGCATCCAATACGGCAATGGTTATCATGTTCACAATTTCCGACACCGAACTTCCCATCTGTAATACCTGAACAGCTTCCTTCAACCCATTCAAAACCGGTCCGATCACCTCAAATTTACCCAACTCCTGCATCAGTTTGTAAGCAATATTTGCCGACTCAAGATTTGGGAAAATAAGCGTGTTTGCAGCACCTCCCATCAATTTTGAGAAGGCAAATGTTTCGGCTAAAAGAGCCGGGTTTAACGCTGCATTTGCCTGAATTTCACCATCAACGATCAGGTCGGGATAATTTTTGTGAAGAAACTGTACGGCTTCCCTCTGTTTGCGGGGGACATCACCATCCGATGATCCGAAACTGGAAAAAGAGACTAAGGCTACCCTGGGTGTGATTTTAAATTCACGTACGGCTTTACATGTCTGAAGTGTAATCTCAACCAGTTCCATGGGTGTCGGTGTCTTGTTCACTGTGCAATCGGCGAAGAAAACCGGACCGTCTTTGGTATTGATAATATACATCCCTGAGACGATGTTTGAACCTTCACTTTTTCCGATCACCTGGAGGGCTGGTCTGATTGTATCAGGATAATTACGGGTTAAACCTGATACCATGGCATCAGCAAAACCGGTTTCGAGCATCATGGGCGCAAAATAGTTACGATGCATCATCAAACTTTTAGCCGCATTGAAAGTCAAGCCTTTCCGCTGTCTTTTTTTGAATAATGCCTCAGCAAATTGTTTGCGCTTACCGTTCTGGCTGTGTGATCGTGGGTCGATTATTTCAACATTATCAAGTTCGAGATCATTCTCACGGATCAGGTTTTTAATGACTACCGCGTTACCCATTAATATTGGTTCTGCCAGGCCTTCATTCAGAACGATCTCGGCTGCTTTCAACATTTTATAATCTTCAGCATCGGCTAATATTACCCGTTGAGGATTATGTTTTGCCCTCGTTTTTATCTGCCTGATCAATGGATTACCAATTTTTAAACGCTTCTGGAGCTCATCATTATAGGCTTCCCAATTAATCATTGGTTTGCGTGCAACGCCCGTCTCCATAGCAGCACGTGCAACTGCTGGTGCAACCCGCGTAATCAATCGTGGATCGGTTGGTTTTGGAATGATGTAATCACGACCAAACTTGAGGTTATTAACATTGAAAGCGATATTCACTTCCTCCGGAACAGGTTCTTTTGCGAGTTGGGCCAGGGCATGTGAAGCGGCAAGTTTCATCTCATCGTTAATTTCACTGGCTCTTACATCGAGTGCTCCCCTGAAAATGAATGGAAATCCCAACACATTGTTGATCTGGTTCGGAAAATCGGATCTACCTGTGGCCATAATAATATCATCACGTGTTGACATGGCATCGGTATATGAAATTTCAGGAACCGGATTAGCCAGTGCAAAAACAATCGGCTGATCGTTCATTTTAAGCAACATCTCTTTTTTTACCACCCCACCAACCGATAAGCCAAGGAACATATCAGCGCCATTGAGTGCTTCCGTCAGAGTCATATCAGGTAAATCAGAAGCAAACTTCAATTTGGTTTCGTTCATATCGTGCCTTTTTTTATGAAGGAAACCCTTACTGTCGAACATGAGTATATTTTCGGGTTTCGCACCAAGTTTAATATATAACTTAGTACATGAGCTGGCAGCGGCACCGGCACCATTCACAACAATTTTTATGTTTTCTATCTTCTTACCGTTGATTTCCAAGGCATTAAGTAAGCCTGCTGAAGTGATGATGGCGGTTCCATGCTGATCATCGTGCATAACCGGTATAGGCAGCGCTTTTTTGAGTTCTTCCTCAATCATGAAACACTCAGGCGCTTTAATATCTTCGAGATTGATACCTCCAAAAGTAGGTGCAATGGCTTTTACAACCTCAATAAACTTTAACGGATCTTTTTCATTCACCTCAATATCAAATACATCAATATCGGCAAATACTTTAAAGAGTAATCCTTTCCCCTCCATAACCGGCTTTCCGGCTTCGGGACCTATATCACCCAAACCGAGCACGGCAGTCCCATTTGAGATTACAGCGACAAGATTTCCTTTGGCAGTATATTTATAAACATCGTCAAGATTTTTGTTAATTGCCAAACATGGATCAGCCACACCAGGTGTATAAGCCATGGATAAATCACGTTGAGTAGCATAAGGTTTCGTAGGAACGACTTCAATCTTTCCCGGACGGCCTAAAGCATGATAACTCAAGGCGTCTTTGTTAAAAAGCTTGTCCATAATTTCAGTTTTTTTGTTCCCCCAAAATTAACATATTTATGTCTGTTAGTTAATTATTTCACAACAAAAATTATAATTTGAATCGAATCTAAATCAGTTACCGGTTTACGATTGGCCTGTGAGCGTAAAACAACAGTGAAGTAATCCATAAAAAAGTTAAACAACGGTTACGCATATATCATGCTGATTTAGAATTTTTCGACCAACTGAACCAATTGTAATAAATAGGTGTGGTTGATTAGGTATAATTTGTAAATTTGCTCCGCACCAATCATAAATTGAGGCAAAAACATAGAAAAATGTACGCTTTTATTTCAGGGAAACTTGTCGAGAAGAATCCGGCTTATGTCGTAATCGATGTCCACGGTGTCGGATATATGATTCATATCTCATTGAATACGTTCAGTGCCATCGGGAATTCTGAGGAGGTCAAACTTTATACGCATCTTGCTGTGCGTGAGGATGCTCATATATTGTATGGTTTTCACAGCCAGCGCGAAAAAGAACTTTTTTTACAATTGATTACTGTATCGGGCGTTGGGGCAAATACCGCAAGAATGATTTTGTCTTCCTTATCAACTGATGAAGCCATCGAAGCCATTGTCACGGGTAAAGCCAATATTTTGCAATCAGTAAAAGGCATCGGGACAAAAACTGCCCAACGTATCGTGATCGACTTACGCGATAAGGTTGGTAAATCGGATGGTTTCTCTGAAAAATCAAATGTTTCATACAATACTATTAAAGAGGAAGCGTTATCTGGACTGCTAATACTTGGCTTTAATAAAGTGGCTGCCGAAAAAACGCTGGAAAAGATTTTTCAATCGAACCCAACTGTTACTGTAGAGAAACTTATAAAAGAAGCGCTCAAGGTGTTGTAAATATTTTTGGTCTAATTCATTGTGATGGTTTGTTAATTCGAAAGTTGGCTTGAACAGGTATTCTATAACATCTTTACGTATCATTGCGATCATCTCCCTTATCGCTGTCTACATGAACAGCCATGCCGGTGATTTTACTTTTTCTGGGAAACCGCTTTTCCTGGCCAATATTCAGGAACCTGATACCAATAAAGTAGTTTATCCCGTTCCTGTTGATAATGGATCACCTGATTATCAGTTTATTAATCAGTCTCCACTTTTTCTGAAGGATCCACCAAACATCAAACGCGATATTGTTTACGATCCGATCTCGAAACAATATATTTTCACAAACAAGGTTGGCAACTTCTCCTATACCACGCCGGTATATATGGATCAAAAGGAATATCTGAATTATCAGAATAAAAAAGGTATTCAAAAGTATTGGAACGACCGGGCTGTAAATACCACTACCGAAACAAGCAACTCAATTATTCCGGCTATTTATGTTGGTGGAAAGGCATTTGACCGCATCTTTGGAAGCAACACCATCGACATCCGTCCACAAGGTTCAGCCGAGGTAACCTTTGGTGTAAGAAGCCAATATCGTGAAGACCCTCAATTGGACGTACGCCGCCGCCGTACTACAAACTTTGAATTCGATCAGAAAATTCAAATGAACGTGATTGCCAAAATCGGTGATAAAATTGAGTTTAAAACGAATTATAATACCGAAGCAACTTTCCAGTTCGAAAACAAACTATCGCTAAAATACGAAGGCAAAGAGGATGAGATAATTAAACTTATTGAGGCCGGTAACGTAAGCATGCCCTTAAATACTACTTTAATCAGTGGTAGCCAGGCATTGATGGGAATTAAAACAAAGTTACAATTTGGTAGCACCACAATAACTACCATTTTCTCGCAACAGGAGAGTGAGTCGAAAAGCATTTCGGTGCAAGGTGGCGCCCAAACAAACAAGTTCAAACTGAGCAGTTTAGACTATGAAGAAAACCGTCACTTTTTTCTTAGTCATTATTTCAGGGAACAATACGAATCCTCTCTCGATAAATTACCGGTCATCACCTCAGATATTAATATCACCAAGGTGGAAGTTTGGGTAACCAACATTGGTCCTGCCGTTGAGAATAATCGTAATATAGTGGCTTTCACCGATTTAGGCGAAGGTAAACGTGAATGGTTAAATAATACTCAGATTCAGGCAACGTATGGGCCTCCCATTCCGAATAATCTTTCGAATAATTTAATGACACGTATCGACACGAACGGTATCAGGGGCATCTCAACGGTTACTGCTTACCTTTCGGACGACCCTTTTCATATCGGAAAATCAGGTTATCTTGTTGGTGGCCAAGACTTCGGAATAATTGAAAATGCGCGAAAACTTAGTCCGTCTGAATACACTTTTAATGGTAAGCTTGGTTTTATTTCATTAAACACTAACCTCAATTCGGATCAAACATTAGCCGTTGCTTACCAATATACGGTAATCGGGTATGATAGTTCATTTCAGGTTGGTGAATTTTCTGACCGTGGCGTGAGTGCACCTAAAAATTTGGTTGTCAAACTATTAAAAAGCTCCACGTTGAACACGAAGATGCCAATGTGGGATCTCATGATGAAGAACGTATATTCTATCAGGGCATTTCAGGTGAACAAAGAGGATTTTGTCTTCAACATTTTATTTTCGGGTAACGAAAATGGTGTCCCAACCGGTTATTTCACCGAAGGCAGCGAAGCCGTGAAAGGTATCCCGTTAGTTCATTTGTTAAATCTTGATAATCTGAACCAACAGAATAACCCGGTGAAAGGTGGTGATGGTGTGTTCGACTATTTAGATTTCGCAGCTACATCGGGCGGAACGGTTAATTCGACGAACGGCCGCATCTATTTCTCTGTACTTGAACCATTTGGAAGTTATTTACGTAAAAAGGTTTTTGCCGATTCGCCCGAAATGGCCGATAAATACGCTTATGACTCACTTTATACACTCACCAAATCAGGAGCCGAACAGTTTCCCGAAAAAAACAAATTCCTACTCGAAGGTTCTTATAAATCACAGTCGGGGAGCGAAATAAATCTGAACGCGCTTAATGTACCCCAGGGATCAGTAAAAGTTACAGCCGGTGGTGGTGTTCCGCTTGTCGAGAATGTTGACTACACCGTTGATTACACCCTTGGACGTGTACGCATCATCAATGAAAGTATTTTAAGTTCAGGATCACCTATCAACATCAGTCTCGAAAGCAATTCGATGTTCAATATGCAACAAAAGCGGATGATGGGATTGAGGGTCGATCACGAGGTAAACAAGGATTTCCATTTGGGGGCAACCTTGCTCAATCTGCATGAAAGGCCGCTGACCCAGAAAGTTAATTATGGCGATGATCCGATTAACAATACCATTTACGGCTTGGATTTGAACTACCATATCGATTCGCGTTGGTTAACCAAAGTGCTTGATAAACTACCGGGTTTCAGCTCCAAAGATGTTTCAAAGGTAAATATTGATGGCGAGTTTGCCCATTTCCTTCCTGGTCATTCGAAATCGGTAGGCAAATCGGGCACATCGTATATCGATGATTTTGAAGGGGCTAAATCGACCATCGATCTACGGCAGATTAGTACCTGGTTTTTGGCCAGCACTCCGCAAGGTCAGCCCGATCTCTTCCCCGAAGCTTCGATAGGGACAGGCCTCGAATATGGTAAAAACAGGGCAAAACTTGCCTGGTATATTATAGATCAAAGTATCTTTTACGATAGAAACGGGAATCTACGCCCTTCAAATGTCGATAAAACCGAGGTTGAAAATAATAACAACGTACGCCAGGTTTATGAAAGTGAAGTATATCCCAATAAGGCACCTCAAAACGGTATAGACGTAAACATCGCCGTACTGAATCTTGCCTATTATCCCGAAGAAAGGGGACCATATAATTACGATGTAAATCCTACCTCACATTCGAACGGATTGACTGAGAACGGCCTGCTCAACGATCCAGCTTCTCGTTGGGGTGGGATCATGCGCCGTATCGAATCGACTGATTTTGAGGCAACAAATATTGAGTATATCGAATTCTGGATGATGGATCCATTTGCTGACGATCAAAATAATAGTGGCGAACTCATATTTAATCTCGGGGATATTTCGGAAGATATATTGCGTGATGGAAGGAAATCGTATGAAAACGGTTTGCCAATTTCGGCCAGTGTAATCGAGGTTGATACGTCCATCTGGGGACGCGTTCCTACCGTTCAATCGATGGTTGAATCGTTCAGTAACGAGGCAGGCGCCCGCCAGTATCAGGATGTGGGTTATGATGGTTTGGGTGATGCTGATGAAATAAGTTTCCATACATCTAATTTTCTCGATATCATCGAGCAGAAATATTCGCTGCAATCTGAAGCATTCAATGAAGCTTACGCCGATCCTTCTGCAGATAATTTCCACTATTTCAGGGGCTCCGATTACGACAATAATTCTAAATATAGCAGTGTACTTGAACGTTATAAGAATTACAACGGCCCAGAAGGGAACTCAGCAACCGATGAGCAAAACAATGAATCCTATACTACCAGCGCCACTTCGATACCAAATATAGAAGATATAAACCGCGATAATACCCTGAGTGAAACCGAACGTTACTTTCAATACCGTGTAAAACTCGATCCGGCAAAAATGAATGTTGGTGAAAACTTCATTTCCAGCACCCAAACAGGTAAAGGAGGTATAACCTGGTATCAATTCCGTATTCCGCTTAGTCAACCCGAAAAAGTGGTTGGTAATATCGAGGATTTTCGTTCAGTACGTTTCATCCGCATGTTTCTGCGCGGATTCGAAAAACCTGTAGTTACGCGTTTTGCCACCCTTGAGTTGGTGCGTGGTGAATGGCGTAAATACAAACAAAACCTGCAGGCGCCGGGCGAATACATTCCAAATGATGCAGGAAATGAAACAAACTTCGATATTTCGGCAGTAAATATTGATGAGAATGGCCGTCGTGAACCTATTAATTATAACACTCCTCCAGGAATTGAACAGGAATTAAACTTTGCGACAACCACCACAACCCGAATGAATGAGCAATCGATGCAGATTACGATTGAAAATTTGATGGATGGTGATGCAAGGGCCGCTTACAAAACTACCGAATTCGACTTCAGACAATACAAGAAACTTAAAATGTATGTTCATGCTGAGAAACGATATGAAGATCAGGTAGTCGTTGATGGAGAATTGAGAGCCTTCATCAGGGTGGGTGCCGATTTTACTGAAAATTACTATGAATATGAAATTCCTCTGAAATTTTCTCTATACGGAGATAATTCCCGGGAAGGAATCTGGCCTGAAGAAAACAATTTTAATATCGACCTCGATGAACTTGTGCGTGTAAAACAAAACCGCAATCACGCCATGCTCGACCCAAACTCTACCGTCAGACTCAATTATCCTTATACTGAACAAAGTGGTGACCGTGTTATTAAAGTTATCGGAAGTCCTTCAATCAGTGATATTAAAGGTATTATGATTGGGATACGTAACCCGAAACAGCAAAATATTGGTGGAAACGATGATGGCCTGGCAAAAAATGCGATTATTTGGGTGAATGAATTGCGTGTGTCCGATTTCAAGGATCAGGGCGGATGGGCCGCAACTGCACGGGTTGAAACTATTTTAGCCAACCTCGGTCGGGTTGTTGTTACTGGTTCACACAAATCGCCTGGTTTCGGAACCCTCGATATGTCTGTGAATGAGACCGTACGCGAATCCATCACAAACTTTGATATTGCTACTGACATCGATTTTGGCAAATTCCTTCCCGAAACAGCAGGAATTCGTTTACCTGTCCATTTTGATTATGGTGAAACACATGCCAACCCTGAATACAATCCGGTTGATCCTGATATCACCATGAAGAGTGAGTATCAAACCCTTGATAACCAACATCAGATCGATTCACTCAAATCCGTTTCGAACGATTACACGCTGCGTAAAAATATAAACCTTGTTAATGTGCGTAAGGACAGGGTAGCGAGTGATAAAACAGCCAGGATTTACGATGTCGAAAACTTTAATGTTTCGTATTCATTTTCGGAATTATATCACCGGAATATTGACCTTGAATATGATCTCCGGCAAACATATCGAGGTGGATTGGGATACAATTTCTCGGTAAGTCCGAAAAACGTAACACCTTTTGCATCCATTAAATGGATGTCGAAACCTTATTTGCAACTGATCAAGGACTTCAATTTCTTTTATCTGCCAAAGAATTTTTCATTCCGAACTGATATGAACAGGCAGAAAAATGAAAAGAAATACCGGAACAAAAGTGAAGGCGACATTATTACCTATCCGATTTATGCACGTCAATGGGATTGGAACCGAAATTTTGACTTCAAGTTTGACCTGACGAAATCGCTTACCTTCGATTTTACGGCAGGAGTCAATGCCTATGTTTATGAACCAGCGGGGAATCCGGATAAGAGCAATCCCGATTTCACAAAAAACAGGGACACCATCATGGACGAAATCATGAGTTTTGGTACCAAAACCCGCTATAACCAAACCGTTCGGTTGAATTATACACTGCCCTTCAGTAAAATAAGACTGTTAGATTGGGTGAACGTCTCGGCAGGGTATCAGGGGATGTACACCTGGATTGCCTCACCGGTTTCGATACAGGAAAGTTTAGGAAATGCTATCGAAAACCAAAACTCGAAGATGCTGAATGGCAATTTAGACATGTTAAAACTCTATAATAAAATTGGTTACCTGAAGAAACTAAACACCTCGAAAAAAGGAGGGAATAAAGGTGGTCCGGTACCAAGGCCGGGTATGCCTAAGGATAAGGAGGGATCACTCGAAGAGATCCCGGTTGAGAATGATTCGATAGACAAAAAGCCAGCGATAAATTATTTCAAATTAGTCGCTGATGGAGTTTTGAAATTGGCAATGAGTGTGAAAAAAGGCAACCTAAGCTTTACCCAGAACAATGGAATTTATTTGCCAGGCTTTAAACCCGAGCCCGATATTTTCGGTATTAATCTGGTTAATTCCTCACCAGGTTTGGGTTTTGTATTGGGAAGCGAGGCCGACATTCGAAATTTAGCGATAAGAAACGACTGGTTATCAAGTGATTCGAACCAGAACCAGGCCTATGCTAAGAAGCTAACTGAAACAATGAGCTACAAAATCAATCTCGAACCGGTTCCGGGCCTTCGGATCGATTTTAACGGTGATCGTACGAGTGCATCCAACTTTTCCGAGTATTACCGTCTGAGTTCGTCAGGTGACAGTTTGAATACCTACTCGCCTACGACCAGTGGAAATTTTAGCATGTCGTATTGGCTCTGGAAAACAGCTTTTGTGAAATCAGGCAAAGAGGAAAGTTCCGAATTATTCGATAACCTACTCACTAACAGAAGAATAATTGCAAACCGTTTGGCATACAGCAATCCGCAATGGGTAGCCGAAGGTGAAACTTATACGTATGATTCATTGGGTGGCGATTTCTTCCCTTCGGGTTACAGGGCCATGTCGCCGGAAGTGGTCATGTACTCATTTATCGCTTCTTATTCGGGTAAAACGGCCGAAAGTATAAACCTAAGTCCGTTCCCAAAAATTCCTTTCCCAAATTGGTCAGTGAATTATAATGGTTTGACCAAAATAGCGTCAGTAGCCAGGTTGTTTAAAACAGTAAATTTAACCCATACCTACCGATCATCTTACTCGATCAATACCTGGAGAACCAATGTCGATTACGACCCGACTGATCTCACCAAAACTTATAAAAACAGCAATTTTTATATCAGCAAGTTTGATATCGGAATGATATCGATAACCGAACAGTTTTCACCATTGCTTGGTATCGATGTCGGACTACAGAACAGCCTGACGGCGAGGGTAGAATATAAAAAGCAACGGAACCTTACCATGAGTTTCATCAACAACCAGCTGACCGAGGTGAACAGTACCGAATTCGTCATTGGGACAGGTTACCGGATCAGGAATTTATCGTTGATTATTTCTTCAGTCACTGGAGGTAAAAGTTCCAAAACTACCAACGACCTTGTATTTAAAGTTGATGTTGGATTCCGTAATGATAAAACGACACTGCGGCGTATCGCGGAGCAAAACAGCAAAATTTCGTCGGGTCAAAAGAAAATAAACATCTATGTAACAGCCGATTATATGCTGAGCAGCAAATTCAACCTGCAAGCATTCTTCAAGCGTGATGTATCCGATCCATATATGTCGAACCAATATAAAAATTCGAATACTTTTGCCGGAATCACCATGCGGTTCAACCTGGCACAATAACTGAATTGAATATTTTTCATTATTGTGACTTTCAGAAAGACTCAATCAAACAAATAGTGTTAAATTTGAAGCCATAAAACTAATATCTATTATGAACATTCCCGGAGATTTATTGTACACAAAAGACCACGAATGGATTCGTGTTGACGGAAAAAATGCGGTTGTTGGAATTACCGAATTTGCTCAAAAGGAACTTGGCGACATCGTATTTGTTGATGTTGACACAGAAGGTGAAAGCCTTGCTGCTGAAGAAACTTTCGGAACGATTGAAGCAGTGAAAACAGTTTCAGAAATGTTTATGCCGGTAAGTGGAACAGTTGACGAAGTGAATGCAGCCCTCGCTGATGCCCCCGAAACTGTGAATAAAGATCCTTACGGCGAAGGTTGGATCATCAAAATCACAATTACAGATGATTCAGCAATGCAACATTTACTGACTGCGGAGGCCTACAAAGCCATTATCGAAGGATAATCTGATCTGCCTTGCGTAAAGATACCGCCCTAAATCTATTGCCCGGAGTAATCTGGGCAATTGTCATTCTTATACTTACAGGTTTACCCGGGAATTACTTCCCTGAAATCCATAGTTTCTGGGATTGGGTTTCACCTGATAAGATGATCCATCTTTTCATGTTTGGTTCATTTACTTTTTTGGTTTTATGGGGCTTCCGCGTACAATATTCCTTGAAAAAGGATAGAATCAAGCTCATTATTATCACCGCCATACTTGGTTTTTTCTATGGCGGCCTCACCGAAATACTTCAGAGCACCATTTTTGTCAGGCGTGATGGAAATATCTATGATTTCATGGCAAATGTTATAGGTGGAGGATTGGGAATACTCTTTTTCCATATACTATTCAGAAATAAATACCATTCCAAAGAGAGCTAAATTGGATTTGGAAATGACTTAGTTTGCTGACTATGCAGAGTAAAATGTCTTTCTTTTTATTCATTGAGCCAACTGATTCTGATAGAATCCGATATATCACCAACGGCTATTAATGAGATGTGCACATCGCCAGAACCATTAATGATTTAAATTAAATTCCATTTCCCGGAAATAAGTGTTATCTTTAGCTTTTTGATTTTCAACTATTTCCATTTCTACATTTAAGACTATATAATGAGCGAAAAAAAGCAAAACAATTTTGAATCACCCAATATCAGTAAGCTTCAGGCAGTTGTAATCGATTACAGGACAACCATCTATATAGCGATGGGAGCCGATCCGAAGGAAGCAAAGAAAAAATATTTAGACCGGACCAACAATAAAGCGATCGTTCTTTCCTAAAAAGAGGTATCCGGTAATTCAGGTAAATTTCGTGCTTAGGTTGTTATTAATTCTTTGAAGACTATTGTCGGATGATGATCGTGTCATTTTCCAATACACAGCTTTTTCACAAAGCGATATAAGTTTCTATCTATTTAGAGTTCGTCCATAACGTCGGATATTGTTCGATCATTCTGATTATCGAACAATGATTACTCACTACGTTCGTGAGATCGCTTCGGTTAGTTAACGATTTTTAATCTAAGAAGTAATCAGTAAATCAGTTTATTATGTTTACTTCATAAATCGTAATTCGATATTCCTTGATCTTAAATCAAAAAAAGCTACTTAAAAGACTGGCTCTTCTATGTTAACATTTGCATTTTGTCCAGCCCGAGCGGGAGGCAGTTTTTACTCCAAATTTCTCTCTTTTTCAGATCCGGCAAAGTAATCCAGTACAATCTGCGCCTTTGATTTTCCAACGACTTCAGCCAGGGCTTCCAATTCTGCTTCACGTATCTTTGCCACTGATTTGAATTTCCAAAGCAGTTTCTGAGCGGTGTCTTTACCAATCCCAACAATCCCGGTCAGTTCGGTTTTAATGAGCCCTTTTTCGAATTTCTTACGGTGGTGGGTGATGCCGAAGCGATGGGCTTCATCCCGGAGAAACTGAATAATTTTAAGTGATTCGGAGCGCTTGTCGATATAC
>JABFQW010000021.1 GCA_013141455.1 Bacteroidales bacterium
ATATCCATGCGAATAGATCAATTGCATACTTCGCGCATCAAACACTTTTACCGCGTATTCACCATACCCGAAACTCTCGATCAGATTAAGCTTTGATCCTCCCCAAAAAGGCTCCTCAATGAGCTCGTCCAAAGCGTACCATTCTGTTTCTGCATTGCCGGCGTGTGTGTAATCGATTCGCAGCGACTTGCTGATAAAAATGCTGTCGAACTGTGCCTGTAGATTATTCAGGTTCAATAGAACCACAATAATCAATAAATATTTTTTCATAAACCACTGTTTTAATAATCAACAAGTAAATTTACACTTTTTTGTAACCGAAGCCTTTTTCGACCGTCTAAAATGCTGCATGCAACACGACAAAGATAGTGTATGGATTGATAAATGGCTTGCCGGGGACCAGCAGGCTTTCAGACAACTTGTTGTCAATCATAAAGATATGATTTATACGATTTCGTTCAACATTTTGAAAAACCAGGAAGAAGCCGAAGATGTAGCTCAAATGGTTTTTGTTAAAGCGTTTCAGAAAATTGACACCTTTAAACGAACTGCTTTGTTTTCTACCTGGTTATACCGGATTGCTTATAATTTATCAATCAGTGAATTACGTAAGCGGAAACAACGATTTACCGTAGTTGACGGATTGAATTTCGAGAAATTAGCACAAACTTTGCCGGATGGTGATACCGATGAAATTGAAAAAAAAGAAGTAGAAGCCAATCTTCTTCTCAAAGCCATTGACGACCTCGAAGCCGATGAAAGAGGATTGATCAGTTTGTATTATATTCAGGACCAATCGGTCGAACAGATCAGTACCATTACCGGATTGGGTCAATCCAATGTCAAAACAAAGATGTTTCGTATCAGAAAGAAACTTCATGCGATGCTTTTAACACAAAAAATACATTAATTTTACGGCCATGAATACCAGGGAAGAAAATCAGATTGATCAAATACTCAAGCAGTTAAAGCCTATTGCCGCGCCGGAAGGTTTTGAACTGAAAGTAATGAATCAAATTGCAGGTCTGGAGACTGAAACCGAAACCACACTTTTATCACGCCTGCATTATTACCTGCTTGCAGTAAGTATGGGCGCTGTGGCGGTCGCCGTTTTTTATCTTGTAGGCATCGATAAAATTCAACTGTTATTATCATCTTATACTTTCATGGGTTCGGCATGGCTACAATCAGAGTTTCATTCGCTAAGTCATATCGCCAACACATTATCGCATATCCCGGTATTGGTATTGCTGATTGGAGCTATCCTGGCTGTTTTGTTGATTCTTGAAAGAATTATCCTTCGAAAAAATAATCAGCCATCTTTCGTTTTTTTGTTTTAGTAAAACACGAATTTCCCGCTTCGGTCTTCCAACTTCTTCACCATGATCCCTTTAAGTCTTGTCAGGCATATCGAATCAGCACTCACCGAAATTTCGGGCAAAACCGATCGTATCCGTTCCTGCGTTCGTATTGGAGGTGGTTCGATCAATGAAGCCTGCAGGATTGAATGGGCCAATGCATATTATTTTCTGAAATGGAATACTGTTGCGCGCTTTCCTAAAATGTTCGAAGTTGAAGCAAATGGTCTCAGGCAACTCAGGGCTATGAATACTATTCGTATTCCTGATGTGCTGAAGATTGGCGAAAGCGAAACGGAGGCATTCATCCTGATGGAATATATTGCGCAATCTTCGCCCGACAAATTATTTTGGGAAGTATTCGGCAGGCAATTGGCAGAATTACACCACAATACAAATGATCATTACGGAAACGACCACGATAATTATATTGGTTCATTGCCGCAATCAAACGTAATACATGAACGTTGGCCCGATTTTTTCGTGATGGAACGATTGGTTCCTTTGGTGAAAATGGCGCGTGATGGTGAACGTATTTCTCAAAATCAGGCGATGCGATTCGACAAACTTTACACAAAAATCGAATCCTTTTTCCCACCCGAAAAACCAGCTTTCTTACATGGTGATTTGTGGAGTGGGAATTTTTTGTGTAACGCCAATAGTTTGCCGGTTTTGATTGATCCGGCCGTTTATTATGGCCACCGCGAGATGGATATCGCGATGACAAAATTATTCGGTGGTTTCGACACCATATTTTATGATGTATATAACCAGCATTTTCCGTTAGAAAAAGACTGGAAGAAACGCATTGACCTTTGTAATCTTTATCCGCTTCTGGTACATCTGAATTTATTTGGGAGCATGTATCTGTCTGATATTGAAATAACATTGAGGCATTTTGTGTAAAGGTGAATGTAAGCTAAAAGTTTCTCAATAATTTTCGCTTACTATTGTTTACTTCAAGAACTTCATATTTCCTTTTCAAACAAACCTAATTCTCCGTATTTTTGCGCCTTTCTTTAAAAGCTGCAAATCAGCCTGATTTTAATCTGAGAAACTATGTCGAACAATACTGAAGATGTTGCCGGAACCGAAAAGCGTTCGCTTCATTTTATCGAATCCATCATTGAAGAAGATATCCGGAACGGGAAAAATGATGCGCGTGTCCACACCCGTTTCCCTCCTGAACCGAATGGATATTTGCATATCGGACATGCCAAATCCATCTGTCTGAATTTCGGTCTGGCCGAAAAATACAACGGAAAATGTAATCTTCGTTTTGATGATACCAATCCCGAAAAGGAAGAAACAGAATATGTCGATTCCATCATGGAAGACGTGAAATGGCTTGGATTTCAATGGGATAAAGAGCCTTATTATGCCTCTGATTATTTCGACCGGTTGTACGATTGGGCCGTAAAACTGATTCGTGATGGCAAAGCCTATGTGGATGACCAGCCTCAGGAAGTGATCAGTCAGCAACGCGGAACACCTACCCGGCCAGGTATCGAAAGTCCATTCCGCAATCGAACGGCAGAAGAAAATCTCGATCTTTTTGAACGGATGAAAGCTGGCGAATTTGAAAATGGTTCAAGGGTTTTGCGTGCAAAAATCGGCATGACCTCACCCAATATGCATATGCGCGATCCGGTATTATACCGTATTTTGAATGCCGAACATCATCGAACAGGAAACAAATGGAAAATCTATCCGATGTATGACTACGCCCACGGACAAAGTGATTATCTCGAAGGCATTACCCACTCATTGTGCACGCTGGAGTTTGAAGTACATCGGCCACTTTACGACTGGTGCCTCGACCAGTTGATTGAAACATCGTATAGGCCCCGTCAGATCGAATTTGCAAGGCTAAACCTGAGTTATACCGTGATGAGCAAACGAAAGTTGCTCGAATTAGTTAAAGGCAATTATGTAAACGGATGGGACGATCCGCGCATGCCCACCATCGCCGGACTTCGTCGTCGTGGTTACACTGCCGCTGCCATCCGGACTTTTGCCGACAGAATCGGCGTTGCAAAACGCGATAATGTGATTGATGTAGGATTGCTGGAGTTCACGGTTCGTGAAGATTTGAATAAAATTACGCCACGGGTAATGGCCGTGATTGATCCGATCCTTATGGTAATCACCAACTATCCCGAAAATCAGACCGAAGAAATTGAATTAGTGAATAATCCTGAAGATGCTGAGAGTGGCACACGTATGTTGCTCTTCAGCAAAGAGTTATTCATCGAAAGGGATGATTTTATGATCGACCCGCCAAAGAAATATTTCCGGCTGGGACCCGGACGCGAGGTTCGTCTCAAAGGGGCTTATGTGGTAAAATGCGAAAGTTATGATCAGGATGCTGATGGTAATGTAACAACGATTTATTGTACGTATGATGCCGAAACGAAAAGTGGTACCGGATCGAACCAGGCGAAGGTGAAAGGTACGTTGCACTGGGTGGAAGCCAACAGCGCCATCGATGCCGAAGTCAGACTTTACGACAGATTATTCGTGGATGAAGACCCGGCAGGACATGCCGACAAAGACCCCATTGAGTTTTTGAACCCCGATTCGCTGAAAGTTGTGACCAATTGTAAGGTAGAACCTTTGCTGGCAAATACAAAATCAGGCGATAAGTTTCAGTTTCAGAGAATTGGTTACTTCTGTGTTGACAACGATTCTACTTTTTCAATGCCTGTGTTCAACCGTATTGTGTCATTAAAAGACAACTGGGCAAAAGAGATTCAGAAGTGAGATTGGGTGAACCAGATTTTTGGAGTGACCTACACGTTGCTGCACAGTTGCCGGCGGTGACGAATTCGGTGTGAAATGTGCGCCTATGTTTTGATTAAATGGAATGAGTCATACTTTACTCGCTGTAAATAAGTACTTTAACTAAGTATAAATAAAGGTCAGCAACAAACTTTTACGCAATACTGACATCAAAAAATTTGTGTATTAAAATCTATTGATTACCTTTGCACCCGAATTGCCCGATAGTGTAATTGGCAACACGTCTGTCTCTGGATCAGAAGAGTTTAGGTTCGACCCCTAATCGGGCAACAGAAAATTGTAAAGTGGTTCAACATAGTTTTATATGTTTTGAACCACTTTTTTATTTTTAATCAGGGCATTGAATGTTCCCGGTGCAGAAAAAATAATAGTTTGACAAAATTGGTTTTAATTGAAGATATAACAATCGCAAAGCCGGTCCAATAGTTCCTTTCTGATAAATATTATTGCATTTATTTTTTTCAAATTGTTTCATGATTGAATTCTGACAAATTATTAATTGAAATAATTTAGCGTTATCAGGGCATTTCCGACCGTTTTAGTATTTTTTATGAATTAAATTATTGCATTTTCTTTGAACTAAAATTACATTTGTACCAAAATTGAGGCCATGAAATATACACAAAACCTAAATGAATTTGATATTCTTGATTTATTAAACGAATATCATTCCGAACTACGCAAGCTTGAATATAAAGCTGAATTTGTTAAGAGAAAAATCGAAGAGCTGGAGAATCAGTATTTTACCCTAAAAACGAGCAAACTTTCGTCCAATACTGAATCACCGAAAATTGTGCCGACAGCATCAGCTAAATCTGATATCTCGGTTCGGGAGAATCAGGACGATCAGCCTGTTACTAATGAAGCACAGAAGACCCGGAAACCTTATCCGCTTTCGCGCTATGATCAAATAATACTGCAATGTATTGAAGAAAACGGGCGCGCTACCTTGAGTAAGGATATCTTTGAAAAGACTAAGGAAAAGGCAATTGAAGAAGGTATCTATGAATCGGAAGAGAAGGCTAAATCAAAAATCAACCAATGTCTGGTTAAATTAACCAACCGCAGGGGCGACATAAAAAAGGTGAATCATAAAGGACGTGGTTTTGCCTATGCACTTCCTGAATGGTTCGATGAGAAGGGAAAAATTATCAAAGGCCATGGGATAAAGTTAGGCTTATAGTTTTGGCCTTTTAACCTTTTACTTACTGATTGCCGGATGTTAGTGTTGAACTGCATCCGGCTTTTTGTTTCCTGATTTTCATTACTTTAAAATGACTATCCGCTTGTGTACCTGGCATTTAGTTTTTCTGCATCGCTTTGCGTCTTCTTTACCTAACTCTGCGGTAAAATAAGTTTAACCGCAGTGCGATGCGCTGAGTTTTTGTGCAGAACAATGCAGTGAACTCACCAAACGGAGCCACAAAGCTATAACTTGTTGACCATTTTTTTTATTACAACAACGATAGATATATATGGTAGCGAACATCCGGCCTGACTTCATTATAAACTAATGGCAAAGGTTTTTGCTTTTCGACTTGCAAACCGGCCTTTTGTAATTCGTAAAACAAACACTCCAGATAAGCACTTTCCATTAAATCTGGACCAAATGATAATACGAACCTATTTTCGAACTTCATGAATGGTTTTTTTGTCTGGTTTAAAATCTTTACCTTATTTTTGCCTTCCCAAATCTTAAGCCTATGAAGTATATCTGGTTAATCGTCATCGTGTTCATTTCAACGGCAGGCCTTGCGCAACATGCCGCACCCTGTAACGATTCTACCACTGTACTTGCCTATTTAAACCAAATTGACACAACACAACTTCTTGATTACACGACGGATACTGAATGTTTATATTTTGGTGGTCAATGTATCGAAATTGACAGTCTGATCGGGTTTTCCAAAAAATTTATCGGTACACCTTACCGCTCTGGTGGACGAAGCCCGAAAGGTTTTGATTGTTCAGGTTTTGTTGGTTATGTATTTATGCACTTCGGCATCGTTTTACCTCCTTCAAGCCGGTCTCAGGCACTGATTGGACATAAAGTTGAGAAAGATTCGATTCAGAAAGGTGATTTGGTTTTTTTTAAAGGCCGCAGTTCAAAAAGCAACAGCATAGGTCATGTAGCCCTGGTAGTAGCTGTTTCCGACACAAACGATATACAGTTTATCCACAGTACACGTCACGGATTACGTTTGGATTGGCTTTCTACAGAACCTTATTACAAAAAACGCTTCATGGCTTCGCGCCGGCTGACCCCGGAAACGCCGAAATAGAACCGAACCAACGCTCATAATCTTCTCTTGTATTGATATTTGCCAACACTCCGGGATCATTTACTTCCATTTTTTGAATTTCAAATCCGGTCAGAAACTGCTTAAAATCGACATGATAATTTTCTGATTTCAGTGCAATCACCAACTTTTCAGAGAGCAAAAGCGGATGACCACCCTTCCCATGAAAAGTCGGGCAGATACCAGCATATTCCGTTAAATTATCAGCCAATTGATGCAACATATTTAAATTAACAAACGGATTATCAACATTTTGAATGAATGTCGCGTTAGATTCTTTTAAGGCAGCCATCCCAATTTTGATGGATGAAAAACGCCCGGACTCTGGATTTGGGTTGATAACAGATTTCGCTTCGCTCTTATGAAAAAACTGACTGTCTTGCAAAAGGTCTAAACTTTCGGTATTGACCACTACCACTATATTTTCACACCCGAAGGCAATATATTCGGCCACAATCTTTTCAAGAAATGTTATTTCAGCATCAAACTTCAATGAAAATTTGGCTTGCCCATATCTGGCCGAACGACCGGCAGCCAGGATTATCGCATCATTTTTCGGTAAGCTCATTTTACTCATTCTTTGTTTGATAACCAGGTATTCATCGAAGTCAGGCTAAAGGGATTCGTCCGGGAAATTAGAAAAAGTCTCGTTTCGATAGCTTTTCGACAGTACCACACGATAACAGGAAAAGCAAAGAACAAAAAAATAGCCCATTATGCCGCATTTACAGAATAATTTTCCATCAAAGGTATCAAATCGATGTTGATAAATACGGAATTTGGTGAATAACTGTTTTGGTTTGGCCGACTTCAAAATCATTTTCTACATTTGGAATGAATTGCGTCAGACGTATTGACGTTTTCGTGTGAATTAAACCTGATTGAAATGACAGACCACTTTTCATCTATATCCATCCGGCAGCTTTACCAACTGATAATTAAAGAGTTGAAGATAATGGATTCGATTTTCGGAATCCCATCAACGCTTTTCTATCAACCGTTTTCATCCATTGACCTGCGAACTGAAATCTTTGGTAAACCACTTTATAATCCGATCGGTGTCGCTGCCGGACCTCATTCGCAGATGGCTCAAAATATTATTGGTGCCTGGCTTTGTGGTGCACGTTATATTGAATTAAAAACCGTTCAAACCCTTGACGAGCTTGATATTTCGAAACCCTGCATCGATATGCAGGACGAAGGTTATAACTGTGAATGGTCACAGGAACTTAAAATAAACGAAAGCTTTGATGAATACCTGAATGCCTGGATTATTATTCATATACTGCATCGCGAACTCGGTTATCCGGGTAATCCGGAAACAATTTTCAATATGAGTGTCGGTTATAACCTCAACGGTATCATGCAGGAAAATGTGCAGGGATATCTCTGCAAAATGAAAGATTGTTCAGCTGAACTTACCGAAAAAAAAGATCAGCTTCGCGAATTTTATCCAGCAATTGATAAAATCGACATTCCCATCCAAATCTCAAACAGCATCACACTTTCGACAATGCATGGTTGTCCGGCCAATGAAATTGAATCCATTGCAACGTATCTCCTGAAAGAGAAGGGTCTGCACACCTATGTAAAACTGAATCCAACATTGTTGGGTCCGGTGAAATTGCGTCAGATTTTGAACGATAAGTTGCAATTCAAAACAATTGTACCGGACGAAGCTTTTGCCCATGACCTGAAATATGACGATGCACTCAACATCATTCGTTCGTTGCAAAAAGTTGCCGGAGAATGTAATCTGCATTTTGGTCTGAAACTCAGCAACACCCTCGAATCGGTGAATAATAAACCCACTTTCAGCCAGGACATTCATATGATGTATATGAGTGGACGGGCATTGCATCCGCTCACGGTAAACCTTGCCTCAATACTGCAAAAAGAGTTTGATGGAGAACTCGAACTTTCGTTTTCGGGTGGCGCCGATGCTTTCAATGTCGCCGGTTTGCTCGGCTGCGGTTTCAAAACAATTACTGTTTGTACTGATCTGCTGAAGCCGGGCGGCTATATGCGCTTACCACAATATTTTGAAGAAATTGAAAAATGTTTTACTGATTGTAATGCACACACTATCAATGATTTTATTGCTTTAACAGCAAATGTGCCATCCAATGGAAAAGCCGCTTTGCTAAACCTCGAAAAATATGCAGTCGAAACAGTATCGAATACGTATTATAAACGCGAACAACTTGTTGACCGGAGCATTAAAACCAAGCGGAAATTGGGTGAATTTGATTGCATCGCGGCGCCCTGTGTGGAAAGCTGTGCTACCAACCAGGCTATTCCTGATTATCTTTTTCATACAGCTAAGGGTGATTTTGACAAAGCATTTGAGGTGATTTTGCAAACCAATCCATTCCCTTCCATCACCGGCATGGTTTGCGACCACCTCTGTCAAAATAAATGCACCCGTATTAATTATGATGAAGCTTTGCTAATTCGTGAAGTAAAAAGGTTTATTTCGGAACAGGATGAAGTAGAACTCACTAAAACGACAGACAATAACATCAAAATTGCTGTTGTCGGAGCTGGTCCTTCGGGATTGGCCTGCGCTTTTTACCTTGCACTGGCTGGTAGTAAGGTTGAAGTTTTCGAGGCGAAATCAAAAGCAGGTGGCATGGTGCAATTTGCCATTCCAGGTTTTCGCCTGACCGATGAAGCCATTGAAAAAGACTTCAAAAGGGTTACCGATTTGGGTGTAAACATTCACTATAACCATAAAATTGACAAATCCGGTTTCGAAAAACTGAAATCTGATTACAACTTTGTGTATATAGCTGCCGGTGCGCAACTTTCAACACAATTATTTCCGGAAGAAAGCGCATTGCATGGACTTCTCGATCCATTGGATTTTCTTTTCGGTGTAAAAGCCGGAGAAAAAACAGGAATCGGGAAAAATGTAGTGATCATCGGTGGCGGCAACACCGCCATGGATGCGGCACGAACCGCCATTCGATTGGTTGGGACGGATGGCAAAGTCACCATCGTTTACCGGAGAACCATCAACGAAATGCCTGCCGATCAGGGCGAAATAAAGGCAGTGATGGAAGAGGGTGTACAAATTGTTGAGCTTGTATCACCAGAGAAAATTATCCGGAATGATGGCATTATTACCGGCTTGCTTTGCTCAAGAATGATCCTGAAAACAGCCGAAGCAAACCAACGTGCCATTCCTGAAAAAGTTGTGGATTCTGAGTTTACCATCACTTGCGACACCATCATTCCGGCTATCGGCCAACAACGTGATTTTGATTTTATTAATCCCAACATCGCTTCAGGCGACAAAATAAATTACCGCACTCAAATCAACAATGTTTTTGTGGGCGGTGATGCGCTGCGTGGCGCGGCAACTGCCATCAAAGCCATTGGCGATGGCCGAAAGGTGACTGAACAAATGTTGAAACAAGCTGGCCTTGCCAAACCTGTTCATGACTTTACCAAAAAAACAGTTTCACGAGAGGAATTACTACTGAAAAGAACGCGAAGAGCCTTCCCTCCTGCCCTTGACGAACTGAAACCGGCTGAACGTATAAACTTTTCATTGGTCAGTCGCACTTTACCTAAAGAACTGATTATAAAAGAATCGGATCGCTGTTTGCATTGCGATGTGTTATGCAGCATCTGCACAACGGTTTGTCCGAATTTTGCCAATATGGCCTATCAGATTGAACCATTTTCATATCAGATTGAAAAAGCAACCTTCATCAAAGGAGAAATTCTGATTGAGCAGGCCGGCACCTTTGCTATTAATCAAACGGAACAAATTCTGAATATCGCGAATTTCTGCAACGAATGCGGTAACTGCAGCACTTTTTGCCCGACAAGCGGTGCGCCATACAAACATAAACCAAAGGTTTACCTCACAATATCATCGTTTGATGCTGCGCAGGAAGGTTATTATTTTGATGAATTCGACCGTTTGATTTTCAAGAACAAAGATGGAAAATGCAGTCTTTCGGAAAACGAAAATGCCTTTTTGTTCGACAGCGATGAGGTTTTTGCATCATTACAAAAAAACAGGTTTACTATTGAGAACATCGTATTTAAAACCCGGAATCCGGCAGTATTCACAACACAATTGGCGGCTACCATGCGGGTGGTGTTCGAAGGGGTTAAGTTATTGGCACAGGGAATAGAAAATTAATGAGCACATATTCATCAAAACTAAACCAATATGAAGATTCATACAACGAACTACTCCGATACTTTTATCCTAATTGCAGATGATTGTCCCGCAAAAACAGGCGAAATTCCACCCATAAAAACAGATGGCAAATCGGTTGCAACCCGACAATTTGAGATTTTGAGCAAGCATCCTTATACATTTACCTCTGACGATGTACTGTTTCAGATTTATGCCGAACGCAACCACCTTACCCAGGCTGAACTCGTTACTGCCAGAGAACAATTTTTCTCAAAAGGACAAGCCTGCTTCCGCTGTTCACCTCTCACAAAAAGATACGGGTGGGGGATTCACAGCGATAAAAACGGTAAAATTGCTCTTTTCGGCTGTGAAACCGAAATGTATGAAAAACTTCTCAAGGATGAATCACTTCTCATTGTAAAAGCAATGAAATCAGGTAAATAGCCTCAACTGAAACCATCTTTACGGCCTGAAAACATTTCTGGCTTTAGAATCCGTTGCATTGTGATAACAAATCTATATTTTATATCTTTGATCACCCAATGGCTCTTGATGCAAGTTTTGTAGTTTCAAAAAACCGATTGAATGTTATTCCATTTATTTCTTACTTCGGCAATTTTTAATCAGGCACTTTTGAACACCAATAAAAAGATTTCGCGTTTGTTCATCCTGAAGCAAACATGCTGCAATTCATTCATATACAGTATAAATATACTATGAGGCAATTCCTTTCAAAAACAGTTTTATTTGCTATACCTATTGTTTTATTGCCACTTCTCTTTTATATAATCATCGATCCATTCAAGGTCATTTTCGACTATCCCGAACAAATAAACACAGATAAAGCATACCAGATCACATGGAACCGTGACTACCAGTCAACGCAATTGTTTTTAAATAACTACAAAAAATACAATTACGATTCATTTATCCTCGGAAATTCAATGTCATTTTTTTATCAGGCTACAACCTGGGAGAAATATATCGATGGAAACTGCTTTCATTTCAATGCCTCAAATGAGAGTTTATATGGTATCTGGCGCAAAATTAATTTGCTCGATTCGCTGAAGGTGGATATCAAAAACGCACTCATTGTTATTAATTCAAATTCGCTGATTGGTACCCAAAACAGTCCGGGGCATTTGTTTATAAAACATCCCGCGCTTTCTAACGAATCCTGGTTTACTTTTCATGCCACCATGTTTAAAGGTTTTTTTCCAAAGCCAATATTTGCCTTCATCGATGTGTTTTTTACTGGTAAGCTAAAGCCATACATGTATGCCTATGGCATAAGAAATAAGGTTTGGAAACACGATATGGTTACGAACCAGATCAGCTATTATATTTTTGATCAGCAAATTAAAGAGAATCCTGAGCAATTTTACGCTGATAAAATGAAACTGTTCGTCAAGCGGGATACTGTTCAAACGTATAATAAAGCCGTTATTAATGGAATAAGGAAAATACTGTTGAACAACATTAAAAACGTATTGAAATCGCATAAGACCAATTATAAAATCATTATAAGCCCGTTATACGACCAGATCAAATTCAACCGGATTGAATTGGAATATTTGAAAAACTTATTCGGAGCCGAAAATATTTTCGATTTTTCGGGAATCAACAACTTTACCGAAGATTATCATAGCTTTTACGAGGGTTCACATTACCGCCCGGTTGTTTGTGACAGCATTCTTAGTATTATTTACAAATGAATACGCTTTTATCAAATCACATGATTGGATAAAAGGCATCGTCGATGTGAAATATCCGTCTTTCATTTGGGGTAATAATGACAGATACAATATCGAACCGTGTCTCAATATTCAGGTCATGCTGTTGGATATAAGCATCGGCGGCTTTCACTATGGAACGCTGTTTTTGTTTGTTCACGGCCATTTCGGGTTCACCAAAAACATCAGTGGCGCGTGTTTTAACCTCAACAACCACAAGCATTTCGCCGTCACGGGCAATGATATCAATTTCGTGGTGGCCAAAATACCAGTTTACTTCCAGAATCTGATAGCCTTTCGCACGCAAATGTTTGATAGCCAATTGCTCGCCAAGTTTACCAAGTTCGTTGTGCTTAGCCATATTTATGTTTTGAAGTTACGATGTTTCAAGGATTAAAGTTAAAACATTCCGGATAAAGGTAGTCAGAATAGTTAACCTTAGCTTGCATCATGTGCGTTTCCCGGCTGAAATCAGATCAATTCTTCAACGCAAAATCAAACCCATAAACCTGCCTGCCCGGCTTCCAGACGGGAAACTCCTGAAACCCTTCAAACCTGAAACTATTTATTTTCCGCATGGATCAAGTCCGTTGAGACGAAAGCGAAAAACACAATTCCATAAACATTTGCGTACTAAAAAACTTTATTTTACTTTTGGTTTTCAAAGAAATGATAAATATGATTTATCAATGCACTGAAAAGCTTAATTATTTGAACATCAAGGAGCGTGACCGATTTTCCTGATTTTACGCCTGCATCATTTTTTTACTCCAAATATCTTATTTAATTTACTAACAATCAGGAACATGATGAATATCCCATTCGCCGAATCTTTTAAAATAAAAATGGTTGAATCCATCCGTCGCAGCACACGAAGCGAACGCGAAAAATGGATTATTGATGCGAAATATAATCTTTTCAATTTACGAAGCGAGCAGGTTTTTGTCGATTTGCTCACCGATTCCGGAACAGGTGCCATGAGCGACCGCCAGTGGTCGGAGATGATGCTTGGCGATGAATCCTATGCAGGCGCTTCTTCATATTACAAACTAAAAGATGCCATTGCCGAGATAACTGGCTTTACTTACTTTTTACCAACCCACCAGGGAAGAGCTGCCGAAAATGTATTGTTCTCAACCCTTATCAAAGCGGGTGATCTTGTCCCCGGAAATTCACACTTCGACACCACAAAAGGACATATCGAATTTCGTAAGGCAAAGGCGATTGATTGCACCATTGACGAGGCTTTCGACACCACACTCGATCATCCTTTCAAAGGAAATATCGATATTCAGAAACTCGAAAAAGTGCTTTCATCGAACCCCAAAGCACAAATCCCGATGATCATCATTACTGTGACATGTAACAGTTCAGGCGGTCAACCGGTTTCCATCGAAAACATACGTGAGGTTAGCCGGGTAGCCAAAAAATATGGTGTGAAGCTCTTTTTTGATGCGGCCCGCTTTGCCGAAAACGCCTACTTTATCAAAATCCGTGAAAAAGAATTTGCCCGACATAGCATCCGCGAAATTGCAAGGGAAATGTTCTCTTATGCTGATGGCATGACGATGAGCAGTAAAAAAGATGCCATCGTGAATATGGGCGGATTCATTGGGTTGCGCGATAAGGAAATTCATCAGCAGGCATCTGTTTTCAATATCATGTTTGAAGGCTACATCACCTATGGAGGTATGTCGGGTCGTGATATGAACGCGCTGGCGCAAGGACTTTACGAAGGAACCGAATTCGATTATCTCGAATCGCGCATCAATCAGGTCGCCTATTTGGGAAATATGTTGAAAGATGCCGGTGTCCCGGTTCAGTTTCCTTTTGGAGGTCATGCTATCTTTATCGATGCCAAACGATTTCTGCCCCAGGTTCCAAAAGAACAATATGTCGCACAAACATTGGCCGTTGAATTGTATATTGAAGGTGGAATACGTGCGGTTGAAATCGGTACAATCCTTGCTGACCGCGACCCCATGACACGTGAAAACCGCTATCCCGATCTTGAATTTGTTCGTCTGGCTATTCCCCGCCGTACTTATACCAACAATCACATACAATATGTGGCAGCACATATCATCAACGTTTGGGAACGTCGAAACGAAATAAAAACCGGATATTCAATACATTACGAAGCACCCATCATGCGACATTTTACGGTGGAACTCGGGAAAATATGATGACTATTATTGTTTGATCGGAATTTATAATGAATGACTTCAAACTCAGATTATTAATTTTACTATTCCTTCTTCCTGTTTTTTTGAAATCGCAGGAGGCCACCCATCGCATTGGTATAGGTCTGAATTTGCCACCTCTGATCGGGAACACGATTGCACTTGATGTCGAATGTACGAATAATAAACATTTTTCTTTGACATTTGGTATTGGTGGAATGCTGAAAAACCAACTTCAGGGAACCTTATATAAGATTGGTGAATCAACGAACGATCATGAGAGTTCAGGGGTCTATTCCTCCTTTGGAATTAGATATTTACCAGGCAAAACAACGCAAAGAATCCGGTTTTTTGCCGGGACAAAATTAATAGGTGGTTACTTTAAACAATCTGCAACCTTTGAAAAACCTTTCGAAGCCTGGTTTCGGAACGGTCAGATACCGAAAGATTATTATTTCGTTGATGACCGGGTCTATTCAGAAGGTTTTTTTGCTGCCATTGCAATAGAATCAGGTATAAATTTAAGATTAACCGATCGTTTACATTCCGAGTTTGGCATACAGGGCGGGTATAATTTTTACAAATCAAAAAGAATGGTCAGTAAAATATCCTCGATTCTGCCTGGACTTGGAGCATTAAATATTGTGGGAATACTCAAAATCAAATACCTGATTTTGAAAAATTAATATCATTGACGCATATATTCTTTGTTTATTAATTTAAAATATAATCAATACTCAAGAATAATCTGTAATTCTCTTTCATGGAGAATATTATCGGTTATATTTACCAAATAAACCAATTTCACCAAATGAAAAAAATGATCATTTTGCTCTTATTAACAATCAGTTATCTGATTTGTGATGCTCAGGAAAAGGTTAAATTCGAGAGTACGGCAAGTGTTGGAACATTTTCTTACTTTTTGGCATTGGTCATGGTCGATCCCGGACCAAACTGGAGAGGCTATTACCTTCCAAGGGAACCGGGTACCGGTTTATTGCTTACTTCAACAAATGGAATACGTGTTTTCGAAAATTTCCATTTCGGAGTTGGAATTAGTTATGCAAATTTCAGAGCAATAAGCGGTCTGATGATTTTTGGAGATATCCGGGCCGATTTTTCAAAAAAGCCGTTCTCGATGTTTCTCTACGTAAATCCGGGATATTCACATTTCTGGAATCAATATGAAGGTGGCACAGATACCGGAATGTTTGATTTTGGCATAGGGGTCCGACATAAAATTTTCGTGAAAAGTAAAGTATTGTTTTCAATAGGATTGCTTTCTACACAAATGAATTCCTACCTCTCGTCTAAACTCGGATACACTTTCTGAATGGCAAAATGCTTTAAATCATAAAGTTGCAACAGAAAATCCTGCTGCAACTTTTTATATGCTACTCAAAATCAACAGGTCTAAAGAACGACCACCGAGTTAAATGCGCCACCAATGGATGAAGCAAGCTGTTTGTCGGCTTCATCATCGTTGAACCAATTTGTTTGGTCAGCAACATACCGAAATTGATATTCAGCTCCGTTTTCAAGTTCGATGGCATGACTGAATGAACCGTCTTTCAAAGGCTTCATCACATCCGACGAAGGATTCCATCGGTTGAAATCACCAACAAGTGCTACTTCCGAGGCATTGACTGCCTGTTCCTTCGAAATTTTAAAACTAACTTTTGTTACTGATTTACTTTTAAGACTTTGTTTTTTGATACTCATTTTTCTGTTTTCTTTATTAATAGGGTTTAACTGAATATAAAACCTCCATGGATTTTCTATTTCCAGCCAAAAATAACTAAAACGATAGAGTTAAAATATTCAAAATCATTATAAATCAACGCAATATGTTGTATTCCTGATGTTTAACTCTTTTTTCAACTTAACCATCTTTTGTTGCAAACGGTTTCGGAACGTATTGAAAATGATTGTTTTGAACCAAATATTGTTGCTTCATGCTAATTTGCCTAATTTCGTTGCCTCTAAAAGTAACCTTCAGATATCATGACACAGGAACAAAAAGCAGGACGATACGAACGAATTTTTGAACAGTTACACGTTCTTTTAGTCAAAAGTAACAATCCAATTTCGGGCATGGCAACCCTTTCAGCTTTGCTTCACCACAAAATGAAGTTTTTCTGGACTGGTTTTTATCTGTTGCACGAAGGTAAGCTTCAGGTTGGACCTTATCAGGGAGCACTTGCCTGTATCGATCTGAAAAAGGATACCGGTGTTTGCTGGGCAGCTATTAATCAAAAACAAACGGTTGTAGTTCCTGATGTGCATGACTTTGCAGGTCATATCGCCTGCGACAGTCGTTCGCAATCAGAAATAGTCGTTCCTGTTTTTATGCACGACGGTTCGATAATCGGAGTGTTGGATATCGACAGTGATGAAAGGAATTCCTTCGACGAAACAGATGCGCGCTGGCTCGAAAAACTTGTTAAACTCATCCGGGCCTGAACTCATAGGAAGAATTATCGTAATTTTGCAACTTATTCATTCGTTTGGTTTGATTGCTTAACGTAAAATTCATTTTCTTTTCAGTACCGTTGTACTGATTTTCAAATAAACAAACATGATACATCTCCACAAAGTAAGGGTCAGTTTTCTTCTGATTTTTTGCTTCTTCACCCTGTTGACCGGCACACTGTTTGCCCAGCCACCGGCAGGTTATTACAACAACGCCGAAGGACTTAAAGGCCAGGAATTACAACTTGCTTTATACAATATCATCAAAGGCCATACCTCCCGTACCTATGGCGATCTGTGGACCGATTTTCAATCGACTGATAAAACCCAGAACGGTAAAGTCTGGGATATGTATTCGGATGTGCCTGGCGGAACACCCGCCTATGAATACACTTTCGGGAGTGATCAGTGCGGTAATTATAATGGCGAAGGTGACTGCTATAACCGCGAACATTCGTGGCCCAAAAGCTGGTTTAACGATGCAACACCTATGTACACCGAGTTGTTCCATTTAGTTCCGACCGATGGTTACGTAAACGGTAAACGCAGCAACTACCCTTTTGGTGAGGTAGGAAACGCTTCCTGGACATCTACTAACGGTAGTAAGGTAGGAAGTTGCGATTTTCCAGGATATTCAGGAACAGTATTTGAACCCATCGACGAATATAAGGGTGATTTCGCCCGCGGGTATTTTTATATGGCCACCCGTTACCAGAATGTAATTGCAGGCTGGGAAAACTATGATTCAAACGGCGATGCTGTGATGAATGGCACGTCCTATCCGGCCTTCGAAGTTTGGACAGTTAATTTGCTGCTTGCCTGGCACACATCTGATCCGGTGAGTGCAAAAGAAATTGCTCGTAACAATGCCGTTTATGGCATTCAGCATAACCGCAATCCATATATCGATCATCCTGAATATGCTGCTTATGTCTGGGATCCGAATGTGGGAACCGATGAACTCAGTATTATGCAGGCTAAACTTACGGTATGGCCTGTTCCGGCTAAAACAAAGGTGAATTTTATGCTCGAAAACTATAAGACTGACGGCATTTACAAGGTAACGATCACTGATATCTCGGGAAGGGAACTTTCAGAACAACAAATTGAAACTGATGCGTCAAATGTCATTGAAAATTTCGAAAATCTGCATTCGGGATTTTATCTGCTTATTGTTACCGATAAAGGAAAAACCATTGCATCGGCTAAACTGATGAAAAACTAAAATATAAATCATGAGTACGATCCGTATCACCAAACAGTTCAGGTTTGAGATGGCCCATGTGTTGCTTGGCTATGACGGTCCATGTAAAAACGTTCATGGACATTCGTATGAGCTCAGTGTTACCGTGAAAGGAGAGCCGGTTACCGAACACGGTCATCCGAAACTGGGCATGGTTATGGATTTCGGCGATTTGAAAAAGATCGTGCGCGGGCAGATTATTGAAGTCTTTGACCACGCGCTGGTTCTCAATAAAATGATGCCGGAAACAATCTCCATGCATCTTCAGCAACATTTCGAGAAAGTGATTTTACTCGATTATCAACCAACCAGTGAGATGATGGTGGCCGATTTTGCCGGACGAATTGCCTCCTTGTTACCTGAAAAACTGAAATTAGTGCATGTTTTACTTCGCGAAACCGCTACTTCGTATGCTGAGTGGTTTGCCGAAGATAATTAACATTCCTGAATAATTCCCTGCCAATTGGGTGAAAGACAAAAGGCTAAAGTATAAAGGCTAAAGTGGTTTTTACGAATGAGAATGTGTTTCCTTGGTAAAATAGATTAGCGGGCATACTTTAAACTTTAGCCTTTTAACTTAAGAAGGGCACCCGTAGGAAGGAGTTTTTGTATCCTTTTTAACGTCAATCTGTCATGAATCAGTATTTTTACAGACAAATAATGAAATGGCATCGTTTTCGATGTTCAATAAACAAAATAATAATACAATGAGTAATACAACAGAACATATTGAATGTTTAATCATCGGATCGGGACCGGCCGGTTACACCGCAGCAATATATGCAGCCCGTGCCGATCTGAAACCCGTGATGTATCAAGGCATGCAGCCCGGCGGACAATTGACTACCACTACCGAAGTTGAGAATTTTCCAGGTAACAAACACGGCGTTACCGGACCCGAAATGATGGACGGATTGAAAGAACAGGCCGAACGTTTTGGCACCGACACCCGTTGGGGAATCGTTACGGAAGTTGATACAACATCGAGGCCATTTAAGGTGAAAGCCGATGATGGCAAAGAGATGTTAGCCGAAACCATCATCATTGCTACCGGTGCAACGGCCAAATACCTCGGTCTCGAATCGGAAGAGAAATTTAAAGGTGGCGGCGTATCGGCCTGCGCCACCTGTGATGGTTTCTTCTATAAAGGAAAAGATGTAGCTGTTGTAGGTGGCGGCGATACCGCAGCCGAAGAAGCAACCTATCTGGCAAAACTTTGTAAGAAAGTATATCTGATCGTCCGTCGCGACGAACTGCGTGCCTCCAAAGCGATGCAGAACCGAGTAAATACCACGCCCAATATCGAAGTACTCTGGAACCACCAGACAAAAGAACTTTTTGGCGAAGAAAGCGGTTTCATGAAAACCCTCAAAGGCGCCGTACTCATCAATACCAAAACACAACAGGAACGAACAATCGATATCGACGGTTTTTTTGTAGCCATCGGTCACCAGCCAAACAGCGACCTGTTCAAAGGAGTACTTGATATGGACGAAACCGGCTATATCGTTACAAAACCCGATTCAACGGCAACTAACATACCGGGTATTTTTGCTGCCGGTGATGTGCAGGACAAAATTTTTCGCCAGGCAGTAACAGCCGCCGGAACTGGCTGCATGGCTGCGCTTGAAGCTGAAAAGTTTCTGGCATCGGTAAACGATTAAGTTAGTCAGGGCTTCACTTTGAGTGAAGCCCTGACTATAACGCTAAGCGTATCGGGACGCTACGCTTGCCTTAGCAGGCCTCCGGCCTGAATTCAGGAAAACATGCCACAGCTTCTCATTTTGTGAAATTTATCTGAGAATCTGTGGCCTATTAATTTCTATATCACCTATTTTTGTTTTCTTATCAATTGCTTGTATGACCACCGCTGAACTTATTTCAAGGGATTTCTCCACCGAATTCAATTTCACGGCATCGCGAAGCAGCGGGGCGGGCGGACAGAATGTGAACAAGGTGAACACACGCATGGAACTGCGTTTCAATATTCCGGCATCCGTAAAACTCACCGAAGACGAAAAAATATTGTTGCTCGATAAACTTTCCGGCAGGATCAATGCCGAACTCGAATTTATTGTCGTCTCGCAAACCGAACGAACGCAATTGGGCAATAAAAACAAAGCCACCGAGCGATTTTACATTTTGATGGCCCGTGCGTTAACACCACGGAAATTGCGTAAAGCGACCCGGCCATCCAGGGCTTCAAAAGAAAGAAGACTTGATGAAAAAAAGATCCTTGCCGAAAAAAAGCAACGAAGAAAAGCTGCTGGAAACGATTGACCGTACTTGAATAGTCCGCTTATTCCGAAAAATAATAATCTTTTGCTTTTAGGTTTGTATTATTTATCTTTGGAATGACAAACTAACAAGTTATGAGGACTTTCATTACAATTTACCTGCTATCAGTGGCTTTGGCTGGTTATTCTCAAAACATACCGTATCCCAACTATGACCCGCTATTTTATGACCATGAACATCATGCCAATGAATTAATATTTCAGGTGGATTCGGCATATCAAATGCACCACTTTGGTGATAACTGGGCTATTGACGGCATCTATAAGGTTACCGAACGTGATGGTTCAGATAGAATGACTAAGGCGGATCAGTTCGATTTGAATGAGGCCGGTGAATTTGAATTGACAAGGAAATTGTCAACCGTATACAATGTGGACGGTTCGATCCTTCTGTTTTTAAAAGAGATTTGGAATCCCGATTCAAGTGCCTGGGTTACGAATGAAAAACAGGTTTGGGATAGTTCCGGAAATTTACTCGAAAACACAAGTAAAAATTGGAATTTTGATTTACCAGAGGCATGTTTGGGATTTAGTGATCTATACAATTACAATAGTAACAATCAGTTGACTGAAAAGCTCAGTAAGCAATGGCAGTTGGCACCGGGCTGGTACAATGTGGAACGGAAACTTTATACCTTCGATTCAGCCAATATGCTCAGCCAATATATTTATCAACAATCGGGCTATGGTATTGATTGGTACAATGTAACAAAAATGGATTATTTATATGAAGCCGGCCAAAACACCTATACGATGATTTACGCCTGGAAACCGGACCTGGAAATCTGGAGAAAAACATGGAAACGTACCCAGTTGTTTGACACAAATAATTATTTGGTTCAAGTCATGCATTTCGAACCAATCACCGATACAACCTATCAATTCAATAACAGATTTACCTATACCAATAATCAGGCAGGTATGGTAACAGCGGAATTGGTTGAACGGTATGATACAATAAATGAAATTTGGAATCCTTACGGCCTACTACAAATTGATTATCTGAACGATACAAATATGACTATGTATACAAATCTTAGTTGGGATGAGGATAGTAGTATATGGAGGAGTTCCTGGAGGAGAAACTATGAATATACCGAAGATTTTCAATTGTCTAATTTTTTAATGCAATACAATAACATTAATCAATGGACAAATAGTGAACAACGTTATAGTGAATACGATGAATTCGGTAAACAAATCAGTTATCAGTATGACTTATGGAAATATGGATCTGAACATATTGGATATTGGTCGCCTTATTACAAGGAAGAGTATTTCTGGCCAACTTATGTCGGAGTTTCAGATCAAAAAATGAAGGGTGCCGTTGTAAATGTTTACCCCAATCCGGGTAATGGAATCCTTCATTTCAATTACAGGCTTCCCGATGGAATTGAGCATACAGAACTCAGTCTGTTTTCAGTAAACGGAGCGTTAATGGATAAATTTGAACTCAATAAGCAGGAAGGTGATTTACAATTCGACTGCTCATCCATGAAACCCGGATTTTATTACTATTCTATCTCCAGCCTGAGTGGTAATACAACCGGTAAGTTAATCATAGTGAATTAAACTTTTATTCTACCAAAACAATCACACAATGAAAACAACCTTAAGCTTTATCACTTTATTACTACTTACCTTTTTAACTAAAGCACAAACACCGGATTATCTGGCAAATAACCCACAATGGAGAATGAGTTCTACTTATGGTGGAGGAGGTTATTGTATACAATTTAATGAGTATTTCTATCATCTGGATAGTGATTCAATTATCGGAGAAATTACCTATAAAAAATTAAGAAAAAGAGGATATTGCCATTCCTCTTGGATCGGTCCCCCACCAGTTGAAAACTGTGGTACAACGGTTTATTACAATTATAGCTATGGACTGATCAGACAAGAAAACAAGAAAATGTTTTATAAGAATGGCACCTTGCCGGAGGAATTACTCTATGATTTTGACCTTCATGTAGGAGACACCTTACCTGATACCTATGGACATATTGGATATTATAGTACCGTGTATGTAATCGGAATAGACAGTATGATGATAGGAGACGGTTACCGAAAAGTATTTATACTTGACGGAGAACAGGTGGATTGGCAAAATAAATTAATTGAAGGCGTTGGCTTCGAGAGCGGATTACTTGAAATGTTCCCGGGTTTTGAATTAGGTTCTTATTTGGATTGTTTTGCGTTAAACGATACTGTTTATTATCCGTCTTATGGCTATCCGTGTGAAATAACCGTTAACATTAGTTCAATTACTGCAGCCGATGCAATACATTGTTATCCGAATCCGGTTATTGACCGAATGACAATCGACCTTACTTTTGATGATCATATCAATCGGATCATTGTATCTGATTTGCTTGGAAATAGCGTAGAATTGCCTTTCCGATACACAAGCGAACGGGAGATTGTGGTTGATTTTACAACCATGAAATCCGGATTGTATATTGTGCAATTACAAAACCCGAATGCTATTTCGAGTAAATTCAAGGTACTGAAACAATAATCCACATTATTGCATAAGCTCCTTGCAAAAAAAAAGGCAACCATCTGTTATTGAGGTCGCCTTTTTTGTAATTTAAATTGTTTAACATCAGGGCTTTTCGCCACGGGCAAGCCGTTCGTTTATCTGGTTTATCAGTTCACCAATCTCGGCCAGCGTATCAATTACATAGTCGGCACCAGCGCTCAGAAATATTTCCCTGACAATTTGTTTACGATTCTCAAGCTCATGACTATCAAGCATATTGATCTCCTTCAGGGTGAGCCCCATCTCATTGCTCGTCATCACTACACCCACACTCCACATACCGGCATTGATGCCCTCTTCTATATCCGAAATCGTATCGCCGATCTTCACGATGGCGTGCAAAGGGTAAATACCAAGGTTTTCAGCATTTTTATATGCCATCCACGGCGCCGGTCTTCCGGCGGGGACATCTGTCGAACACACTACCGAATCGGCAACATAACCTTGTCTGGCAGCTGCATGAGTCAGAATCTCCATCATCGCATGGTTGTATCCGGTGGTTGAACCAATTTTCATATCCAATGACCTGATCACCTTCAGGGCTTCCGGAAGTTCAGGTACGATGGTTGCATGTTCTTCGATGATAGCCAATTGCAGCGGAATAAAATTCGTGAACATCTCTTCCACATCTTTTTCGTTGCAATCGCGCTGATAAACCAACCGCCATTCGGCCGCAACACGCGGATACTTTGATATCACCCGGATATGGTCGCGTTTGTGCATGCCCATCGGGCCACGCGCTTCCTCCATGGTGATTTCGATGCCTTTTTGCCTGAAAACTTCGATGAATACCCCTGTTGGCGCAAAGCATCCATAATCGACCGTCGTTCCGGCCCAGTCGAAAATGACAGCTTTCAACGTACCTGTGTAAATTTTTTCAAATTGGTCTTTCATTATTATTGTTTTTTTTGTTCGGTGAATACTATGTTCATTTCGTGAATTACTTTTTCGACAGCATCAATCAGGTTCTGAATATCAACCGGATAGAGCTGGCCAATATTCCCGATTCTGAAACAATCGACCTTGCTCAGTTTACCAGGATAAATGACAAATCCCATATCGTTAAGTTTTGAATAAAAGACCTCAAACGAAAAATCAGGATGGCCTGGATATAAAAAGGAGGTGATGATATAACTTCTTACATCGGGCGAAAGATATAAGGTGAAGCCCAATTTCTCCATACCACCGATGAGCAAGGCATTATTATCGGCATACCGTTGTGCCCTTGCCTCGATCCCGCCTTCATTTTCGAGTTCGATTAGCGCTTCATTGAAGGCTAACAAGGCATGAACCGGCGGGGTGAAACGAAACTGCCCGTTGGTGTTCAACCCCGACCATTGATCGTAGAGATCGAGGCTTAACGACCGTACATTTTTTTTACATTTTTCGAGTTCGATCCGTTTTGCCAGCACATAGCTGAAGCCGGGAATGCCTTCGATACATTTGTTCGAGGAGGAAATCAAATAGCTGATTTTCAATGCTCTCATATCAATATCATAAGCGCCGAAGGTACTCATAGCGTCCACGATAAAGGTCTTTTTAAGCCGGTGTGCAATTTCACCGATTTCTTCAATCGGATTCAATAAGCCGGTGGTTGTTTCGCCATGAACTACGGCAATATGCGTGATTTCAGGATTTTCAGTGATAAGGGTTTCAATCACTGTTAAATCAGGCAACTGATTCTCGTCATACATAAGCTCAATCAGCGGAATATGGTGAATACGGGCAATCTGACTCATACGGCGACCATACGCCCCGTTTACAATATTCAGCAACATACCACTGGCAGGTATGGCAGACGTGATGGTCGATTCGATACCAAAAGTTCCGCTACCCTGTATGATAACCGCTTCGTAGTTTGGCGATTCAACATGCGCCAACGCAAGAAGTTTTTGCCTGATTTGCTGTACGATTGCTATGAAAGCCGAATCACGCGAACCCAAATCAATCAGGGCTGCTTCTTTCACAGTTGTGCTTGTCGTTAGCGGCCCCGGTGTAAAGAGTAGTTTATCTTTTGTTCTCTTGAAATCTGATATTATCATCGATTCTAATTATTAAGTAGTTACTATTTTTATTTCTGGTTTGGTTATGTCATGTGTTTTTTCGGATACTGACTGAAACTTATGTTTAAAATACCACAACGAAAGGGCGATAAGCAAACTACCTGCTAAAGCCAATCCATAGGAAGTCGTCATCAGGAAACGAAACCAACTCAGTTCTTTGTTATTGAAATTTTTAAAAAGTAATGCGCCAACGCTACCGAGATAACCAAATGAATCGGCCACATAAATGAAAAAACCGGCATTGGCAGCTGAGCCAAAAGCCGCGATCAGGCGGTCGAACAACAGACAATTAAAAGGGAGATACCCAAGATAGGTTCCCAATCCTAACAGAATCATCCAAACCAACGGATTGATCATCCCTATTTTCAGTGCGAGTGTGCTTAATCCGATCAAAATAAAACCTGACAATATGATATAGTTATTCATGAGTAAGGCCTTACGGTTGTCCTTAATCAGCATCAGCAAACCCATAACGATGAAAACAATGAGGGCGATCGGCAGTTCGGACCAGGTGAAAATCATGGAGTTGCCCTTAACACCGATTGAAGCCCAGATTTCGGCGGCAAAATTGTCGCGCAGATCACGGTAAATAGTCAACAGCATATAGGCAACGGTAAGCAGTACCAAACCGGGAATAAATTCTTTGAACATTTTGTTGCGCTGACTTTTATTCATGGGGATGCGTTTTGTACGCAGCAGCTCATCTTCGGCTGTCGGTTCGGGCGTTTTGTCGAGCAACCATACCAACACGATCATGGGGACAAAAAATACAAGTCCGGTTACCCAGGGCATCTGAAAATCAGAAAGATGAAAATGAACCATCAGCATTTTGCCGATACTCTTAACAAAACCCGATGAAACAATAAAACTGATACTCAACACAGTACCAAGTATTTCAGTCGTTTTCCGGCCTTCGAGGTAAGCAAATACCAGTCCCCAGATCATCCCAAGCGGAAGTCCGTTCAAAAACAGAAGGACAACGTTATAAGGGGCAGGTACAATACTGAACAGCACCAGGGCAAGTTCGGCTATTCCTGTGAGGATGATGATCGAAACAGCGCGTGAGGACCGTCCCATCTCAGAAATCACTTTGATACCGATAAATTTCGAAAGCGCGTACCCGATGACCTGCGAAATAATCAGGAGCGCTTTATAATCCATGCCACCCAGAGTCAACCCATCAAATGACGCTACCGTGAATGGTTTCCTGATGCCATACATACAGGCATAAGTCAGGAAAGCGATCGTACTCAGATAAACCGTGAGTACGACAGGCTTACTGTTCCGTAACCAGAGCGTAACCGGGTGATTTTCAGGCATTGAAGTTTTATTGAGATTAGTTTTTATGAAATCGATCGGGCATAACTATCGTACTAACTTAGCTCGAAATGCAGCTAAATCAGGCAGTTACAATAATAGTATCCGGCTATTTCTGGTGTCCTTCGAGCCTCCACTGATCCTGCTCTTTACTTTCGCGGATCATATCATTCGGATTGTCGATATCAGGGCCTTTGTTAAGTTGTTTCCAGTCAAATTTTTCGTCAAAAGGATCCAATGCTTTTTGCGGATCAAAAACACGAACATCAACCGGAAGCGCTGAATACGGAGTGAAATCAGGCTGATCGGTAAACATATCGGCAAAGTCAGAGGCTGTGGCATCGTATTGGTTGAGGTACGGAATACCAAAGATATTCCAGAAAGTTTTGAAAATGCTTCCGAAACTTGTGTGAACATGACCCACATAATTTCGTTTTGTATAAGGCGAAATTACCATCAACACACTACGGTGCGCGTCCACATGGTCAACTCCACCCTGGGCATCGTCTTCGGTGATGATGATCATCATGTTTTTCCAATAAGGGGTGTGCGACAGATACTCAACTATCCGGCCAACAGCAAGGTCGTTATCGGCTTCGTAACTTTCACGAAATGGATAACTGGCATCGGGTCTTTCGTCGGCGCCGTGGTCGTTTGGCAGGATCACGGTCAGCATTTTCGGCATGATGTCTTTTCCTTCGCCCCATTTCTCTTCAAACTCCTTTTTAAAAACATCCACCCTATACTGATCAGGGATAGCAGTGTTGTAGGTAGGATAAGCATGCGATGAATTGTTAAGCAGCGATGCCGGCAAGGGGAAATTTGCCACTTGTTTGATACCGCCATATTTGTACGTATCCTGATAATCGGCCGGTTCGAACATTACACCAAAGCCGAAATTGAAAAACGAAACTTTATTCCGTGCCATATGATCCCACATCGAACCTGATTCGTTATAATCTTCCGGATAAATAGCGCCAGCAGCGCCGTTGAATCCAAGATTGCCGGGTGCATTCGATTTTTCACGGTATTCGCGGTTGCCACCATAATTTGCCGGTGTTGTTGCCTCTACCCATTCATTCGGATAGGTATTCGACAACCAGCGGTGTCCGTCAGCCGAAACATCGGAATCGACATAAAAATTGTCGCTTATCGCGAACTCCTTAGCCAACCTCAGGTGGTTGGGCATGATGGTGGAATTCGTTACCGTTGTTGATTTATCGCGGTTTGAGAAAGTAACATGGGAGCCATAACGCGCAATCGTTGAATCGCCATTGGCGCGTTGAACCTGTCCGAAAATTTCGTCGTATGTCCGGTTTTCTTTCGAAATAAAAACAATATGTTTGATGGGAGATTCTTTCTGACCCGGGTAAAGCGGGACAGGATTGTCTTTACGCCAATCGAATTTGGCTGATTGTACGAGATTTATTTCGAAGTTATTTTCGATTACCTCGGCGCTGAACTTCTGAAGCCTTTCCATACCCATACCGGGTATTTCAATTACTTCAACTGTTCCTTTCATAAGGCTGCCGATATAGCTGCCTTCATTACCAATTTTAAAAGTTCTGCCTCCGTTTGGCCCGCACCCAAAACCTTTGGCATTTGCTACAACCAAGTATTTTCCATCGGGTGTTACTTTCAACTTTGCCGGAAACCAGCCTGTTGGTATATGACCCGTCACGCTGAGCGAAGCAACATCAATAACGCCCACCGCATTGATTCCCGATTCGGCCACATACACCGTTTTTTCGTCGGGCGAAACAGCCAATCCAAAAGGAATGATCCCCCGCAGATGGGCGATCTTCGGTTCGGGATTCAGCTTAATATGTGTTACGATTTTTTGTTCACGGCTGTCGAGAACAGTGACATTGTCGTTGGTGCCATTGCTGATGAAAATATATTTGCCTGCTGCAACAATCGAATTCGGGCTTGAACCGCCAACAGCCGGAATACCTTCAACCATTTGCCCAACTAAGGTGCCGGTTTTTATTTTTGAAATGATCTCTGGTTTTGAAGATGTTTTTACGTCAATAGCCCACACCGAAAACGATTCATCGGCATTGATCGGTCCCAGACCCGGAACCTGCATGGTGTCGTTCAAAATTCCTTTCTCCGAAACCTCCGATCCATAGGCATAAACCGGGAAATCGACTGTACCGCGTTTCCATTCATCCTTATTTTTACGGCTGATGTAACCATATTCATACATGCCCACATTGGCCACATAAACGGTCTTCCCGTCTGTTGAAAGCGCGACACCAAAAGGGTACCTGCCAATGGCTATATTTGAGACAAGCTGTTGTTTCTCAAGATCAATAATGATCATTCTGAAACCAATCTGATCAACGGCATACAACAGTTTTCCATCATGGCTTATTGTCATATCACCGATATAACCATGCGTATAATCGGTTTTTTCATCCTTGAAACTGCAATCAATCGTTCCTTTCGGTTCGCCGCTTGCAATATCGAAAATATAAACTTTGTTTGCCTGTCCACCGGCAACATAAACCACCTTGTTATCGGGCGAAATGGCCAAACCCATAAACACCGATTCGAGCACACCCTTATCACCGGCCGGTGATGGAGGAATCTGTTGTATTTCGGGATTTCCGGAATGAATATTCCGTAAAATAGTGATCGAAAGGGGATTTGTACCTGAGTTTGCTGTAACAGCTATATTTCCATCGTTACTCAATGCCAGACCGTACGGATGCGGTGCAACAACAAAACTATTTCCGGCAGGCGTCACTATGCGGCCGTTCGGAATAACTGTTTTTCCATCTTCTATAATTTGTGTATAACGGTAGGCTGCCGGCGCACTAATTGTGTAATCAGTCTGTTGCGCGTTTACGACACAGCCAAAACAGAAAAATATCAGAAAGCTTACAAGGTTTTTCATGTTCATTAATTTCAGGAATGAAAAATACGATTTTTAATCTGCCAATGATTTAGAAATTTTTAAAAAAAGTCAGAAGTTGGAAGACCCGGGTGGAACGTACAATCAACTTAAACTGTGACCTCCTAATTGTTGGTTCGTTGATTCGTTGAATTGTTGAATCGTTTTATTCGCCCCGGCCTTCCGACTTCCGACTTTACGTTTTTTAGCTCAGCTGATCCAACAGGATAGTGATCTTGTCTGTAATGCTTTTATGCAACCGGTTATAGATGTGAAAGAACGATTATTTTAAGAATGGTTGTCGGAAGCTACGCTTCCGACAACCCACTCTTTTCACTAAACCAACACAACGTTTTAACCAAAAACTATTTTATTAACCACATTTCTGCATTGATATCATCGGTTTCCGAACCAAACTGATTCATCAAAGCATCATTATTATTATCTGTATTGTAATCGGGTTCAGATTGAGGATACATCCAGCGTTTTGCGATCCGACCGCTATTACCGGTTCCGACACCTGTCAGGAACTCGGGAACACCCGTGCGACGATTGTTGTAGTATGCTTCCCAACCTGAATTCTGGAAGAATCCAAGGTATTTCTGTGTCAGAATCTGATTCAATCCTTCGGCGTTGTCACCTTTGTAGGCGACTACGCTTTGTGCATAGTAATCTTCCCAGTTTGCCAACACGTTAACGCCATGAAAAGTCCATGAAGCCTGAATACCATTTTTATAAAATTCTTCGGCATTTCCACTGATCCAGCCACGGCTGATGGCTTCGGCAATATTGAAACATAGTTCAATATACCCGATCTGGATGGCTGGTTCGCCGGTATAGGTTCCATAATATTTTGCCTTGTTGATGGCCGAATATTCGCCTGCCAACATTTTTGCCGACATATCATCCAGACTTTCGCCTGAACTTGCGCCAACATAGGCTTCATAATCAGCGGCAGTATAACCTTCCTCAAGTTTTTTGAGTGCAGGTTCGGCCACAATGAAAGTTCTGGGATCGCGAAGTAAAACCAGCGTGTTCAGATAGGTAGCCGACATATTGTTACGGGTAGCCGTAAAACCATAGTTATCGGGATTTAAAGGATATTTATCGGTGCTGTTGTTAAATACAAATGAAAGGTTGTCATCCAACGACAACATAACCGGGTATTTGCCAGGATTGCCAACAACATCAGCAAAAAGTTGCTTAATATTGAGATCAGCATCACTTTCCTTTTTACTTAAGGCAATTAAGGTACGTAGTTTAAAGGTGTTCACCACTTTCTGCCACCTTACTAAATCGTTTCCAAGCATAAAGTCACCAGCCAATATTTTATCATTATTATCGATTAATAATTGTAAATCGCTGTTAGCTTCTTCGAGCCAGGTAAGTGATTGCAAAAAAACTTCCTTTTGTGTATTGTATTTGGGAGCAATATTATCAAGTCCCTGTAAGGCTTCCGTCAGAGGTAAATCGCCCAGACGCATCGACATATCAATAAAATAATACGCTTTGAAAAATTTAGCCAGGGCTGAATAAGCGTTTACTTCGGGCAATCCGATACGTTCGGCTTCGGCCACCATCTGTTTCACATCGTTCAGTTTCAAATAATTGAAGTATGTCCTCATCCAATCATACTCCTGATCATCGTAATAGGCATAGTTGCTGCACCAAAACTGATTCCATCTTTGTTCGGCGCTCCATGGATCATACACCGTTCCTCTTAATACACTGGTGAAAATAAGTGATGGAGGCACTTCGCCCGGTCGGTTCGGGTCTTTTTCAAGGTCTTCAAATTTTTTACAGGCCGTAAAAGTGATGGCGAGTAAAATGAAGAAAGTCAATATTTTTTTCATATTTATTCGATTTTAATTTTATTCAGTTTTAGAAAGTTAAGTTGATGTTTACACCATAGCGACGTGTGGATGGAGTTTGAAGTCCTGAATAGGCATTACCTCCGGTATATTGTTCAACATCGATATCCTTTTTCTCTGCAAAATAAAGCAGGTTACGTCCGATGAAAGAGATGTTAGCCTGATCGATAAATGTATTTTTCAGGAAACGTTTTGGCAGGGTGTAGGTTAACACGACTTCACGCAGCTTGATGAAAGTACGGCTCATATTGACAGCGTTATCAGTACCGTAATAACGGCTTACGTAATCCTGAGCATAAGTGGCGGTTGCATTGGGTGCAAATTGCAACTGATCGTAATTGGAGATATTGCCGTTAGCATCGTATTCAATAGCCACATCATTGCTAACATATACACCATCTCCGATATAGGATTTGATACCCTGAATGTCGTTCAGACGTGCTTCGCCTAATTTGCCCTGGATGGTTTCGATATGACGGCCACCCTGGAAGGTTTTCTTTTCGACATAATCGAGGATGGTGCCACCAAAGCGTCCATCAATCTGGAATGAAAAGCTTAAAGCTTTATAACTGAAAGTATTGCGTATAGCGCCTACCCAGTCAGGGTTCGAATAGCCGAGTATTTGCGCTTTTGGGTTACGTATCGGGCGGCCACTTCCATCGTTGATCAATTGTCCGTCCGGGGTTCTGATAAAATCACTGCCTGTTATAATATCTGAACGATCTCCCACTTTCAGGAACTCGCCCAATTTGTCAACACCCTGATAAATCTCTTTCAGGTATTCACGAAAAGAGGTGTAATTGGCTGAAACTTCCCATTTGAATCCCCCACTATATACCGGTACGGCCGTAGCTTCCATTTCAACACCCTTACGTTGGTATTTTTTACCATTGACGAGTTTATACCCATAACCAGATGCTTCTGAAATACCAAGAGAGAAAATACTCGGGCCTTCAATACTCGAGAAATAGGTAAATCCAAAAGTCAAACGATTGTCAAACAAACCGATATCCGTTCCCGCATCCCAGGCCGAATTAAAACTTGGTTTGAGCTCAGGATTGGTAATGGTACCTGTGTAAGAAGCGCCGGGAAGGCCTTGAATCAGGCTGATAGAATAAGCAGGGGTGTTTTCAAAAGTCGGACCATCATAAGGAGAATAATAATTTCCACCATAACCCGTAACACTGGAACCTTGTTCAACGTCAGTTGATGTGATGGAAGATCTTGTCAGGGCACCACCTACATTTGACCATGATCCGCGCACCTTAAACGAATTTACCTTAGGTATGGTAAATAGCTTTGACAACTCAATACTGGAGGAAACACTTGGGTAGAAATAGACACTGTTTGCAACGGGTAAGGTGGAATTTTTATCCCAGCGACCTGTAAAAGAAAGCGTTGCAAAATCATCATAGGTAAAGTCGGCCATGGCATAACCGCTCAACACCATCATGGGTGCATAGAGGCTGTACGATTTAACCGGATCTTTTGAGTTGCGGAGGTTATACCAGCCCGGAACATTCATATAATTGGTTGAGGCATAACTACTGCGGAATGAATACGTACGTAGGTTTCCACCGGCGTAGGCATGTACGTTTAATTTTGGAATTACATATTTGTCGAATGTTAACAGTACATCGGTATTGTTATCGAATAAGGAGCGTTTGTCTTCGCGGTAATCGCCCAAACCGGCTTCCCGGCCATAAGGATGTGCTGAAAATGGTAATTTCTCATTACGGAATAAATCATAGGATGTTATCGCTGTACGGGCCATCAGGTTCAGATAATTGTTGATTTTGTAATTTGCCATCAGATATCCGTAAACATCGGTTTTGTAATGACCACGCAACCATTCGTACGACATGAAATATGGGTTGTGATAGCGTTGGTATTCGGCATATTTCGACTGAACACCTTCCTTACCGGGCTGCCAGTAATCGCGCATATCGTCAATATCCCAATCGGCTCCACCCCAGGTGGTAATATTGTAGATGATACTGTTCGGACCATAACTTACGTCCGGTGTATTGGGAGTATATTGGCGGCTATAAGCCATATTTGCTTCGAGGCGAAGTTTTTTCGAAATATTGTAACCGGCTGAGAGGTTAAATCCTGTCATATTCAGTGAAGTGTTCGGAACAATCCCTTTCTGGTAAGTGTGTGAAGCCGAGAAACGCAAATCATATTTTTCATTTGCCGTTGAAACAGCCAGGTTGTTGGTTGATAACAACCCTGTTTCGATGAAACGCTCAAGGTTGTCTTTACCACGGGCAATCCATGGTGTAGGAATACGTTCACCAGTTTCCGGATCGATCGGGCTGTCGTATTGGGCAATCAACTGACCATCAAATTTCGGACCCCAGATATCATAGTCACCATCGTTGAGTCCACCCCCTCTTCCGTCGCCAAAAGAATACTTACCATGATCACCAGGACCATATTCGTCCTGAACTTTGGGAATAGCAAGGAAACCTTTTTCGAACATGGTGCTCGAGTTAAAGTCAACCGTGAAATCTTTCTTTCCTGTTTTTTTTCCACGTTTCGTAGTGATCTGGATCACACCATTCATACCCCTTGAGCCATACAAAGCGCCGGCGCTGGGTCCTTTCAGAACTGTATAACTTTCAATATCATCAGGACTGAGGTTCCATGAATCGGTTAAAACTGGCACGCCATCGATAACATACAAAGGTGCAAGTCCGCGTAATGATACGCTGGGCGCTCCGAGTAGTTCAGGGGAACCTCCTACTACAAGACCGGCGACCTTTCCAACGAGTGAATTGATGGCATTGGGTTCGCGGGCTTTCACAAGATCATCGCCTTCCACTTCGCTAACGGCATATCCGATGGTACTCTTCTTTTTCTCAATACCAAGCGCCGTAACGATCACATCATCGAGCTGCTGAGCCGACTCGGAAAGCGATACATTGATAAGCGTTTGACCGGCCATTGTTACTTCTTTTGTTTCATATCCAACAAATGAAAAAACAAGCACATCATTTTGTTGTGCTGAAATTGAATAATGACCATCAAAATCGGTAAGAACCCCGGTTGTAGTCCCTTTGACCACCACGCTTGCACCGGGGAGACTCTCTCCCTGTGTTGTACTTACAGTGCCTTCGACACCCAACTTTTGAGCGAAGGCCGATATTCCAAGGACCAAGAATATCATAATTAAAGTGTAAACTTTTCTTTTGTACATAATGTTTAGGATAGGTTAATTAATTTGGTTTTACCTGCTTTGGTTCTTCTGCTATTGAAAAACCTGATAAAAGGTTTCTGCTTAATAATTCAGCTGAACCCTGTTGATGAATAAATCAACGCGTGATTCGTTGTCATTTAACGAACTAAGCTCTGATTCAAACTTCTCAGTATCAGTTACCCTGATATTGAGCGCGATATCCAATACTTTATTCATGATTGTAAATGCTGAATCAACTGTCATTTCACCTTTTTTAACTTTACGTTTCAGGTGTTTTTCAATACGTTTTACTGCATCATAAATCACCGGTTTCGAGATAAGGGTTTTGGTGAGTGGATTTCCTGGTACAACGGCTTCCTGCGAAGTGTATTTTCCATCGAGCAGATAGAGCTTTTTGGCGATTGATTCGCCCAGGATGTGTTCTCCGGCTATATCAGTGGTAATCTGATCGAGTTCATACTCACGGGGAAAACCCTGAAATTCGAACTTTGGTAATGCCTTTCCCGGAATTTCGGTCGGCGTATTGTTTGATGTTGATGCAAAGGCAAAAGTATCCTGCGCATACGGTTTATTCGAAATGAGGGTACACAATAAAAATATTGGGAAGATGATGCTTCTGATATTTCCTTTTTGTGGTAGTTTCATTGTATTCATGTTAGTTTTAGATTTAGGTTGTGACAACGTTGATGGAAATAATTAAATCGTAAATTTTGGTTCAACTTTTAATGAATATTGTATTTGTAGATTTCTGTGCAAAGGAACCCCGATAGTATTATTGGCATGTTAGCGAATTATTACAGAATTGTTAATTATGTAGAGTGATTCTGGATAAGCGCCTATTATATAACTTACAATATGTCAATGGAATACTTGGGCTGACTATTTAGCGAGATCAAGCATTGGATCAAAATATATACTACCAAATCGCTATGTTTCAGAGGATAAATCTTAAAAATCATTAAAATAAATCCGGCCCGGTCTTCATGTTAACATAATGTTAAATTATGCCTGTTTTGATTTAACAGCCATGGAAGTGAAACAAAGATTTAGTGAATGGGAAACGGAAAAAGCCATAACGAATCAATTTCATTTGGTTAGTAATTTTAGTTTTAACGCTTTCAGGACTATCGACGTTGAAAGGTCAGGTTAACCTCATAGCATCCGAAGGTTCTGTCAGTGTATGATTTCTTATCTTTCGATATTGATTCACAAATAATTATTGCTCTCATTCATAAAAAAACATCGTCATTATCATTGCATAAAAGATAAAATAGTCTTAAATTTATAGCCTGTTTCTATCTTGAAAATTAATCTGGGAAAACCGTTTTTTTGAATGTCTGTGATAAAATTACTTTACTGATCAGTCAACCTGAAACCCCGTTGGTTTAATATAACTACCCAAAATGGTGATATTAAATTGTTGAACAATATTGTCCTAATCATTTAAATATCAAGGTGATGAAAAAGTTTTTACTTGTCATGCTATTATCAATCCCAGGACTGGGATTAATGGCGAATCCTATTGCGACCCCAATAGTTGAAATTTCGGAATTGTTGTTCCACCCTACAACAGGATGGCAGTTAGAACTGGAGTACCTGTATGCTGAACAGGAGTTATACCCAATCGATAGCATCTGGATTTGTTCGTCTTCCGGACAATCAAAAATTATGCATTTTGATATTATTGGTGAGCAGGGTTTTCTCTTAATTTCGGCCGAAAGCTTGTTCGAAAATATAAGCATCCTGCCCGATGGCGACTCCATTACGGTTGTTTCATTTATCAGGTATGAAGGGAAATGGACCGAACCTTATTGGAGTATGCTTGTTTTTGGTAATTATCAGAATGCCATCATCAGCAAACCAAAAGATGGACATTCCATAGCACGTAACCTAAATTATTATCAATTCAGCAAAGATAAAAGCCCGACTCCTGGCTCTGTGAATGATTCCTCAGGAATGTGCGGAACCCTACATGGTGTCGTTTTCGATAACCAGAATCAACCGGTTTCGGAAAGAGATTTCCATTTCATCTATGATTTTGCTACCGATCAGGATGGTAATTATTCAACCCGACTGTTCTCGAATAACTTTAGCCAGAATTACATTCAGTATAAAGTAGATGCGTCTTATTTCAGTGCCGAAATGACTATGATCGATGCTATGCTGGAACCAGATACCGTCATTAATTTCAATATCAATCTGACAGACAGTTTGTTGGCAGGATTGGATGAACAAAAGTACGTACAGCAATTTCCGGTAAAGATTTATCCAAATCCCATTAACTGCTCAGCAATATTGAAATTTGAAATTGATTTACCTGTTAAAACTTCCGGTATTCGGGTTACCCTGGTGAATGCAGAAGGTAAAATCATCGAAACAATGAAGCTATCAGAAACTTCCGGTGAAATGAAAATGCCTGCTGCTGCCGGTTGGTATGCGCTCAATATTTTGATGGATAACATCTTGTTGTCATCAAATCCAATCATCGTCAGGAATGATTAGGGCGTTGTTGTTGGTTTTCGTGCAATTGCCGCTCCTGCTGACGGCACAAAACAGATTTCAGTTTATCGCTGAAAAAATTGATTTTACCCTGAATGCTTCCAGGTTTTCGACGAATGGTATATATGAGTTTGTAAACAACAGCGACCACGAACTGGAGCAAGCCATCGTTTTTCCCTTTTCAATCCATGCCGATTCGGTTTTGGTGAAACGGGTTTATAATCTCACCTATAATAAGTTTATAAACTTTCAGCAAAATAACCATAGTATCGTATTCAGAATGACCATTTTACCAACAGATACAGTAAAACTTAATCTGGCTTATTCCCAAAAAACCGGGATTGAAAATGTTTACATTCTTCGTTCGACCCAAACCTGGAATAAGCCGTTGCAGAAGGCCGTCTATTCGCTATCGTATGACGATTCTATTGATATCGACAGTGTTTCATTACAGCCCGATTCCATCGTTGGTCATGTTTATTACTGGGCGAAAACTAATTTCTTCCCAAAAGACGATTTTACAGTCAGGATAAAATAATAGCAGGATGGGATCTGAGTTTTTGGTTGTAAGACACTGCTGAAGGCTCGCCAATTGGCTGAAATATAAACTCGAAACACACACTTTTGCCGGTAAAGCAGCAAAAGCGTACTTTTACAGCAAATCACAAACTATGATTCATTTAAGTGTAAATATCAATAAAATTGCCACGTTGCGGAATGCGCGGGGCGGTAATGTTCCTGATGTTCAAAAGTTTGCCATCGATTGCGAACGCTATGGTGCATTGGGTATAACAGTACACCCCCGACCCGACCAACGGCATATCACCTTTCGGGATGTGGAACTGCTGCGTCCGATCGTGAAAACCGAATTCAATATCGAAGGTTATCCAACCCAACAATTTATCGAACTGGTGATAACAAACAAGGCCGATCAGGTTACCCTGGTTCCCGACAAGCCAGGTCAACTCACCTCCGACCATGGCTGGGATATCAAGAATAATATGGATGAATTGAAGAGGATCATTGCTCTGTTTAAAAAAAATGGTGTTCGTACTTCTATCTTCGTTGATCCCGATCCGGAAATAATTAAACTTGCCCCTGAAACCGGAACCGATCGTATTGAACTTTACACGGAAAGCTATGCACGATTATATCCCGAAAACAAAGAATTAGCCATCAAACCATATATTAATGCTGCTGAAACGGCTGTTGCACTTGGAATTGGCATCAATGCGGGTCACGATCTGAGTCTGGAAAACCTTCAGTATTTTGCCAAAAACATTCCCGGTTTGTTAGAAGTTTCCATCGGTCACGCCCTCATCAGCGAGGCTTTGTATTATGGCATCGAGAATACCATTCAGTTGTATAACAGACAGTTGAAAGGATAATTTACTCCTGGTAAATCACATGCACCAACACATCGCCAACCATCCCCAGAGTAACCGGATCGATTTGTTCAAGATTATCGTTTGTGGTGTGCCAGTGTTCATAAAAGGTTTCGTTTGAACTATTCCTGTCAAGATGGATAATATCGATGGTCGGGATTTTTGCAATCTCGTTGATTGGCAAATGATCGTCGTCGGTTGCTGACCCCGGATTGTTCACAAATGATTCGTCATAGCCCAGATCGTATGCAACGCTCCAAACCTTGTCAACCACCCAGGATGCATATTGCATTGAGAAATATTCACGGGGGAAAATGGCATTTTTCGCGCCAACCATATCAAGCAGAATCCCAAAACGGGCATCGTAACCCGGGACATGCGGGTTTGCTGCCCAATGCTGCGATCCTAATGCCCAGAAGTTATCGTCGCCACCCGTACGTTCTTCGGTGGGCGGACCATAATCTTCCAGATCGAACAAAACGATATCAATTCCGATTGAAACATCAATAGGATGAAGCTTAAGCTGACGCGCCAATTCAATCAGCACACCCACACCACTCGCCCCGTCGTTTGCGCCGTCAATGGGTTTGCGGTGATTGGCCGGATCAGGATCATGATCGCCAAATGGCCTTGAGTCCCAGTGCGAGGAAAGTAAAATTCTTTTTTTTGCCAGCGGGTTGAACGATGCAATGATGTTTTTTCCGTCAAAGGAAGTCTTGTTATAAACGCGTGCCCTGAAATCCTGAACAATTATCTTATCGGCATAGGAACCTAATTTAGAGCCAAGCCATGCACTGCATTGCCGGTGTGCCTCAGTACCCGGAACCCTTGGTCCGAAAGCCGTTTGATGCGCCACAAACTGATAGGCTGAATCGGCATTGAAAACAGGCATCTGAACAATCTTTTCGGGTTTTTTTGTTTGTTTTACACTCGTTTTCCGGCTTGTGCCATTGCAGGCAGATAATAGAACTATTATTACAGAAGCAACTATTACGTGGTATTTCATAATCAATGGTGATGTTATTTCGGGCAAAAGTAAACAAGATTATTGTGAAAGCAGAAGTAATTTGAAACCCTGAAACCTGAAACTCTTGAAACCTGGAACTCTTCGTACCTGAAACCCTTCAAACCTGAAACTTGAAACTCTTCAAACCTGAAACCCTTCAACCCTCCTCCATTCACCGACAATATTCGCCATCTTACCTATTTTATGTTTACGTCAATAGTTGGTTATTATACATTTGCCTCAGATTCATTGTTGAATCGATTGAAATTAGAAAATTTTAAAACGTAATTAAAATGGAAACCAAAAACACTTCAATTGACAGACGTCTGGTGGCAGGTTTACTGCTCATAGCGGCAGGCGGCATGCTGTTACTCGATAAAGCCGGACTATTACCTTTCGATTTGGCCTATTACATTTTCTCATGGAAAACATTACTGATAGGTATTGGCCTTATAACACTCACCAACCGTGAAAACCGTGTAACAGGGTATATACTTATCGGACTTGGACTCCTGTTCTGGCTACCCGAACTGATGGATCACAGTATCCGTCTGAGCGCCGTTTTCTGGCCCGCTGTATTGATCGGCATTGGTATTTTGATCATATCACGTAAAAACGAAAGAAAGTTCCAATTACCCGAAGATATCAAATTTGCTGAAAGATCAGATTCGAACCCAAAAGGTGAACCTTCGAGCCGGACATCAGATTATATCGATGAACTGGCCGTGTTTGGCGGAGGAAACGTACGTGTTTCAAGTGAGAATTTCAGGGGGGGTCGTATAACCGCCATTTTCGGAGGATCTGACATTGATCTTAAACATGCAAAACCTGCCGATCCTTGTTCGATTGATTTATTCATCTTGTTTGGCGGCTCCAAACTCATATTGCCCGAAGACTGGGAAGTAAAATCGGAAGTGGTTTCAATTTTTGGCGGATCGAGTGATAAAAGGGTTTTCCCGGCAGTAAGAAACATCGATAAACTGTTGGTTGTTAAAGGAGTTGTATTATTCGGCGGGGTCGAAATCAAAAGTTATTAATCGCTTTTAACCGGCCTCCTTAAACAACAAAACAGCAATAAACTATGCCCAATCCATTTTCGAAAAACCGTAATTATATGATGATTTATATGGTCGTTTGGGCAGCGCTTATGCTCATCCAAACGGCCATTTTAAATTATTATCAGGATATTGACCTGTTCGCGAGCCTAACCGATGCTGTTGTTTTCAATGCCTTGTTTGCACTCATCGGATTCAATCTCTGGTACGTTTTGCGCTACAATCTTAAAGACAAACAGAGTCTGTTCGATATCATCACCAACCATTTAATTGCTTCAATCATCACGATTGCCTTGTGGTTAAGCTCAGGATATTTCATTGTATCGAGCCTCGAAGCCACGAATACCGCATATCTTGAGTTTTTAAACAATTCGTTGCCCTGGCGCGTAATCATCGGATCATTTTTCTATCTGATTTATGTTTTGCTTTATTATATGATTTTGTATTATGAAGACCTCCAGCAAAAACTTAAATCAGAAGCCACCCTGAATAACCTCGTGAAAGAAGCCGAGCTAAATGCCCTGAAATCGCAGATTAACCCGCACTTTTTGTTCAACAGCCTCAATTCGATCAGTTCACTTACCATGACAAGCCCCGAGAAAGCGCAGGAAATGGTGATCAAACTCTCCGATTTTTTACGTTATTCGCTGAGTCACGACAAGAATGAAACCACCACGCTGCGCAAGGAACTTGAGAATACCGAGCGTTATCTCGATATCGAAAAAGTGAGGTTCGGTCGCCGGTTGCGTTACGAGTCGCATGTGCCCGAAAGCTGTCTCGATGTCAGGTTACCAAATATGATTCTGCAACCTTTGTTCGAAAACGCCATCAAACACGGTGTTTACAACAGTACCGAGGAGGTGTTGGTCGAACTCAGATGCATACCCAACGATGACTATCTCGAACTGCATATCACCAATGATTTCGATCCGGAAGCCGTCCGACCGAAAGGTGAAGGGATAGGATTGAAAAACATTAAAAACAGGCTCGAGATATTGTACAAATGTTCCGACTTACTCGAAATTAACTTTGGGAAAATTGAATTTGAAGTAATTTTACGCATTCCGAAAATCTCAACACGATGAATACGAAAATACGCACCCTGCTGATCGAAGACGAGGAACCGGCACGCAATCTGTTACGGGCTTTTCTCGAGAGCTTCGAAGAGATTGATATAATCGGCGAATGTTCCGATGGTTTCAGTGGGTTGAAAGCCATCAACGAGAACCATCCCGACCTGATTTTCCTCGATATTCAGATGCCAAAACTCACCGGTTTCGAGATGCTCGAACTTCTCGACACCTTGCCCGAAGTGGTTTTCACGACAGCTTACGATCAGTTTGCCTTGCAGGCCTTTGAACTGAATGCCGTCGATTACCTGATGAAACCTTTTGCCAAACAACGACTTCGTCAGGCTGTGGATAAGGTAGTCGAACGGTTCAAGTCGAAAATAAGCGGCATCCCTGAAGTGCGTAAATTGGTTGAAACCGTGCACGATAAAACCCAATCTATCGACAGGATCGTGGTCAAATCAGGGTCAAAAATTCACATCATCCCCATCGACAGCATCGAACACCTCGAAGCACAGGACGATTATGTGATGATCTATTGTACCGAAGGCCGTTTCATGAAAAAAGAAACGCTGACCTACCTCGAACGTAACCTGCCCGATGACCGATTCATCCGAATTCATCGTTCCCACATCGTGAATATCAACCAGATACAACGCATGGAACAATACGGAAAAGAAAGCTATCTGCTCATTCTGAAGAACGGTAACCAGGTGAATGTGAGTAAAAGCAGGATAAAAGAGCTGAAGCTGGAGCTTGGATTTTAGGAAGAGAAGAGAACGGAGTCGGAAGACGGAAGACCGGAGACAGAAGTAACAATATTAACCTATAACAAATCCTATTGCAGTTTTATTCGTTAAAAAGTCTAAACTCAACTTCTATTGGTATTTGTCCAGCAAATTTCTCCCTCACAAGGCATTGATATTTTAAATATTTACCATAGTTATTAATACGACTCCATGGAATATCAATTTTTGGAATTCCGCGTTTGACAAGCTTTTCCTGAATAATATTATCAATGGGGAAATGGAAATATTCATAGTTCCGTGAAATGCCTTTTATACGATTTTCTCCCAGCGCGAACAAATACTTTAAAGTCATATTGATCCATTTTTGTGCTTGTCCTATATACAACGGATGATTCGAAATATCTTGAAATGCCTTGACTAATTCTGCACACTTGGTTTCATGCCATCTATCAAAATCATCTTGATTTTTGAAAGTCATGGTTAGTAATTCAAGTACAATTTTTTTCATAACACTTTTCAAATCATTTAGCTTGTCATCCGATTGCTCTTTCCCAATTCCATGAAGTGTTCTGTTAAAGTCAAGATAAGCCCTGTCGATTGCGGCGTTTTCCAAATCTGTACTCGGGCTTAGGTAACAACGAATCCAAAAATTCTCAAGATCTTTTTGAGTCAGTGTTGTCATGTGTATTTATGTTTAAATTACTATTCAACCATTGTCTGATCCTCGCTGCCGCGCGAATCCTTTCGTAACACTATAAATCCCCTCGCTGCCGCGCGAACAGTTTCACCGCAGGTAATCCTTTCGCGTGGCTCTATAAATTCACAACAATTACATCATTAAGCAATCCCTTTTCACTCGCTGCCGCGCGAATCCTTTCGCGTGGCTCTATAAATCCACCACAATTACATCATTAAGCAATCCTTTTTCTCCGCTATAGTCTCTGGCACTACTATAAACATAATCTTCAGCCCGATAGACCAAGCCTTCTGCTACCGGATTGTTGTGGATATAATTGATTTTTTCGGCAATTACTTTGTTGCTCCACAATTCTATTGGTTTGTTGTCATGCCTCCAAAATTGATACTTATTTACATTTGAGGTTTGGTCAGCAGCTTTTTTAAATTGTTCAAGCAACCAATCCTTTCTGCTTTCCTTTGGATTATCGATGATTGCCTTTATGATTTCCCTGCTTGTAAACCTTTTTAAATCGCCCAATAAATCCTCAGGCTTATGCTCACCAACACTCCTGAAAACCAAATGGACGTGGTTTGTCATTATGCACCAGGCAAATATTTCCATCCCTTTGTTTTGCTGGCTAAAGCTAAGGCTCTTCAAAACAATGTCTTTGTACTCATTTCTTGTAAAAACATCAATCCATTCCACTACAGCAAAACTTACAAAGTATGCTGATTCTGAATTATGGAATTTATAATTACGGCTCATCCAGCAAATGTATTAAATATCACTCCACCACGCGAAAGGATTCGCGCGGTAGCGGTAGCGGGGGCATATGCATAATCTGATATAATTCTCAATAACCCGGCACTTTCATCGCCTGTAAGTTCTTTTTGATTAAGTACATTACCAAGTATCTGAACTGATTTTCTGAGTTCTTGTAACAGTTCATTTTGCTTCGTTAATCGTTTCTCATTGATTGAGTACCCCTGTATCAGGTATTCTTTTAAAATTTTGTTCGCCCAAATTCTAAATTGAATGCCCTTTTTCGAATTAACTCTATATCCTACAGAGATGATTGCGTCAAGATTATACAATTTAATTCTTCTATTTATCTTTCTCTTGCCTTCATTTTGAACTACCGAGGAATCCTCGGTAGTTGAAGCTTCATCCAACTCACCTGATTCAAAAATATTTCGCAAATGGAGACCAATCGTATCAGTGTCTTTAGCAAATAACTGAGCAATCTGCTTTTGTGACAGCCAAACAGTTTCATTGTTAAATTGAACAGTTACTTCAGACTTCCCATCCTCTGACTTGTATATTTCGATATTGGAGCTATTCATCTTTTGCAATTTGTCTTAAAATCGTAAATCTTAAAGTAGATAAAAGAGTAATTTCTCATCGCTTTTTACTTCAAACCCCTCATCCTTTCCCATCATTCTAATAAACCAGCGTCTGAATCGATCGTGCAGGGCTCACCACTTCCACGGCATTACCTTCAACCCAAAGGAAATACGAAACTTTTTCGTCACCGGCATTCATCACAACCACGGCTGTTTTGCCATCGGTATTTACAAATGCCGTTGCCAGCAGCGAACTGCGGCTTGGCGAACAGGCTAATCTTTTTGCTCCCGGACGGATAAATTTCGAAAAGTGTCCGATATAATAGTATTCGTTGGTATAAATCAGTTCTCCGATTTTGGTATTGCCATGGATAGGAGCAAAACAAAGGTTCATCACATGGTTCGGGCCGCCGGTTTCATCGAGCAGGATGTTCCAGTCGGTGAAACCAACACAACCGTTGTTAAAATCATTGATGATGGCACGTCCATATAATTCGCCTAAGTTCCAGTCGTTCACCTTGTTGATGTCGAAACTCTCTTTGCAGCCTTCGGTAAATAGCAGATTGGTATTCGGAAAAGCCTGGTTCACCACTTTCACATTGTCGAACATGGGTGCGCCACCGCTCCAGGGTTCGTACCAGTGAAATCCGATTCCCCACACATATTTGGCTGCTTCAGGATCGTTCAACATGACTGAAGTACGTTGTAACAACAAATCACGGTTGTGATCCCAGGCGATAATCTTTTTTTCGCCATACCCTTCGCGCTGCATGGTTGGCCCTAAATAATTCTTTAAGAAATCCCTTTCTTCTTCGGCTGTGTAGATGCACGATTCCCATTTCTGGGTAGCCATGGGTTCGTTTTGTATCGAGATGCCCCAGATCGGGATGCCTTCCTTTTCGTAAGCTTTAATAAATTGGGTATAATAATTTGCCCATGACTGATAGTAATCGGGAAGCAATGAACCTCCACGCAACATAGTATTATTGCTTTTCATGAAAGCCGGCGGGCTCCATGGACTCGCATACAAGGTGATTGGTTTTCCGGCTGTTTCGAGCGCCCTTTTAATCATAGGAACCCTGAACATCCTATCATGTGCGATGGTGAATGTTTTCAGTTCTTTGTCGCCTTCTTCAATATACGTATAGCTGCCGCTCGAAAAATCACAACTGTGAATCGTTGTACGAAGCAACGAATACCCGATTCCTTTTTCGGCATCAAAATATGCTGTCATGAACTCCTGCTGTTTGTCGGCAGGCAGTTTGGCAAAAGTTTCAGCCGAAGCATCGGTGATTGCTCCGCCGATTCCAAGCAGTGTCTGGAAAGTAACGGATGGCTCAACAAACACACAGGTTTGTGTTTCGAGTGGTTGATTCATGGGTCTGAATTCAAACTCACCCGTTACCGACAGGCGTGAATCCGTGTTTTCGGCAGTGGTATAAACGACTACTTTTTTTGTTTCCGAAACGCCCGAAACAGTCTGAATCTGAGCAAATAAACTAACAGCGAACAAGGCCGGTACAAGGAGAATAAGTTTTTTCATGATTTTAAATTATGAGCGATAAAATTAGTACTTATCAGGCACACTCGGGTTAAGTCGGCAAAGATTTCGGCGATTTAGGAACAGCATTGAGCGCCTCAGGGCTTTGCCGTTACACAAAGTTGCACAAGGAAGGCTCAAAGTTTCACAAAGAAATATTCTCATCCGCATCAATTTTTTCCTCTGTGTCTTTCGTGACTCCTTTGTGTCTTTTGTGGTGCAGCTCCGGGCCTTAGTTATTACACAAAGTTGCGCAATGAAAAAAACACAAACGGTCGCTCATCTTGCCGTTGCAAAACACAGAATTAACGACAATTGGTTATTTTCAGTAATTTTGCAGCATGAAACACATCGAAATCATGTCGCCCGCTGGCTCTTACGAAGCCCTGATGGCGGCTGTTCAGGCCGGTGCCGGATCGGTTTATTTCGGCGTTGGCAAATTGAATATGCGATCAAAATCATCGCAAAATTTTACCCTTGATGACCTGGCACAGATTTCAACTATCTGCCGGCAAAACAATATCAAAAGCTACGTAACGATTAATACGGTTGTCTTCGATTCCGAACTCGACGAAATGCGTCAATTGATCGATGCCGTAAAACAAAATTCGATAACCGCCATCATCGCATCCGATCAGGCAGTGATACAATATGCACGCAAACAAAGTGTTGAAGTGCATCTTTCAACCCAAACCAATGTCACCAATATCGAAGCCGTCAGGTTTTATGCCCGGTTTGCCGATGTAATGGTCACGGCCCGCGAACTCACTATCGATCAGGTGAGCGCGATCACTAAAGCCATTCACGACGAAAAGATCACCGGCCCGAAAGGTGAATTAATCCGGATAGAAGTTTTTGTTCATGGCGCACTCTGCATGGCCGTTTCAGGTAAATGTTATATGAGTCTGGACATGCTTAATTCATCGGCCAACCGTGGCGCCTGTCTGCAACCCTGTCGTCGCACCTACAATGTAAAAGACAGCGATCAGGAAGTGGAGATGGAAATCGACAACGAATATATCATGTCGCCAAAAGACCTGAACACCTTGGCTTTTCTTGATAAGATAATTGATGCCGGTGTCGAAGTATTGAAAATTGAAGGCCGTGGCCGCTCGCCTGAATATGTGAAAACTGTTACAACCGTTTACCACGAAGCTGTTGAATCAGTGCTGGCCGGAAATTTCACCACCGGAAAGGTGGAGCAATGGAATACCCGGTTACAATCGGTTTACAACCGTGGCTTCTGGGACGGCTATTATCTTGGAAAGAAAATCGGCGAATGGACCGAAAACTATGGTTCACAGGCAACCGATCGGAAGGTGTTTGTCGGGACAATCAATAATTTCTTTGGCAAACTGAACGTGGCCGAAGTAAAAATGGAAACACAATCGCTATCGGTAAACGATAAAATACTGATCATCGGGCCGACAACAGGCGTATATGAAGGAACAGTTTCGGAAATAAGGGTGGAACTTCAATCCGTCGCCTCGACAAAAAAAGGCGAACATTGTTCTATCCCGCTAACTGATATCGTAAGACGCGGTGATAAGGTTTATAAATTAGTTGCAGCTTCCATACTCGAAAAAGCATTATGACAGGCTTTAACTTTCACATGCATACCAACTTCAGCGATGGAGGCAAACCGGCCGAAAATTATGTGCTTGAAGCTATCCGACAGGGAATGACCGACCTTGGTTTCACGGATCATGCACCTATGCCATTCAAAAATACCTTTTCGATTCAACAAGGCCAATATACGTCCTATTGTTTGGAAATCAATCGATTGAAAAAACTGTATGCCGGCAGTTTGAATATATTTCTTGGACTCGAAATTGATTTCATCCCCGGCATGATGGAAAATTTCTCAGCATTGATCTGTGAAGGACAGCTCGATTACAGTATCGGTTCGGTTCACCTTGTCGGGACGGGGAATGAAGAAAACCTTTGGTTTACGGATGGTCCCAAAAGGGAAACCTATGACGAGGGTCTGAACGATTTTTTTGATGGCAACATCCGAAAAGCGGTGAAAGCATTCTATCATCAGACTAATCAAATGATTATGAGTCAGCCGTTTGATGTAATCGGACATTTCGATAAGGTGAAAATGCACAACCAAAACCGGTATTTCACCGAAGATGAAAAATGGTATGTTGATCTGGTATTCGAAACCATCGACCTTATCAGGCAAAAAAACCTTATCGTTGAAGTGAATACACGTGGCATCTATAAAAAGCGTTCCGATAGTTTTTTCCCTTCAGCATTTATACTAAAAAGACTGAACGAACTTAAAATTCCTCTCATCATCAGTTCCGATGCACATAAGCCGGAAGAAATACAACTCCTGTTTGATGAAGCAGTTGAATCAGTAAGTGAAGCCGGGTATCATGAAATTATGCGATTCACAAAAAACGGCTGGGTCGGTGTTAATCTAATAATGTGACAATCCGGTATTGGCACAATGAAAGTAGTCTGCAATAAAATTGAAATTAAATGATTAATAAACAAGCTGTTACTAACGAAGAAATTCATCCTGTTCTGAAAAACAGATGGAGCCCGAGGGCATTTTCGGATATTGCGGTTGAAAACAGCAAAATTGTACGCATGTTTGAAGCAGCCCAATGGTCACCTTCGGCTTCAAACGAACAACCCTGGAGTTTTATCATCGGCCTGAAAGGTGATGAAACATACAATAAAATATACGATACATTGGTCGAATTCAATCAGTTGTGGGCCATCACCGCTCCTATCCTCATCTTAAATTGCGGCCGGACCATGAGCCTGAAAAATGCTGGTAAACCAAACACACATTTTATGTATGATGCCGGACAGGCAGCAGCACACTTAACTTTTCAGGCAAGTTCCGATGGACTTTTTGTTCACCAGATGGCAGGATTCGATGCCGAAAAAGCAGCAGAAGCTTTTATGTTACCAACCGATTTCGTTGCTCTTACTGTGATAGCAGTTGGCTACATTGGTGATCCCGAAGAATTACATCCCAACCTGAAAAAAATGGAATACAACAAACGCGAAAGACGCGATTTGTTGCAAACAGTTTTTTCAGGGAATTTTGGTGAACCATCCGGGTTGATCGCGCGTTAACTTACATACTTTTAAAAAATCAAATATATCTCACGATGCAAATAGCTTCCTTAGTTTCAGGTGGTGTCGATAGCTCAGTAACCATTCCGCTGTTGAAGGAAAAAGGATACGATCCGGTAATCTTTTACATCAAAATAGGGATGGAAGATGAGCCGGGTTATGTGGATTGTCCGTCGGAGGAAGATATCGAAATCACCACGTATATTGCAAAAAAATACGGTTGTCGTTTCGAAATCGTCGATTTACAGAAAGAATATTGGCAAAATGTGGTCAGTTACACAATCGATAGTGTGAAAAAAGGATTTACGCCCAATCCGGATGTGATGTGCAACCGGCTCATTAAATTCGGGAGTTTCGAAGATCGTTTTGGCAATCAGTTCGATAAAATAAGTACGGGTCATTACGCACGTGTCATTGAAAACGAAAAAGGTTTTTTCCTTGGTACGGCTGCCGATCCGGTGAAGGATCAGACCTATTTTCTTGGTCGGATTACCTATAACCAACTGAGTAAATTGGTGTTTCCGGTTGGTGATTTATTAAAGCCCGAAGTGCGTAAAATCGCTGCCGAAATGCGATTACCAAGTGCACACCGACCCGATAGTCAGGGTATTTGTTTTTTGGGAAAAATCAATTATAACGATTTCATTCGTCGTTATGCCGGCGAAAAAGAAGGAAAAATCATTGAACTCGAAACAGGGAAAATACTTGGAAAACACAAAGGATTCTGGTTTCATACCATCGGGCAACGTAAAGGACTCGGTTTGAGCGGCGGTCCATGGTTTGTTGTGAAAAAAGACATCAACGAAAACATCGTGTATGTTTCGAATGGATACGACCCTGTGAATCAGTATTCATCGACCATTAAACTTGCCGATTTTCAGTTGCTTCATCCTGATTTTCAATTGAATAATGGCGATAAAGTCCGGTTTAAAATCAGGCACCAGCCTGAGTTTAACCATGGAACCATAATTGTGGAACAGGATATTGTCACAATCAAGTCGGATGCACCAGTTTCGGGCGTTGCACCCGGGCAGTTTGGTGTGATGTATCATGAAACTGAATCAATTTGCCTTGGCAGTGGCGTAATTGATTGATATAAGTGTAAGCCTGGCAAAGCAATCTGTCTTGAAAACTTCATAAAATTCTTCCACTACTGCCCGAACTTACCCATTACTGAATAAATTGGGTCAATTGATTTTTATTTTGCTTGTCAATACATTACTTTTGTTTGACTAACCTGTTTCTATGCAGTTCTATCGTCAGCATCTTACGTTAATTCTTCTGCTGATTTTTAATTTTGTTTCAGCACAGGAACCCGTATACAGGCACTTTACCAATCAAAATGGATTGCCTTCTTCCGAGGTATATGACGTAATTCAGAGTGAGGAAGGGTATTTGTGGTTTGCAACAAATTTTGGGGTGGTACGGTTCGATGGGTTAAACTTCCGGGTTTTTGACAAACAGGATGGGTTGCCCGAAAATACCATATTCAATGTTCAGAAAGATCCTTCGGGCAGGATTTGGTTCAACGCTTTTAATGGTAAGCTGGCCTATTGGGACGGAAAACAAATACATCCGTACAAAAACAACAGACAGTTGTCGGAGTATATAAATTCTACGGGGCTAACAACCACTATTTTTATAAGTTATGATATTCAGCGCGATGGCAGTATCTTGTTCGACCTTTATGGAAAAGGTCTGCACCGTGTGAAAGAAGATGGTTCAATTAGCCCGGAAAAAAAGGAAAACGATGCCTGTTTTTTTGATTTAAAGCTGATCGAAAACGGGAGGGTACTCTTTAACTCACCCACAAACAATACGTTGTTGCCCCGGCTTCGTATATTAAACGGTGATTCAACTACAATCGTTCAACATCAGTTGTGTGAATCAAGTTTAATAAATTCCATGTTAATCAGATCGATACACTACCAAAACACGGTTTATTTCAGTTATAATCATCAATTGATTCAGATTAGCAGTACAGCTGGCGAAAAGGTTTATCCGTTCGATTATCGCATTTCGGCACTAAAAATTGACAACCAGGGCAGGCTGTGGGTTGGGACAATCAATGGTGGTGTTTTTATGTTTGATGACTTAACTCTCAAATCAAAGCCGGTTAACTATTTGAAAGGCAACTCAATAAGTAATATTTATTTTGACCATGAAGATGGAATCTGGATAAGCTCGACAAACAATGGCGTTTTTTACTATCCAACGCTCAACATTACCAAATTCAACATGGATAGCAAGTTGAATGCGAACCGTATTATCGATATTGAATCCGATTCAGAAGGCCATATTTGGTTAGGTTTGGAACATGGTTACCTTCTATCGGTCGATCCCGATCAATCGACCCAATTATATCAGATCGACCAACAGAAGGAGGCTGTCATTTCATTCATTAAATGGGATGATATTCAAAAACGACTTCTGATAGGAACAAATATTGACCTTTATTATTTAAAAAATGGGACAATAAAGTCGCATCCTAACACATACAAAACACATGATAAAAATCAAATGTCAGGATTTTCGGCGATTATGGATATCGCGCTCAATAAAATAACCGGTGATTTTTGGTTGGGAAAATATACAGGAATTTCGAACCTTACGCGTAACGGCGACGTGACTTTTATGAGCAGGTATGAGACTGGTTTTGATGAAAGGGTTGAAACAATTGAAATTGACGATCGTGGTACAATTTGGCTGGGTTCATTACATGGATTATGGCAGTACAAAAACAATTCATTTTACCATCTCGATTCGCTGAATCAATTGCTTGGTGAACGAATCACGGCAATAAAAGCAATGAATGACACGATTTTATTGGGTACCAGGGGAAATGGATTACTTGTGCTGACCAAGGATAGTTTATACCAATATACTACTGCAAATGGCTTGTCAGGCAATTCGGTCAATTCATTGGCAATAAGCCCGGGTTTGATTTTTGCCGGAACAAACCAGGGAGTTTCTACAATCGAAAGAAAAGCACTCGTTTCGAAACCCATGATACAAGTCATTACCGTTACCAACGGCTTAACGAGTAACGAAGTAACCTCAATGTATTTAAAAAACAACAAGGTTTATGTTGGAACCTCCGAGGGCCTGAATATTTTTAATCTTGCTTCGCTTGTTCCACCGAAAATCCACTTTCCACTTGTTATTACCAATATGAGCGTGAAGGGGACATCTGTAGAGATTCAGGATAGTTTAGAAATTGAATTTGAAGATAACGCCATCGAAATTGATTATTTTGCTATTTCGTTCCGCAATAAAGGCAAAATCACTTACCGGCACCGTTTAATCGGATTGAATGATGCGTGGATCGAAAATAAACTGACAAGCGCTCAGTTTCCTTACCTGCCACCGGGCAAATATGTGTTCGAAGTATCAGCTTTAAACCTCAGCGGCGATTGGAATCCCAAACCAACACGCCTGAGTTTTGTTGTGTTGAAACCTTATTGGCAAACATGGTGGTTTATTAGTTTCATGATTATCTTAATAGGTTCCATCCTCTGGGCAAGCTATATTCTCAGGTTAAGAGCCATACGGCGAAAAAACAAAATGTTGCAGGATATCTATAAATACCAGCAGGAAGCGCTTATTGGCCAGATGAATCCGCATTTTCTTTTCAATGCTTTGAATACTGTACAACGATATATTCTTGAAAATGACATGATTGCATCAAGCAGATACCTTTCAAAATTTGCCGGTCTGATGCGTAAAACCCTCGAAAACTCACAAAATAAAGTCATAAGTATTCATAATGAGATGGAAGCGCTCAACCTTTACCTCGAAGTTGAAGCTGCCCGCTTTAAAAATAAATTCGGTTATGAAGTGATTGCCGAACCCGGATTCAACCCATTCACAACGGTGATACCGGTTTTCATCATCCAGCCATTGGTCGAAAACGCGATATGGCATGGTTTTATGACAAGCAAACGTTATGGAAAGTTAAAGATTCTGTTTGTACGGGAAAATGATGGTCTGTTATGCAGAGTTATTGATAATGGGATCGGACGTGAGGAAGCGGCTAAGCTTGGTAATAATGACGATAATCAGTCGCTTGGTATCTCAATCATACAAAAAAGGTTGAACCTACTGAACCTGAACGAAAAGAAGAAAGCATATATTCATTACATAGATTTGAAAGACGAAAACGGAAAAGCCGCTGGAACAAAGGTAGTTGTCAGCTTTCCACAGTTTTTTATACCTGCAAAATGAACAGGCCCAAAATGATGATCATCGATGATGAACAGGATGCCATCACTTCGATTGAATTGATAACCAAGATGTTTTGTCCTGAAATTGAAATTGTTGGTAATGCCAGCCTGATAGATGCTGCCTTTGAACTGATAAAAAAGACATCACCCGATTTTATAATTCTCGATGTGATTATGACACGTGGTTCGGGTTACGACCTGCTCGAACGATTCCCGATTCGTAAATTTGACGTTATCTTTATGTCGGCTTATACGATTAATGAAGTGAAAGCTAAAGCCTATGGAGCCTTCTACAACCTTCAAAAACCAATTGATATTAATTTGTTTATCACCATAGTAAACAAGCTTACCGAACACCGGAGATTGAATCCGGGCGCGGTTTTCCGGTTCGATTTAAAAGATTAACCTTTTCTGATTCTCACCAATTCGGTTTGCTGAATGGGATGATAAACCAATGGCGCCCATTCAACTTCCACATCCGACTTATCGAGTCCGAAAGCCTTCTTCTCATTCAAACCCATCTTCTTTAACATAAAGTAAGAATGTAACAAAAGTCCTTCGCGTGGTGTAAGCTCATTTTCGACCGAGAGATATTTTTCAATCAACACAAATTTAAAATCAGGTTCTGCATTGTATTTTGTCGATCCATCGGGTCGGATATGCAAATTTAATTCCTTGTTGGCAACAAGTTCCTGCACAATTTTTTTGAAATATAACTCTGACCTGGGTTGAATACGGAAACCGAGATGGATATTGATTTTAAACACCCTGTCTTCGATTAATTCAGAAACATCGTAATTCATTGTAAATGGCTGTTCAACACGGTCGATATGCAGAAACCAATATACATCGGCTCGTTTTGGCTTCTTCGAAAATATTGATTTAATGATTTTCTCTTCTATCTCATGGCGGTTGTTGGCTTTTGTCAGATAAATCAAATGGGTCGAAAACTTTGGAATAGAATCATCTTCACTCAACTCCGTTAATAAACTGCTGTATTTACCCAACTCTACAAACCTGATGAATCGGTTATTTGTTTTGCGGGCATAAAACCAAACATACATGACGAGAAAAATAAACAGCTCGAAAAACAAAAACATCCAGCGTTCTTTAATTTTAGCCACATTGGCGATAAAAAAAGAGAACTCAACCGCACTGAACAACAACATGATCATTATAACAAAAACAGGTTTCCATTTTAGTTTGTAGACCAAGAAATAGGCCAGCAATACGGTTGTCATCATCATGGCAACTGTAATTGAAAATCCATAAGCAGCCTCCATGTGGGCCGACGATTTGAAATAAACGATCATCAAAATACAGCCAATCCAAAGAATAGTGTTCACACTTGGAATATAAATCTGTCCTTTCCGGTTGGTAGGTTGCTTAACGGTGACCCTGGGCCAGAAGTTTAAACTCATCCCCTCGCTGATAAGGGTGAAACTACCGCTGATCAATGCCTGTGACGCGATAATGGTTGCAATTGTTGCAATAATGATACCTGATAACAGAAACCAATGCGGCATCATCTCAAAAAACGGATTACGGCCTTTCAGCAAAGGGCCGGCATTGTGTAATGACCAGGCAGCCTGTCCCATATAATTCAATATCAGGCTAAACTTAACAAAAACCCAGGTAATCCTGATATTTTTCCTCCCGCAATGACCTAAATCAGAATACAGGGCTTCGGCTCCTGTTGTTGCGAGAAAAACGGCGCCAAGCAACCAAAATCCCTGTGGATATTTGGTAAGTAAATTATACGCATATTGTGGATTGATCGATTTTAAAACAGCCGGATAATGCATAAGGCTGCTGAATCCGATAACGGAAAGCATGATGAACCATAAGGCCATTACCGGGCCAAATACACCACCTATTCGTTGTGTACCAAATCGTTGCATAAAAAAAAGTACCGAAAGTATGACGATTACAATACTAACAGTTGGAATACGTTCAAGGCCTTTTATCATGGTCAACCCTTCGATTGCCGAAGCAACAGAAATGGGCGGAGTAATTATTCCATCGCCCAACAGCGCGGTTGCTCCGAGAATTGTCGGAATAACGAGTCTTTTGCCATAGCGTCTTACAAGGGCGTATAACGAAAATATACCACCAACACCATCATTGTCAGCACGTAAGGTGAGCCAGATATATTTAATGGTCGTTTGAAGCACTAAGGTCCAAACAACGCAGGAAATACCGCCAAGAACAAGCTCTTCGGTGATTGGCCTTTCTCCAATGATTGCCTTTAATACATATAAGGGACTGGTGCCGATATCCCCATATATTATTCCCAATGCTACTAAGAGTGAACCGGCAGTAATTTTTGAGATATTGCCCGATTTATGAGGATCCATAATGAAAATTAGTCGGCAAAGGTCAACTTTATACTATATGGAAAATGTAAAAGATAGCACGGATTATATAAAGATTATATAAAGATTATATAAAGATTATTACTATTTTCCACTCCCGTTAAACGAAACGGTAGCCCACGCCGCTCTCGGTAGTGATATGCACCGGTTGGTTTGGGTTGACTTCAATTTTTTTTCGAAGTTGTGCGACAAACACCCTAAGATACTGAGTTTCTGTTTGATGACCCAATCCCCAGATTTCTTTTAATATATATTGATGTGTCAAAACCTTACCTTCTTCACGTGCAAAAAGCGCCAGAAGATTAAATTCGGTAAGTGTGAGTTTTACCGGTTTATCGAGAACCAATACATTTCGTGTAACGAAATCAATCTGAAGGTCACCGCTCGAAAAACTGCTCGATTCGCTGCTTGTTTGATTTCTTCGGATCGATGACCGGATGCGGGCAAGCAATTCACCGGTACGGAATGGTTTTGTAAGATAATCAGTGGCTCCGTTATCGAGGGCGGCGATAATGTCGGATTCGCTTTTCTGAACCGACAAGATAATTATTGACTTTGTGTACCACAACCGGAGTTCCTTCAGCACTTCATGTCCACTTTTATCAGGCAGACCAATATCGAGCAGGATAAGATCAGGAGAATGATTGGCAGCCATCACAATACCCTCTTTCGCTGTCGCGGCATGTAACACCTTGTATTCGTTGCTTACCAACAAAATATCGAGCAACTTTCGTATCTGAGGCTCATCATCGATGATTAAAATCTCGGTTTTATTCATTCATCAAATTATTAACATAAGAAGTTTCGACCGGAATGCTGATCGTAAAACACGCACCATGCGGAACCTGATTTTGAACTGAAATGGTACCAGTGTGTGCTTCTACAAAGCCTTTCGCAATCGAGAGACCTAAGCCGGTACCACCGGTTTTTGTGTTTGGCACACGGTAAAACTTATCAAAAACCAGGGGAATATCTTCAGCAGGGAAACCAGGTCCATCATCACATACAACGATCAAAAAAAATTGATCTTCCATTGAAATCGTAATTTTCACGAACGATTTTTCGGGTGTGTATTGGATGGCATTATACAAAAGATTATGCAACACATTTTCAATCAATCCAACATCAATTTTTACCAATGGGAAATTATCTACCGGTTCAAAAACGAGTTGGTGGGTTTTATAGGATGCAAACTTATTGACGACCGAAAAAATGAATTCATTGGCATCGCACCAATCACTGTGAAGTTTTAACATTGCATTTTCGAGCCGACTCATATTAAGTAAATGTTCGACCTGACGGTTCAATCTTAGTCCGGCCAGTTCAATTTCCGACAGCAATTCGTTGGTCAGTTGCTTTGAATAATTGCCTTCTTTCAGCGTGTCAACTGCCACCATGATAGAGGATATTGGCGTTTTTAATTCGTGCGACAACGAATTGAAAAGGGTATTATACAGTTTTATGGTATTATCCTTCTGCTCCCTTTCCCTGGCTTTTTTTTCGGCCTCCCTGATTTTGATTGTTAAAACTGCGTTTACCATCGCGATGACGAAATACAATAAAAACATCAGCGTGTCTTCAGCCTGTGTGATATGAAAAGTATATAAAGGCGGGATAAAAAAGAAATTCCAGATGAGTGCACTCAAAAGTGCAGCGATGATAACAGGTTTCGTATCGAAAAACATTGCCAATAGTGAAACTGCCATCAACAACAGTAAGGCAACAATTTTGTAGCCAATATAATCAATACCAAGGAAACATGATAAGGAGACCAATACAACAAGAATGATACTTGTCAGGTATTTGGCTTTTCTGATTTTTAATAAAACCCCTTTGAATCTCAGCATGAAAATGGTTTAAGCCTAACAAAGGTATATATTAGGCCAACTGAATTTTCAGACAATTGAAAATATGTAGTGAATAATGATAATTGTTCTGCTAATTACCGTGCTGTCGCAAGGTAAAACGGCATTTTTCTCAGCTATTTATCGACTAAATAGTAAGCATTTACGCGGCATAACCGATATTAATCTGGTTAACATCAGCACCTTACTTCACAAATTTCTCCAATGTCGCCTCAACATTTACATCAACCTTTTCTGCAATTTTTCCCATCACAGCCGATGGTACCTTAATATTGTAATCAGCAATAGCGATGATAAACTTTGCACTTGCTTTTACTTTACCATCAATTACTTCGATGGTACCTTTTTCGCTTATGGATTTGCTAACCCCATGCAAGGTAAGATTGCCATTCACAACGACTTCATATTTACCATTTTTGGTAAAATCAATGGAAGCAATACCATCAACTTTTCCCATAAATGTGGCGTTCGGAAATTTTGGCGATTCAACATAGTTTTCGTTAAAATGTTCCTGCATAAGGGCTTTCTCAAACTGAAACGACTGCATGAGCACTTTGAAGATGAAATCGCCTGAAGTTGCGTCCAATGCACAGTTAACCTGCTTGTTTATACCTTCTATCTTCTCGGTTGGTGCATCAGAGTAAAATCTGATCTGGGCATTTTTTGTAATATATTTCTGGGCTTGCAGGTTTGATCCAACAATACTTAAAACCATTAACAAGGCAATGTAGATTCGCGTATTCATTTTGATTTTTATTTGAAAATTAGTATCATTCATAACAATAAAAGTGCTGGTTTCGTTTCGCTAAAATAATGAAAGTAACGCATAACTCATCTGCGAATACTTATTTTTCGCTGCCATTCACCATAGAGCCGTGCTCCAGAATAACATCCGTATCATTAAATCCGGCGCATAATCCTTTGATTATCACCTGGTCACCTTTGTTTTTTTTGGTCAATCCGGCAGCATATTCAGGCATCATACTTATGCGTATCCCCTGATTTCCAAACATACCTTCTTCCAGCACATAATAGGCAATTGATGTGCTGTCACTTATTTCGGTTTCCGACAAAATGCCTTCGATAGCAAGCATTTTCCCGTTATATTTAGCCGAAGCAGTCTTAGCATCTGTCACAAACTCATTGTATAAAGTATTAGCCTGGATGGTGTAATCAGCTTTCAGCTTGTCATAGTTAGGATGAGGTTTATTATACACAAATACATAACCTGCTACAGCGGCGGAAACTCCTACCACGAAAAGTATTCCCAATATTTTAATCCACTTTTTCATATCAGTTCATTTATTACGCTGCAAAAAAACTGCAAGCATGAACCGAAACAAAACTTTCGTTCCCGGTTGGGCGAAATTGGCGGGTGAACCGGTATTTTGACCGATAAACAATTTAGTACACTCAACTTAGCCAGTCTCTGAACAAAGGAGATCGGTCGGTACTCGAGATCGACTCAATTTCACAAACCGGTTTCAGCACGACCTTGATACGCGATTTACTGAAGGTATAAAGCTTATCAATCGAATCGAAACCGATGATAAATCCTCTGTTGATGCGAAAGAATTTCTTACTGTCGAGTTGGTGTTCGAGCTGATCGAGCGTAAAATCGATGGCGTACCGGTCACCGCTTTTCAATTTAACAAATACAATTTTCTCATCAATATAAAAGTAAGCCACCTCTTCGATACCAAATGATTTAATTTGTTGCCCCACCTTCACCATCATCCTGTTAAGACTTGATGTTTCTTTTGGACTTTGAAGCAGGGATGCAATTTGATTATAGTCGAATGTAGGGCGCGAATCGGCTAACTTTTTGTATTTGGCAAGCGCATCTTCGAGTTCGTTGCGTTTCATCGGTTTCAACAGGTAATCGATGCTATTTACTTTGAAAGCCTTTATGGCATACTGGTCATAGGCAGTTGTGAATATAACAGGGCAATTGACATCAATCTTTTTAAAGATATCAAAACTCGATCCATCCGATAAATGTATATCCATCATGATTAAATCGGGTAAACCATTCTGTTTTAAATGGTTAACAGTCGATTCAACACTCTCTGTAATCCCTGTTACGCGTAGATTTTCGTCGATGTTTTGCAGCATTTTCGACAATCTGTTTGCTGTAACCTCTTCGTCTTCAACAATATGTACTCTCATAAGCATCAATTATAAAATGAATTATCATTCAACAATTCTCATTTATCTGTATTCCGGATAACAGGCAATTTTACAACAAATTTTTCAGGATTTTTATCAACCACGATCTGTTTCCCTGCAAAAAGCCGGTATCGTTCCGAAATATTTTTTAGTCCCAAGGCTGTCGAAACCTCCGGATTATTTTTGGGTTGAAGGTTATTTGCAACCACCAGATAATCACCCTCCATAAACACCTCTAATATCAGCGGTTTGTTTTTTGTGGCAATATTATGCTTCAATGCATTTTCGGCTAACATTTGTAAAGTCATTGGAGGAATGCGGCTATTTTGAATCTCAACCGGGATATTTACCAACAAACAAAGGCTGCTTGCGTATCGTTTCTGTTGTAAAAAAATATAGTTTTCGAGCAATTGCTGCTCTTCAATAATCGGGATTAACTCGGTATCGCGGTATTGAAGGATACTCCTGAAATAGTCTGAGAGTTTTTCGACATAACTTACTGCCTTTATACTATCCGACTCAATTAAAGCAATCAGTGTACTGAAACTGTTAAACAGGAAATGTGGATTTACCTGATTGCGTAGGTTTCTGTATTCGAATTCTATTTTTTCATGAAGTATCTGCTGATCGCGTTTTAGTTTTTTCAGCCTGAGATGAAAATACCATCTTAAAAGTAACAGAATGAAAATGACGGAGGCAGAGATAAACCACCAACGTTTCCAAAACGGACTGAGTATGGTGAAACTTAATGAAATCTTGCTGTCAGAAACGCTGCCTGAGTTTCCGGCATCGAGCAGGTGAAGTGTATAGTTTCCAGGTGACAGATTGCTATAACTGATGAAATGGTCGCGTGTGTTGTACCAATCGAAATCTTCTCCTTCAAGTTTGACTTTGAAACGCATATCACCTGGTCGCGGATACCAGATGCCTGTGAAATCGAAACTAAGATAGTTTTGATCGTGTTCGAGCACGATCGGCTTGTCAAATTGTATGGGGCGAAGATTCACCAACACGTTTTTCAGGTTCAGTATCGGTTTGAGTTGCGCGATCTTTTCCGGATATTTCAAACTGATATAACCCCGCTGCATACCAATCCAGAACTGCCCTTTTTTGTTGGTGGTTAAGGCATTTAAACCGGCCTTAATATCATGAAGATCAATGTTTTCGCCTGTCTGTATCACCTCTCCCGTTCGGGTATCGATCAAATCGATGCGGTGATTGTTAACAACAAGAATATAATTTTCGGTAGCGGCAATCGAAGTTACTGATAATGAACCCAAACCATCAACCAATCCAAATTGACGTAAACTATCACCCTGTAAACGATAAACCCCTTCGTCGGCAACGGCAAACCATAGTACACCGGCCTTTTCCTGCGCTAACGAATAAACAGCTTTATTGATAAGCCTTTTGTCTTTCAATTGCTCAAACTTTCCGTTTTCGTAGTAACTAATCCCACTTCCATCGGTGGCAAACCAAACCCTTTTATCGGGGGCAACATATATCTGATAGATATAATTATTTCCTAATCCGGACTTTTTTTCTAGCCTTTCGAAGTTGATTTTTTCATTTGCGTTTTTGGTAGCAAGGGTAACGCCACCAAAAGTAGAAAGCCAGATTTCGTTACCCTGCCCGGCTATTGATAAAATATTATTGTTCGACAATCCGTCGGATTCGTTATAAAAATGGTACTGATCCGTTTGTGGATCCAACACGATCACTCCATTATCGAAGGTTCCTATCCAGATCAAACCTTTTGCATCCTCATACAAACAAGTGAAAAAAACATTGTCAAATTCCTTTGGTGTAAAAACCCGTTCTGAAGCAATGTTATTATTGTCTCTCAACGATTTACGGAATAATCCGTTTTCATTGCAAAACCATAGATTGTTTTCCGAATCGGCTAATAAGGTATGAATCTCTCCCACCTTAACCCCATTCTCGGAAGTAAAAAATTCGATATCCCTGCCAATTGTCCAGGTTAATTTGTCATCACCGGTAATCCAAAAACCACCCAAACGGCTCTCGCATAATTTCAATATTCGTGCCGGCAAGGGATTTAAATCGGTTCCGGTATATTCATTCAGTAATTCATTGGCCGGCTCATAACAGTAAAGCGAACCATTGTATGTGGCGATCCACAAATCATCCTTCATTACGAGTAATGACGATACGACGCAGTTTTTAATGTCGCAGGCAGGTACTTTACTACTGATTTGTTCATTTTCGATATCATAACAAATCACTCCCCCTTCATTAAAACCTATCCAAAGACAGTTATTCGCATCCAGCGCAAGTGCATGGATGATCAGATCAGGAAACAAATCCTTATGCTTACAACTCTGAAATTCAACACTTTTACCATTCATCCGGCAACGCACCAAACCGGCATCGGTGCCGGCCCAAATCCATCCCGAACTATCAGGTTGCAAGGCATATAAAACATTATCGGGCAATCCATCTTTTACGACATAATTATTCGTTGTCCCCGATACATCATATACAAATATGCCATTACCATAGGTGGAAACCCACAGGTTATTTTTGTTATCCGTTTGAATATCAGTAACCGATGACTTACAGTCGATTAATAGTCCGGGTACGGATGTTTGTTGTTCATAATATAACAGGTATCCATTCGACAATCCCAGCCACATTTCCTTTGCCCGACAGAAAATAGTTGTTATTTCAATATGTTTCAGGCTATCAGGGAATAACAAAGTGGTATATTGTAAACCATCAAATTTGTAAATACCGCCCTGCGTACCCAAAAGCAGGAATCCATGAGGATCTTCGGCGATGCTGGTTATTTTTCCACCTTCGATATGGTAATCTGGCTCATACGTCCTGAATACCAAGTCGTTGCTGGCCGATGCAACAGGATAAAATCCGGGCCACAGAAAAAAAATAATCAAGCTTAATTTCAGGTTCACCAATTTCAGTTTATGCTTACACTTCGATCTGGATTTACTCATTTAACAGCTTCATTTACCAATATCGCCTCAATAACAACATTGATTTCAGGTGCAATCTTTTTCGAAACAACTTTTGGGATCCGCATATGATGATCGTCCAACAACACCGGAAATATACTATTAACAATGAGGGAATTGTCTTTATACAATATCTTAACCTTGACGATTCGTTCTTTTTTTACACCATGTAAATCGAGTATGCCTTTTGCCCTGACCATTTGCTCGGTACCATGCTGCTGATTTAAGGGTTCGATGATTTTACCGCTAAATGTAGTTCGCGGGTATTTGTCCGACTCCATATAATTTTCATGAAAATGTTCCTGCTGCAAAGGGCTGTTAAAGCCTTCGAAAGTTGCGTTATTCAGGATAAAAATGAATGTTTGTTTTTCAATATCGACAGCGCCCTGTAACTTATCTGACCCGGCTTTTATCAATTCGAGCGGAGCATCAGATGTAAACGAAACGTTGGCCGTTTCGGTTAGATAGATATGCTGTTGCGCTATGACAATATTAGCTGCCAATACAAATAAAACGGAAGAATAAAAACGAATGCGACGATAAACTTTCATGCAAGATGGATTAACCAACCAGAAATGTTACAACAATGAAAATAATAATATCAATCCCAAAATTACACCTAATAATGATGAAAAGAGCAATTGAAACCGTCCAAAATACAATTGTTTTATTAACATTGAGGTAATCCATTGAAACAACACCATGACAGTCACATATAAAGCAAAAGCAATCCAGTTTCCGGGACTATTCATCCATTTCAGATTATAGTAACCCTCATCGATATAGAAAAGAATATTTGTCAGAAGTATTGCAATAATCAACTTTACTCCTAAGGCCTTCACACTGTGCAAATCATCGGTCATAACGGGCTTATTTGGGATACAAACGTCAATTTTTGTATTAAATTTTACGGACAGACGAACCCCAAAATACTCATCCCGCCATATCTGCCTGATGGCAAACAGGTTTATGGGATATATTTGGAATCTTACAGCCCATTGTTATTCATAAACATAAAGTAACTTAATTCATTCCTGACAACTCAATATCAATAAACACCGGATTATGGTCGCTGAATTCGAAACCAAGATCAACGGTAATCACCTTGTTCAATTTGATATTGGGCGAAAGCACAAAAAAATCGATGGTGGTGGCTCCGGTTTTTCCTTTCACGTAAGCCTCATCAAGATGACGGTTACTCGGGGCATCATTATCTGATACGATTTGCCAGTCGCCCGGCATAAAGCCTTTTTTTATTTTTACATCGGCTGCGATGAATTTATGACCGTTGTAATCCGCCGCAGGCTCGAAATCATACGGGTTCATATTCCAGTCGCCACCTGCGATTACGTAATTACCCGAAAGATATTCGGTCATCATCAGGTTGCGGATCACTGCCAGCTCTTTTTCCATCAGGGCCTGATCTTTCACAAATGCCGAATTGTGCGTGTTGATCACAATCAGTTCTTTGCCATTAATAGTTGGTACACGCGTTTCGATGAAACAACGGTCGAGTAAAAACAAACTTTGGGGCCATTTCTCAATCGCCGGATAGGCATGTCGGCGGCAAAGTGTTGGTGTGTAAACACTCAGCAATAAAAGTCCGCCCTCCACCTCACCCATCGGGCTGGTGACAGGAACCGGCACAAATGGAACTTTATAATTGGTCGCAAACACGGTATTGTAACGGGGCATTTCCGTTTGAATGATTTCTGGTTCATTTTTCCAATACGAGCGTTTTGCCTTTTTATCAACTTCCTGTAACAGCCAGATATCGATGGATTCATTTTTTTTGAGGATATTCAAAATTCCCGCCAGATTAGCAGAAGTTTGTTTCTCCGTGTCCTTAGTTTTTTTTCCACCATCATAAAAAAAATCCATTCCACTGCCAAGTCCTGCATAACCAATATTCCAGGTGGCTAAATGCATACGGCTACTCTGTATGTGACTATTAGGCTGCAATTGATTCACCTGTATCGGCTCAACTTTTGGCGGGGCGTAGTCGGATATGCTTATCCAGATTACGAAACCTGTTATTAACAATAAAACTGAAACTACAAGAATAAGCAACCCCATGATCATTTTTTTCATTTCGGATAAATTACGATTACTGCTATGCGTGGCAAAGATAACCGAAGTAAAAAATATTTGGAACCTGATAAATAAAGAATCAGAAACTATCAGAACTAATACAGCAAATTATTACTTTTATATTCAGTTATGGCTGCATTTTAAAGCGTTTTTTATCTAAAAAATTCACTGTAATTCATTATAATAATACGATTAAAACTGGTAAATCATGAAATCAAACATGCAACAAGGAGCACAATCAGGCGCCGTTTACGGTTTAGGACTAATCGGTGCTGCCGTTTATTTTATTTCACATGCCGCCGGTTTCTGGATGGGTGTGTTGGGATTTTTAAAAGCATTGGTTTGGCCCGCGTTTCTTATATTTGAGGCGTTTAAGTTTTTAGCACAACAGTAAATCAGGATGAAAGAAAATATTCGCAAAAGTTTTGCAAGCGACAATTGGTCAGGCGCTTCACCGGAGGTTATGAAAGCGCTTTTCGACATCAATATAGGTCATCATCCGGCTTATGGTGAAAATGACACATTGATGGAAACCGCCCGGAAAAAGTTCAGGGATATTTTCGGTAACGAATCACTAACCTTCTTTGTTTACAACGGAACCGGAGCCAATGTATTGGCAGTCAGGCAACTGTTGCGACCCTGGGAGGCTGTGGTGGCAGCCCATTCGGCCCATCTGAACGAAGATGAAGGTGGTGCGCCCGAAGCACTCACCGGTAGTAAAATCCTGTCCGTTGAAACCGGAAATGGAAAAATTAAACCAGAACAAATACAAGCTTTTTTAAACAGCATCGGTTTTCAGCATCATGTGCAACCACGATTGATTTCTATTTCACAAACAACCGAAATGGGCACTGTTTACAGCATCGGTGAGATACGTCAACTCGCTGAATTTGCCCATTCAAACAATATGTTGTTGCATGTAGATGGTGCCCGGATCTCTAATGCTGCCGTTGCTTTGAACTGTAGTTTCACCGAAATGATTTGTGATACCGGCGTTGATGTTTTGTCGTTTGGTGGCACCAAAAACGGATTGATGTTTGGTGAAGCGGTGGTTTTTCTAAATAAAAATATCGCTTCCGGATTTGAATACAATCGTAAGCAGGCAATGCAGTTAGCAAGTAAAATGCGGTTTATCATCGCCCAGTTTATTGCCTATCTCGAAAATGATCTTTGGAAACGCAATGCCACAAATGCCAATGCAATGGCTCAACTTTTAGGTGCTCAACTTAGCAGATTACCTGGTTTTTCGCTGAGTCGTGCCGTGGAAGCCAATGGCGTTTTTGCCATTCTACCGCCCGAAATCATCGAAAAATTGCAGGCTGAGTATTTTTTCCACGTCTGGAACGAACAAAAAAATGAGGTAAGGTTGATGTGTTCCTTTGATACAACGGAGCAGGATATTGAAGGCTTTGTAAGTGCAGCCAGACGATTGGCAGTTTAGGTAATCAGCCTGGCACGCAGAAGGCGATGGGCAGAACAACTTCCCGCCCAGTATTAAAAACTTCCAGTTCATCATGGTTCACTTTCGAAGGAGGTTCATTTTAACTACCTTTGTAACTTAATTCAAACACCTTGATCATGAACACCTTAGAGCAATTAAAACAATTCACCCGTGTTGTGGCTGATACCGGCGATTTCGAATCGATTAATCAATACAAGCCCATCGATGCCACCACCAATCCAAGCCTGATATTTGCCTCGGCGCAGGATCCAAAATACCGGCACCTGATGGAAGAAGCAATTCAGTTTGCCAGGATAGCAGCGGGTGAAAAAAATCTGAGGCTCGGATTGTGTCTGGATCGGTTATCGGTTAATTTCGGTCTCGAGATTTTAAAAATCGTTCCCGGACGTGTTTCAACCGAAGTGGATGCCCGTTTATCGTTCGACACAAAGGCCACCATCACCAAAGCCCGGCATTTGATTGCCATGTATGAAGCAGCTGGTATTGATCGCAAACGGATTTTGATAAAAGTTGCTGCCACCTGGGAAGGCATCAAAGCCGCCGAAGTGATCGAAAAGGAAGGTATCCACACCAATCTCACGCTGTTGTTCAGCAAAGCACAGGCCATCGCCTGCGCCGAATCGGGGATAACCCTGATTTCACCTTTTGTAGGTAGAATTATGGACTGGTACAAAGCCAGCCGTAAGGTGGATCATATTGATCCTAAGGGAGATCCGGGTGTTGTTTCGGTGACTGAGATTTACAATTATTATAAAAAATTCGGTTATGCGACCGAAGTAATGGGTGCCAGTTTCCGTAACACAGGCGAAATAATCGAGTTAGCCGGTTGCGATTTACTCACAATTGCGCCGTCACTACTTTCAGAACTCGAAAAGTCGGAGTCACTACTCACATTGAAACTCGACGCTTCAAAAGCAACTGCAATGCCAATAGAAAAGATTTCGATGGATGAAAAGACCTTCCGCTGGATGATGAACGAAGATGCCATGGCAACCGAAAAACTCGCCGAAGGCATACGCAAATTCGCCGCCGACTTAGTGAAATTGGAGGAGATGATTAAGAAAGAGTTGTAAGATTTATTGTTGTTTTTTAACAGCCGACCTGCCAGGCGGCAGACCGGGGGCCCGCGAAGTAAATGCAAAGAACCGCTGAGAAAAGGTTCACGCAACGGTCGCTGAGTAAACTCGCGGCGGACGCGGCCTTATCCTTGGCGACCTCCGCGTGAAAGAAAAAAATTCAAACAAATCCGCCTGGCGGCGGACAGGGAGCCGTTGAGATGTTTATTCGGGTTGTATAACGGCTCTGCGGCCCTCCGCGAATCCCGCTAAATGCGGGACCGCGAACTCTGCGGTTAAATTTTCAATGATTTCTGTTAACGTAACGACATTGAGATATAAATGTTGTATCCCCTCCGAAAAGCAAAATATTGCCACAATCTCGTCATGCACGCAATGACGAGACAAAAACACCAAATTTCACCAATGGTAAAACACTGATTGTGAGTGTTTGGAGTATTTTGGAGATTTGGAATATTCGTGGCATTTCCTTCTTTAACAGTTTTCGGAGTAGCTCAATCTTGTAACAGCCATTTCCAAACCGGCATAACTTTTATTTCTCCGGCAATAGTTGTCGGCAAATCATCATCATACACAAGCAACTGTAAATCTGTTATATTATATTTGCCCTTAACCTCAAGTAATCCATTAATTTCTCTTTCAATATTTTCGTGATTAATCAAATATGAAACTTGTATCGCTTGCGTAAGCTGGGTTCCCTGCATGACAATAAAATCACATTCGTTTTTCCCTGAGTAATAGAAAAATTCAAGTTTTCGTCGCTTTAGTTCGATAAATACAATATTTTCGAGTATCCTGCCTTTATTTTCCGAAAAATTAAACCCTATCCTGTTAATCAAGCCCGGATCAATTGAAAATGCTTTCCGGGAGTTCATCATCTGTTTTTTTATGGAAAAATCGAACTTGTGAAGGTAAAAAAACAGATAGGATTGATTGTAAAACCCAAGATAATCCTTAATCGTACTAAGGCTCTTTATTCCTGTTATTTTTTGCAGTGTAGCATAAGAGAATAGTTTTGAAGTATTTGCGAAAAAATAAATCGCCATTTGCCGCAATTCGTCAACCTGGCTCAACCTATAGCGGGCAATAATATCCCTATATAAAATATCCTGAAAATATTGATTTAACAAATCAAGATTATTTTCTTTTACTACCAACGGGAAGCCGCCTTGTTTCATGTATTGATCAAAAGCGCCGACAATCTGTGATTTTTTAGCAGATGTAAGTATGTTTAAATCATAGTTGATGTCTTTAAAAAGCAATATCTCTTTAAACGAAAACGGCAATAATTCTATGTTTAGGTTTCGCCCGGTAAGGGATGTTGCGATTTCGGAACTTAGTAGTTTTGCATTTGATCCGGTAATAAAAACTTTGATATCTTGCTCATAAACACGATTTATAAACTTCTCCCAGTTTTTAACGTTTTGGATTTCATCAAAAAACAGGGTAGGGTTTTTACCGTATATCTCACGATGGATACTTAACAATTTATCCAGCATATCTGTTTCAGCCACAACGCGTTCGTCATCGAAATTAAAATAGCAATACTCGCTCTCTGCTAATGCCATTTTTTGTTTAATCAAAAACAGCAAGGATGATTTGCCACAGCGCCTTACCCCTGTAATTACAATTACTTGTTTGGAAGCGATGTAATGATCAAGGTTAATATCCCTGAAAATCAGATTTTTTTTGTTCTCAAAAACTTCTTTTTGATCAAATAAAATTTCTTTAATCCGGTCTTTATTCATAACAAATATATTTTTTATTCTCTATCAACAAACAAATATACAACATATTGTTTGTTTGTAAAGAATAATTCAAGATTAAATCCGTTGGTCATTAGCACGATTTAAAAGATAGTTGTTATTCAATATTGAGTCTGCTCCTTTAAGTCTAATAACAAATAAATTAACCGCAGACCTGCCTGGCGGTGGACAGTAATTCACCGGAAAAAAGTTCACGCAACGGGCGCCAGATAAGCTCGCAGCGGACGCGGCGTTATTCGTTGCGACCTTCGCGTGATAATAATACAGACAAAATACCACGGTGGTTTACATCGGGATTGTATCTCACTCTGCGGTGCTGCGAAAAAACTTAGCGAACTCAGCGGTTTTTTTATTATAACTACAAGCCTATCTTTTGACGGACAGTAATTCACCGGGAAAAGGTTCACGCAACGGACGCTGAGTAAACTCGCAGCGGATGCGGCGGTTATTTTTTTTTAACCGTGATGTGCCCTAAACCGTTTTTATGTAATCGGTTTCTACAGAAGTTACGGTTTCCATTATTTATTACCCACTTCTGTTCCGGTTTAATTTTATCGCTGACAAGGATTCAATCAAAAAAAATTAATTTTGAATTAAAAATTCACATAATTCGATCTCAAAGAGAATATGTTGCCTGTTACAATGCCTTAAAAATCAATTGTGAACATTAAATTATTGAGGTGTTGAATGTCCTTTAATAAAAACAAAGGCTTGCCCGGCGACTGTTAACAGCATGGATGGGAAATATATAAATAATTATCAACAAGAAATTACATCATGAAAAATGACCTTTTTCCCGAATACTCTCACAGGCGATTTAATACCCTAACCGGAGAATGGGTGTTGGTTTCGCCACACAGGTCGAAACGCCCATGGCAGGGACAGGTTGAAAAAAACAATCCGGAGCAACGACCTGCGTATGACCCAACATGTTATCTGTGTCCGGATAATATAAGAGCAGGTGGCAATAAAAACCCTGATTACAAAAACACCTTTGTTTTTACCAATGATTTCAGTGCATTGCTCGAAGATTCACCTATTCAGAAAACAAATGAAGAGGATATTTTTATTACAGAAAATCAATCGGGAATTTGTCGTGTCATGTGTTTTTCGCCCCGTCATGATTTAACCATTCCCGAAATGGAAGTTAGCGATATAAGAAAAGTGATTGATGCGTGGCAGGAAGAATATACTATTTTAAGTAAAAATGAGCATATAAATTACATCCAGATTTTTGAAAACAAAGGGAGCATCATGGGATGCAGTAACTCGCATCCGCATGGACAAATTTGGTCGCAGAACTCCATTCCCAACGAACCAAATAAAGAGTGCGAAACGCAAAAAACCTATTTTACAAAACATAAAAGAACACTGCTGGGCGACTATCTTCATTTAGAATTACAAAAAAAAGAAAGGCTGATACTCGAAAATAATGACTTTGTTGTATTGGTTCCATTTTGGGCAACATGGCCGTTTGAAACGATGATAATCAGCAAAAAACCGATCCAACATATTGGTTTGCTTAGCGATGAAGAGAAGGATTCATTTGCCGATATCTATAAAAAAATTACCGTGCTATATGATAACTTATTTGAGATTTCATTTCCATATTCTGCCGGGATACATCAGGCTCCAACCGATGGAAATGAGTATCCAGAATGGCATTTGCACATGCATTTTTATCCACCATTGTTACGCTCGGCAACAATAAAAAAATTCATGGTTGGTTATGAAATGCTGGGTGAACCACAACGCGATTTTACACCTGAAGCAAGTGCCAAACGCCTCAGAGAATTACCATTAATCCATTATAAAAACAACGAAAAAAAAGAATTTTAGTAACATCCGGCGCCGGATTTATTGGCTCACAACCCATCGTTTAATTGGTTTTTGCCGGGTAAGATGTGGTAATTGTTGATAAGTTATGAAACGCATCACTATCAGCTATTGATAATATTGAAATAATTAATAGATTTATACCTGTTTTTAAAAAGCCCGGTCTTTGTAATAACTAACAAATAGACAAGGTGTTTGAAAAATACAACGATTTGATTGGTGATATTCAAGTGGTTGATTTAGTTAAGCGCTTAAAAAAATTTGGCTGGAAAGCAGAAAAAATTGAACGGTTGAGATGATGCTTTTTGCATGGAATTGGGCAATTAATGGTTACACATAAAGACGGTCTCTTTTTAAAGAAAATAAATTGAATAAAATGGTTGCAATAAAAAAGCTGATTGAAAAACTCGAAAATTCAAAAATTGAAACTCTAAAAGAATTATATGGGTCGTCTGTTGAAGTTCTTGAGGAGCAGTCGCAAAGATATCTTGCGTTACTTATTGACTTTCAAACACATTTCAAACAGGATGAAGCAGCGTTTTTTAGTTCGCCCGGACGTACCGAAATTGGCGGAAATCATACTGACCACAATTTCGGTCGTGTGTTAGCCGGAGCAGTAAATATGGACAATATAGCTGTGGCAGCTAAAAACAATTCAAATATAATACGTATAAAATCAGTTGGTTATCCTCAGTTTGAGGTTGACCTGGCTAAGCTTTTACCATCAGAAGAAGAAAAATATACCTCAGTAGCGCTGGTCAGAGGTATTAGCGCACGCCTGCACGAAAAAGGATTTCACATTGGAGGATTTGATGCCTGTATTGATGGTCGTGTGCCCAAAGGTTCAGGAATTAGTTCGTCAGCCTGCTTTGAAGTGTTAATAGGCGCCATCATCAGTCATCTTTTTAATAATGGCACACTCGATCCTGTCGAAAATGCGCTTATCGGACAATATGCTGAAAATGTTTATTTTATGAAACCTTGTGGTTTGATGGATCAAACGGCATGTTCAGTGGGTGGACTGGTTACGATCGATTTCAAAGATCCGGCAAACCCAATCGTGAAAAAAGTGAACTTTGATTTCACAAAAACAGGCTTTGCATTGGTAATTACAGATACAAAAGGAGATCATTCAAACTTAAATGAAGAATATGCTGCACTTCCTACCGAAATGAAAGCGGTGGCAAAAGCGCTTGGAAAAGAAGTACAGCGCCAGATTACGATGGATGAAATTATTGAGGCAATACCTTCAATCCGGAAAATTGTTTCAGACCGTGGTATTTTAAGAGCAATTCATTTTCAGGGTGATAATCAACGCGTTGTAGATCAGGTTGCTGCGCTTGAAACAGATGATTTTGCTTCTTTTTTAAAAATGGTTATCGAATCGGGTAACAGTTCCTATATGTATAATCAAAACATCTATGCAACAAATAATGTGCATGAACAGGGGGTTTCGATCGGACTTGCACTAAGCGAACATATTTTAAAGGGAAAAGGAGCATGGCGTGTGCATGGCGGCGGTTTTGCAGGTACAATTCAGGCATTTGTTCCTCATGATTTATTGGATAAATATATACATACACTTGAACATGTATTTGGTAAAGGATCGTGTTACAATTTGAATATACGTAACCAGGGTGCCATTCAGGTTGAGTTATAATGTAAGCAGGTATTAAATGTATGAGATTAGCGGATAAAAATAAGTTTGTTACAAATTTTAATGATAAAGCTACAACGCTTGTAACCATTAAGAACACGAAGGGAATGCATGTTCAGATAACAAATTTTGGCGCAAAAATAGTGACCATATTTGTGCCCGATAAACATGGCATTTATGCTGATGTAGTATTGGGCTATGATTCAATACAAGAGTATATTCATGGACAACCTTATTTTGGAGCCGTGTGTGGACGTTATGCCAATCGTATCGCCAACGGACAGTTTTCGATCGATGGCAATAGATTTCAATTGGCAACCAATAATGGTCCGAATGCGCTGCATGGCGGGCCCGAAGGATTTCATGCCAGGGTTTGGGATATACTATCAGTTTCGGATGATCAGATAACATTACAGTATTTATCGGCAGATGGCGAAGAAGGATATCCCGGCAGGCTTACGGTAAATGTCATATATTCTGTTACCGGTCAGAATGAATTAAAGATAGAATATAGCGCTACATCGGATAAGGATACCATCATCAATCTCACGAGTCATTCATTTTTCAATTTGGCTGGTGAAGGCAATGGTGATGTATTACATCATGAAATATTGATACATGCCGATGCCTTTACGTCGGTTAACGAAGTGCAGATACCAACAGGTGAATTACGTTCAGTTAAAGGAACAGCAATGGATTTTACGAAATCGACTGTGATTGCTGCTGGAATAAATGCTGATGATGATCAAATCCGGTATGGAAAAGGATATGATCATAATTGGGTTCTCAATAAAAAACCCGGTGAGCTTGGTTTAGCGGCTGTTTGTTATGAGCCTGTATCGGGAAGGGTGATGGAAGTCCGAACCGATCAGCCTGGCTTACAGTTATATACAGGCAATTGGCTTGATGGAAGCGATAAAGGTAAAGATGGAAAAGTGTATGGATTTCGTTCGGCATTATGCCTCGAAGCACAAAAGTTTCCTGATTCTCCGAATAAATCTGAATTCCCGTCAGCATTGCTCAAACATGGCGATATTTTTAAACACCTTTGCATATATAAATTTTCTACTAAACAATAATAATTTAAAACTATGTCAGAACAAAACAAAAGACCCAATTACGCATTGCCAATAACAATGATGTTTGCGCTATACTTTATGATAGCGTTTGTAACAAACCTGCAAACTCCATTTGCTAATGTTGTAAAAGAACAGTTTCAACTTGCCAACTGGCAATCGTTACTCGGTAATTTAGCCAACTTTATTGCTTATGCCGTGATGGGGATACCCGCAGGATTATTATTACAAAAACAAGGTTATAAACGAACAGCGCTAACGGCTGTAGTTTTAGGTTTTGCCGGTGTTTCAATTACTTTATATGCAGGATATATCGGTAATTTTGCCGTATATCTTTCCGGTGCATTTATCTCAGGTTTTTCGATGTGTATGCTTAATACTGTCGTTAATCCTATGTTAAACAGTTTAGGTTCGAATGAGAAAAAGGGGAATCAATTAAATATGTTTGGGGGTGTATTTAATTCGACCGGCGGAACGATTGCTCCGATTTTTGCCGGTATTTTGGTTGGCCAGATTGCAAATCCTCGCATTTCGGATGTCAGCCCTGCTTTATATGTTGCCATGTCCATTTTTGCATTAACTTTTATCGTGCTTTCATTTGTTCAACTCCCTGAACTTCATAAGATTAAAGAAGCCGTTAAAGTGAAAGACAGCCATAGCGCATTATCGTTCACGCATTTCAAATTAGGTATGATTGCAATATTTATTTACGTTGGTGTTGAAGTTGGTATTCAGGCCATCGCTTATCTTTACATGACATCAGCCACCAATCCCGCTTCAGGACCTGCCGGCATGGGCATGAACGCCGGTGTTGTTGGTACAATCGTTGGCACCTATTGGTTGTTAATGTTGGCTGGTCGTTTATTGGGTGGTGTTATTGCCGGTAAGGTATCGAGTAAAACCATGTTATCAACAGCCTCAGTTATCGGAGTCGTACTTGTTTTAATTGCCATGTTTGTTCCTACTACCATGATTAGCTTTCCGGCTTTCAATTCTCAATTATCGATAAGTTTACAACAGGTACCGCTTAATGTTGTATTTCTTATACTTTGTGGATTATGCACATCGGTCATGTGGTCGAGCATATTCAATTTAGCCACTTCCGGATTAGGAAAATATACAGCGATGGCTTCCGGCATATTTATGGTAATGGTTTGTGGGGGTGGTATTTTACCTGCATTACAAGGTTATGTGGCCGACAAAACCAGCTATATGGCCAGTTACTGGGTTATAATCATTGGTATTGCCTATATGTTTTACTATGCTGTTGCAGGAAGTAAGAATGTAAACAAAGATATTAAGGTTGATGTTGGGTGAGTTGAACTGCCTGATTGTATCATCCCCTTCAACCTGACCGGGAAAAGGGGTTGATACACTCAAACAAAGATGTTATCGGTAACCTCAAACCGACAAAAGAACTTATATCGGACAAAAAGAACTTTACAAAACAACAAAAAACACAATGACTTTCAAGTCTTTTATATTGACAACTATTGTGTTGTTCTTTTCAATGGTTGACATTAAATCTCAAAACGCATGCCCAGTTAACTTTGGTGACAAGCAATTGGAAAGTGCAAAACGAGACATAAAAAATTGGAACGGAAAAATAATAGCTTGTGATGTTGAAGTAATTCAAGTTGAAAAGGGGTATGTGGATAAGCCATACTATAAAGTGAAACTTGAAGATGGCGGACAATTTTGGGTTGGCTCATTGGTGACAAGTGGTTATGAAAAAACTGGTGCAAAACTTAGACTTTTAGGTTACCTTTCATTATTCGAGAAAGACGACATTGGAAATAAATTTAACAAAGATGGCTTTCATATTTTAGCATTTGTTGTTATTGACCTTGCGACAAAAAAGATGGCAATGCATCCAGGCACAGAAAAACAAGTAGAAGAATGGATAAATGGAATCGTTCCAACTGGACAAAAATAACTTTATAAAAACCTGGCACATCAAATGACAGGAAGAAAGGCTACCAATAAAATCGCGTATAATATTGAGGATTTGTCGGTTATCCAAGTGAATCGCTTCGTTCAAATTTCAGTAACGGCCGACAGGTAAATCCGCGCCAACGGGGGAAGTGAACGGTTACGTATATGAAACATTTGGCATTTCGAAGCACTTTTCTGGCAAACTGCTACAAAGTTTATTGGTTGTAACACCCTTTAAATTAGCATAGTGGCTAAGTTTATTCTGGAATATTCAGAATAGTTATAATTTCTTTTTTGCTTTTAATCCTTGTAAATGTGACTCAGGATTAAAATCATAAGCAATTCCGCTTTCTGTCCCTTCCTGAATAGCTTCTCTTAATGCAATAATTCTGTTTTCATCTTCTTCCAGCAGTCTTAATCACCCTGCTGGCATGGATTTGCAATCCGTGCCATTCAAAAACATATTCTTGCATTTCATATTCTTACAAAAATATCAAATAAAGCAGTTTCGCTGGCAAAAAAATGGAACAGGCAGGTTTATTTATTATGCGGCACGGATTGCAAATCCGCGCCAGCGGTGGGCTACCAGCAAATGTGCTTGATAAAGAAGCGTTGGTATTAAATGTCCCATCCCTTTCTTTTTGCTTTTGGTTCCATAAAATTATTTTCCTCAGCCCATTTTTTTAGAAGTTCAATTCTTGCTTTCATTTCATTGTCAAATTCCTCTATTCCAAATGATTTTAATTGTTTTTCTTGATCATCTAACCATGACGTAAATCCTTCACCATTTTTAATGAACATTTTTTCTAAGTTGATTATTTGTTCTTCAACTTGTTCTTCTGTCATATCAGGTAATGCATTGATTTCTTGAATAGTCCTTTGTGTTGTCGGGTCTTCTTTGGCTATAAGTTTAATATCTTCTATATACTTGTCTGGCAATATTGCAGCAATTTTATCAAAATTATATTCTTCTAAACCTCCAAAACTGGGAATGTCTATTCCGAATTTTTTATTGTAGTCAAACCGAACAACCGAAATTGGATATTTCAAAAGGTGCAGTGTGCAAATCAAAGAAATTATATCAGCATAAGATTTTAACCATTTTGATATTAATTCCGCTTCAAAAGTTTGAGAATTGTTTTTTAATATTCCCATTTGGTTAGAGTGTTTTGCACCTTTGGCATGAACGTAATCATGAAGATAGCCGAAATTTTTATGGACTGTTTCTATATTATGTTTTTCGTTAAATTTTCTAATGTTATCATTTTGCAGAATTATTTTCCAAATAGTTTTAGCAAAGGGTGTATCGGCTTCTCTATTTTCTTTTGCATGTAACCACTCTGCTACTGCATTATGTCCGTCATCATTTATGTTGAAATAAACAGATAACATTCCCAATTCTAAACCGCCTCTCAGAGAAACAAAAGCCTGTTTGTAAAGACCAAAACATATTTGTGTAAATGATACCTGAAGTTCTTCCCAAGAATCATTAAATGGGAAATAATGCCCTGACCAAAAGTTTTCAGAATTTTGAGGAATAATCATTCCAACAGTATGGTAAATCCAACCTAATTCCTCAATTCGTTTTTTAATTTCCGGATTTTCTTCAAAAAACTTTTCTGTTTCCTTATAAACTTCTATGCTTTTATCAGGCTCGTATATGTAAGTGCTAAATTTCATATACTTCTTTCTAATCATTTCTTGACCAGATAAATTCTCTCCATTCCGTCACATAATCTTTTATTTTAAACAAATCCCAATCTTCATTGAGTAATGTAAGACCTTGAAATATTGGTGAACTATCAAGATAAAATACATTTTCATAATCAAGTTTGAAATAATCTAAGATTTCTTTTGTCCCTTTATACGTTACTCCTTCTTCTTTATGTTTGATATAATTAGCAAGACCAATTATGAGTTCAATTTTTGATTTTTCATTGCTATTTTGATGTAGTTCAATTTTATAATATGTTTCCTTTTCTTTTAAGCTATCGCAGAAATCCTTAATACTTCCATTTATGTAGTTTTGAAATGCAATAAATGCAAGACCATAAATTGGCTCACTTTCATCCAAAAAAAAGTCTCTGTCATACCAATAAATTTCATTCACCTGATTTTTTAGCACTGTAATAGTTTCGGATAAGCCTCTGATTGTTAGATCTAAACTTACAGCCCTATAGTCATGCCTCAAATAATGCGTTTTGGCAGTTTTATCCATTAGTTTTTAATCAATTTGTATTTTGTCAATTTCCTTCATTAATCTATCCGTTTCCCCCTGCTGGCGCGGATTTGCAATCTATGCCATGCAAAAACATATCCTTGCATTTCATATCCTTACAAAAATATCAAATAAAGCAGTTTCGCTGGCAAAAAGAATGGAACAGGCAGGTTTATTTATTATACGGCATGGATTATTCGCCTCACTCATGAGAACGCTACACTTAATCGTAAATCCGCGCCAACGTGGGGATGTGTTTTTTTGAGCATAGGCTGTTCTTTTTATCTTTTTTACTCACTGCAAAATTACCGCTGTCGTTTCTTTCATAGTCTCGTTGGTATCTGTCTGGTAGCATCATCTCATTCAAACCTGAAATGCTCATCGAAATGTTATCAGCAATGTTAACGTTTATATGCACCTGCTGGCGCGGATTTTAAAGCGGTATTGGTTTTATTGTCGGCGTAATGTACTGTTGAACGTCCCATAAATCCTACTTTGTTTCTAATTCGTAGATTTTATACCAATAAAAGAAGGCTTCCGGATTGGACTTTTTCAAACGGTTTAGTTTTGTATTCATTGGTTCGGCAATAAGCCAGTCTTTCATTTGTAATTGGTTACTATATTTTTCAATAGTTTTGTAATCATGTTTTATTAGAGTTGCCACATAAGCAGCTTTTGAAGCATGGGTGATTGCCTTTTCTATATGATAGCTTTCGGTGAAAATAAATCTTGAAACACGCTGAATGCCTTGTTGTAGTTGATCAAAATCGCCTTTCCCATCAGCACCCCTGGTTACGATGCATAAAGAGGTTTGATAAATATCTTCCAAAACGTCTTTGGCAGAAAGGTTATTCATTTCCTTATACTCAAGTTCTGTTTTTGCAAACTTTTTAAATGTAGTTTTAATATTTTCTATGTCGGTCACATTATCAAACAGATTGCCAATATCATATAACTGTTTAATGATTTCCATACTCATGCTATCCTTACCCTTAAAATATGGAATCCCAGCAGTATTTGGGGCAAAAGCCGTTAATTTATCGCCTGTAATATCTTCTAAACATGCAGACTTAACGGTTAATGGAGATTCTTTTTCAGGTAAAAATGAAGACTGTATTTTGAGTTCAACCAAATTCTTGTATTGTACTTCTACAAAAAGGATATCAAGCAATACATATTCTTCGACATTGCTTGTTTTATGTAAAGGAGTATAATAATATTTGAAGTGAGTTTTATCAATTTTCGAATTTGTATTTCGCTGCTGAAATTCTTTTCTAAGAAAGCCTTGTTCTGAAGCTACTCCATCAAGTAATTCTTCCAATTTTTCAGGTTTTCCAGGCATTATAATATCAATGTCTATCGATAACCTTTTTGATGAATTCAAATGCAACATTAATGCTGTACCGCCCTTAAAAACAAAAGAGAGTTTTTGTTTCACTAATCCTTCTAATAGCAAAAGGGCACGAATAACCTTTTCAACCAATATTTTATCGGCATTTCGATTCTCTTTAGAAACCTTAGTTATCCAGTCTAACGTAATTTTATCAATATCAATCATATTCTATAAATTGGCAGCATATCAACTTTGCTGCCGTAAATTAGAAATTGAACTTAAGTATTCACGAAAGCTTTCTTTTTTTCTTCGTCTATTGGCATATCGAGTCATACGACTCTCATTTACAGTGTATTTTTTTAATGCTTCCTGAAAAATAGTTCTCATTTCAGAACCTTGTTGAGCAGCAAATATTACAGCATCACAAAAAATATCAACTAACATTTTTTCAATTGTGGGCGAGTTGATTCTGTTTATTGTTTGTAATGGAGCTTCTGAAACCAGAGACTTTACGATAAAAGTTTCTTTTTCATCAGGTAAGTATTTTTCAAATAAATCCTTTGTAGGCTCAATAAACACAGAAAATTTATGCTCTTTTAAATAAAAAAAAACCGATTGTGCAGCTTCTTTTTCCACCTCAATAAGTATGTAGAATCGCCCCGGCTGATGAATCATAAATTCATTTAAAGAAGAGGTATTCCAAATGCATATTCTCAAATATGGAAATTCTTTTTTTAGCTTTGAGTAAACTGATTTTATTTTAGAAGATATTTCCGGTACATAAACCCTGTTTTTACCAATTGCAAATCTACCTCTTCCAATCCTATTCAAAACGCCAGATTGCACCAAATTATAAACTCTCCAATTTATTGTAGTTGTTTTTACTTCCGGTTCCCTTTGTAAATAAAACTTTACAATATCAGATGTTTCAAAGCTTTCTTTGTCTTTGAAAAAATCTTTAAGTTGTTCAATATTTAATTTATCTGTTGCGATAGTTATAAAAGATTAGAATACAAATATAATAAAAAACTATAAATTGGCAGCAAAATAAATATGCTGCCGAAATATAGCATCGGTGTGTAAGCAAAATTGCAGCTCTTTTGTAAGCTTTGATTTTGAACGTTGGCTGTCCATTTTATCTTTTATTTTCTCATTGCAAAATTACCGCTGTCGTTTCTTTCTTAGTTTTGTTGGTAACTGCCTGATAGCATCATCTCATTCAAACGGTAAATGCTCATCGAAATGTTATCAGCAATGTTAACGTTTATATCCCCTTAATGGCCAGATAATACTATTTTATGGCCAGATAATACCACTTCAATCGCTTTTTTGTGCGTTATTTTGTAACAAATTACTATGCATGATCACACTTGGTATTGATATCGGCAGTTCATCCATCAAAGTATCGTTGTTCGATACCCGGATTGGGAAAAGTATTGCCAGTGTTTCATATCCGCCCGTTGAAATGGAAATCATTTCTGTGAGGCACTATTGGGCAGAGCAGGACCCGGAACTGTGGATGCAACATCTCCACCAGGCGGTGGATCTATTAAAAAACGGTTATCGGGAGGCTTTAAAAGAGGTTGCGGCTATCGGCATTACCTATCAGATGCACGGATTAGTACTGGTTGACAAACAGGGTAAGCCGATTCGAAATGCCATTATTTGGTGCGACAGCCGTGCCGTTGACATCGGAAAAAAAGCATTCGGAGATTTAGGAAGCGAATTTTGCCTGAGCCACCTGTTAAACTCTCCGGGCAACTTTACAGCCTCCAAATTAAAATGGGTAAAAGAGTTTGAACCTGAAGCGTATCAACGCATCCACAAAATCATGCTGCCCGGCGACTATGTCGCTTTCAGGCTCACCAATCAAATTGCCACCACTGCCTCGGGTCTGTCAGAAGGTATTTTTTGGGATTTTGAAAGGAACACCATATCCGAAGATATATTACACTATTACGGTTTTCAGCAGGATATCCTCCCCGAAATAGTGGAAACATTCGCTGTTCAGGGTCGACTGACAGAAGAAATGGCAACGAAACTTGGCATGTCAGCTTCGACACCGGTTACTTACAGAGCCGGAGATCAGCCCAATAATGCCTTTTCGCTCAAGGTACTGAATCCGGGAGAAGTTGCTGCCACTGCCGGAACATCGGGCGTGGTTTACGGTGTTACGGAAAATAAGAAATTTGATCCGCTTTCCAGGGTGAATACCTTTCTTCATGTCAATAACACAGCTCAACAACCCAGCTTAGGGATTTTGCTTTGCCTCAATTCGGTAGGAATCCTGAATTCATGGGCCAAACAACAGTTTTTCAGCAGCGAAATAAGCTACGATACCATGAATCGAATGGCATCAGAGGTACCCGAAGGGTCCGAAGGATTGTTCATATTACCCTTTGGCAACGGAGCCGAACGAATGCTTGAAAACAAGAACATCGGCGCTTCCATCCACGGTCTCAATCTCATAAAGCACCGCAAAGGACATTTTTTAAGAGCCTTGCAGGAAAGCATCGCTTTTGCATTTAATTACGGCATCGGTATGATGCAACCCTTAGGTCTCGATCTCACAGTAATAAGGGCAGGCAAAGCAAATATGTTTTTAAGCCCGCTGTTTGCTGCCACACTCTCCAATCTGTCAGGCGCTAAAATAGAGCTCTACAACACCGACGGTGCCGAAGGTGCTGCCAGGGGTGCCGCCATCGGTGCAGGATTTTATGCCAGTCCCAGTGAAGCCTTTGATAATTTACAGGTACTTGAGACTTTCGTTCCCGACCGGCATAGCCGCATTGGTGAATACTATCAGCAATGGAAAGAGGTGCTGGAAAACACCCTTCAATCAAAATAAAAACTTAAAAAAGACAAGAATATGAGCACTGAAAATTTCAAAGGAATCAATCAGATTCAGTTTGAAGGTTCCGAAACCAGAAATCCTTTAGCTTTTCGTTTTTATCAGCCCGACAGAATTGTTGGCGGAAAACCCATGAAAGAACATTTGAAATTTGCCATGGCATGGTGGCATACCTTATGCGCCAGCGGAAGTGATCCGTTTGGACATGGAACATTTGTTCACTCCTGGGATCAAATCAGCGATCCCATCGCGAAAGGCAAAGCCAGGATGGATGCCGGCTTTGAATTCATGGAAAAGTGCGGCATCAATTATTATTGTTTTCATGATTTTGACCTTGTTGAGGAAGGAAAAAGTATTTTGGAATCAGAAAGCAGGTTGCAAAAAATGGTTGAATATGCCAAAAACAAACAGGCAGAAACCGGAAAACAACTACTTTGGGGAACGGCCAACCTTTTTTCTCATCCCCGGTATATGAACGGGGCGTCAACCAATCCCGATTTTAATGTAGTAGCCTATGCCGCCACACAGGTAAAAAATGCGATTGATGCAACCGTTGCACTTGGTGGCACGAATTATGTTTTCTGGGGTGGACGCGAAGGATACCTTTCACTGCTCAATACCAATATGCAAAAGGAATTGGATCACCTGGCACGATTTCTCGAAATGGCTAAAGATTACGGACGGAGGAACGGTTTTACAGGTACTTTCCTCATCGAACCAAAACCAATGGAGCCCTCCAAACATCAGTATGATTTTGATGCGGACACCGTGGTTGGCTTTCTCAGGCATTACGGTTTGGATCAGGATTTTAAACTGAATATTGAAGTAAATCATGCAACACTGGCAGGCCATACTTTTCAGCACGACTTGCAGGTTGCGGCCAACGCCGGTATGTTGGGATCGATTGACGCCAATCGCGGTGACTATCAAAACGGCTGGGACACCGATCAGTTTCCGGTAAATCTTTTTGAACTTACCGAAGCCATGCTCGTCATTCTCGAATCAGGCGGGATTCAAACCGGGGGGATTAACTTTGATGCCAAAATCAGAAGAAACTCCACCGATCCTCAGGATTTATTTATTGCGCATATTGGTGGAATGGACGCTTTTGCACGTGCATTGATCGCTGCCGATAACATCATGCAGAAATCTGATTATATGAAATTGAGGAGAGACAGGTACAGCAGCTTCGCTTCAGCCAAAGGGCTCGATTTTGAAAATGACAAACTGAGTCTGGAGGATCTACGCAACATAGCGATCGCCACTGGTGAGCCAACACAGATCAGTGGAAAACAGGAGTTGTTCGAATTGATCATCAACACATATCTCTAAAACGCAAAGAATGGTAAAGTCAACGGAAAATATGCCGGTAAAAGTTGGGGTTAATCTCTATCTGGCGGTCATTACATTTACAGCAACCCTGGGTGGTTTACTCTTTGGATATGATACCGCGGTGATTTCGGGTGCCGAAAAATCGGTACAGGCCTATTTGATCGAGAGCCAGGGATTAAGCACGCTTGTTCACGGCCTCACCATATCAAGTGCTTTGATAGGATGTATTATCGGAGGTGCCATCAGCGGTTATTTCGCCTCACTCTTTGGACGAAAAAAGTCGCTGATCATTGCAGCAGTCTTATTTTTTTTATCGGCTCTTGGATCTGCTTATCCTGAATTTTTGTTTTTCGAAAAAGACAAGGTCAGCATGGGTTTGTTGTATATGTTCAATTTCTACCGAATTATTGGAGGCATAGGCGTTGGAATAGCCTCGGCCATTGTTCCCATGTATATTGGCGAAGTTTCTCCCGCCCATATCCGTGGCCGGCTTGTATCGCTCAACCAGTTTGCCATCATTTTTGGGATGTTGGTGGTTTATTTCGTGAACTGGGGCATTGCCAATGGAAATAGTCTGGAATGGGTTAACGATATCGGTTGGAGATATATGTTTCTTTCTGAAGCCATTCCGGCCGGATTGTTTGGTGTTTTATTGTTCATGATCCCTGAATCGCCCAGATATCTGACGCTGAAGAAAAAAGACAACGAAGCACTTCATATTTTAACACGTATCAACGGCGCTGAAAAAGGCCTTGAAATACTTCACGACATTAAAGGAACCATTGAGCATCACTCAGGCAAGCTGTTTTCCTATGGAAAAATCGTTATTGTCATCGGGATATTGCTTTCGGTATTTCAGCAGTTTGTGGGCATCAATGTGGCGCTCTATTTTGCACCACGCATTTTCGAGAGTATGGGAGCTGCCAAAGATGCGTCGATGCTGCAAACCGTTGTAATGGGATTAGTGAATGTGATCTTTACAGTTGTTGCTATTCTAACTGTGGACAATCTGGGCAGAAAAATACTGTTGCTGATCGGTTCGGTTGGCATGGCCATCGGTATGTTTGCTATTTCGGGGCTGGCTTATTTTGAAATCATCGGAACGGGAACATTGGTATTTATCATTATTTATACTGCTTCGTTTATGATGTCGTGGGGGCCGGTTACCTGGGTGTTGATCTCGGAGATTTTCCCCAATAAAATACGGGGTCAGGCCGTGGCAGTGGCCGTGATGGCACAGTGGGCAGCCAACTACCTGATTTCATCAACCTATCCGTCAATGATGGAAAATAGCGGTGCTTTAACCTATGGCTTTTACGGTGCGATGAGTCTGATATCTTTCTTCTTTGTATGGAAAATGGTACCTGAAACCAAAGGCAAATCTTTGGAGGAGATTGAACATATCTGGAAATAATGAGATTGAATTTTTTCTGAATTGGTTAGTGAAGCGTGATTTGGCAGTCCTTATGGTCTGCCATTCATATTTTAACATGTCAATTTATGCATGTCTTACGAATAACCCAAATAGATTCACGAATTATATGGCAAAGTCGTTTCGTTTTCTCACGCTGACAGGACCTACGGACGCTGTCAGGTTAACAAGACCATTCAGCGTCAATAGACCTGAAAGCGTCGAAAATAGATTTACTAACCAAACGACATTGAATTATATAGTAATATTACATCACATTATCTTATGGCTGAAATGACTGAAAAAGCTTTGGGACAAAATTATTTTAAAAATGAAGGTTGCCCCATTAACCTCAGCAGGGTTGACCGCCGTCATAATCTCACCCACGCTTACGATTTAACTGAAACTGAGCACTTTCACGATTTTATCGAATTGGTTTTTATTCTAAATGGCCAGGGTACCCAGGTTCTGGAAGGAAACGAATATTTAGTTTCGGCAGGCGATGTATTCGTATTGCAAGGGAATCAACGCCATTATTTTAAGGATTCTGGCTCAGTAGAAATCGTCAATCTGATGTTCGACGGCCTAAATAACCCAACTATTATTACCGACAAAGTGAAACAACTGGATGGGTATAAAGCATTGTTTATATTGGAGCCGCAATACAGGTCGAATTATCATTTTAAAAACATGCTACACCTTACCCGCGACGAGCTTGCCACCATCGAGGTAATTTTAAACACCATGTTTGCCGAGCAAAATCAAAAAATGGCGGGTTATGAGATCATTCTTGTCAATCGTCTCGAAGAGTTGATCATCCTGCTTTCGAGGCAATATTCCAGTATAAAAACAACAAAAGCCAAAGCCCTGGTCCGCATTGGCAAGGTGATCGACTATTTAGAAAACAACTTTCGCGAAAACATTTATATCGAAATGCTCTCCGAAATAGCCTTTATGTCGAAACGCAATTTCATGCGTACTTTTCATGGAGCAGTTGGCTCATCACCCATTAATTACCTGAAACAGGTGCGTTTACAAAAAGCCAGGGCCTTGTTGCGGGAAAGCAATCTTCAGGTTGACGAAATCTCTTCCGCCTGCGGATTTGCCGACAGTAATTATTTTATCAAATGCTTCCGTCAGGCCTACGGTACAACGCCGAATAAATTCAGAACGCGGTTTAAACAGTAGTTTTTGTTTCAGTATTGTTGGCCGGTGGTTTTTTCAAGTTGCAATTACCTCACAAACGACCAGCTTTTAAACGTGCACCAGTTATAGGCATAGCCACCTGGTCCGCTACCTGGTTCGTTGCTGTTTTCGACCAGTCCCGCCGCGCTGAATGCTTCATCCGCGACAAGGTTCGTACTCGCGATCACGCGTCCGTTGGCGTCCACCGAAAATGAACCGTCCACAAAATTAGTTGTAGAAATATGCGAACCATTCGGAAACTCAACGTTTATCGCCATACCCATTTGTGATACCGATCCGAAAGCTGCAGGCAAAAATGCCATACTGAGGGTGGCCACAGGTACGATGGGTGATGTTGCCCCAAAAGCGGGATCGCTGCAGGTGGCGCTCGTTACGCTCAACAATTGCGGGTAACCGGGCACAGAGGCTGTTGAAACAAGCGTAATATTGAATGTAAAGCTCTTGTTAACAATCGTTGGCGGATCCGATTCGTTCGGTACCCTTGCCGTATAATAAAAAGTCCCACTCCATACACCGTCGTATTTGTTGTCGAATCCCCCGTTGCCCGCACAGATGCTGTAAAGCTGAGCCACCGTCGGGAGTGTACCGTTGTTTTCGGTCTGGTATGTCCACAGCTTTGACATAATCACCGAAAGACTGACGTCGATAGCCGCGTTTTTCAATAATTCATGTGTTTGTCCCACCAGATTTGCGATAAATGGCGTCGAAAATGAATTTCCTGAACGGGTGCAAACCGAGTTTGGCATTTGAATATGACAAGCTGGTGCACTCACCACATTGGCCGTTCCCGGATCGACATATCCAAGATTACAGCCATTGGCTCCTTCCTGCGATTCAACGAAATAAAGATGCTCCCAGATGGGTGAGTTTCCAAAGTCATTTTGATAGAGCTGTTCAAAATCGTCAGTTTCGTTTGTTTTGGCATCCGCACCTGACATCAAAATGATGGCATTATCCAAGATATGCGGGTTTTGTTTTTCAACGGCCTGTAACAGATAACAAAAACGTTTGTGATACCAATAATTATCGAGTGCAACATAATCATCACCACCCATCGAAATATTGATGATGATGGGTTGGTTATGGTCGTAGGCATAATTCAGGAGTTCGAGTATCTTCTGCATCGATTTGTACGTATCGGCGCCGGCTGTTGGTGTTTCAGGATTATACACCGTAACATCGTTGACGTTTGCACTTACACCTCCGGCAGCAGCAAGATCACCAACTGCATCCTTATGCAATATATTTTCGCTGCATCCCATATCAGCCGAAACATCGATGGTTTGCACCAGACTGTTCTTATCTCCGGTTACCGATACACGTCCGCACTGGTCTAAGTAGCCTTTCGCATGAACGATGTCATTCGGAAAAGCATCTACCACGTAGGAACTCTCATACATAGCTGCCAGAAATGCATCCGTGCCGGCAACATCAATGGTTGCAAGAAATAAGCCTGCATTGGGAACCTGGGCGATGATTGTTCCATCGTTTTGTGAAACCAATTGGGTCAGTTGTGCCGCAGTGGCATCAGTTGTTAGTATAACAAACTGTCCGGGAAAAACGGAATCACTTGTCGTTGAACCATTTTCCCTTGTAAAAGTCAGTTTGTCAGGTGCAGGATAGGCCGTTGTATGATCAAATGAATCCGCGAGCAAACCAGATGGATTTTCATTCCCATCTTTCTTATTGCAAGCGGACAAAACGAAAAGTATAAGACCAACTGTGATCATCAGATAAACCGGGATGAAGCGTGAAGTTTTCATTTGGAGAAGTTTATTAAGAACGTTCTAAATATTTTCCTTTTTGACTTATTGACAGATCATCTGTTTTTTGACACACCGGGAACTGATTTACCCTTCAAAAAGATTCAGGTTTATGAGATTCACTCTGATAACAGAATCATACAAATTATATCAAGCATGTAAAGATAGTCTAAAAAAAGGCATTTCCAAGATTGATTTACCAGCTTCGATAAATCATTCCTGATCAGAAAATAAAACGCCGGTTTCCCTTATATTACCCACCATCTTCGTACATTTACACCCAAAAATTATTAAAATTTTGTCCTATAATCCTTAAACTTTCGAATGAATATGTACGGTAAACTTCAACAACACCTGCAACAAGAATTAAACGGCATCCGTGAGGCCGGACTTTACAAAAACGAGCGAATCATTGCCAGTCCGCAAAGCGCTGAGATTCAACTCACATCCGGACAAAAAGTATTGAACTTCTGTGCCAACAACTACTTAGGTCTTTCCGATCATCCTGCATTGATCGAAGCCGCCAAGGAAGCTTTGGATAGTCATGGTTTCGGTATGTCGTCGGTACGATTTATTTGCGGGACACAGGATCTGCACAAAACGCTCGAACAAAAAATTGCCAGTTTCTTCGGAACCGAAGACACCATCCTGTATGCAGCGGCTTTTGATGCCAACGGGGGTGTGTTTGAACCGCTTTTCGGCGAAGAAGATGCCATCATCTCCGACTCGCTGAACCACGCTTCCATCATCGACGGGGTCAGGCTGAGTAAAGCAGTGCGTTACCGTTATGCCAATGCCGATATGACCGACCTCGAAGAACAACTCAAAGCCGCGCAGGCCCAACGCTTCAGGATCATCGTAACCGATGGCGTTTTCTCCATGGACGGCAATGTGGCCCCGATGGATAAGATCAACGAACTGGCAAAGAAATACGATGCGCTCATCATGGTTGACGAATGTCATTCGGCAGGTGTTGTGGGCGAAACAGGACGTGGCGTAACAGAATTATTTAATATCCGTGGAGAAGTGGATATCATCACCGGCACGCTTGGAAAAGCTTTTGGAGGCGCTATCGGCGGTTTCACCACCGGAAGAAAAGAGATTATCGAGTTGTTACGCCAGCGTTCACGGCCTTATTTGTTCTCAAACTCCTTGCCACCGGTGGTGGTAAATGCCGGCATCCGAATGTTTGATATGATGAACGAGACTTCTGAGCTTCAGGATAAACTGCATGCAAACACGGCTTATTTCCTCTCGAAAATGACAGCAGCCGGATTTGATATCAAACCAACCAAATCGGCTATCTGTGCCGTGATGTTGTACGATGCCAAACTATCGCAGGATGTGGCAGCCGAGTTACTGAAAGAAGGAATTTATGTGATCGGTTTCTATTTCCCGGTTGTCCCGAAAGGACAGGCACGTATCAGGGTTCAGCTTTCGGCAGCCCACGAAATGGAACATCTCGACAAAGCCATTGCCGCTTTCATAAAAGTTGGTAAAAAGCTTGGCGTGATTAAGTAAATCGAACTTACAAAGAGTTTTTTTATAGGTCGGGAGACCGAAGACGGAAGACCGAAGTTCGATTATACCAATTGAAATCGGGTCAATACTAAACTGAAATTTTGCATACTAAAATCCAGTATTTTTATTTTTACTTCCGACTTCTGTCTTCCGGCCTCAGTTACATTAACTTTGTCATTTACACAATACCATGATCTACGGCATAGGCACTGACATCATCGAGGTAGGACGGATGCAAAAGCATCTGGAGAACAATGATGCCCTGAAAAACAAACTTTTCACGGTACTGGAGCAGGAATATGCCGAAAAACGCGCAACAATTTATCAGCATTATGCTGCCCGGTTTGCAGCAAAAGAAGCGTTCTTCAAGGCGCTGGGCACAGGGTACCGCTTTGGCATGGCATTTCATGAGATTGAGGTGGAGAATGATGAGCTGGGAAAACCGGTCATTAACCTGCACGGGAAAGTGAAAGAGTATATCGAAAAACAAGGGATTACTTCCATTCATCTTTCAATTTCACATGTGAAGGAGATGGCCAGCGCGTTTGTGATACTCGAGAAATAGGTTCTCGCTTAGTTTTATTGCTCGCAAAGGCGCGGAGACGCAAAGTTTTTTGTATTTTTTATTGCGGCTTGGCGTCTTGGCGAGAAATTAACTCCTGGCATGGCGAGCGATGTTATTTTTTCGCAAAGTTTATTAACTCCTTACTATTGATCCTATGACTGAAAATGAAATTGCAACCATCATTGTCGATGTAAGTTACCACATTCATACAAGTTTGGGCGCAGGACTGTTTGAATCTGTGTATGAAGAGATTCTCTATTATGAACTTACTGAAAGAGGTTTGAATGTTGAAAAGCAAAAGGCAGTACCGGTTTTCTGGAAAGGTATGAAAATCGATATTGGTTTCCGTGCTGACCTGATCGTTGAGAACAAAGTGATTATCGAAATTAAATCGGTCGAAACCCTCGCACCGGTTCATAAAAAACAACTCCTGACCTATCTGAAACTAACTGATCTGAAATTAGGGATACTGATAAATTTCAACGAAGCTCTTATAAAAAATGGGATTACCAGAATAGTAAATAATTTGTAAGTGATTGAAGTTGAAAGGCTAAAGTTGAAAGTATAAAGGCTAAAGTATCAAGGGACGTTGGTAAGATTACTTGATCATACTGAAAGGTTTTTCGTAAAAAATCTGAACACAACGCTGCTCCACTTACTGCACACCATGGAGGTTGGGTGAAAAAAAAATCTCGCAAAGTCGCCAAGCCGCAAATTTTTTTTTGCATTTTCCTTGGCGGCTTTGCGTCTTTGCGAGAATGATTTACTTCGCGACTTAGCGTCTTTGCGAGAAATAAACTCTGCGGCTTGGCGCCTTGGCGAGAAAGATTTACTTCGCGTCTTGGCGCCTTTGCGAGAAATTAACTTTGCGAGAGAAAAACTTTGCGATCTTTGCGGTTTGATTTTTAAAAATCACCCATGGAAAATACCCGTTCAAATATACTCATGCGCAAACCCGAATGGCTCAAGATGAAGGTGCCTGCCGGTAAAACATATCTTTCTGTCAGAGAAATAGTTGACGATCATAAATTGCATACCATCTGCACCAGCGGTCATTGTCCGAATATGCATGAATGCTGGGGACGCGGTACCGCCACCCTGATGATTCTTGGTGATATCTGCACCCGTTCGTGTGGTTTTTGTAATGTAAAGACCGGACGTCCCTTGCCCGTCGATCAGGGAGAACCAGAGCGTGTAGCAGATTCGGTTCGTTTGATGAAACTGAAGCATGTCGTACTCACTTCTGTCGATCGGGATGATCTGAAAGATGGTGGCGCAGAGATTTGGGCCCGGACGATTCAGGCAATCAAACTGGTTAATCCGGGAACAACAATCGAAACACTGATACCCGATTTTGACGCAAAAGAAGAACTGATACTTCAGGTTGTAAATGCAGGTCCTGAGGTGATATCGCACAATGTGGAAACCGTCCGGCGGATCACACCCTGGGTTCGAAGCCGCGCCAAATATGACAAAAGCCTGAAAGTACTCGAAACCATTGCCAAAGCAGGCGTCCGTGCCAAATCGGGGGTGATGCTGGGTTTGGGCGAAACAAAGGAAGAGGTGCTCGAAACGATGGCCGATCTGTTGAAAGCCGGGGTTAGTATCATGACGATTGGCCAGTATCTGCAACCTACCAGAAATCATCTACCTGTGGTCGAATATATTACACCCGAAATGTTTGCTTTTTATGAAACAGAAGGCCTGAAGATGGGCTTCAGGCATGTCGAAAGCGGACCATTGGTACGCAGTTCTTACAGGGCCGAAAAACATTTGTTATAATCATGCAAAAAATTATTGTCAGTGATCTGGGGCTGATGGCTTACGAAACAGCCTGGAATTATCAGGAAGAGCGGTTAAATGAAGTTATTGCCTCAAAGAAAGAACTAAAATCAGACTCACATTCAGGCTATTTTTTTTTAGTTGAGCATCCGCATGTTTTTACGTTGGGGAATAGTGGCAAGTCGGACAACCTCTTAGTGAATGAAGATTTTTTAAAATCGAAAGGGGCAACTTTTTATAAAACCAACCGTGGTGGCGACATCACCTATCACGGACCAGGTCAGATTGTCGGTTATCCGATCATCAATCTCGAAGCCTTTGGCCTTGGTGTAAGGGAATATATATTTCGTTTGGAAGAGGTAATCATTTCTGTATTAAAGCATTACGATATTCATGCCACCCGTCTCGATGGGGCAACCGGTGTGTGGCTCGATGCAGAGTCCTTGTCTGATTCACGGAAGATCTGCGCGATGGGTGTTCGGGTGAGCAGGTCGGTTACCATGCATGGTTTTGCTTTCAATGTGAATACCGATCTCGATTTCTATCAGTTGATTAATCCATGTGGGTTCACCGATCGCGGCGTTACCTCGTTGAAGAAGGAACTGGGAAGGGAGATTGATATGACGGAAGTCAAAAACCTGGTGATAGAAAAATTTGCCATGACTTTCGGTTGCGAAATAATACAACTTAACGCATCATAATCTTGGCGTTCGCAGGATATCTAAACAAACAGTTTTTTGAAGCACCTCCTGCGTTTATGCTGTATATGTTCGAAGTTTTTCCAATTGGCAATAACTTTGGCATTCGTCTCAAAAATGCCTGTTGTCTCAATGTATTTCAGATGGTGGGCCACCATCTCGGCCTGTAACTCAGCCTGAAGCAACACAATGGCTCCGGTGGCGTGATATTCCTTTTTGATACCGGTAAGCATCTGATCCATCGTATCGCCACTATTGCCTTTTTTTGCCTTCAGGATATGAAACAATCCAAACGGGAAAAGCTTACCACCAGACTTTTGCATAGCAACCGACAGACTGGGTAAGCCAACAGCGAAACCAATGATTTCGCCATTCATCCGGGCCATTTTCACGAAACGCGGATTCAGTACCGGCATGTATTTGCCGGAATAGAAATTGATCATTTTCTCGTCCATCGGCGCAACAAAGGGCAGAACATCAAATGCATCGTTCAGAATCTCAAATAGTTTGGGAGCATAGGGCGTCAGCTCTTTTGTGGTGTTAAAATGCATCACTTCAATATTATGACGCTTCCGAACAATTTCGGCTCCCCGGATGCCTTTCTCCAGTGCGGCACCCTCAACGGTCAATCTGAATTCGATCCAGTCAATTTCTTTTTCGTAACCAAACGATTCAACAATACCCTGATAATACGGCTGGTGATACACCGATGCGATAGAAGCAAGATGATCGAAACCCTCGATAAGCATTCCCTGAAGGTCGAGGTTCGAGAATCCAAGTGGCCCGTAAACGCCGCTCATCCCCTGGTCTTTCAGCCACTCTTCGGCTGCAAAAAAGAGTTTTTCGGCGACTTCACGGTCATTGATACACTCGAATCGTGTGAAGCGGCCCATATTTTCATTTCGGAAAGCGTTGTAAAGTTTGTTTACAATAGCACCGATTCTGCCAACAACGATACCACCCTGTTTCACAATCCAGAATTTTGCATCACAAAAATCGAAGGCTGGATTGGTTGCGCTTTGCAGCATTTTCAATTCATCATTGATCATGGGCGGCACCCAGTTCGGATTGCCCTTGTAGAGCCGGAACGGAAGTTTTACAAATTCCCTGTAGTCCTTTTTGCTAACTAATTCAATGATTTCCATGATCTGAGATATAATAAATTATACGTATCATCGGCCTGCGACATTATTTTAAAAATCTGATGGGTGAATATCCTGTATTATTTGTCATTTCGTTTCAGCAGGCTCAATACAACACTTTAAAAACTTTGCAAACCTTTACCTTCCTAAATCGTTCCTTTGTCCTCGTCTTCCATCAGTTTCTGATTCAATTCTCTTAAAAAATCAAGATGTTGGTAGAAGAATGGCACCACTGATTCGATAGTCAGATACAATTTCGAATTCTCCTTTGCTTCCTTTTTAATCCATTTATCCGAAAGATGAAAATAATTCAATATCATGATAAATATACTCAAAATGAAAACACCTTTCAAAACACCGAATACAGCGCCGGCAATCTTATTGAAGATACCAAGCAGCAGTATATCGACAAATTTTTCCACGATTTTACCAACCACACTCACCAGCACAACAACTAGCATAAACGTTAATACAAAGGCAATCATCGAAAGATACTTCGTATAAATGGAGAAGGTTACCTGAAGAAACTCGGTCATGAAATCGGAGAAATACATGGCAACATAGATGCCAAGCACCAAAGCAACCAATGAAGTGAGCGAGACAATAAATCCTTTCCGGAAGCCGCTGATAGCCGATAGAACAAGAAGGATGATGATGATAATGTCGAGAAAATTCATATTATTTCTTTTTCAAACGTCGTGTAAGTTCTGTTGAGAATACAAAATCCTGTAATTCGGGATTATCGGTTTCCAGTATCGAGGTTTTGTCGCCCTCCCACCAGAGTTGACCCTTATAAAGAAAGCTAATTTTTTGTCCGATCTGTAACACCGAATTCATATCGTGCGTGTTTACAACGGTTGTGATGTCGTATTCTTCGGTTATTTCGCTGATCAGAGCATCGATTACCTCAGCAGTTTTAGGATCGAGCCCCGAGTTGGGTTCGTCACAAAAAAGATAGCTCGGACTGTTCGAGATGGCCCTTGCTATGGCCACACGTTTCATCATACCGCCACTTATTTCGGAAGGAAAAAGTTTGTTCACATTCTCCAGGTTCACCCTATTCAAACAAAAATTTACCCTTTCAAGCTTCTCTTCCAGGGTTTTGTTGGTAAACATATTCAGCGGGAACATCACATTTTGCTCCACATTGAACGAATCGAACAAGGCACCACCCTGAAACAACACACCCATTTCTTTACGGATATCTGTCTTTTTTTTCTCGCTGATGGTCGAAAATGGTCTGTTGTCAAAATTAATGACACCACTCTCCGGCATCTCCAAACCAATACAACATTTCATCAGAACAGTTTTCCCAGAGCCACTTTGACCAATGATCAGATTTGTTTTCCCTTTTTCGAAAACGGTATTGATGTTATTGAGAACCAACTTATTGTTGAATGACTTACTCATGTTTTTTACTTCGATCATACCAGCAGCATTTGGGTGAGAATCAAATCGAAAAAGATGATGATGATACTGCTGTAAACCACTGCTTTTGTGCTGGCTTTACCAACTTCAACCGAGCCACCTTCCAGCGTATAACCTAAGAATCCCGAAACAGAGGAGATGATCAAGGCAAAAACAAGCGTTTTGATGATGGCGTATGTTATGGTGAATGGTTCGAACCATCCCTGAATCCCTTCGATATAATCTGCCGATGCCACAAGATTTGTGATAACGCAGGCAAACCAACCACCGCTTATTCCCAGGCCGATACTAAAAATAATAAGCAAAGGATTGAATAACATACTGGCTGTTATCTTCGGAAGTATCAGGTAGTTAGCCGGGTTTACCCCCATCACCCTGAGTGCATCAATCTGTTGCGTGACACGCATCGTCCCTATTTCAGATGCAATACGCGAACCAGCCTTCCCGGCCAATATCAGGCTGATGATCGTGGGCGAAAACTCGAGTACCATCATCTGACGGGTAGTAAATCCTACCATGGTCAATGGGATAAGCGGTGAATCAATATTATAGGCTGTTTGAATAGCTACAATGGCACCCGAAAAAACGGAGATGATCGCGACAATACCAATCGAATCGACACCAAGTCCGATAAATTCAATCATCAACTGTCGCCTGAAAACTGAATATTTATCCGGTCGTTTGAATGTTTCAAACATCAATATTAAATATTCGCCTAACAACTTTAGCATAAAGGTTCGCTGTAATTTAGAGGATAAAAGTACGAATAATTGGATCAAATGCTGATGATCCGGCGAAAGTTTAATAAACTGTCCAAAAATTTTAAAATGAGTTTTATTTAGATAAAAACTCGTTTTTTTAGTCACATTGAGCGGAGTCGAAATGCTCCTTTTATTCATTAAAACGAGTTTTTTGGTAGTTTAAGTGGGCTTCGACTTCGCTCAGCCTGACAAATGATTAAGATATTCAACTATCAATTATAAATTTAGACTGTCATTAAGCATGAACCAATGTAAATATTACGTGATAAGGAATACAAAACCGGAATTCAACTTGTTCAGGCCGATCCGGCCGGTTTCAATTTCTTGTCCGTTAACAGGGTTTCGATGATCACAACAGCCATTGTAAAATTCTAATAATCTGAGAATCAAATACTACATTTTGTTTTTCAAAGATGGTCATTAAGTTACCACCTAAATATTTACTTTTACCGTGAAAATATGTTCGAAAAAGTGGTGAATAAAAGGTGGTTTTCGTTAGCTATGGTTGTTCTGTTTAGTTTCGCCTTGTTGTCGTGTTCAAGTCTGAAACAACCTGTCAGACCTGATCAGAAAATGCATCGTAAAAAACGCCATTGCGACTGTCCGGAATGGTCATTTAAGTTGAATGAATTTGATAACCGAACCCTTCATGAAGCAATCGGATAAAGATATACTTCGTAAATATCTTCCTGATGGCGCAGTCGATAGTGTGTCGGCGGCCATTGTTGACCACAAAATTGCCTTTCGCATCTCGCGGCCCCGGGCAACCAAATTAGGTGACTATCGTGCCGCTATGAATGGTTTTCCGCACCGGATATCGGTCAATCAAAATCTGAATCCTTATAGTTTCCTGATCACTTTTGTTCATGAGCTGGCACATCTTATCGTGTTCGAACGCTATGGACGAAAAGTTATGCCGCACGGCCTGGAATGGAAACAGGTTTATCATAGCCTGATGCAACCGTATTTCGAAAAGGAAATTTTCCCCGATGATCTCAAAATGGTGTTGAGCAGGTCGGTACAACATGCGAAAGCAACCGATGGTTCTGATGTTGAACTGACACGTATCTTAAAATCCTACAATACCCGGCAAACTGATCCCAACGAGGTTGAACTCACCCAGATCGCCGATGGCAGCTATTTCAGGATTGCTGATGGCAGGGTTTTTCAGAAACTGCATGTACAACGAAAAAGATACAAATGCGCTTGTCTGGCATCAAAAAGGTTGTATCTTTTCAGTCCGATTGCCGGTGTGAAACCGGTTACGGATGAAGAAATGAAGAATTTTTTGAATTTCATAATTCTCAATAAAACAAGAAGAAGATGAAACAAACGAATCACAATTACTGTGTAATCATGGCTGGTGGTGTTGGCGCCCGGTTTTGGCCTATGAGCACAACATCGCGTCCGAAGCAGTTTATCGACGTGTTGGGAATAGGTAAAACCCTGTTACAGATGACTTTTGACCGTGTAGCAAAAATCTGCCCCGAAAGTCAGATTTATATCGTTACCAATACGATCTATCGTGATCAGGTGCTTGCACAATTACCCGCCATAAAAGGCGAACAGGTTTTGTGTGAACCGGCCCGGCGGAATACCGCTCCCTGCATTGCCTACGCAAATCAGGTTATCATGCAAAAAGATCCTGACGCAGTGATTGTTGTTGCGCCATCGGACCATATTATTCTGAACGAAGCTGAGTTTACCCAAAATATTGGTGATGCAATGAAAGTAGCTCAGCAAAACGAATGGCTCATAACACTCGGCATCGTGCCAAGTCGTCCCGACACAGGATATGGTTATATCCAGTTTCGCGAAGGCGAAGTATTGGCCGACATGCCTAAAATGAAGATAGTGAAAACCTTCACCGAAAAACCAAACCTCGAAATTGCTGTTTCATTCCTCGAGAGTGGCGACTTTTTGTGGAACTCAGGCATCTTTATCTGGTCGTTAAAATCGATCAATTCAGCCTTCGAGAAACATCTGCCGGAGGTAAATGAACTTTTTAAAGATGGCGCCGCAGTTTATGGAACCGACGAAGAAGAAGCGTTTATCAACCAAACCTATTCGGTTTGCCGGAACATTTCGATTGACTACGGCGTGATGGAAAAAGCAGACAATGTGTATGTTATGTCGGTCGATTTTGGATGGAGCGATCTGGGTACCTGGGGCTCGCTCTACGATATCCGAAAAAAAGATGATAACCGTAACACAGTTGTTGGAAACAACGTACTGTCTTACGATTCATTCGGTTGCATTGTGAATATGCCTAAGGATAAATTAGTTGTGATGCAGGGACTTACCGATTATATTGTTGTGGAAGAAGACCATGCACTGCTCATTTGCCGCAAAGAGGATGAACAACAAATCAGGCAGTTTGTTAACGATATTAAAGTCGAAAAGGGAGAACGCTTTATTTAAACATTACTATCTGGCATCACGTTGATTTCCATTGTAATGCGGTACTGCAAAAACAGTACTGCGTTAGCAGAATTTGATTCAACTTATGGAAATCAACTACGCCTGTGTCGTACGCTCTGCCTGGCAAATGACTTAATTTTGACTTTCAAATTCAATCGTCATGAAATCGCTTCTGACTTTCGTTGTGTTTTTTGCTTCTATCGAACTATTCAGTCAGGTAATTCTAACCGACAGGCATCCCGATTGGCGGTTAATTGCGGAAAACGTTATTTTTAATGAACCCGCGACAATTGTAAACGCGAAAGATTTTGGCGCTATTGGAGATGGCCAAACAGACGATTTTGATGCGATTACCAATGCAATCGCTTCGTTAAATGGTAAATTAGGCATGATTTATTTACCATCGGGTAATTATTTAATAAACAGTACTTTATATATTCCAGACAGCACCATCCTCCAGGGAAACACCTCCGATTCAACAACACTCACTTTCGACTTAAACCAACAAGCCATCGACTGTATTTCGGTTTCAAAGGGTCAAGGTTCCCGATTCGCCCCGGTTGATCTGATCGGCCCGATGGGCAGTAACTGGTTTACGATGGATGATATTTCAGGATTCACGACGAATGATTATATCGAACTCAGAGAAACGAACGGCTCGTGGGATGTGGTTCCGATCGATTGGGCTGAGAATTCAGTTGGTCAGATCACGCAGGTTGAAGCCATTTCAGGCGATACGGTTTTTTTAAAAAGTCCGTTTCGTATCGGTTTCGAAATGGAACTACAACCGGAAGTCCGAAAAATTACTCCCGTGGTAAATGCAGGCGTGATGTGTTTAAAAATAAAAAGAGCGGACAGCCCTGCTGAAGGCGCCGGTTCGAATATCGTATTCAATTATGCCGCGCATTGCATGGTGAATGGAGTGGAGAGCGACACGAGTGTTGGAAGCCATATTTCTATAAATATGGGGGCAAATATTTTAATTTCAGGCTGTTATATACATCATGCTTTTACGTATGACGGAACTGGGACGCGTGGTTATGGTGTTACCCTGAGCCAGCACAGCAGCGAATGTTTGGTGGAAAATAATATATTCAAGCACCTGCGACACGCGATGATGGTGAAAACCGGATCGAATGGTAATATTTTCGCCTATAATTTTTCCATTGAACCATACCGAAGTGAAACCATCCACGATTTCTCAGGTGATATCTCAATGCATGGTCATTTCGCATTCGCCAATCTGTTCGAAGGTAACATCGTGCAGAATATCATTATCGATCATTACTGGGGACCATCGGGCCCGTTTAATACGCTATTTCGAAACCGTGCTGAGTTATATGGCATATATATGACATCCAGTAATTTACTCGAAACGAACAGGCAGAATTTTGTCGGCAATGAGGTAACCAAACCAAATTATCCTTACGGACAATATGTTTTAACCGGGACCGACCATTTCGAATTTGGGAATAATATTGATGGAACGATCATCCCGGCCGGAACGGATAACCTTTCTGATTCGAGTTATTTTCTGAACAACAAACCCGCTTACTGGAAACCGAACCAGCCCTGGCCATCGGTTGGCATTCCAAACGTGCTCAATACCGGCAGCATTCCTGCCCGTGATCGATATATTTCGGGTGAACAACTTACCCACTGCGGGCCCGACAGCACTTCAACGAACATCCTTACACCTGTATCCGTTTCTCCGGCCATCGAAATATGGCCCAATCCGGCCAATGACATCCTGAATATCCGATTCAACAATCACCATGGGAAGGAGGTTCGTATTACATTATTCTCAATGACAGGCATCTTAGTCTGGAACGAATTTTATCCTGTTACCGATGGAATGAATCACGCGACCATCAGTCTGCCTTACATAGTTATGCCCGGAACCTATTTGTTAAAAATTGAATCTGAAACCCATTCAGTTTTTAAAAAGCTTTGTATTGTACGGTAAAATAAACCAGTATTGGCCTAGCCTGTATTATTCACAAAAATATCTCGCAAATCTGCTAAGTCGCAGTGTATATGTATTTGGGTGAAAATTAATGAAAAAATAAATTTTGTATTCTTATCATTAAACTGTTGCAATTCAGAACTTTGCGCCTTTGCGCCCCTGTCAGCCGCCAGGCAGGTTTGCGAGAGGAATTAGTAAGCTTAGTATAAGTACTTTTGCAAAAAACAGATTTTATGGATGTTGGTTTGTCGAATTTTATGAAAAGTATCCGGTTGGTTGAGGTTAAGATTGATTCGTTAACCGAAATCAGTGAGAATGTATTTGTTTTAAGCTTCAAACGCCTGTTCGATTTTTTACCCGGACAGGTGGTCGCAATCACAACCGGACATAATCTTCCGCCCCGTTTATACAGTATTTGCAGCGGATCGGAAGAAGCCCGGATTTCGATACTTTTTAATGTGAAACCCGAAGGCGAACTGACACCCCGTTTGGCGAAACTCAAGACCGGTGATGCCATCATGGTTTCGGCTCCTTTCGGCGCGTTTTTGGGGGACGACAAACCGGCCTGGTGGATCGCCTCAGGAACAGGCGTAGCGCCATACCGTTCGATGGCCCGTTCGGGAATTGGTCATCGTAACATGCTAATACATGGTGGAAGAACCACATGTTCGTTTTATTTTTCGGATGAGCTAAAGCAGTTATTCTCTGATCGTTATATTCGTTGTTGCTCACAGGAAAGCGGTGATGGTATGTATCATGGACGGCTGACGCAATGGCTTAAAGATAGGAGTACGTTGCCTGAAAACACCAATTTCTACCTCTGCGGAAGCTCCGAAATGGTGGTTGAGGTGAGAGATATCCTGCTTGGTAAGGGGATTGAGATTGAAAAGATAATGTCGGAGATTTATTTTTAGAGAATATTCAACCTATGTCCGCAAAAGCAAGTATTTAGAACATACTGTAAAAACGGGCTAACCGATTCCATTGGCCCGACAAAGTTTTCTCTTTTTACGGAATCAGACGCCTGAGCTTAACATCTGTCATTATTTTTAAAACATTACCATTGGTATTCCAATATTATCGAAATTTGGAGTGAATTGCAACAGTAATGGGTTCGCTATCCAAATGGATTTTTCGTTTGTAATCCTGCTTTCAACAGGCATAATTTTGATCTGAAATTTAAAAACCGGTAAACCATGAAAAGTATCAGACAGAACATTCAGTCAAGTATTAAAGGTATTTTACTAATCCTGCTGGTAAATTTTGCCAGTCATTTTGCCAGCGCACAGGTTGTGATTAACGAATATTCCGTTTCTAACCTTTCGTCATTTCAGGATAACTATCAAAAATATGAAGATTGGTTCGAATTAAAAAATACGGGCAGCGAGGCAGTTTTGCTGGGCGGATATTTTCTGAGTGACGATCCCGGCAATCCGATGAAATTTACCATTCCGGCAGGTATCACTATTCAAGCGGGGGGATTTTACCGGGTTTGGGCCTCGGGTCGCGATGAGGTGATATTTAACCATCTGCATACAAATTTCAAACTCTCTCAAACAAAAGATAACCCTGAATATATCGTGTTATCGACTCCCGATGGAACCATTACCGATCAGGTGCAGCTCAATAAAACCATGAAAGAACATTCGCGTGGCAGATCGCTGACCGATAGTGAACAATGGGTCGTGTTTACAAACCCGACACCTGGCAGTTCAAACGGTAGTCTTGCCTACACTGATTATGCGCCGAAACCGGTTATGAGTCAGCCGGCAGGTTTTTATACCGGTTCAATTACACTTGAATTAACCGCACCCGATCCTGATCTTGAAATTCGCTACACGACAAATGGTAGTGAACCTACGCCAGCATCCACACTGTATTCAGAACCCATCACTATCTCTCAGAATACCATTGTTAACGCGCGTTGTTACAGCGACGATCCGGCCGTGTTACCGGGCTGGATCGAATTCGACAGCTATTTTATCGATACAGAACATACCCTGGCAGTCGTTTCAGTTTCAGCAGCAACACTCGACAACCTTCTCAATGGTGACCAGTATCTTGTTCCGTTTGGCACCTTTGAATATTTCAATAAAAACGGCATCCGGACCACTTTTGGTTATGGTGAGTTCAACGAACATGGTCAGGACTCATGGGTACATCCCCAACGAAGCATCGATTACATCACCCGCGACGAATGTGGCTACAACTACGCCATCCGCGACACACTCATCAGTATTACTGAACGTAATGAGTTTCAGCGTATCATCCTGCGCGCTGCCGGTGACGACAATTATCCGGGTATTGATTCGAGCGCATTGCTCAGGGATATGTTTGTTCAGAACACAGCCCAGATCAACGGAATGCACCTCGATGTGCGGAAAGGTGAGAAATGCGTGATGTACGTCAATGGCGTATTCTGGGGCGTTTATGGCATCCGTGAAAAAGTAAATGACCACGATTTCACCGATCTTTATTACGGACAGGATAAATACCACCTGTATTTCCTGATGCTTTGGGGAGGCAGTTGGGCCGAATATGGAGGACAGGAAGCCTGGGACGATTGGAACGATCTGCACGATTTTATCAAATTCAACGATATGGGCATCCAGGAGAACTTCGAATATGTTAAGACCCGTTTCGATTACAAAAGCCTGGCCGATTATATCATCATTAATTCCTTTGTCGTTTGTTCCGACTGGATCAACTGGAACGTAGGCTGGTGGCGTGGAACAAACACCGAAGGTGGACACCAGAAATGGGGATATATCCTTTGGGACGAAGATGCAACCTTCAATCATTATGTTAATTACACAGGTATTCCAAGCACCCTGCCCACGGTTTCACCCTGCTTCCCGCACGATCTGATGAACGATCCTGAGGAACATATACTGTTACTCAACCAACTGAGGGAAAATCCAGAATTTAATCAATATTATATTTCACGATATATCGACCTGTATAACAGTACCTTCAAGCCCGAAAACATGATCGCCTACCTAAATGAGATAGCTGCGAAAATGAGTCCCGAGATGCCACGCCACATCATGCGTTGGGGAGGCAGTATGCTTGAATGGGAACACAATGTACAGAAAATCAGAAACTTCATTACTGACCGTTATGCTTATCTGCCCGATGGACTGGAATCCTGTTTCGATCTGAACGGGCAATATACCTTCTATGTTCAGGTTGAACCTCCAGGCACCGGTACTATCGAACTGAACTCGTTGCTGTTAGAATCGTTCCCATGGCAGGGAACCTATTTTGGAGGGCTGAACGTTAACCTGAAGGCAATACCGGCTGATGCCAACATCGAATTTGATTACTGGGAGTTATCGAACCACACGGTAACGCCCGATATTTATGCACAGGAGGTACAGTTTGTTCCTGAGACGAATGATAATATCATCGCGCATTTCAAATATAAAACCTATGCCGACAGTCTGGTAATCAACGAAATAAATTATAATTCGGCCGATAATTTCAACCCTGGCGACTGGGTGGAAGTATATAACCCGCATCCATACACGCTGGACATAAGCGGTTGGGTGTTTAAGGATGAAGATGATAGTCATAGCTACGCTTTCCCCGAAGGCACGGTTATCGAAGCAAACGGTTATCTGGTTATTTGTGCCGATGGTGTTGCTTTTTCGGAACTTTTTCCAGAAGTGGACAATTATATCGGCGATACCGGCTTTGGATTAAGCAGTGGTGGTGAGTTGATCAGGATATATAATGCATCCGCAACCTTGATTGATCAACTTACTTTTGATGACACGGCACCCTGGCCAACAGAACCCGATGGTAACGGCCCTACCCTGGAGTTGATGAAACCATCGTTGGACAATGCACTCGCCGAAAGCTGGATGGCCCATCCGCTGCATGGCACACCCGGATCGGAAAACAGTCAGCTCGTCGATATTCACGAAAACGATGCCCGGGATAATGCTTTTCTGCTGCAAATTATCCCCAATCCTGTTAAGACTACCGCGGTTATTACTATTATTGGCGGTAAAACCACAAGCGCCGATCAGCTTTACCTGACAAATATGTTTGGTTATACGGTGTGCAGTTACCCCCTATCGGAAGGTAATAGTTTCCGGATCAGTCTCGAAGGATTATCATCGGGCGTGTATGTGCTTCATTACCGTAATGCCGATGGCCGAACGGCGCAACGAAAATTAGTGCATTAGATTAATTACTTATGTTTCACACAAAGGGCTAACGATTTTAATGTAATGTATTAATATATAATATGTTACAATTTTTATATTTGAAATTCAAATCTCTTTATGATCCTTTGTGCCTTCTTTGTGACACTTTGTGTAACAGTTTTTAGCTATACCACAAAAGGCACTAAGAAGACACAAAGCGATGCAGTGAGCTTGCCAAACTGTACCGCAAAGGACTAAATAGTATTTATACTTCGCTATGGATCAATTACATACCTACATCTACAATATATGCGCAACATAAGTAATTGGTGCTTGGAGATATTGGATTCGAAATGTTGAATTCCGAAAGGAAGACCATGATTTTTTATCCATTGGAAATCAATTATTTGTACTGATTAACAAGTCATTACGACTTTAGTATCTGCTCCAATCGAAAAAATGCCGACCTTTGCCACGAATTTACCTGTACGACAATACCATGGAGAAAGAAATATTATTCGGCAAAACACCTGACGAACTGAAAGAGGTAAGTCTGAAATTAGGTTTACCAAATTTTACCGCCAAACAAATCAGCGAATGGCTTTATAAAAACAATGCCCGTTCGTTCGAACAAATGACGAATTTATCGAAGAAGGCACGCCTACTTCTCGAAGAGCAATATGAAGTGGGTGTGACCGATTTCAGCAAGGTTCAGGCTTCGACCGATGGTACAAAAAAATACCTTTTTCCGACGCAGAATAATCGTTTTATTGAGTCAGCCTATATACCGGATGCACATAGGGCTACCTTGTGTGTTTCGTCGCAGGTGGGTTGTAAGATGGGTTGTTTGTTTTGCATGACCGGGAAACAAGGATTTCAGGCACAACTTTCGGCAGGTGAAATTATTAACCAGATCATGAGCTTGCCCGAAAGGGAGAGTTTGACCAATATCGTGTATATGGGCATGGGCGAGCCATTCGACAATCTTGAACATGTCATGCGAAGTCTTGAGATCATGACTTCGGAATGGGGATTGGGGATGAGTCCGCGACGCATCACCGTTTCAACGATCGGTGTGATTCCGGCCATGAAACATTTCCTCGAAAATTCGGATTGCAATTTAGCCGTGAGCATGCACACGCCGTTTCATGAAGAACGCCGTAAACTCATGCCGATTGAGAATGTTTATCCGATTGCTGAGGTAATTAAGACGTTGCGAAGTTTCGACTTTGGCAAACAGCGCCGTATTTCGTTCGAATACATCATGTTTGCCGGTATCAACGACACACCCGAACATGTAAAAGAGCTGGCGCGCCTGCTCAATGGTATGCGTTGCCGCATCAACCTGATTCGTTTTCATCCTATTCCATCCACACCACTGCGTAGCTCGAACGATGCCACCATCGAAGATTTCAGACTGGCCTTGCTCGACAAAGGCATACGCACCACCGTTCGTGCTTCGCGTGGCCTCGATATTTTTGCCGCCTGCGGACTGCTGTCAACCAAGGAATTGGTGAATATGCAATCACCTGATTTCTAATACTGTTTTAGATTATCAGATACGGTTTATGAATTTGCACCAGCAGGTACTATTTACAAATGGTATAATCTGGTAATATAGTTTCCTTTTGGATGTTTCAATTTCAGAATGTATGTTCCACTTTTTAAAGTGGAAACATCTATTTTTGAATTGTTCTTTATTTTTTCACTGAACAATAGTACACCCTGAATAGAATAAATTTCTATATAGATATTTTCATCAGATTCCAAGGAGCTACTAATGGACACCATTGAGCTGGCTGGATTTGGTGAAACACTAAATGAAAAAATGTCATTATTAAGTTCTGTTACATTTGTTGGCTCTAACCTGATGAGAATGGTATCGGTGTTTGAGCAACCATAATAATCCGTTACCAAAACAGATATTTGAATGGAATCAGCTGTAATGGAGCTGTCGTTTGTAAAAACTAAACTAGGATGAGTCCAAGCGTCTATATTCCACAAATATTGTGAGTAGCCATATCCTGGAGTAAGCAATATTGATTCACCCTTAGCCAAAATAGTATCGTTGCCCAGGTAAAAATGAGGCAACGGATTAATAGAAACGAATACCGTATCAATATATTGATTGCTATATCGATCGGTTACCTGTAACACATATTGTCCTGAGTCGGTTACAGTAATGGATGGTTCTACACTACCATTCGACCATAAATAGGTCTGGTAATCAGCAAATGGAAAGAGTTTAATAGAGTCTCCGGCACAAAATGATTGATGGTCACTGAAAAATACGTTTGATCTATAAATATATATAGAATCCTCAAATACAGGATTGGAATATAAATAATAATTCTCCTGATCGTAAATTTTTCTTCCACCCATATTATTGTCAAAATCAGATCGGCTGAAGAAGGTGTTAATCAATTTCATATGACCTGAAATGGTATCAATTTCAAAAAATGCAATCTCTCCTTCTGAGCTGACTAAAAAAGCCTTGTGATTAGGCGATAGAGTCATTGAATTTGGATTTCTTAAGTTTGGATAACCAAATTCATGTGTTTGGATGATTGAAAGAGAATCGGTCAAAGGATCAACAACCAACACTACTGCCGCTCCCGATCCCATCGAATTGGTAATTGTGTATAGGAATCGGTTATCGAAACTTACCATGGATTCCTGGGCAAAGGTTAAAGACTGATTTTGGTAGTTTGAACCCCGGATTTCCTGCATAAATGTTAAAAGTCCGGTAACAGGATCTCTATAAAAAGAGGAAATGCCATGCCCTCCTGTGGCATAAATGAAATGATTATCAGGACTTAAAGCACAAGAAACCTCATTAGAAAACCCTTCAACATGATTCAAATCGGAATACTCTTCAATCAATTCGAGCTGTCCTGTGATGGTATCACGGCTATATAAAAAAATATCATCCCTGACCGAATTATACATAAACTGGCCATCCCGGCTTAAAACCAAACAATTATTAGTGTTATTGATGTTTGAGGGACTTTCCCATTTTTGATAGGTCAGGGTAGGAGTTAACAATCCCGTAGCTACATTCACCTCAAAAACACCAATATATTCTCTAAACCCAAGATATAAGAAACCGGAATCGGCACTGATTGCCATGGAATAAGCCCAATAAATATCTGTCCCGTCATTTGTTTGTTCAATGGTCGAAATAAGCGTTAGATCACCAGTTGATACATTTCTTTCATATACTTGAAAATGATTATCGGTTGCCTCATAACAAAATCTGTTATCAGGACTGATGATCATGTTATAAGGATATTTCAAATCTGAGTTAATGCTTTTGTAATAACTCATCTGAGCAAATCCTAACTGAAATATTCCAATAAAGATTATGAGGATTATGTTGTTTTTTTTCATTTTGAATGAATTTTTGTGGTTTCGATTTATTATTGTACTAAATTATAAAAAAACTAATCCCCTGAGTTCGATATAGGAAATTTTATAAAAATGTAAAACATAAAGGATCGATTTAGCAACTTTGAGTAAAATCCTGAGCAATTAACAGATAGTAGTATTAAGCGTATTGAGATTTTGTTCCTTTTTCGAATGAGTTCTCTAAAAATAATTTTAATGCTTTAGTAGAAGAGAATAAACGGGTAAGGAAAATAATAATTCACAATCCATGAGGCGTTTCGTTGCTTGGCATCAGCGCTCCCGTATCAACCTGATTCGTTTTCATCCAATTCCATCCACACCACTGCGTAGCTCGAACGATGCCACCATCGAAGATTTCAGACTGGCTTTGCTCGACAAAGGCATACGCACCACCGTTCGTGCTTCGCGCGGTCTCGATATTTTTGCCGCCTGTGGACTCCTATCAACCAAAGAATTAGTGAAACAACAGGCATTGGATTTTTGAGCGGAGGATTTGTCGGGGACAGGATTTTTAATTCCCCTTTTGGTGTATTTTGGAGTCGCCCAAAAATAACGGGATCTGAATTATGAACGATGAAGTTGCAAACACCGAACGGAGCGCTTCTCCCGAATGCTATCAGGAGGGTTGCCGATACTCGGGACAAGCTGGGCCGACCACATAACTAAATCCAAAGCCAGCATGCCCATGCTTTGCCCGGGAACTGATACATTTTTATGAAGCCAAAACCATTCCCAATAAATCGCTGATTAAGAAGATACTATTTGAATTCTGATGTAAAGTTGATGGTGTTGCCATCAATAACAATGATTTTTAAAGTACCTTTAGTGCCTGTTCTAAATTAGCAGAAGAGGTGTATATAAGGATATTATTAATTTACTTTTTTAGTTTTCTGGTTATTACGGGAAGTTATGCAAATGAAGAGCCTGAATCCCTCAAGATTAGGGTTACGAAAAACGGTGTGCTTTTTCGTGAAAACCTTGATCTGGCTTATCTTGATATACAACCACTCCTTTTGGAGGCTCTGCAGGCAAAGGATAGTCTATCAGAACTCATACTTTTTGAAAGGAAGTGCAGGTATTTTTATACAAAAAGCCAATATGACAGCTTGAATGAAACCTCCGTTTTCCTTTTGGAACAGGCAACCCGCTACAAGAACAATTATTTTCAAGCGATGGGCCATATGTTTCAGGCGGAGGGATTTTCTGTGAATAGTTTGTATGACCGTGCCATAGGAAGTCTGACACAAGCTTATAATATTCTGAGTAAGGACAAGAGCGGAGATGCGATTATTTTTTTCGCGAAAGCTAATGTGTTGAACAGTTTTGCAAATGTTTATAATGATAATGGTGAACCGGAAAAGGCAGTTGAAAAGATTAAAGAAGTGATTGGGAGCTATAATTCTTTAAAAAACAAAGAGGATATCAATCGTTTCCAATACTTGAATTACAGTAATCTCTCAGGTGTATATACGATGTTTGATATGGATTCGGCAGAGTATTATGCCAAAAAGTCAATAGAAATTAAACCTTCAGATGTGGTAGAAGACAAGGCGATGATGATGAATTATTATGCGTTGGGCAAAGCGTTTAAATCGAGAAATGATTATTCCAGCGCAGCAAGTTACTATCACAAAGCAATAGCGGCAGGTGTTAAAAGTGGTACTTCGCTAAATCTGACTGAAATTTACAACAGTCTCATAGATATTTACGAGAAAGAAGGGAATAAAGACAGTGTGTTGTTGTATGTGAATAAACTCAAAGAAATGGAGTTGAACATCCTTCAGAGTAAATACAATTCACTCCAAAAGACTGTCATCAGTGGGGAGAAAAAAACATCACCTGTGTGGATTATCTTTCTGGTAGCAATGATGAGTTTAATCATCTTTTATCTTTGGAGAAAACTCGCACGGAAAAAGCTTGTTGCTGAGTCTGTTTCAAATGAAGCATACAATTCTTTGATCCAATTATTAAAAGACAACGATACTGGCTTTTACTTTGCTTTTGAGCAGGTTTTCCCTGACTTTTCAGAAAAACTGCTTGTAATAAACCCGGTTTTAGCAAAAACTGAAATTGAGTTTTGTTTCCTGCTAAAGCTTAAACTTACAACAAAAGAAATAGCTCAACTTACGTTTCTTGAGCCACGGACGGTCCAAAACAAGAAACATAGGATAAGAAAACGTTTAGATATTCCTTCCTCAGCCGATATTTATGTCTGGCTGGATTCCATATAGTTCTTCGTAAGTTTCAGAAAATCAGTATTGAGTATCTGTTGTGTAGCCTTTTTATTTAAGACGGTAACTCATGATGTAGGGATTAATCGATTGCTGAAAGAATTGTCAATTACATTTGGCAAGCTTTTTTCGGCCAATGTTAAATCTCTAACTAAAACTAAATGAAAAGAAGAATTACAATCGTATTTTTGGCATGTTTGCTTGCATTTCTGAACATAAATCTGCATGCACAAGTGTGGGAACCTGTTGGAAATCCCGATGGAATTTCATTGGGGGGTGTCGGCCGCTTAACACTTGTAAACGATTTTGAGGATAATTTAGTAGTTGGGTATTATGATGCAAGTGTGGAAAAAGCCTCCGTACAGAAATATGATGGAACGAACTGGTCATATCTTGGTCAAGCCGGAATGACGCCCAGTTATGCGACTTATAATTCATTGGCCGTAGATAATGTGGGAATCCCTTACTTCACAAATCAGGCAGCTTATCCGGAAGCTGGCTTAGAAGTTAGAAAATTTGAAAATGGTGTCTGGGTGGACTTGCCTAATGCGGCTGATCAGATTATTAATTTTCAATCTTCTGCATTTTCTGCAGATAACACTCTCTTTGTAGTAACAGGGGAGAACTCAGGCACTGTTAAAAAGTTTGTAAATGGGACCTGGGAACAAGTAGGCACTTCCAACTTTTTGAATGATACTCCATTCTATTTGGATATGGCAATTGCAAATAATGGCAAAATATACATTAGCTTCAATAACAATGGATTTGTTCATGTTTTTGAAAACAATGTAAACGCATCTATAACTGATGAATGGCTCCCTGTTGGCGGCATCACTGATATTGCTCCGGCCCCCGCTACTGAGAATTATAACTCTTCTCTGGCTGTAGATGGCAATAGCAATCTTTTTCTTGCTTATGCCTCCTCTTATAACCAAGGTCAAAAATTAAATGTTAAAAAATTCGACGGTACTGAATGGAGTCAGTTAGGCAATGCACAATTTTCGCCAAACGCTGTTCAGTATGTTAGTATCGCAATTGGGGCAAATAACATTGTTTATGTTGTGGCCAGTAACTGGGCAGAAGAGGATTTTGGCAGAAACTATGTCATGTTTTATAATGATGCCACCGATTTGTGGGAGCAGGCAGGTACAGGTTGGGCTTCAATGGGAGAGGCTAGTTTTAATTCTTTGGAGGTTAATAGTAATGGCAATCTTTTCCTGGCATTTTCGGATTCTTATATAGATAAATTGTCTGTGAAAATGTTAAATCTGGATATAGTTGCTGCCGAAAGTGTTGAAATAAGCACCGAAGGAGGAGTGCCGGCTGAAATTACAGAGGATAATGGAACACTACAGTTAATAGCTACCGTATTACCCGAAAATGCAAGCCAAAGTGTAGTTTGGAATATTGAGTCAGGAGAAACTTTTGCTACTGTTGATGAAAATGGCCTAGTAACAGCTACTACATCAAATGCTGTTGTTACTATAAGAGCTTTTTCTACGCAAAACGAATCGATATTCGACACTTTTGATGTTACTATTACCAATCAAAACAGTGATATTGAAGCGCAAGAAATTGTATTAACGACTGAAAACAATGTGTTTTCTGATATTTTATCGATAGGAGGTACTTTACAATTGATCTCAACTATTACTCCGGCTGAAGCCGACCAATATGTAATATGGACAGTTGAAGAAGGGTCTGACATCGTTAGCGTAAACTCCGAAGGATTAGTTACCTCTCTTTCTGAAGGATATGCCATCATTAGGGCTACATGCACAGAAAATGCAACCCTATATGATGAAATGAGAATTAATGTTTGGGAAAGCGGTTGTTCTCAGGGCAATGAATCCATGGTTTTTGGAGACGGTTATACAATTAGTAATGGTTTTAAGGTAGCTGATGACTTCATTGTTGAAGAGGGGATGAGATTCTCTGTAGGGACCATTAGAATGAATATTCTGATTGATCCAGATGTTGATATTACCTCTGTTGACCTTCATTTTTTGAAGAATGATGTGGATCGTCCGGGTGAGGAAATAACGGTCATCTATAACATTACACCAACTTATCAGAGATTTATAGCAGACTTCGATTTTGTACAACAGTATGAAATAGAGCTGGATTTAGATGAGACGATCATGTTTGAACAGGGAACTTATTGGTTATCGCCTGTTGCGACATCATCAAATGGAAGTGATGTGTATTGGGACGCGACTGTTTATGGAAATATTGGCTATGGCTTTTATTCTGATAGTGACGACGGTCATGGATGGAGAGGTAATGGTGGAATGGATGCTGTATTTGAAATTACCGGAAACTGCACTCAGATGCCGGTGGTTGTTAATACTGCCAACGGAGAGGATACCGAAATCTATGTTGAAGAGGAATTACAGCTTGAAGCGCAGGTAAATGAACCAGATGTTTCTCAAGATGTAATCTGGTCAGTAGAATCCGGATCTCAATTTGCTACGGTTGATGAAAACGGATTGGTTATTGGAATAGCTGTGGGTGTTGTTGTGGTGAGGGCTACCTCTGTTGATGACAATTCACTTTTTGGTGAAATAGAAATAAGTGTAATTGATCCCAATACTTGTGGAGTCTCAGTTCCGTCGAATAATTTGGAAAATGGGTATCTGTTTGGTAGCATTCGTTTGGCGGTGGATATTATTGTTGAAGAAGGTTATACTTTTACTATTACCTCAGTTGAACCTACGGTTATAGACTTGGCAACGGAGTTTACATTTTTGTTTTACAAGGATGAAGACGGGTTTCCGGGAGATACTGTGACAGCAACAACAACAGGTACCATAACACATAACACAACAACAGGCATGAATTTTCTTTATTATTTCCATCGCTATCATATTGAACTGGATACACCTGTTATTCTGGAGGAAGGAATTTATTGGATGGAGATAGTAACAAATGCTATTGGATGGGAATCAACATCTGTAAGTGTTATTGGCCATCCGGGAGTATTTAACAATCCTGATACCGGAGGAGAATGGCAATATTCTTCAAATGGATCGGAATATGTTTATAATGTAAATGGACTCTGTGAATTAGTGACTTCTATTCCGAACAACAGCCTTTCTGAAGATAATGATATCATGGTTTTTCCAAACCCTTCTGATGATCATATTACCCTTAAAATCAATAATATCCACGAAAGATCAATAGAAGTTAATATTTTCGATTCCTTAGGTCGAATAGTAATGAACAGCAACTTTAATCAGGAAACAGATCTCGATATCAGTAGCTTACCTAGTGGTATTTATTATATTAAAATCTTTAGTGAAGAGATAAATGAAATACGAAAAATAATAGTGAATTAAACCCAAATTAATCAGTAGGAGGCTAATAAAAGCCGAACTATCTGATTTAGTTGGGATAACCCCGACATAGAGTTTGTTTGAAGCATGATAAATCATGCTGAATTACAAACTCTTAGTCGATTACGCATTTTCAATGCGTAATTTGGGTTAAATTAATCATGACAAAGAACATTGATTTAGCCGGCATTTAAGTATGCCGGCTTTTTTTATGTAAACAATTTCTGAGATTTCATTCTTGTGCATGGGTACTTCGCGCGATGTCGATATTTTTACCGCTTGCGGATTGCTTTCAACCAAAGAATTGGTGAAACAACAGGCATTGGATTTTTAGGTTAAGATCTGATTTAGCCCCTTGCATCCGTGTCATGATTAACAAAAATTAAACTTTGATTATCAGCCTTTTCAAATCTTCGACTTACCTTCGCATCACATTCTGAAGCATTGCGTTACATAATTGTTTTATACATTCTTTTTGGCAGTATCACTTTTGTTTCGGCCCAGGAAACGAAGTATATGCAGGGTCGTGTGTTCTCTGCCGACAGCCTGAAAGAATTAGCCGATGTTCACATTATCAGTAAATTAGCCCTGCGTGGCACCATCAGCCTACCCGATGGTACCTTTTATATTAACTCGGCACCCAATGATTCATTGCTGTTCAGCATGCTTGGTTTTGAACGCAAAATCGTGCTCATCACCGAACAAATGTTGTTGAATGGCGAACGTATTTCGGTCTCGCTCGAAAGAGATACCATTTTGATGCAGGAAGTGGTGATCCGTTCCTTTTACGATTACCAGACATTTAAATATATGGTCGTTAACATGAAGCCACTGAAGCCTGTCAATCTGGAAACGATGGACAGCGAACTCAGGACAAGTCTTGAAGAGGTGCGTTCCTATCCGGCCTCGGCGGGTGGTCCCATTCAGGCTGCCTACGACTATTTCAACGATATGGCACGCCTGCAGCGGCGCATGGAGCATAACCGCAGATTGTATAATGAACAATTGATTCTCGAGGGGAAAATAACCGACACCATCCCTGCCTTGCCGCAGCATCTGATCGAAAAATACAGGAAATAAGTTTCTGTTTACTTATGTGCGATCCAGTTACGGGCATTCACAAAAGCTTCAATCCACGGCGATACCTCATCATTTTTTCGGTCACCAGGGTAATGTGCCCATTGCCAGGGTAAAATTGATCTTTCGGGATGTGGCATCATGGCCAGATGACGTCCGTCGTTTGAGCAGATTCCCGCAGTAGCCCAGTCGCTTCCGTTTGGATTGGCCGGATATTGCTCATGAGCGAAAGTCATCACGATATTGTATTTGTCGCGATACATCGGGAAACTGAATTTTCCTTCACCATGCGCCACCCAAACGCCTAAGTGTTTACCGACCAGACTGCCAAGCATGATGCTTTTGTTATCTTCGATTTCAACACTCAGGAAAGCCGATTCAAACTTACCCGATTCGTTATGGTGCATCACCGGTTTCTCAGGATGATCGGGATAAATGAGACCAAGCTCCATCATCAACTGGCAACCGTTGCAAACACCCAGACTGAGCGTATCATGACGGGCATAAAATGTATCAAGCGCTGACTTGGCTTTTTCATTATAAAGGAATGCACCGGCCCAGCCTTTGGCCGAACCCAATACGTCTGAATTCGAAAAACCACCAACAAACACGATCATCTTCACATCCGAAAGGTCCTCACGGCCGCTGATCAAATCGGTCATATGAATGTCTTTCACATCAAAACCGGCCAGATAAAGGGCATACGCCATCTCACGGTCGCCGTTTACACCTTTTTCGCGGATGATAGCCGCATTGATGCCGGTTCGTTCGCGTCGTTTGAAATCGATCCCATATTGCGATGCCTTTCCGGTGAAACTTTTACTGAAACTGAAACTCAGATCCTGATGTTTATAATTTTTATACCGTTCAAGTGCTTTCTTCTCACCACATTGTTTCTTGTCGAGCAGATACGACGATTTGAACCAGGTATCGCGCATGGTATCAATATCGATGCTGTATTTTTCGTTTTCGTGCAGTATAGTCAGGGTACGCGATTCGGCAGGTTTCGCGATTGATACGAAACTCACACCGGCATCAGAAAGTATTTTCCGGGCTTTTCCGTCAGTTTTTACCTGTATAATTACGGATGGTTTTTCGCTGAAAAGGATACTGAAGATGTCGTAGCGTTTGCACGAGGTGAGATCAACGATTAGGCCATGATCACAATTCGCGAATGTCATTTCGAGCAGACAGGTTATCATGCCACCGGCTGAAATATCATGTCCGGCCAACACCAATTCTTCCTGAATAAGGGTTTGTAAGGTGTTGAATGTGAGCGCGAAATAATCGGTGTCTTTCACATCAGGCGCTGTTTTTCCGATCTTATTCAATACCTGGGCAAAGCTGCTGCCACCCAACAGAAAATCGTCGCACGAGAAATCGAGATATAACAATTCGGTCTCCATATCGGGTTTAAGAACCGGTGTAACTGCTTTCCGCAGATCGGTTGTTTCGCCGACAGCAGTAACGATAACGGTTCCGGGCGAAAGTACTTTTTTACCGTCCGGATATTTCTGGGTCATCGAGAGTGAATCTTTTCCGGTGGGAACGTTGATGCCGAGTTCGATACAGAAATCGCTTAATGCCCTGACGGCCTTGTATAAACGGTTATTTTCGCCTTCGTTACGTGCAGGCCACATCCAGTTGGCACTCAGCGAGATACCTTTTATTCCATCATCAATAGGTGTCCAGACAATATTGGTGAGCGCCTCGGCAACCGACAACCTGGAGGCAATCCGTGAGTCGATCAATCCTGCTACCGGTGCATGACCAATGGCTGTTGCAATACCGTGCACACCCTGATAGTCGATAGCGGTGATTCCGAGATTGTTTAACGGAAGCTGTATGGGCCCGGCACATTGCTGCATGGCAACACGGCCGGTAACTGAACGGTCAACCTTGTTGGTAAGCCAGTCTTTGCATGCCACCGATTCGAGTTGTAACACCTGACCGATGTAGTAAATGAGGTTATCCTTATCGTAACTCAGTTCCTCGAATTTATATTTTTTATGCTCGTCTTCCAGTATGGTTTTGGGCGCTTTACCAAAGAAATGTTCTAATTTCAGATCGATTGGGTTGGTACCGCTGCTACGCACAAACCGTAACTTCATTTCATCGGTCACTTTACCGACTTCATATATCGGGGCACGCTCACGTTCTGCTGTTCTGCGTAATAAGGCAAGATGGTCAGGGTGAATTACCAGGCCCATTCTTTCCTGTGATTCGTTGCCGATGATTTCCTTGTCGGATAGCGTTTGATCGCCGACAGGCAGTTTTGAAATATCGATTGTTCCGCCTGTTTTTTCAACTAATTCCGACAAACAGTTGAGATGTCCGCCTGCGCCGTGGTCATGAATAGAAACAATTGGGTTTGTTTGTGCTTCCGACATGGCTCTGATCACATTGGCGACACGTTTTTGCATTTCGGGATTGGCACGTTGCACGGCGTTCAATTCAATGGCGTTGCTAAACTGACCGGTATCAACACTCGAAACAGCTCCCCCACCCATCCCGATCCGGTAATTGTCGCCGCCAAGCAACACGATCAAATCATCTTTATGAGGGACTTCCTTATGGCTGTCTTCACGCCGGGCATAGCCAACACCGCCCGCAAGCATGATCACCTTATCGAATCCAAAAGCAGGACCTTCGTCATGTTCAAAAGTAAGCAGACTGCCATTGATTAGAGGCTGACCAAATTTGTTTCCAAAATCGGAAGCTCCGTTCGATGCTTTGATAAGTATTTCGGCGGGCGAATGATAGAGCCAATCGCGCTCCGGATTATTTTGTTCCCAGCTCCGGTTATTTTCGGTTCTCGGGTAGGAAGTCATATAAACTGCCGTTCCTGTGAGGGGGACGCTCCCTTTACCACCAGCCAGACGGTCACGTATCTCACCGCCGCTACCTGTTGAAGCGCCATTGAAAGGTTCAACCGTGGTTGGGAAATTGTGTGTTTCAGCTTTTATCGAGATGATTGTATCAATATCGGTTACTGTAAAAAAATCAGCTTTATCCTGATGAAGTGGTGCAAACTGTTCAGCCTGCGGTCCCGAAATGAAGGCAACATTGTCTTTGTATGCCGAAACGAGTTTGTTAGGATTTAATTCAGATGTTTTTCGGATAAGTTGGAACAACGTTTCGGGCATGGGTTTGCCATCGATGATAAATGTACCGTTAAATATTTTATGGCGACAATGTTCCGAATTAACCTGTGCGAATCCATACACCTCGCTATCAGTAAGTTTACGACCTATTTTCTGGCTGATATCTTCGAGGTAATCAATTTCGTCGGGGCTGAGCGCCAGACCTTCCTGTTTGTCGTATTGTTTGAGATCATCAATAAATCGAATCGCTTCAGGTTTGTGATCAATATCGAATAATTTTTGATCGAGATTGATATACAGGGATTTCAGCATTGGGTCGAAAATCTTGTCGTCGCTTGTTACTTTGCTGAATTCTTCCATACGGACGATGCCCGTTATGCCCATGTTTTGTGTTATTTCAACGGCATTTGTGCTCCAGGGTGTGACCATCTCTTTGCGTGGCCCGATATAGTTTCCGGTTACAAGCGGTTCAGAAATCACATGAGCGTCTCCCAATAGCCAGTTAAGTTTTTGAAAAACTACAGGAGATTGTTGGATTTGTGATTGAACGGCTATAATTCGATTTTTGGAGGCTTGTATGAAGTATATCATTTGGTTTGCTTTTTGCTCGTTGACTTCAAAAAATGCGACGCGGCAAAGGTAACAATTGTATGAAATTACACAGTGGTATTTCCGATTTTCGTTGAACAGAATTTTTGGTTAGGTTTTGAGAGCTGAATGTTGTGACCCGAAAATTAATGAATTGAAAAATAAGTCATTAAGCGGATATGATCAAAGATCTTTTACCGAAACACCATATACTTCATTTGAACTGTCATCGCCAAGTGGCTCAACATGCACCAAAACATCGTAAATATTTGGAATCTGTGCCTTGATTTTATCTTCAACTTCGTGGGTGATGGCATGTGCCTTATCGAGTGAAAGTGAACCATCAACCTCAATATCGAGATCAATGACAAAAAAGTGAGCGATTTTACGGGCCCTGATACGGTGCGGGTTATGGGCGCCGGCAATTTGCGCAACAGCCTCAGTAATTGATTTATAAATGGCCGGATCGTCGATACGATCCATCAGGTTCTGACTCGATTGAATGATAATCCGGACAGCTACGAACATAATCCATCCGCTCACAGCAAGGGCGGTGATAGAATCGAGTACAGGCAACTGAAATATATGGGTAAAAACTAAGCCAAGCAACACCGAACTTGAAATGACCACGTCACTTTGCATATTACGCGCATTGGCTTTAAGCATTTCACTGTCGGCTTTCTTACCAACCTTATTGAGGTAATAAGCCAATAGTTGTTTTCCGGCAATGGATATAATAACAACGATTACTGCCAACAAAGAAGGAACTTCTGATCTGTCGCCTTGTATGAGACCATGAACAGTTGATATAGCCAATTGTGCACCGGCAAAGAAAATGATAAAGGCGAGTAGTTTTGAAGCAACGGTATCGGCTTTTTCATACCCGTATGGATATTTCATATCGGGTGGTTTTGATATGAAACGTGCGGTAATCAGGGTAATAAGTGAGGTAATAATATCGCTTGCCGAATCCACTCCATCGGCCACAAGGGCCATGCTGCCCGAAATGAAACCAGCTACGATTTTGGTGACTGATAACAGGGCATTTCCAAAAATACTGTTCCATGAAGCCCGTATTATACGCTGCTCCCGCGATTTGGTTTGTACCGTCATGTATTTTCAGATTTACAACAAAGATAGAAATGAAATCGGGTCAAAGTACAAAATTCGGGATAAAACAACTCCCAAAGATTCGATCAGGCAAGTTTCACCATGATGGTCCGGATGACGTCAGAAACATCCTCGGCCTTGTCAACTGATTTCTCGAGTGACATATGAATCTCCTTGATCTTGATTAATTCGACAGTATCTTTTTCCTCTTCAAAAAGTACCGAGATGGCCAGATTATATACATGATCGGCCTTGTTTTCCAGCAAATTGATTTCGTCACAGGCATTCATGATCCGATCTCTGTTTTTGCCTGGATTACTCAAACCATTCACGGCGATTTCTATTTGTAAGGCGACCAGACCAATGATTTCGGCAACCTGATACATTTCAGGTGTGAGCGCTTTAGGTTTATAAAGCCGTATGCGCTGACTTGCGGCATTAATATTATCCAGCACATCATCAACGGAAGAAGCCAAAGCATGAATGTCTTCACGGTCGAAAGGTGTGATGAACGATTTATTGAGTTGTGTAAATATTTTATCTGTTACCCTGTCGCCTTCTTTTTCGGTGGCTTTTATCCTGGCAATAAACGCATCCCGGTCGTCGATATCTGTTGTCGAAATAAGGTCTTTCAACAGCTCCGATCCTTTGATCAGGATATCGGCATCTTCTTTAAAAAGTGGAAAAAAAGCTGTTTCTTTTGGCACAAAGTACTTTAATAAATCGTCGAGTTTCATATCCTAAGTTTTTGGTATTTCAATCAATTAAAACGCTATAATCATTGCAAACATTCAATTAAAATAAAAGGGTAATGCCATAATAAACAACACCGCTGATAACGGCCGAAACCGGGATGGTGAGTATCCATGCCCAGAAGATATTCGTTGTTACACCCCATTTCACGGCAGAAACTCCTTTGCGGGCACCTGCGCCAATGATTGCACCGGTGATGGTGTGTGTGGTGCTTACCGGCACACCAAATGCGGTTGCACCAAACAAGGTGATTGCTCCAGCCGTTTCGGCACAAAATCCTTCAAATGGTTTTAACTTGGTGATTTTCTGTCCCATCGTCTTCACGATTCGCCAGCCACCAAATAGAGTCCCCAGCGCGATGGCCGAGTGACACGAAAGCACAATCCACAGTGCGATCTCCGAGTTTTTGGCTGCATGTCCGGTAACGATTAACGCGACCCAGATGATCCCCATCGATTTCTGGGCATCGTTACCACCATGTCCCAAACTGAAGGCCGATGCCGAAAGTAATTGAAACCGCCGGAAATGCTTATCTACCTTCGATGGGGAGAAATTACGAAAGAGGTACAATACAATCGCTGAAATGAAAAAAGAGATGATCATCCCCAGCACTGGTGATATGAAAATGAAAGCAACAATTTTCCATACACCTGATGCAATCACCGAACCAAATCCAGCTTTCGCGACGGCTGCACCAACCAACCCACCGACAAGGGTGTGCGATGAACTTGACGGGAAACCCCACCACCATGTTAATAAATTCCAGGTAATCGCTGCGATTAAGCCGGCGAAAATTACCTGCAAATTGATGATACCAGGGTCAACAATTCCTTTACCAATCGTAGTTGCTACCGAAAGCGGGAACACTACAAAAGCAATGAAATTGAAAAAAGCTGCCAGTAATACTGCTGTGAAAGGCGATAACACCTTGGTGGAAACAACCGTTGCAATTGAATTTGCCGAATCGTGAAACCCGTTTATAAAATCGAAAATCAGAACAGCAGCGATAACAATGTATAAAAACTCCATATCCAGGATTTAAAAGGAATGCAAATTTAGTGTTACTAAATCAAGTTTAATTCAATTTAATATTAAGAAATTGTTAAGTCGTTGTTTTATATTGATTTCAAGCTATAATGCGTTGTAAATCAAGGCATGTATAATAATTATTTTTTTATTTGACGTGAATGGCCCGAAATAAATTTTTACCTTTATAGCATGTTAAAACAAGTATTATTTCGCTACTGGTTTTTACTTTTTAACCTCTCAATCGTTCAACTTTCGCAGGCCCAAACGATCAACGAAAGAAGTGACAAGGCGTATGCCGGTCTGATGCATGCGGATGATAAGGATTCTGTTATCCTGCTGAATGAATTGGTGTTATATCGTTTGAACGATTCGTTACCCCGGGCGAAACAATTGGCATACCAGGCAGTTAAAACCGCTGAACGGATCAACAACAAACCATTATTTGCCGAATCGCTCATCAACCTGAGTTCGGTTTACATGGCTTCATCACAATTCGATTCGGCCCGAATAGCGTTGGAACAAGCCGGAAAAATATCCGGATCATTGTCCTCAGCCGCAACTTCCGGAAAATATTACCTGAACCTTGGCCGGCTTGCCTACAAACAAAAGGAATACAAGGAAGCGATTAACTTCTTGAATAAGGCGGTCATTGTTTCGGAAAAAGAGGATAATCATATCCTTTCGGGGAGCGCTTATCTGTACCTTGCCAATTGTTGCAGACAACTGAACCGGAAACAGGAATTTATTGATTTCCTGAATAAGTCAGATTTTCATTTCCAAAAAAGTAACGACCCCGTGCAGTCAGGCCCTTTTCTTATTTCATTGGGTATCCATTTTTCAGATATGGGTATGATCGAAAAGGCAAGCGAAACCTTCGTCAGCGCGATACATGCCTGTGAAATAACGGCTGACAGCCTCTATCTCGGGTACTTATATTGCAATATTGCAGGTATTCTGAATAATAAGCCATCCGATATAAATTCGGAAGATTACCTTTTAACGGCGCTCAGGATTTTCAGAAACCTTAAAAACGACCGTGCTATTGGCTATGCCCTGAACGGGATCGGATTACGGTATTTTTCGGGAAAAGAATACGAAAAAGCGCTGCTTTATTTTACCGAAGCCGCACCGTTGAAAGAGAAATCGCTTGACTGGCAGGGTGCCTGCTTTGTGTATTGTAATATAACCGAACTTCATATTGCTCTGAAACAGCCTGATAAAGCAACACTCACCATTCAATCAGCTGATTCGGCATGTAAATCGGCCGGTGATAAACTTTCACTTGCTGTTTTTTTGCAGTCAAAAGGCAGGTACCTGATGGCCAATCAATCGTTTGAGCAGGCGCTCGATTGCTTCGAAAATAGTATTGTGGCTGCGCGTGAAATATTGAATCAGAATATCGTTTCCGAGAATCTGCTCGCTATTTCTGAACTCTATGAGGCTAAAGGAAACCATTCAGTTGCCCTCGAATATTATAAATTATACACGGCAGGTAAAGATTCGGTATTGGGTGAATCGATGACGCAGTCGATGGCGGCACTAAAAATGAGGTATGAAGACGAAAAAAATAAAACTCAGTTAACAGCCTCCAACAATAATAAAATGACATCAGAAACAGGGAGGTATTATATTTTCGGGAATAGTGCAATTATCTTCATTCTCCTGTTGGTTTCGTTGTATTTCTTTTTCAGGTTAAAAGGAAAAGCTACAACAGGTTTCAGGTCATTATTGAATATGAATGATCGGAACGATGGTATTATCGACCAAAGCAAATCAGAGTTTTCTCAGATAAGTCCTGACAAAGCCACGAAACCTATGCCAACCAAAGAGATGCGGAACGAAATTTGGTTACAGCTTACCGATTTGATGGAGATTGAAAAGATATATCTCGAAAATGACCTGTCATTAGCCGAACTTTCACATAAATTAAACACAAATACCACCTATTTATCGAAAGTAATCAATATGGTCACGCATCAAAACTTCTGCAATTACCTGAATCATTATCGCATTGATGAGGCTTGCAGGTTACTTTCGGAACCCCAAAATCACCATCTTACCATCGAAGGAATAGCACAGATGGTCGGTTTTAAATCGAAAAGTGCATTCAACAACGCCTTTAAAAAAAACATGCACATCACCCCTTCCGAATTTCTTGTTTTACAAAGTATTGAGGAAGAGCAACTCGCGTGACCTGAATTGTAAATCGCACATATTCAAACTTTTGCATTGTGTTTTGATTTATAAATCCATACAACTTCCATTTGCAATACTCATTTTGACCGGCATACATTTGCGCTGTGCAAGAGGAAGAGATTCCCATCAGGCACTTCATTCATGAATTTATTTTTTATCAATTCAATTAATCAATAAAATTTAAAACCTAATCAAATGGCTGAAGAAAAAGTATTTTTAGATGAACGCGGAATTAAAGTTACCAGCGCCCGCTTTATTTCGTTGGGTAAAACCCACTCAATTGCCGGCGTTACCGAAGTAAGCACCTTTATTCACCGCCCCGAACGGAAGTATCCGATAATTGTTGCGGCAATTGGTATCATTTTACTTCTGTTTAAAGTCTATGTTTTTGGCGTTGTATTGATTGCCGCGGGCGTTGCCTGGTGGATCATACAGAAAAACGAGTATTCGGTAATGTTATCATCGGCTTCAGGCAACTCAGATGCTTTTCGCGACAAGGATGAAGCCTTTATCGATCGGGTTGTGGCAGCGTTGAACGACGCCATTGTACACCGCGGATAGGTTTTCCAATTAGATTTTTACCAGACAGGATTTCCGGTAATTACCGGGCCTGTCTGCTTTCCGGCAATTTGTTACTGTGTGATTGCCAGTTGTTTTATTGTCTCATTTGAAACTGTTATCATTAAAATATTTTGTTACTATGAAAACAACCAGGACAATCTCGGTTTTGCTGGCGTTCATCATTTTCTCCTGTTTATCCGGTTCCAACCTTCAGGCAAAAGATAATCCGGCCGGGCTGAAAGCATCCTACCCCTTAAATGGTTCAGGCAACAATGCTTTAGCCGGTCCGAAAGCAACCATACTAAAGGGTAAAGTGGTCGCCGGATATGACGGTAAACCGAACGGAGCTTACTTTTTTGATTTTGGAAAACATTATAGCAAGTCGCTGCATAACATTACGATACCTGTAAATGTGAATACCAAAATGTATCCGAAACTCAGTATGGGCTGTTGGGTAAAGGCGGCATTCAGTATGCAGCGGATGTTTGTGTTGGGTAATGGAACCGACTCGCGAAACCGCTGTATTATAGCCGATTATCACGATGATCAGTTTCGCTGGGGATTGTTATGTGGTAGCGATGGCGTTCTTTGGGGGCCGCCGGTGGTTGATGAATGGGTATTTGTGATGGCATTGTATGATGCCAAAGCGCAGGAAGCCCGGCTGATTGTGAATGATCAGGTTTTTGCATCGCGGTCAACAGCCGGTGACGGCGAAGAAAAGATTTTTGTCGGGGCGCTGATTGGCGCCATCGACGACATCAACATATTCGATCAGGTACTCACTCAACCAGAAATTGAATCTCTTTCGGGTAAGTCTATCACGAAAAACCTTGATAAGCTTGCGATTCAGGATAAGTACGCGTATAAAGATCGACTCGAAAAGGAGAAAGAAAACAAAATACAGGCCGGTGATGTGTTTGTTGTGGATACGAAAGAGTTGCAGGTAAAAAGCACAAACGATGAAGCCGGCAATGTGGCGGCCATCCTGACAACCGGTGACAGCATCCGTGTGTTGGATAAATTAGAAAAAGACTGGTATAAAATTTCATTCAAAGATAGCATGACGGGATTTGTCAGGCGATCGGCGATTCTAGACCATGCCTATCCGAAAGGAAGTAATGTGTTATGGTTTCGCGTTTCACAATGGCTGAAAAGCATATTCGACTTTACAAAACTGAATTCGTGGATTATGGTGGCGGTCTTCACTATTATCCTGTTCATCATCGTTCGCTATTATACTTCCCTCGATCAGGCATTGCTTCGTTTGCACCATAAACGCGACGCTTATGCTGATGGTGGCTCAAAGAGTGAACCGGACTGGCCACGACGCAAAAACTTCCTTCACACTATTTATCCGGTCGAATGGTTTCCTCCTTATCCGATATTTACAGGAATGATTCTCGGAGCCACCATTTTTATCGCTGCATTTTGGGATGCGCATGAGATGGAATGGTTTTTCAATGACGGTTTTAATCTGTTGCCTGCCGGATACGACCGACCGATACATTGGTTTCTTTATCTCTCATGCATCATCAATGTGATCGTCACCCTGAGCTGGATTCTAGAGAGTTTTGTGCTTGGCGGTCCGTTTGTAGGCTTGCTCAGAATTTTTATCTTACTGATTTTGAATGTGATGTCGTTGCTTGTCACCTTCTTCCTGCTCGCACTCATTCTTATTATCACCATTGCAATCTTCGGACTTCGGGCGTTGGGAAGCATGGGAAATACCCGCAAGGTGTATTATTACAAATAAATCGAAAATTTCATACTGACGGCACAATTAACTTTCTGAAATGCGCATCGACCGTTTTTATTTTTCACCTACGTTTCCCGACAAGGAAATCAACAGTTGCTGGAATGAGGGTCATCCTGTAACGGCTGTGGCCTATGGAAACGGTCAATGGGTGTTGGCCGCCGCCAGCCAAAGTCAGCTCGATGGTCAGCAATGGAATACGCTTGGAGAGTTTCCTTCGGAAGTTATCAAGGAAGGCTGGAATTCGGGTAAAGACATCAGCTGGATTACTTATGGAAACGGCATGTGGGTTGTTATCATGGGTGAAAACTCCGGATATACCGATCAGATCTGGCGGACAAGCAGCCATTTTCCTGAAAAGGAAATTAAACTCGCCATAAAAGATGGCTATTTGATTACGCACCTCGTCTTTGGTGATAACCGCTGGGTGGTGGTGATGTCGAAAGGAACCGGATTCACGGCACAGGAGAGCGCCTGTTTTACGCAATTTCCAAAATCGGCTATCGAAAAAGGCTGGAATGATGGTTTCGATATCACTTCGATCACCTATGCAAACGGAAACTGGGGTCTCGTATTGTCGAAGGGAACCGGTTTTGGTAGTCAGCAATGGATCACCGATGCCGGGTTTCCGGTCAACGATGTGAACGAGAAAATCCGGGAAGGTTACAGCATTACACATATTTCTTTTGGAGCAGGGATGTGGGTGGTGGTGATGTCGGTGATTGAAAGTGAGGAAGATAACAATGACAGTCAATCTGAGGAAACTTCACAGAATCAGCAAATTGATCCTGAAGCAGAACGGTTGGCAGAAAAAGCTACGAAATACTTTGAGAAAGAAGAATACGACAAGGCCATTCTTCAGTACAAGAAAGCGCTTGCCATCGAACCCAACTATCTGGATGCTCTGGCCGGTCTGGCAACAACCTATACCTACACTGATGATCTCGATAGCGCCATACGCTTTTATGAAGAAGCATTCAGTATTGATAATGCGGTACCCGAATTGGTGTCGAATATGATCATCACTTACAATGCCCGTCAGGAAGATGAAAAAGTGCTGGATGTGGTGAAACGTGCCGATCCATCCTGTTTCGACAAGATTGATTTTGCCGAAACATTCAATATCGTTGGTGTTTGTTATGCCGGCAAGCGCGATTTCACCCATGCAGTTTTGTTTTACAAAAAGGCATTGAAACTCGATCCGAAAAACAAACTGATTCGTAAAAACTTAGCTGAAACAGAAGAAAATCTGAAACAACCTGCCGTTGCCGGAGCCGATATTCCCCTTGTCGCAGTGCATGATGTTCAGGATATGCCATCTGATCAGTTGCTTGAGGTTGCCATGAAGGAGTTGCAGGGAATGACGGGTCTTGAAACCATCAAGCGCGATGTGAACGACCTGCTGAGTTATATCAGGATTGAGAAACTGCGTCGTGAACGCGGTCTCGAAACAAATCCCATCGTGTTGCACTCGGTGTTCTCGGGACCTCCGGGAACCGGGAAAACCACGGTTGCCAGGCTGCTTGGTAAGATTTTCAAGGCGATCGGTATCCTTGCCAAAGGGCATGTGGTGGAAGTTGACCGGTCGGGATTAGTTGCTGAGTTTATTGGCCAGACAGCACCAAAAACAAACAAAGTAGTCGATTCGGCGCTTGATGGAATCTTATTTATTGACGAAGCTTATAGCCTTGCACCCGAAAACGATACGCATGATTTTGGCCGCGAAGCCATCGAGACGCTTTTGAAACGTATGGAAGACAATCGTGACCGGCTTATCGTGATTGTCGGAGGTTACACAAACGAGATGAAACGCTTCATTGATGCCAATCCTGGTCTTCAATCGCGATTCTCACGCTATTTCATTTTCGATGATTACAAACCAGCGCAATTGGTTGCTATTTTCAGTGATATTTGCCTGTCGCGCAAATTTATACTTAGCCCGGAGACGAAAGACAAACTGCTTCGGTACAATGAATTTCTTTATAAAAGCCGGACGAGAAGTTTCGGTAACGCCCGAACGATGCGTAATCTTTTCGAAGAGGTCATCCGTTTGCAGGCCGGACGATTGGCTAAACAGAGCCAGATTACCGATACCGATCTGCTGACGATCACCGAAGCCGATCTTAACGAAGCGGTGAAAGATGAGTTTGCCGATGAGCGACAGGAGACCATCGATGATGTATTGAAAGAACTGAATGAGATGGTGGGTCTTACCAATGTGAAAAAAGACATTTCGACCTTGGTGAACTACATCAAAATTGAGAAGATACGAAAAGAAAGAGGTCTGGCCTCAAATCCTGTGAGCCTGCATACTGTTTTTTATGGTCCGCCGGGAACCGGAAAAACCTCCGTAGCCCGATTACTTGGCCGCATTTTCAAGGCGTTGGGGATCGTGTCACGCGGTCATGTTGTTGAGGTGTCGCGCGCTGATCTGGTCGCCCAATTTATCGGCCAGACCGCACCCAGGACGATGAAAATTATCGATTCGGCTTTACATGGTATCTTATTTATTGATGAGGCATATATGCTTACACCGGGCAATGGAGGCAGCGATTTCGGACAGGAAGCAGTGGATACCTTGCTCAAACGTATGGAAGACGACCGCGACAAGCTAATAGTGGTAGTGGCAGGTTACACCGACGAAATGAATCATTTCCTTGCATCGAACCCGGGTATCAAATCACGGTTCAACCGTCATTTCTTTTTCGATGATTACAATCCCGATGAACTGACATCAATTTTCATGAATATGTGCACGAAAAGAACTTTCAGTCTCACCCCTGAGGCCCAAACTAAGGTGCAACTTTATATGGAGCAGGCTTCTGAAATGAAAGACAAATCGTTTGGAAACGGCCGGATGGTGCGCAATTTCTTCGAAAAATTGGTTCAGGCACATTCTGACCGGGTATCGTTGATGGCCGATCCCGATGAACTTGCGCTATCAACTTTTACGGCAGACGATATCCAAAAATTAACCGGACAACCGGAAGTAAATGAGCATAATTCGCGACCGATAGGATACAGATAAAAAGGTTTAATCTGCTGTCGTTCATTTGATTTTAAAGGCGCCGGGCATTGGGTCTTTATATATTTCCTTCATGTAGATCCCAAATGGGGAAACACATTTCGTAATCATTCCAGATGATATCTCCATAATTAACAGAGAATTTTTTAAACAATTGCTTGTCTAAATATTTCTTTGTCATAGGGTTTTTTGCATTATTCAGGAAATTTGAGAAATCTACCATTCTCTCAACTCCATCGGAGAATGTAAAATTAATCTTATAGTCTCCAATATAATCCGCTTTATTTATCGAAATTACGATCATACCCTTAAATTTTTTTTGTTATCTTTTCCGGAGTAATCTCAATATTATAAACAAAAAAGTCAATCCACTTTCTAACAATATCATCTCTGTAGAGTTCAACCACTTTTTTAAACTTTTTTAGATTTTGAGTATCCAGGGGCTTCTTCCCTTGAACATCTTTAATCAAAATCTCTTTAAACTTGCCATGCTCAAAAATTATTTCAGCTTTACTCTCCTTGTCCTGAAATTTTCCATGCACATGAATGGGTTCATGCTCCTGAGAATAAAACAAGAAGATCAATCCAAAATATTCATATAGTTTTGGCATGCCCGATTCTTTTAACAAAGGTAATCATTTTGAGAAAACCTGACAAGACCAGCAACAAGCAACCAGTCTCTTTAAATATTGACAATTACACCCAGAACCGCCGATCGGCCATAGCCGTTCACGCCCGAACCGTGGTAACGATAATCCTTGTTTAGCAGGTTTTGTAAACGCAGATCCAATGTAAAATGGCGCAGCGTATAGCCGGCTGATATAGTATAAATATTCCATCCGGGAGTGCCGCCTGCCGGAATGCGGTTGTCCTCCCTGTCACCATTCGCCAGACGGTCCTGTTTGCCTGCCGCCATCCATTCGATGCTGCACCACCCGTTTTCGCGTCTGTATTCGACTGCCAAACGGCCAAAGACAGGTGGAATCCGGCGTACCGGCTCTTTTTTCGTTATGTTTTGGCCATAGGTATAAGCGATATTAGCTGTAAAACCCCACGAACGGTTCAGGTCGTAATCCCAGCTTGTTTCGAAACCCTGAATATAAGCTCGTTCAATGTTTTCTTTCTGATACACCGGATACCCTTCGATGCTGTCGCCCTGCATACGGTTGCGCACAATCAGATTGTTAAGCGCATTGCGATACAGATAAAATTCGCCCCTAAGTTTGCTACCCTGATATTTGTATCCAAGCTGAAGCTGCAATGAATGTTCGGGTTTTAGATCGAAATTTGGGGTTTCATACCTGAAATCGACGATGCCCAGCGTGCCAAGATCGTCGATATTGGGTGCCCGAAAACCCGTGTTGGCCGAAATAAATATATTGGAAGATCCGGAAAGTTTCCTCAATACAGCCACATTGCCAACGATTGCCGAAGGCGTTAATCTTGTGTGGCCAACAGCCTCGTCTTCAACATGGATAATAAATGAATTGAAACGGGCCCCGGAAGTCAGTATCCATTTTGGCAAATCGAAGGTATGCAGCGTGAAAGCGGCAAGGCTTGTCAAGGTGGCTCCATCGGGATACAAACCACGTTTTGAAACAGACTCGCCATCCGGCAGATCGGTGTCAGTTCGTGAGCTTTTCACCCGGTCGTTGTAAACCTCAATACCATTGTTTGACGTCCAGATGTTCCCTTTCGACATCACTGCTTCGGCCGATAATGCCAGGGAACGAACCCTGTCGTTTTCGGTGCGGAAAAGGGTGGATTCATTTTTCCGGCTTTCACGACCTTCCTCACTCTGTTGCATCGAAGCGGTGATTGTTGCCGATTTCCAGATACCGGCCTTCAGTTTCTGATTCAGACGAACATACGCAAGCCTGCGTTTTTGCGAATCCATTTGATTGAGGGCGTAGTTTTCGAGTGCAACCTTATGATAAACAGGCACATCACTTTGATGAACCTGTTGAAAAACCAGGGTGAGTATGGAGGAAGACGAGAGTAAAAGCTTTCCTTTCAGATCAAAATCGAGTTCGCGATAAGCATTCGGCGATTGCCGCCCGGTGGTGTCGCCACCAACCAGATCACCGAAATTCCGCCAGCTAAGTCCGCCACGGAATGCAGCTTTTGTATGGCTGTACCTTACACCGGTATGCACCGTTTGCTCCATTCCCTGGGTTGCGATCCTTGTCAGTAAGCTGCTACCCCAAACAGCTTTTTCGGTAAAGCCGATGTCGCGGCTAACCGCATGAATGACTCCACCGATAGCATCGGAGCCATATTGTACTGAACCGCTTCCGCGTAAAACCTCTATATTTTCGAGACCAAAAACATCAATGGTGCTGAAATATTGGTTCGGACCATAACGCACTGTTGCGTTGCTGAGTCGTATGCCATCAATAAGCAGCAGGGTCTGGTTACCAGTCAGTCCGCGTAAAAAGGGAGATCCGCCGCCATGATTGGTTTTCTGAACGAACACACCCGGTAGATTTGTGAGTGCTTCGGAAGTTGTTCGTAGCTGATATTGTTCGATCGCTTTGCTTCTTATAATCTCAATGGCCTCAGAGGTGTTCATCCGATATGATCCGAAACGGTTGGCTGTTATCACCACCTCCTGCAAGGCAAGCGTATTCATTGAATCCTGAATATGGGTTGAGTCGCTGTATTGTGCAGACAACGAGTAAGATATAAATAATAACAATAACAAATAGATAAACCTTTTGGTAGTTCTCTTAAAGTTCATGCCAAGAAACATATAAGGTACAAAGTTAGTATTGCTAAAATTAACAGAATGTTATTTTTTGATCCTCCGCCCCGGAAATGGGAGTTTTTAAAAATTACTGGTTTTATATAATAGAAGTTTTTGTCTTTTGCCCCCAAACCCCCAAAAATGGGGGCTTTTCAAAAAATAGTTGGTTTTACAGATTGAAATTCAAATGGAAGTTTTTTATTCTCCCCCGATTCGGGAGTCGGGGAGCCAATTATTTCGGAAAGCTCTTGTTCTAAAAACAAAAACCACTCATAAACAAAACATTCACAAGTGGTTATATTTAAACTATGTAGCCCCAACAGGACTCGAACCTGTATCAAAAGTTTAGGAAACTTCCATTCTATCCCTTGAACTATGGGGCCAAAAACGGCTGCAAAGGTAAGTAATTTAGTTTATTTAAAGAAGTGCGAAGTGAGCTAATCCCACATGTGTTGGACGAGGTTCGGAGTTCAGAGTTAAATCTACTTAATATCTGAGATTTATTTTAGTTCAACTATACCCAACTCCTTGTACAGCGGGCCATTGTGTTGCAGGATACTTTCATATAAAACGATTTTGCTGACCTCAGTCTTCTGGAAAACCTGCTGGGGTTGACTTTTGATAATTTGTTGAAAATTAGGCTTATTGATAATCTCTCTTATCCTGCCTAAGGTAAGATGGGGAACAAAATTCTGACGGTCGCGTTTAAATCCAATAGCATCCATTTCGTTCAGCATATTTTCGCCTAACCGGTTTAACATGATGTTTTGTTGTTGTGAGCCAATCCATATCACACGCGGCTTGTAGGCGCTTCCGAAAATCCCGGTTTTATCAAATTCAAGATCAAAGGCCTTTATACCATAGCTTGCTGCCTGCATGGCAGCAGTAAATACATCAATGGATTCATTTGTTTCACCGATAAATTTCAACGTCAGGTGCAACTGCGCTGTGTTTACCCAGCTTATTTTATCATATCGAAGTCCCGATTTCAAGGAATCAACGAGCTTGATCAAAGCAGGATCGGGTTTGATAGGGATGGCAACGAATAATCTTTTCATTTTTTTTGGGGAGACTCATTTTTGCAAATGTAATTTGCTTTGCGGTCATTTGATAACAAAATCGTATCTAACCCTGATGGAGGTGGTCAGCAGAAGAATTTTATCGAATGTTTTTTTAAATAATCTGTGAATCTGTGGCAATATTTTATAATTTTGCATCCTTGTCGGGGAATTAGCTCAGTTGGCTAGAGCGTTTGACTGGCAGTCAAAAGGTCATCGGTTCGATTCCGTTATTCTCCACTACGGTACCAAAGGTTTCAGCGATTCAGTTGAGACCTTTTTTGTTTTCAATTAAATTGTGTTCAATTCATTGGCAGTTGTAGTCTGATACTTTAGATAGCTTTGTTTTTGCATGATCTGAAGTAAGGATTACGCATTTCAATACAAGTCAGAGCAGGCTTTCAACCCATCAACCTGTCACCCTGAGCGTAGTCGAAGGGCATCAACCTAAACCTATCAACCTGTCACCACTTGTCCACAACATGAGATAGTACCCACCAGCATCAGACAGGGAAAGGCATCAACAAAAAATGTAATTTTGCCCCAATCATTTTCCCTTTTAGTACTAAAATAATTACCTCAATATGGATGAAATTAAATCCCCCTGCATGAAAATTTGTTTCCGTGACTCAAACGATGTGTGTTTTGGTTGTAGGAGGACCGGCGAAGAGGTTGGTAAATGGTCGCAATATTCCAATGAAGAAAAGAAGGCTGTTATCGCGAAGACCTATCAGCGAACAAATGTTGCCGGTGAAATGCCTCCAGGAAATTTTCTCAGGTAATCTTAGTTGATTTATTATTTCATTCACCTGATAATGATGAATTTATCTACGTTTTTACACTTGGTAAATCAATGTCTTTTAGCTAAGTAAACAACATTGCTTGGTATATGGGAATTTTTTACTCAGCCATGACGATGAGATTGACCTTACAGACAGATTAATTAAACCAACCCTGGCAATAATTGCAACCTACTTCGTTACTTTTGTCCCCTGATTAAGCTGATCAAATGAAGATTGCACAAAAAGTTACTATCCAAAATCAAATAAACCGGCTCATCAACCTGGGTTTTCCAAAACTCCTCAATGTAACTGATCAGGAATATTTAAACTCATTTTCCATTGTCGGTGAGCCATCATTTGATGAATACAAAAACCTGTTTGATATTCCGGTCATTGTTGACCCCAGAATACCTTTTGAGAAATTGATTTCAACGGTTGGAATAGATAATTATCTGAATATTAGTGATATTAAGCATTTCTCAACGGATATGTTTCGGCCTTATATTTTCTACACACACGATTCAAAAAGGTATGCTTCACACACCGCAGCCACAGCGATACACGAATTTGAACCGGATGAAGAGGGCTGTACTTTACAGGAACTTATTTTTTTCTATTTGCATTTTCCTCACTTATTCGAAGGCATAGCGATGGATGCCATCCTGACTGATTTTCGTCAGGCAGATTATCATCCCTGCCTATTAAAAGTCACCGAAAAAACGGAGATTGGCGCGCATTGGCATCACGATTTAACAGCCGGGATTAATATCCTGTCGAAGGGTAAGCGACTGTTCATGTTTAATCTGGCCTGACCTTAAATGCATCAAAAAGAAGGCCAGTTGATTGATTTTGAGAAATTTTCATTATTATTGAAGTTAAAAAGAAACGAATATGAAAAATCACCTTCTCATGGCTTTGCTCATTACCTCATTACTGATTTACAGTGAGCGGTTAAATAGCCAGATTCTTGTGGTTATCGCTCCGCATCCCGACGATGCAGAAGCATCATGCGGCGGACTGATTGCAAATGCTGTTGCTGCCGGCGACACGGTAATCATTCTGACCATGACAACAGGTGAGTTGGGCATTGGAGGAAGAACGCAGGCCGAAGCACGTGCTATTCGCACAGAAGAAGCAAAAATGGCAGCAGCGGTTAACGGGGCATCCGTCATGTTCTTTGGCGGCATTGATGGCTCGCTTGCTGCTGACACTACCAATACACGCAAGCTGTCCGATCTACTCCTGAAAATAAACCCTGATATTGTAACTGCTACCTGGCCACTCGATGTTCACTCCGATCATCAGGCAACCGGATTGCTTGCCTGGCGCGTGTTTTTAGATCAGCGCTTCACGTTTGATCTTTACTTTTACGAAACCACCAACAGTCCGCACTCGAAATCTTTTCAATTCGTCCCGACCGACTATATTGATATTAGCCATGTGATAAACAAAAAAGAAGAGGCGCTCAGCAAACATAGCTCGCAGGGAACCCGGGATTGGTGGAATATGTATGAGAATCTGGCAGTTGTCCGGGGCTACGAAGCGGATGTTTCGTTCGCGGAGGCTTACATAAGGGCACGAACCTTTTCCGGTATGGGAGGACGACCGGGAGTAACAGCCAGTACATTTGTAAAACAACAATAAGCCTGTGTTATTCTCCATTTCAAACTGTTTTAAAACCAGGAGAAATTCAATAAATCAAACCAAAAATATTCAATCATGCCCTATATTAACCTGCAAATTACCAAAGGAGCAACACGTGAACAAAAAGCCCGGATCGTTGCTGAGTTTACCGATTCACTCGTACGTATTTTAGGGAAGAAACCGGAACACACGCACATCGTTATTCAGGAAATTGAAGACGAGAATTGGGGCTTTTCAGGTCTGTTGACCGATGCGTGGAAAAAACAGATGGGTTGACACAAATTCCCGGGCCATTTAAAATGATCATTTTTGTAACCTGATTGTTGGGCAGACAGTAATTCACCGGGAAAAGGTTCACGCAACTGACGCTGAGTAAGCTCGCAGCGGACGCGGAGTTATCCGTTGCGATCTATCGTGATAATAATAATACCGACAAAATACCACGGTGGTTTACATCGGGATTGTATCTCTCTCTGCGGCCCTCTGCTAATCCCGCTAAATGCGGGACCGCGAACTCCGCGGTTAAAAAATCCAGCTGAATCAATCCTCAAAACGGCGTCTCACTCCCCACATAAGGCCGTATTCCTGCTTCGGTGAATCGTAATGCGACATTGGTTAAATGCTCATCCGATGGGATAAGGAGATGGCTGCCTTGGTAATCCTGCCCAAGCATCCGGTATTTTTCTCTTCCCAGATGATGCAAAGGCAACAGATTGATCTCGTTCCGACCTGTCTCTTTCAAAAAAGAGATGATGGAAGCGATGTTCTCATCGGAATCGTTATAACCCGGAATCAACGGGAGCCTGAAGATCAGCCTGCCGGGAAAATGCGTAGCCAGTAAACGTGCATTTTCGAGGATGATCGTGTTGCCTGTGGAAGTGTATTTTTTGTGTTCGTTGGTATCGAAATGTTTCAGATCGAAAAATATCCAGTCAAGAAACGGAATCACTTCTTCAAAGTTGTTCCATGACACATTTCCACAAGTCTCGATGGCGGTATGGATGTAAGCCTCATGGCATTTTTTCAGTATTTCTTTCGCAAAATCGATTTGCAGCAAAGGTTCTCCACCGGTTAAGGTAATGCCCCCGCCCGTCCCCCAGAAATTACGGTCACGCTGAATGATACCGAACAATTTTGCAACGGAAATTTCTTTTCCACCCAAACGCAAAGCATTGGTATAACAGGCTTGCAGACAATCACGCTCATCGCAGCCGGCACAGATCAATCGGTCGAAAACGGGTTTGTTTTCTTCAAAACGTATGGCTCGGTGCTGACAATCTGAAAGACAATTGCCGCAACCGATACATCTCGAAATTGTGTGGAGCAAAGCAGGTTTGTGGCTTATTCCTTCAGGATTCGAACACCATATACAGTTCATGGTGCAGCCGTTGAGGAAGATAAGCGTCCGGCAGCCAGGACCGTCATGAACCGATAAGCCCTGGATATCAAAAACATATCCCTTGGTTTCGGTGGGATTAGTTTCTGTAATCATTACAGGTTACGGCATTCATTTCGGGATAGGCATCGTATTTATTCATGCAGGTCCCCAACTCATCGGTCGTCTGGCTAAAGTTTGCACAATGTTTACATTTCACAGCTTTTTCGAAATGTTCGCAGGCCACCTCATCGGCCGGAATCTGTTTTTTGTCGCGTTTACAGATGCCTTTAAACACATCTGTCGCGAGGAAATATTTGCAATCGTAGTGGTTCATGGGTTTATTTTTTCGTTTTAAATATCGTTTATATATGGACGGGAGACCGAAGTTCACTCATCCTTTGATATTTGCATTTTGCATTTTAACTTTGAACTTTCGCCTTTAAACTTTCTACCCCAACTGCTCATACTCCGTCCGTGCAATCACCTCATCCTGAATCTGTTTCCCCAACTCAACCCAATATTGCGTGAAGCCGGCCACCCGCACCATCAGTCCACGGTAGTTTTCGGGGTTCTTCTGGGCATCCTTCAACATACGTGAATCGACCACATTAAACTGCGCGTGAAAAGCTCCTTTTCGCAGATACGCTTTGATCATCTCCAGGAATTTGCGTGACCCTTCCCTTCCTTTCACCACCGATGGATGGATTTTCATGTTCAGCTGCGAGTTTTGTGATAAGGAATGATCGTAACAGGTTGCCGAACTGAACAAGGCATACGGCCCGTTGACATCGGTTCCCGGATAAGCCGAAACAGAACCATCGGCAAAGGTGGTGCCACAAAGCCTTCCGTC
>JABFQW010000148.1 GCA_013141455.1 Bacteroidales bacterium
GTATATACCGTATTTAAATATCGGAAAAACAGGCTATTAGAGCTAAATTTCTGTATGAAAAAGTGCTTTTGTATTCGTATATATTTACTTATAAAATTGGGTATAGGATCGAATTATATTGATTTTATCGCCGTTTTCGACTACTTAATTTGTATTTGTCTTGTTTTATTCATGTTAACTATTATCTTTACGAATGTAAATACTAAATTTCTTTATTATGCCACAACAGATAAAACGCCTGATCATTGCATTTGCTTCAATTTTCGTGCTTTTTCTGATCATGCAGCAAGTGTTGAAACCCGACTCATTTGGTGAGATTGGTCATTACCGCTCAAAGTCGATCCAGGAGAACAAAATGAGAGTGCTGCATTATGCCGGTTCCGAAAGTTGTATTAAATGTCATGAAGAAATTCATTTGGAGAAATCCTCAGGATTTCACGCAACACTCAAATGTGAAGTTTGCCATGGTCCTTCGATGAAGCATGTTCAATATGCTGATCAATTTGAAGGTGGTGAATTGCCCGATTCGCTCATACTAAATAAGCCGGGTGAACGGGAGGACTGTCTTATATGTCATCAAAGCCATGCTGCAAGGACAAAAATTGTTTTCGATTCGATCGACAATTCAGTTATTAAGCAAATCGACAATTTGAAGCATAATCCCGTAAATAAAAAAACCAAAGAAGCATTAAAATGTATTGATTGTCATTATCCTCATCAGCCATGAAACAAGAAAAATCAAACATCTCAAGAAGAGATTTCTTTAAAGCCGGAACTTTTATTATTGGCGGGTTAACAGTTACTTCCGTTTTCACTCCGTTTAACGGACTGTTGTTTGCCACCGAAGCACCCGAAGGAAAAGGAAAATGGTACGGAATAGGTATCGATATCAATAAATGTATTGGATGCGGAAAGTGTGCGAACGCCTGCAAACTCGAAAATAATGTACCAAAGGAACCTTTTTATTTTCGTTCGTGGGTGGAGCAATACACCATTAAAAATGATGGTTCCGTAGTTGTTGAATCGCCGAATGGCGGAATCGATGGCTTCAAACAATCAATCCCCGACGAAGAAATATTTAAATCGTTTTTTGTTCCGAAGATGTGCAACCACTGTGCGAAATCGCCTTGTGTGCAGGTGTGCCCTGTGGGTGCGACATTCGAATCGCCCGAAGGAATCGTTCTGGTGGATGAATCCTATTGCATTGGTTGCCGGTATTGCGTTCAGGCTTGTCCTTATGGATGCCGGTATATTCACCCTGAAAAAGGTACCGTTGACAAGTGTACTTTATGTGTCCACCGCTTGGAAAAGGATTTGCAACCGGCATGTTTTGAGATATGCCCCACGGAAGCAAGAATATTTGGTGATTTAAACGATCCAAAAAGCAATATCAACTATTTCCTGAAGAATCACACATGTATGGTGATCAAACCACATTTGAATACAGGTTCAAAATTATTCTATAACGCCTTAAGCTCAGAAGTTAGATAAGATGGAAAATCATATTCAAAATTTAAATGAAGTTCTTTCACAGGTGGATGGATACGTTTATCCAAACGAAATCGAACTCAACTGGAGTATATTGATCGTGCTTTACCCTTATATCACGGGCCTGGTTGCCGGGGCATTTATACTTGCCTCACTCGAACGGATATTTAAACTGCATATCCTGAAACCAACATACGGTCTTGCATTACTCACTGCCTTATCATTCATGCTGGTTGCCACCATGCCTTTAGTGAGCCATCTCGGCAAGCCGTTTCGCGCCTATGAAATCATGGTGACACCCCATTTAAGTTCGGCGATGGCGATTTTTGGATTCGTGTATTTATGGTACCTCTTGGTGGTTTTATTGCTCGAAATCTGGTTTGACTATCGGCGTGATATGGTGCTCTGGGCCAATGAAACCACAGGATTTAAACGATTTCTTTACAAAGTTTTGTCACTCTGGACAACCGACATTTCGCCCAAAGCCATTGCGCTCGACGACAAGATGGGATACATTGTAACGATCATTGGTGTTCCATCTGCCTTCCTGCTTCATGGATACGTAGGTTTTATCTTCGGATCAATTAAGGCAAATCCATGGTGGTCAACCGTTTTGATGCCTGTTATTTTCCTGTTTTCTGCCATCGTTTCAGGTATTGCATTGGTTATGTTGATTTACATTATAATATCGAAAATCCGGAAGATTAAGATCGATATGGCATGTCTGGATATGATTGCTTCTTATCTTTTCTACATTCTTGTCATTGATTTTGTGCTTGAAGGATTAGATCAGGTTCATCGTATTTACGAGGCTGAGGAGTCATTCGAAGTACTTCATAAATTGGTGTTTGGCAGACTGTTTTTTACCTTGTTTATTATGCAGGGACTGATTGGTACCATTGTGCCATTGCTTACGCTGGGAACAATTCAGTTTTATAAGCCGAAAGAAAAATTAAGAAAAGTAATTTATTTGATTACAGCCGCGCTTATATTGATTGGGGTATTTTTCATGCGTTGGAACGTGGTTATCGGTGGTCAATTATTCTCGAAGAGTTTTTATGGTTACACCAGCTTCAAGATCGGACTTATTGGCGCCGAAGGATATCTGATGGCAGCTGTATGGCTTGTTGTTCCGCTGCTTATTCTTTCGTTCCTGATTTGGCTGCTGCCACCCTGGAAAAAGAAAGAAAGTATGTCTGAAATCAAGGAAGCTTGATTTCGAACAAACCGGATTTTGTGATTATTGAATAGAGTAATGATAGTATTAAGTACATAATCAGCTATTTATGAACTGATAATCTTCGGTTTTGAAATGGTTGTCGCTACCGATTTTTGTGAATATTTTTAATTTTAAAGCAAGGAGGAATATTTGATGAATCCAGATGATTTAAAACTAATATTAGACCGTATCGATTCACTTGAAGAACGGATTTCACAACTTGAGCTGAACAAAGTACCCACAAAAGAGGTAAAAAGCAAAAGCAACATAGAGCCGGTTAAAGAAGTTGCTGAATTTTCGGATTTGAATATTTCGGTAAGCGCACCATTTGAGTCAAACTTAGGCGAATATGGGTTGGCCTGGTTAGGTAACATCGTCATGTTTTTTGCAATCAGCTTTTTGTGGCAATATTTTAACGATGCCGGAAAACCTTTGATATCCACATTAGTAGGAGTTGTTAGTGTTGTCGCTGTTTTTTTAATGTCGCGCTATTTCAGGAAGAACTTCACTTTTCTGTCGTTCATGTTCAACCTTTTCGGCTTTATCATACTTTTTTATATCGTGTTGAGGATGCATTATTTTACAGATAAGCCATTTATCACCAATCAGATTTTGGCTACAGGATTATTGTTGTTATTGATTGTGTTTCAAATATATACTGCCTTCAGAAAACAGTCCCAGATTTTGGCCGCTTTAGCCTTTACTTTCGCCTTGATAACAGCCTATGCATCGAGAAATACACATTCGTTTTTTGTGATTTCAATCGGTATAACATGCGTAACATTGTATGCTTACCTGAAATTTAACTGGTGGAAAGCGCTGACAATAGTATTAATAACCGGGTTTATTGTCAGCATGATCTGGCTGTTAAAGAATCCGGTGTCGCTGGTGAAAAACCCTGACGACCTGACGTATCACTATGCATTTACTTATCTTTCGGTTTTGGCCGGCCTTTATTCCTTAGTTGTATTTAGGAAACCTGATAATTCATTTTCAGGCGATTCGATACTTTCGACCATTTTGATTGCGGGAATCTCGTATTCGATGCTGGTACTTGCAATCGTTGTTAAGCACTTCCCAAACTCATTCGTGCCTTTCTTCGTCAGTATTTCGGTTTATTGTCTGGTTTATTCAGTAATCCTTAAATTATATTCGCCCTGGAAATATACCCCATCGTTGTATGCTTTATATGGGTTTGTTTCGATAAGTGTCTCCGTTTTTGGCATTTATCATTTTCCTGATTCGTTTTTGTTGCTTATTTATCAGAGTGTTCTTGTTTTGGTTCTGGCGCTTTGGTACAGGTCGCAGATTATTACATTGATGAATACTGTTTTGTTGTTGATATTGATCATTGTTTATTATAAAGTATCAGGCACGCTGCAAATAGTCAACTTCTCGATACCTGTTGTAGCATTCCTGTCAGCCCGCATTATAAAATGGCAAAAAGAACGGTTGAATATAAAAACTGATTTTATCCGTAATATTTATCTGTTTACCCTGTTTTTTACCTTCTTAATCGCGACTTATAAAGGCTTACCAGGTCAATATATCACGGTTTCCTGGCTTGCAATTTCGGGAATTTATTTTGTGCTGAGTATCCTTATCAAAAGCATAAAATACCGTTGGATGGCCATGGGAAACCTGCTCATTTCGGCATTTTACCTGTTTTTATTCGATCTGGCCAACATAGATCTTATATACAGGGTGCTGGCATTTCTTGCCTTCGCGATTATCTCAATCATTTTTTCGACGTATTATGTAAAAAAGCTGAAAAGAAATGATAGCGGTAGCCCAACGGTAGAAGGATAGGAAACTATTGATCAGCGGTTAAAAGGCTGAATCTGATATTTACCTGAATTACCATTACAATTCGGTATAAAGCGTTTCGCGTTTCATCCAAAATCCCTACTTTTGCCATTCACTATTAAAATTAAATATTATGAGAATATTGACCATTGCCGTGATCTCACTTTTTTTGCTGGCATCATGCGAACAGGGCGGAAGCAAAGTGAGCTATAAAGTTGATCCAAATGATCACGAAGTTCGCGTGAAAGAAGTGCTTCAGGCAAGTGCTTATACCTATCTCCTGGTAAAGGAAAACGGTGACGAATACTGGATTGCAGTTTCAAGAATGGATAATGCTGCCGAAGGAAATGTCTTCCATTATAATAAATCGATGGAGATGAAAAATTTCACAAGTAAAGACCTGAGCCGCACCTTCGATAAAGTGTTGTTTATTGATAATCTCAGCTCGGCGCCAATACCGGCAGCATCTGAAACAGCTGTTGTTACACAGCAGCCTCATCAAAATATCAAACCGGTTCTCGAAAAGAAAGAAGTAAAGGTTGAACAACGTGAGGGCACCATCTCAATCGCTGAATTGTATAACAACAGTGCGAAGTATGAAAATCAAATGGTGAAAGTTGTTGGTGAGGTTACGAAATTCAATACCGGGATCATGAAAAAGAACTGGGCTCACATTCAGGATGGAACCGTTTCGGGAAGTAATTTCGATTTGACGGTTACAACACTTGAAGTAGTTAATTTGGGGGATGTGGTGATTTTTGAAGGAAAAATCTCTCTGAAAAAAGATTTTGGCGCAGGTTATTATTATGAGGTAATCCTCGAAGATGCTAAGGCTACCAATGCCTCGATGCATTAAAACGGTGCCTGCCATTATATTTGAGCCATCAGAAATATGCTGAATTGTATGTTCCGAATCGGATCGTACGTTAGGCGATTTGACAGTAAACAATCACGAAGTTGAACGGATGTTAAATTGATAAACAAATTCAGACGTTCAAAGAGGGTGGCATAATGAATCAATCATAAATTCCTGTTATTCAGCGATTCATTGTATCAGAGTCAAGCCTTCCTGGGCGCTTTTATCTGAAGGGCGGATAAGCAGGGTTTTCTGGAACATGATCTTTGCCTCGCGCAACTTACCTAATTTCAGTTCGGTCCAGGCCACCATAATGGCTGTTTCATAATCGAACGAATATTGGTTCAAAGTCACTGTAAAATATTTAAGTGCGGATGTATAATCGAGCCTGTTGTAGCAAATGAGCCCCATTCTGTAGTTTGCAGTTGTGTTCATCGCATCGGTTTTCAGGATTTCGACATACTGGGCTTCTACCTGCGTCCAATTGCCTAATTCGGCCGCGGCATAGGCGTATCCTAAGCGTGCTTCCACTGACAAGGGGCGGAGTTGAAAACTTTTCTGATAATATCTGCAGGCTTCATCGTAGCTTTTTGATGAATAATATAACCATCCTAAGCGTAAATTCATTTCGTAACTATCGGGTTTATACACATCAGTAATCGATTTTATGGCATCCTGATATGCTCCGGAACTTTCTGAAGCATAGGAACTTTCAAAAGCTTTAAGTTGTGATTCGAATTCCTGAGCATTTATTGCCAACATTAAAAGTAAAAATATTGCAACAAGTGCATTTCTTACATGATCCATTTTATACCTCCGATTATTGAATAGGATTGATTATTGATTGAATTTTCACTGAGCTGGGTGAGATTTGGGATTGCCGAATAATAATACGATTCAGCTTTTTGGTATTTATAACTGAGTTGCAACCGCAAATGTTTCGAAACGACGACGAATATCGTTGGTTCAATTCTTAGATGAACCAACTCCGGGCTGTTATAAACAATATACGCACCCTGGTCGCTGTATCGGTCAATATTTCCCATAAGCAGCCTGATCTCGAACCAAACTGGTGATAAAAGTTTTACCCCAACGATTTCTTTTAAGATGATGCTGGTGGTTGATGAATTGTCTAATGCAATTACTTCTGTTTGATTATAAAGATCTTTGTTTCCAAGAGGCAGATAACAGAATCCTAAAGCATATTGCTTGATTTTGTTACCGTTCAGGCTCGAAAAATTGAATCCTGCCAGGGCTTCAAGCTTACCAAAAGTATAGTTTGCCTTTATCGAGGTAGCCCAGTCTAAATGGGTTGTCGTATCTTGTTGAAAAACCATTCGATTCAGGTCGAGCGTGAACATGGCAACAGAATCGATTGCCGTAATATAATAGGCCGTATCAATGGCCTGATAAGTACTTTGTTCGGCATAGGTATTTGTCTGCCTGATACGGATAAGCTGACCGCCAGCGGTTAATGACAACCGACTCGATGGCGACCATTGCGCCTGCATATAAACTGATTTCTGATCGATCAGATGCTCAAAATCAATTGTCTTTTGTAAGGTATCAACTTCATAATAATGCGCTGATCCCCAATCAAATACTGCTGTAGAATCGCGTTTCATAAAGGTTTCTATATAGGCAAAACGATCGGTTACTTTGGTATCAATCAACTGATACCCGATATAATACATCAGGTTTGGCCGTAGTTGCAAAAAAGCGCCGGCATCAAAAATCTGACTGCCACCATAAACGCGTTGCTCGCCATAAACTGCCGATTCACCAGCTAATGTTTTGAATTGTAACGCACGATTTCCATTTCGTATTATCCAACCAAAATCACTATGTATAGCGCTGAGTCTGAATCCTTTTCGAATGGGTATGAATTGCTTCGCAGTTTGTGTCGATCGGTTAAATACATGTCCTGCTTCGGTCAGGCGGTACGACTCGAGGAGCGATCCGGCGAGGTATGATTGGGCATTGGCATCGTATTGATTGAACAGCAGCGCTTTACGAAAGTGTGTTTCGGCGGTTGTGTAATTTCGTTGTTCGTAGGAAGCAATGCCAAGTCGCATCCTGAGATAATAATAATCAATGCCTGATTGCAGGGCTAATTTACCGGTCTTTTGCAAGGCTGACCAGTCCTTACGAAAGTATGAATCAGTGGTAAGACTGTCAACTGATTTATAATCATCAGATTGCGCAAAAATATTCGTCATCAACAGCAGGTTAATGATAAATAAAGCAAAGCGTATTGGGCGGAGTTTAAAGAGCACGTTCCAGAATTTGTATTCGTTCATCAATCATAATCGTCATACGCTGAAGCTGATTATTTTTAAATTCAATGGTATAGTTACTGCGTGATTGTTGTTTGCCAAAAATCGAAAACCTGACTTCCGAATCCATTTGAATAAGCTCTGAATCGATACTGTTTTTAACCTTTTTATATTCGATGCGATAATTTGCATCTAAGAAACGGTAAAATGGCGCTGTGAAATCCTGCATTATTCGTAGTATCGGGTTTGGAAACAAGGAGAGGGGGAAACGATCTTCAACGACTAATCCGGCATAAACGCCTGTAACAATCTGATAAGCACCTAAATAGAATTGGTATAATAAACTCGATTTATCACCTTCAAATTGTGTAAAATAGAAACTGCCGGGTGTGCGCATGAAATATGCCTTTGCACCTGTTTTAGGGCAGATCAGATAGGTGAAATTATAAATATCAGTTTCCGAAAGCCAGCTTATTTTGGTCGTTTTATTGTCTTCGGTCAGGTTAAATTTTAGTTCCTGTCCGGGAATAAAATGCAGGGCTTTATCCAATGTTTCGTTGATCTGGTTATTGCAAACCAATTCATCCTGAACAGGTTTGGCCAGACTATGAAATTCTATTTTTCCGTTCTTCGAGAAGTAGGAGGTGATCGGATAGGCGAGAGTATGCGAACCAATTTCAGGTGAATTCTGAAACTGGAAGTGCAGATGAGGATAAGGCGATCTGCCCGAATTTCCGCAGCAAGCGATAGATTCACCCTTTTTAACGAATTGTCCTTTTTGAACGCTAATGCTATCTTTTTTCAGATGACTCATTTGTGAGAATAAGCCGGTTGCATGGCTCATCACAATCGAGTTGCCCCAATTATTTTTCAGGTTGAAACCACCAATTTCATTATCCTCAATCGTGTTTTCAATTTCGAAAATGTAACCATCAGCTGGTGCTAACACGGGTTTATTGAAACAAAAATAATCTTCAGGCCTGTCACCGGCATCTTTAAAGGTCTTGCCACCTTCATCAACCATTTCAAAATCCCAGGCAAAACGCCATGCTTTTTGATGCGTATAAGCCCCGTCGATACCTTGCGTCACTTTCCAGAAACCCATGAACGGCAAACTGATTGGGATTTTATCAAGTTGTGCCAAACGGGTTTGATTTATCAGTCTTGCATAAAGATTTTTCTCCGGATTAAATTGCTGTGGATATACTAATGCCGGACGATCGGTGAAGTTTTCGCGCAGCTTGAAGGTATATAACAGCATGATTACGACTATGTTGAATGGCAATGAAAATACCGAAAGTTGTAAAAACTGCAATATTGTTGATCCCGAAGTTATAAGAAAAGCAAGTATAGGGATGGTTATGATCGTCCACAAGAGCGAAAGCGCCGACGGAACCACGAAGAATCCACCGATTGCAATGGAGGTAAGGATGAAGTTGAAGCCGATATAACTATAATTTAATTCACCAATATTAGCGCCCACAACCTCATAAAAAATATAGGCGCCTGCAAATCCGGTCACCGAAAACAAAAAAGCTAATCTCGACCAGATGATCAACCCAACCGCGATGAGAATGCCTGCAAATAAATGATACTGAAAAAAGATTGCTCCCAATGATCTGAAGTATATTTTTATTGGCAACGCCCAATCTAATGCATTGAACCATTCATATAGCCTGAGCATGGGAAGTCCGCCAAGCGCATACATTTCATTCAGGGTATAAATGCCTCTTTCGCTCAGTTCGAGATGGGTTATCTGTCTCGAACTCAAGGTTATCACCCAGATACTAATTAAAAATGGGATGCTCAGAAATGGCAGACCATATTTAAACAAAACGCCCTCGAGTGTAACCGTGATAATTAGGGTGAGAATCGAAATGAAAACAAGGATGATGAAATAACTCACATTTGGTTGAAAATAAACACCAAGACCAAGCCCCACGAGTAAAGCATTGAAACCATAGAGTCCATTGATAATCTGTTGCCTGTTAAACCCGATCAGGTAAGCCGCGATATTGGCCGTTAAAACGGCCACAATCCCACTGATACCGGCATGAAAGTCGAATAATGTGACAAGCATGATCAATAATCCCATCGCCCGGTTTTTCGCGAAGAAAATCTGGGTATAACTGTTAATGATACTTTGCCAGAACAGTGGAAAGACGAGGCTTAAGCGGGCAATTTTCATAAATCGAAATTAGCGAGATGATCGGGTAGCGCTTCAAGCTCAAGCATATTCTCAAGCGTTTCGTTGTTTCTGATCACGTGCACTTTATTATTTTGATCGATCAGTACAACTTTTGGCCGCAACGTGATGAACTGCATCCATTGTGTCATATTATAGGCGCCCACGTGATGAACCACTACCTGATCGCCTTTGTTGAGTAAGGGTAGCGTGATATTATCGCGAATCACATCGATATTCATACAAAGCGGCCCATAAAGCACTGTGTCTTCGGTGTAGGATGTGAATTTTTGTGCCGGTGTAACCTTATGTGCATACCAGAAAGCTGTAAACAAAATATTTACCCCAATATCGATGATGGTGCTTCGTCTTCCATCAGCAAGTCGTTTGTTGGCAATGACAGAGCCAAGCAACCAGGCGGCATCATCAATCAGGGCTCTACCTGTTTCAAGAATGAGAAGCGGAGGATTTTTCGGACGGAAGTCGCTGTTTATCAGTGCAGATGTAATGGCTTCGGCAAATTCGTCAATCGTTGGATTGGTGTCAACACCTGGCAGATAGGCACCTTTTAAAGTGTTACGTGAGGCAAATCCACCTCCCATATCGATGTATTTTATTTCATGATCATATTTCTGATGCAGGCGCTGGGCGAGATTGGCCAATTTGGCTGCCGCTACCGCATACGCATTGGGCGATAGCATGAAAGTGCCGATATGTGTGTGTAAACCAACAAGTTCTAAAGTGCCGGTGAACATAATTTTATTCAGTGCATCCCAGGCTTGACCGTTTTCGAAGTTGAAACCAAAGCGGTCCCAGATTGGAAATATACCTGTATCCATATTCACCCTGATCGCGACTTTGGGCTTATGTTTGGTCGATTTTGCGATCTCCTGAAGCAAATACAACTCATCTAAATGATCGATATGAATAAGGGAGTTGTTTGTAACAGCTTTTCTTAAATCCTGTTCCGATTTATCCGGACCGTTAAAAATGATGTTCGATCCCGGAACGCCGTTTCGTATAGCTTTGTCGTATTCGAAACCCGAAACAACCTCGGCCCACGAACCTTCCTGATGAAAGATATTACAAACTGCGTTCAGGTAATTCGTCTTGTATGACCAGGCGAACTGTACGCGCGGATAACGGGTTTCGAATGCCTGTTTGGCAGCCTGATAGTTCCTGCGGATTTTCTTTTCCGAGATAACAAACAAGGGAGAGCCATATTTGGTTATGAGGTCTTTAATGGCGATGTCTTCGATGTGTAATACCGGTTCATACTCGGTGCGCATACCAAATTTGTTAGGCATATTGCTCTCGAGTTTTTTAATAACAGGTCGTTCGTATCGTTTTTTAGTAATCATAATAAGTTTAAAATTAAAGTTTTACAGTTCTCCAAGTGTTGATATTTTCTCAAATTCCGACAAGTTAACAATCATATCCCAGGCGTAACGGATAAACATTTTCCCTACTTCATAGCTTTTAAAAGGTTCGGTTGGCCATCCCATGGCAAGTCGGGTAAGCGCCTCGGGAATATTTTGACCAACACCAACCGCGAGATAAATCCAGGCTGGAATCCGGGGGTTGATTTCGAGCAGGTAATAATCGCCAGCTTTGTTTTTCATCAGTTCAAGTTCGAAAGCGCCACGCCATTTTGTTTCGCTGATAAATTTATTCGTAAGTTGAATTGCCTTTTTATCGTCTATCGAAATACCTCCCCAGGCTTTGCCTTTGTCGGTGATATATTGTTTTCGCATGGGAACGGCTGCTATCGTGTTGCCTTCTCCATCGCCAAGGCCAGTGACATTGTATTCGGTACCATGGATAAACTCCTGAATGATGATTGGTAAACCCCATTTGGCCGAAATCTTATTGAAAGACGATTTCACCTGATCAAAATTATAAGCTAAGGTGGCATCGTAATATTTTCCTTTTATAACGAGCGGCCATTCATATTCCTTTTCGAGACTGAGCGCCTCATTGGGTGTGTAAACAGCTTTGCTTCGCGGTACATGCATATCATATTTCACTCCAAATTCGGGCAGATTGACTTTGTGGCGTTCTTCAAATTGCTCAAGTGTAGGCAAAAAAGTATGGATTCCTTTTGATTTGAGTTTGGGCGCGAGTTTGATAAATGAATAGAGCTCGGCGTCGAAATTGGGGATAATCACATCTAATTTTTCAATTTCATGTATATAATCCAGGCGATCCGAAAGGATTTCCGTTCCGGTTGACGGATACGGTATGTGATAGGTTTTATCGACTATATCGTGCATATAAATGCCTGGCTCGAGCGATTCGTAGGATAACCCGATAATCCGGCAATTGAACGATGCAGCTTCACGCAGTCCCCTGATGACGGCTACACCCGGTCCCGGACTGTCAATGGCGTTCAATCCTGTTACACCGATGGTTAATGTTGGTTTATTCGTCTTCATCCTGCATCAGGTGGTATTGGTTCATCATATCGATGAAATCATTTAAATCGCGCTCGATGGTTGGCCTTTCGGCTTGAAAACCTTTTTCAATATGCGTTACAATATCCTCTGTTGTGAACTTTTGCCGTAGCATGTTCAGCATTTCCAACCCAATCTGATTCACCGAAAATGATTCCCCGGATGAAGGATTGAAGACAAACCCGCTGTCGCTAATCGCGATATTATTCTTTAAATTCATGATGTTTGTAATTATGATGCAAGATTAAGTTGATTTAATTGAATGCGTTGTATAAATTTCCATTTAAGTTGTATAAAATTTATGGTTTGTTAGCCTCGTTTTGTATTCCATTTTTACCAGAAGTAAATTGATTTGGCACGGTAACTCTAAACCAATCAACCCCTCAACTCATCAACCCCTCAACCCATTTATCTTATTATATACCAACTCCCAGACGTTCTTTTTCAGGAAGCGCTTTGTAGTCGGTTACCGAATAGCCCGTAATCTGTTTAAACTGGGTTGACAGGTATTGTACGCTGCTGTAACCCATCATGAAAGCGATTTCGCTGAGACTTTGCTCATCAATCTGAATGAGTTCCTTCACTTTTTCGATACGTTGCAGGATAATATATTTCTCGAGTGTAATGTTTTCGTGTTTTGAGAAAACCGTTGACAGATGCTGGTAACTTTTATCGAACCGGCTTACCAGAAAGTCGGAATTGCGTACCATAGCATTATAGGTCGTGTGGTGCACCAATTCGACAATGACATGTTTTATTTGTTCGATTAATACTGACTCTTTATCCTGAATAATCTCGAAACCATTCGATTGGAAAATTTCCTCAATATGCCGAAGTTGTATTTTAGCCGGATCATAAGCCACACTTACATCGCCGAGTTTTGCCTTCACAACATCGACCCCGATGCGATCCAACTCAATTTTTATGAGTTTCAGACAGCAATCGCATAGCATATTCCGCAATAAAAACCGGTGTTGTACCATTGTCATCGGGTTCAGTGATTAAGGTTGCCAAAGATAAAGAATTTGCACTGTTTGTCAGTTTACAGAAATGTTGTTAATAATCAGTTGTATTAGCGGGATAGATCATGAAATTAGTTTGCATCATCGCCCATTATAACGCCTGGTTGCGTTTCAATAAATTAGTTTTACCTTTGTTCGCTTAACGGACAATTACCTTTATTTACTGAAATTGCACTCAATCAGCTTTCGAGTATGAAACACTACAAAAACTTCCTATTTTATGTTGTGGTAATAGGTATGTTTTCATTTCTGATGTATATGATTATTGAGGCTGGCCAGGGACTGGAAACGGGTCGCGGAATAACAATCCGTGAAATTGTCGGCGATCATTGGGACGAGTTTATCAAATCGATGGCATTTAACCTGAAACATCCTTTAGCATTATTGCTGGCTCAGATTGTGACGATTATCGTAGTTGCCCGTTTTTTTGGTTTCATATTTAAAAGCATTGGTCAGCCGACCGTTATTGGTGAAATCATTGCCGGAATAATATTGGGTCCAACCGTTGTTGGATATTATTTTCCCGGTTTTTCAGAAAACCTGTTTCCGGCCAAATCATTAGGTAACCTGCAGTTGTTAAGTCAGATAGGTTTAATACTGTTCATGTTTATCGTGGGCATGGAACTCGATTTAAAAATTCTGAAAAATAAAGCTGACGATGCTGTTGTGGTGAGTCATGCGAGTATTATCATCCCTTTTGCGTTGGGTATGGGGCTGGCATATTTTATTTATGAGACGTTTGCCCCCAATGGCATTCAATTTTCATCGTTCAGTTTGTTTATCGGCATCGCGATGAGTATCACGGCTTTCCCTGTTTTGGCGCGTATCGTTCAGGAAAGGGGTATACACCGGACCCGTTTGGGAGCGATTGTTATAACCTGCGCAGCTGTTGATGATATTTCGGCCTGGTTCATACTGGCAATAGTGATTGCCATTGTAAAGGCGGGATCGTTTTTGAGCGCACTTTATACCATTGCTCTGGCATTGGTATATTTGGTGATCATGATTAAAGTGGTTCGTCCTTTTTTGCAACGCATCGGTGAATTGCATGCTTCGCGTGAAAATCTGACAAAACCCATCATTGCCATATTCTTTATGGTATTGATTGCTTCGGCTTATGCAACCGAAGTCATTGGCATACATGCCTTGTTTGGTGCGTTTGTGGCTGGTGTTATCATGCCTGATAATGTTAAATTCAGAAGTATCTTTATCGAGAAAGTTGAAGATGTATCGCTGGTATTGTTGTTGCCTTTGTTCTTTGTTTATACCGGATTGCGCACCGAAATCGGATTACTGAACGAATTGTTTTTATGGAAAATTACCGGTTTAATCGTGCTGGTGGCTATCGTGGGAAAATTTCTGGGAAGTGCGTTGGCGGCACGTTTTGTAGGGCAAAACTGGAAAGACAGCCTAACCATTGGCGCCTTAATGAATACACGTGGTTTGATGGAGCTGGTTGTTCTGAACATTGGTTTCGATTTGGGAGTTTTGACCCCCGAAGTATTTGCAATGATGGTGATTATGGCGCTTGTTACCACTTTCATGACCGGTCCGGCATTAACATTTATAAACAAAATATACAAAGAAGATGCTGGTGGTGAATCAGTTGCCAAACCAGTTCTTATAGGTCAGGTTGTTCGCGTGCTCATCTCCTTTGGTAATCCGGAAACTGGACGGGTATTGTTGCGACTGGCTGGCAATTTCATGAAAAAACAGGAGATGTCGGAGGTTACGGCCCTGCATTTTAGTCCTTCCACTGAAATGAACCAATATGCGATTGTTCAATACGAGAAGGAGAGTTTCGGACCCGTGAATAATGAAGCCAATCAAATGAATCGAAAGATTCAAACCGTTTTCAAAGTGTCGAACGATTTTTATAAAGATATTATTGATGAAACGAACAACGGAAAATATAACCTGTTACTTATCGGTATTGGCCAATCAATTTACGAAGGGAGTGCGCTTGGACGCACCATCGGTTACCTGAACGCATTGTTCAGACGCGAAAGATTTATAAAAAAGGTTACCGGACAGGAGCGGCTTTTCGAATATTCGGCTTTTGAAGAGCGAAACAGGTATTTGTTTGATGGAAGCAATATTCCGGTGGGTGTTTTCGTGAACAAGAAATTTACCAAATGTGATAACCTTCTGCTTTCGATTCAAACAAAAGCCGATATATTTACTATTGACTTCGCCTTGCTTGTTTTCGAAAATACGGATTGCCAGATTACTATCTACGATCCCAATAAAATTATACTTAGCCGTCAACAGCAAATACAATCGTTGCAACGGATCATGTTTCTGAATGCAGAAAAGGTGAATATTGTTACTGCCAGTGGCATGAAAAAAGAGCAACTTCAAAAGTATGACCTGTTGTTTGTGAGTGTGTTAGGTTGGAAAGAAATGCTCGATTCAGAATCGGTCTGGTTGAATTATTCGCCATCCACCCTGATTTTAAAAGATAAGAGGGCTGAGATAATCAGAAAGCGATAGCAAAATAATATTCATTGTGCTTGTTTTTGAATGATTATCACGCAAGATCCTGATAATAATAAGGATATCTCCTATAAATTTTGGTGATAATTCCTGTTATTTCGGACATAACACGTCGAATCACCCCTTAACTTCGTGAATATTGAGCCGTAACTTTGTTCCATATTTTTTTAAATATATTTAACACCCGGAAACGAAATATACTTTATTCGTTTCCTAAAATATATATCTTTGCAAAAAATTTTTTTGATGGATGAAAAGAATGAGTTGATTCTGAAAAATGCCGGAACCCTGTTTATGAAATATGGTATCCGTAGTATTTCGATGGAGGATATCGCCAGGGAGATGGGCATTTCGAAGAAAACACTTTACCAGTATGTTGATAACAAGGCTGAATTGGTTGAGCAGTTGCTCTTGTTAATGATTAAAAATGTGGACTATCAATGTATCATGTGTTCGACGAATGAAATGAATGCTATTGATATCTTATTGGCTGTTAGCCGTGCAGTAAGCGAAGAGATGAAGGGCTTGAACCAGTCGCTCGTATTTGAACTCCAGAAATTTTACCCTGCCATTTACCGCGACTTTATTCTCAAAAAGCGTGATCATGTGTTTGAACAGATTAAACGGAATTTCGAGCAGGGAATAACACAGGGACTTTACCGTGATGATCTCGCCATCGATTTGGTATCGCGGCTATATGTTCAGAAACTGATTGATATGCATGATCCCGAATTTCTTTCTTCAGGAAACTTTACTTTCGAGAAAATTTTTCAGGTGATGTTCGACAATCATATCCGTGGCATTGCCAACGCCAATGGCCTGGCTTATTACGAAAATCAAATTAAAAATCTAAACCTCAATACTAACCCATGAAATTAACAATTTTGTCAGCATTATTAGCGACCCTGCTGATAGTAAATCTTCCCGAAATCGTGTCGGCACAGGATAGTCGGCCAGCTACCGTCATGCTAAGCCTGCAACAGGCGCAGGATTACGCCATTAAAAACAATACGCAAATCAAAAATTCGAAGCTCGATCTTGATATTGCTAAAAAGAAGATCAAAGAAATCACTTCCATTGGTCTGCCCCAGGTAAACGCCCAGGCCAACTACACCCATTTATTTAAAGTGCCTGAACTTAGCTTTGGAGGGACCACGTTTTTGAAAACCGACTTGCCATCAGGCACTCCGTTAACTTCTGATGATATTGTAAATGAACACGTTTCTCTTGGATATAAACCATTGGATCCTATTCAGCTGGGTGTGGCGGATAATCTTACCCTCGACATCACGGTTTCGCAGCTCATTTTCAGCGGTGAATATATTGTTGGCCTGCAAGCCTCAAGGGTGTTTTATCAGATTTCGGAACAAGGCAAACAACTCACTGAACTCAACCTGAAAGAGTCTGTTTCGAATACGTACAATCTGGTTCTTGTTCTTACGCAAACACACGAGATTCTGAGTAAATCGTATAATAATCTCATGGCGACCTTGTCGGAAATGCGTGCAATGAACGAACAGGGTTTCATCGAAAATACCGATGTCGATCAAATTGAATTGACGAGCCTGAACCTCGAAAATGGATTAAATTCGCTGCAAAGGCAAATGGAGGCATCAGGTTTGCTTCTTAAATTTCAAATTGGAATGCCGTTTGACCAGGAGCTGAAACTCACCGATAGCCTCGAAGCAACAACAGCCGGAATCAGCCTCGATTTGCTCACGAACGAAAAACTCAATCTGAGCAAGAACATTACATACCAGATTTTAACTACCCAGGAATCACTGGCACAATTAAGTCTTAAACGCGAAAAAAGCACCTATTTACCTTCGCTGGCTGCTTTTTACCGTCACCAGGAAAAAGTAAACGCACCTGCTTTCGATTTTAATCCAAAGGATGTCTTTGGTGTTACGATGAATATCCCGATTTTTTCGAGTGGAACGCGAAGCACGAAAGTGAGCCAGCGAAAATTTGAATTGGAAAAAGCCACCAATACCAAAAATGATGTGGCCAATGGCCTTGAACTTGAATTCATCAACTCGCAGAATGAGTTAAAGAGCGCCTATGAGAAATTTCTGAATGACAAAAAAAATATTGATCTCACGCAACGGATTTATGATAAAACCTTAATCAAATTCAAAGAAGGAATGTCATCGAGTCTCGATCTTACAAATGTTCAAAATCAATATCTTACAGCACAATCGAATTATTTTACCGCAGTATATACCTTGATTACTGCAAAAAACAAATTGGATAAATTAACAAATAAACAGTAATCAGATGTTAACAAGAAACACAATAAAAATCATGAAAAGAAACGTAATACTCGTAGCATTATTGGCGTTTGCCGTGGCTTGCAGCGGACCGGCAGATAAAAAATCGGAACTGGCCAAACTCAAAAAACAGCATGATGAACTGGCAGTTAAAATTAAAACCCTTGAATCGGAATTAAATACTACCGGCGAAGTAGTTGTAAAAAATTTGGTGAATGTTGTGGTCACCGAAGCCAAACCTGTCGAATTCAACCATTATATCGAAGTGCAGGGAAAAGTTGACGGTGAAGATAATATCGCTGTTTCAGCGCAGATGCCTGGTGCCATTACAGCGGTGTATGTTAAAGAAGGTCAGTCAGTTCGCAAAGGACAGGTGTTGGCCCAGATCGATAACAGTGTGATGCAGCAACAACTCGCTAATATGGAACAACAACTTGCGTTTGTTACCAATCTGTATAACAAACAAAAAGCTTTGTGGGATCAAAAGATTGGCAGCGAGGTTCAGTTCCTTACCGCAAAAAACAATAAAGAAAGTCTCGAAAAAAACTTGGACGCCCTGAAAGATCAGCTTGAGATGACCAAAATAAAATCGCCGATCAATGGCAGTGTCGAAGAAGTTAACCTGAAAGTCGGGCAAATGGCTTCACCTGGCTTACCGGCAGTGCGTGTTGTTAATTTCAACACGGTGAAAGTTGTGGCTGAAATGGCTGAGGCATATACATCTAAAATTGAACCTGGCAATAAAGTAGTCATCTACTTCCCCGACTTAAAATCAGAAATTTCGTCTGAGATTAGTTTCACCAGTAAATATATAAACCCGGTAAACCGCACTTTTATCACCGAAGTAAAATTAGCACCCGGTGAGATTGAATATCGTGCCAACATGATTGCTGTTGTAAAAATCAACGACTATCAGAATACCGCTGCCTTTACCGTTCCGATAACGCTTATCCGCGAATCACCCAAAGGTAACTTCATTTATGTAGCACGACAGGAAGACGGATATCTTGTTGCCCGCAGACTTCCGGTTACCATCGGACGTACTTATAACGGACTAGCCGAACTGTTGACAGGTGTTACCACCGGCGAAAAAATCATCACAACTGGCTTTAACAACCTGATGGATGGTCAGTTTATACTTGCCGGCAAGTAATTCGTCGAAAAATCAACCTCATTTAATTATTTGAAAACAATGAAAAAAAATATTTTCAAGGAGTTTTTCGCAACGAGTTGGGCTATCGATAACAAAACCAGTATTTATGTGCTGGCCATTTTTATCTCCCTGCTTGGCATCAACGCCTATCAAACCATACCCAAAGAGCAATTTCCTGAAATTGTTATCCCAACAATCCTTGTGAATACCATTTATCCGGGTACATCGCCCGAGGATATGGAGAATCTTGTTACGCGCCCAATCGAGAAGCAGCTGAAAGGGATCAATGGCGTAAAAAAAATCACAAGTAATTCGCTTCAGGATTTTTCATCCATCGCCATTGAGTTTAATACAGATGTCGATGTTCCTGATGCAAAACAGCGCGTGAAAGATGCTGTTGACCGGTCGATGACCAATCTACCGAACAACCTGCTCACCGATCCGAATATCATGGATATTGATTTTTCGGAGATACCGATCATGTATATTCAGATTTCGGGCGATTACGACCTCGATCAGTTGAAGAAATATGCAGAGACGGCACAGGACCGGATAGAGGCCCTGAGCGAAATTACCCGTGTTGACATCGTGGGCGCTCTTGAACGTGAAATTCAGGTGAATGTTAATATGTATAAAGCTGAGGCTGTGAGTGTTACACTTGGTGACATCGAACGGGCTGTTTCGGCTGAGAACCTCACCATTTCGGCAGGTAACATCAGTACCTTTGGTATGAAACGATCAATTCGTGTTCAGGGACAATTCTCGAACCTTGATATGATGCGTAATATTATCATCAAATCGGGTAGCGGCGCTGCTGTTTATCTGAAAGATGTTGCCGAAGTAGTTGACAGTTATAAAGAACAGGAGAGCTTCTCACGTTTGTACGGTAAAAACGTAATCACCCTGAATGTGGTGAAAAAGAGTGGCCGCAATCTTATTGAAGCCTCTGACAAAATTAAGGATATCCTCAACAATGATCTGATTAATAAGCAATACCCGTCCGACCTTAACGTACAGATTTCGGGTGATCAGTCGCGTTTCACACGCAACACCCTCGAAGAGCTCAATAACACAATCCTGTTTGGATTTATTTTAGTTACCATCGTATTGATGTTTTTCATGGGATTCACCAACGCGTTTTTTGTGGCGCTGGCAGTTCCGCTTTCGATGTTTGTGGCTTTCCTGGCGATGCCCGCCATGGGATTCACGATGAATATGATCGTGATGTTCGGTTTCATCTTTGCGCTGGGAATCGTGGTGGATGATGCTATTGTTGTTATCGAAAACATCCATCGGATTCATCAGGTAGAGCCGAATATTGTGCTCGCGGCCAAACGAGCCGCCGGTGAGGTGTTTATGCCAATTCTTTCAGGAACGCTTACAACACTGGCGCCATTTTTCCCGCTTGCTTTCTGGCCCGGAATTACCGGAAAATTCATGTTTTATATTCCCGTAACACTTATACTCACCTTGTTCGCATCCTTGTTTGTGGCGTATATCATCAATCCGGTGTTTGCCATTTCGTTTATGAAAAATGAATATGCTTCACACGATAAGAAACGAACGCGCAAACGAATGATGTACACCATACTTGTTTTGCTCAGTTTTGCCATCGTAGGCTATACGTATTCTGCTGCAAATCAGAGTCTGCTTGCCATGGGAATTGCAAATTTCTTAGTCTTTGCAGCGATATTGGTTCTTTTCTTCCATACTTTGCTCAATCCATATATCAAATGGTGGCAGGAAAAAGGATGGCCATGGTTTATCAAAATGTATGAGACTCAATTACGTTTCACACTTCGCAAAAACAATCCCTGGTACCTGTTGGCCGGTATTACTGCATTGCTGTTTTTTACTTTTTACATTGTTGGTGTACGCAGTCCGAAAGTGGTATTCTTTCCTGACAATATGCCCAACAGTGTGAGTGTCAGGTTACAAATGCCTGTTGGAACCGATCAGCGTGTTACGGATTCGGTAACACGCATTGTTGAAAATCGGGTGATGTCTGTGCTCGGCGAAAACAATCCTGTTGTTGAGTCTGTGATCAGTAATGTGGCGCTTGGTGCAGGTGATGATATGGATTTCTCGCGTTCGTTAAGCCCCGAAAAAGGAAAGGTCACTGTAAATTTCGTTGAATATAAGAACCGTAACGGTGTCAACACCAGTGATTATTTAGATAAAATACGGGAGGTCGTTAAAGGAATTCCGGGTGTGGAAATATTTACCGGCAAAAATACGATGGGACCACCAGTTGGGAAACCAATCAACATCGAGATTACAGGTGAAAACCTTGGCGAATTGATTGTTTCGGCAGGCGCATTCAAAAACTATCTCGATTCGTTGCAGATTCCGGGTATTGAGGAGCTGAAGAGTGATTTTCAGGAAAATAAACCTGAAATCGCCATCAATATCGACCGTGAACGTGCCAACAAAGAAGGTTTGATGACCGGACAGATCGCCATGGAAATTCGTACGGCCGTATTGGGAAAAGAGATTTCGAAATACAAAATGGACGAAGATGAATTCCCGATACAGTTACGTTATTCTGAGGCTACCCGTCAGAATATCAATAACCTGATTAATATGAAGATAACGTACCGCGATATGGCAACAGGTATGCTGCGTTCGATTCCTTTGTCGTCGGTCGCAACCATCGAATATGCCGATTCGTACGGTGGTATCAAACGTCAGAACCTGAAAAGGATTATCACGATATCGAGCGATGTGCTGACAGGTTATACAGCCAATGAGATTGTTCCGCAGATTGAAAGACTTGCTTCCGGATTTCCGCTTCCTGAAGGTGTGCAAATCAGTTTGACGGGTGAACGTGTCGATCAGGAGGAAACCGCTTCATTTTTAATGAAAGCCATGATGATTGCCATTGGTTTAATCTTCTTTATCCTGATCACGCAGTTTAACTCGGTAAGCAAATCCATTATTATCCTGAGTGAGGTGATATTCAGTATCATTGGTGTACTGCTTGGCATTGTGATATTCAATATGTCGATTTCGATTATCATGACAGGTCTTGGTATTGTTGCCCTTGGCGGTATTGTGGTGCGAAACGGAATTTTGATTGTTGAATTTATCGATGTGTTAAAAGAGCGCGGACTCAAAACGCGTGAAGCCATTATCCAGGCTGGAAAAACACGTATCACACCTGTAATTCTTACGGCAACAGCCACCATACTTGGTCTGGTACCGCTTGCGATAGGGTTTAACCTCAATTTCGAAACCTTGTTTACACACCTTGATCCACAAATACATATTGGTGGTGATAACGTGATGTTTTGGGGCCCGTTGGCATGGTCGATCATTTTTGGGTTGAGTTTTGCAACCTTCCTCACGCTGATATTTGTGCCGGCGATGTATTTGTTAGCCTATGAATTTAAAATACGTCTGAAAAGGCGGAAATCGAACCGATCGGTTAATCGTTCATAAAATGAAATAACAAAACTGAAAAAGGTGATACCGGATATCCGGTATCACCTTTTTTTTGATTTGGTGTGAAACAAAACTGCACGGCGTTTACTTGTAACTCTTAGGTGGTTTTTCAGAAATGTAAATAGATTAATGTAGTTTGCGTAAACAGAAAATTCAAATTTGGATTTGAGAAATAAGTCAACTACATTTGATGTTCAGTAACAACAAAACAAGCAGTAAAACAAACTAATCCTCATGCATACTTACGAAATCAAGTTGAATATACACAGTAAAATAGCTGATTTTGCTTGGCTTATGGGTAGTTTTGCTGATTTGCAACAAGTCAAAATAAGTACGAAGTAACCACCACTGTCACGGTTAGACTAAAAAAAACCAGTACACATGAAACTTGAGACACAAAATATATTCCTTGATACTTCAACTTTTGAAAAGAATAACATTCTTGCCGGAAGAAAAATTAAATCTTTGCTGAAACATTGTGAAGAAAAAACTATTAAGATTTTTTCTACTCAGATTGTAATTAACGAATTGAAAGAACGAGTCAAAAAGATTGTTATGCAATCTAAATCAGACTGGAAGAAATACCGAAATGAAAAACCAGAAGGAATATTTAGAAATACAGACACAATTTCAATTTTTGAAAAATTATGGAGTATAGATTTTCAAAAGGAGATTGAGATAATTCATGGAAATATTGATAAAGTAATAATAAAAACACCTATTCAGCTAATTGATTCAGATGGAGTTGATATAGACTTGGTATTTGAGAAATATTTTAATAATGAAGCACCATTTAAAGAAGGACTTAAAAAAAATGAGTTCCCAGATGCTTTCATTTTAGCGACAATAGATTTGTGGTGTTCAAACAATAACGAGAAAATGATTATTGTAAGCAGCGATAATGATTGGTTGAACTATAAATCGGACAAATTGATTAAAATTAATGAATTAGATGAATTGCTAAATCGAATAGCTGTTCATAAAGAGATTGCTTTAAAAGAACGAAGGTTGCAATATATTGAAAATACATATCTTGCAAATAGAACAAAATTAGAGCAAGATTTAAAGGAATATTTTGTTAATACTGCTTATTATGACACAGGTGATGCCGATTTACAGGCTTTTGAAATATTGGAGATTAATTGGGGAGAGTATATAGTTACTGAATTTGAAGAAGAATATGCAGAATTGAAAACTGAAATAACTCTTCAAATAAATGCTGTTGTTTCCTATGAGGATTACGAAAGTGGTTTTTATGACAAAGAAGATGGGAAATGGTATTTTGTGGAAACAGTAGATGAAACAATAACAAGAGAATTAATACTTCCTGTCACTATATCTCTTTCATATGATATGGAAAACAATGATTATGACATTAATTATGAAAGTATTAACAATGATAAACCTATTGACTTAGATTACGATAGATTTGGACATGAAGAGATTTACAAATAAACACTCCTGGCAACACGCGGTATAGCCAATAAGGGTTTAAGTGGTATGCGAAAGGTTGTAACCCGCTTCAACTTTTGTGTAACTTGACAGGAAATCGCCCGCAACCGACAACATTATCATACCGCCAAACGTTAAGTGCCAATGCTGTTGAAAAATTCGCCACCAGTAAAATTTTATGAAATTTTTGATTAATGTTCACTAATTGGCTAACTTTGCAACGTGAAGGAAAAATTCGTCAGAAACATATTTTACTATAAGAAATACTATCTTGACTTTTACGCGACCCTAAATCCAGAAGTTAAGAAGAAGTTCAACTGGACATTACAACTTATTTCAGAAATAGAACGTGTCCCTGATAAATATTTTTCATATATGAAAGGTTCATCAGGTCTTTTTGAAATAAGGGTCGAGGTCGGATCTAATATTTATAGGGTTTTCAGCTTCTTTGACGAAGGGAAACTTATAGTGTTGGTAAACGGATTTATTAAGAAAACCCAGAAAACCCCAAAGAGCGAAATAGAACTTGCAGAAAAACTCAAAAAACAATACTTCGATGAAAAAGATAAATAAAAACCTGACATCATTTGCTGATCATCTTGACTCTGAATATGGAAAACGTGGAACTGAAACACGTGAAAAGTATGAAGAAGGTTTTGAATCATTCAAACTTGGTGTAATGCTCCAGGAGCTCAGGAAAGAGCATGGAATGACTCAAGAGCAGTTGGCTGAAAAGTGTGGAACAACAAAGACCTATATTTCCCGAATTGAGAATGATGCCAGCGACATTCGACTTTCGACACTTATGAGAATAATCCGGGAAGGATTTGGGAAACACCTAAGTTTAAGTGTTGACGTGTGAAAATAAAGCACATGACGGTAATAAACACTATAACAAATGTGGGTAAACGTGTTCGTTGAAACATTTGAAATCTTTAGAAACATTATAATAATACAAGCCTTAGAAAGACAATAAAACGTTACGAATCAGGAAAACTGGTGAAAAATCAACCCTAAAACTCTACAGTTTTCCTTTTTTGGTCATAATAGGCTAAACCTTTGGGTGTGCCAACACTACGGATGAAACTTTCGAACATCTGATCGAAGAGTGTGCTAAATGAAAATGCTTCAGGGGGAAAGAAATCAGGATTGTGCAGGTCGATAAGGCGGCTGATATATAAGCGGGCAATAAGCTCGATGCTTAAATCGCTGCGATACATGCCCTGACTGATCCCTTTGGTGAGATTGATCCTGATTTTATCGGAGATAAACTGAATCCTTTTATCGAAATGATCGCGGTATATTTCAGGGAAGAGCGATTTTAATTCGTAGGTGATGGAAGGACTTATTTCGTTGAATTTTTCAGCCATCTCTTTCGAAACAATCATCAGTATATCGATGGCATTCATCCCTTCGAAATCAAATTCGATGAAGATAACAGAAAACTTCTCCCTTTCGAGTTCGAGTGTTTTTTCGACAAGCTCCTCGTTCGAATGAATATATTTTTTCAACAGATCCACCTGAATATCAGGATTTTTTTTGAGTTTTTCGAATGATAAGTTACGCACCCCAACTTTGAGTGCCAGTCGTCTGATTGTTTCAAGTAGCGGTCGTAGTTCGTCATGAATCATACCTGTTCTGTTAGTTTTAGGATAAGCAAATATAGAAAAAATTCAAAAATAGACTGCTATCAATAATAAAATGGTATCAATCAATTATTTGCAATCACCATTTTTCGTTTGAAGGATTTATTGCTACTCAAAAGATTGAAATAATAAACACCCGGACTGAGATGGTAGTTACTTGTATCGAAACTAAAGGTGTATTTGCCACGAACCATATATTCCTCTTTCAACACGATTATTTCTTTTCCCAACGGATCTATTACCGATAGTTTAACATTCCCTGGTTGAGTGATTTTAAAGGAGAAAACCGTTGATTCACGAAATGGATTGGGGTAGTTTTGTTCGGGTGCGGTAGGTGACATATCCTTTTCCGGAATACCTGTACTCATATCGATAATGGCGGTGTAAATGGATAAATTACCGCTTTCGTTGCGTGTCCAAATCGGTCGGACCATGTTATTTACAACTGAAATATTATTATAATCACCAAAAAATACCCCTGAATAAGGATTGAAAGGCGATTCGCTGATCACGAAGTTATTGAAGGTTTGACCACCATCGGATGAAACGGCCAGAAACACATCGGTTTGGTTGTTGTTATAGTTGCGCCGGTCATAAAAGACAAAATACAGATAGCCGTTCGATTGGTCAACTGTCAGCCAGGTAAGGAATTGTTGTTTCCCCGGCGGATCGTCGTTCACACGAACCGGAACCGTCCAGGTTTCACCACCATCGGTCGATTTCACTAACCATACATCGGTGTCTTTCTCTCCGTTTATCT
>JABFQW010000012.1 GCA_013141455.1 Bacteroidales bacterium
GGTTAAAGGTTTTCGACTATTTAGAGCAACAAAGCGCAACTTCAAACCATTGGATTTGGTTTCACGCTGCCTCTCTGGGCGAGTTTGAACAAGGCCGGCCCGTTATCGAAGCCTTAAAAAAAGAGCATCCGGGTATATCGGTTTTACTTACCTTTTTCTCGCCTTCAGGCTATGAAATACGAAAAAATTACAACCTTGCCGATTGTGTTGCCTATCTGCCAACGGACACCATCCTGCATGCAAAAAGATTAACGAAACTTTTTCGATTCGAGGCTGCTTTTTTCATCAAATACGAATTCTGGTTCAATTATATGTATGTGCTTCAAAAGCAACACATTCCACTCTATTTTATCTCGGCACGGTTACGTAAAAACCAGCATTTCTTTGCATGGTATGGCGGTTGGTTCCGAAAGCAACTGAAATACGTAAGCCATTTTTTCGTGCAGGATCAAGGCACGGAAGATTTGCTGAAATCCATCGGTATAATAAATAGTACAGTAACCGGCGACACACGTTTCGACCGCGTTGCATCATTGGCAGTAACAGCCAAACGATTCGAAAATATCGAGGCATTTATTGGCTCAAAAAATCTTTTCATTGCAGGCAGCACATGGCCCGAAGACGAGAAACTATTGGTTGAGTCGATAAAAATGCTTCCCGGGGATTTCAAAATCATACTTGCACCCCACGATGTAAGTCCAACACATATTACCAACCTGCAAAAACTGATCGGAGATCATCATCAGTTATATAGTGATTTTAACCCGAATATTGAATGTAACATACTGATTATAAATAGTATTGGGATATTATCGCAGTTGTATCAATATGCACGTTTTGTTTATATAGGCGGTGGTTTTGGCAGTAATATCCACAATATTCAGGAACCTGTTACATTCGGTTGTCCGGTAATCATTGGACCAAAACATGAGAATTTTACCGAAGCCATCGATCTGATTCGTCTGGGTGGCGCTTTTGCTGTGCATGACAAGGATTCGATAAAAGTAAAAATGTTGCAATTGGCTAAGGATGACAAATTTCGTGAACTTGCTTCTGATATATGTAAAAAATATGTCTCACATCAAATCGGTGCCACAGCTAAGATTCTTCAAGCGCTGGGTGATCGTCTCTAAATCCGGATTATCCGATTATTTTTACCTGCAATTTTTCCAAATCCAAAAACCTGATTAGCATTTACTAAAAAAGCCGGCTTAAAAAACCGGCTTTTCATAAATTCATTCTTTTCAACTCTTATTTCCGGTGTTTACCGAATTTATAAGAAGTGTCATTCATGATATTTTCGAGCCAATCAGATGTACCATCAGAGTAAACAACGGCAATCATCGGATATGTATCGCCGTATTGAGGATCGGTGTACATTTTAAATTCAAGGGTACCAATCGTAGCATTAAGAACGGTTTGGAAAAGTGTAAGCGAAATCTGACTGTTCAGAAAATCAAGGTCATAATTTGCGATAGTGCCTTCTTCAACACCGATCATATGGTCATCGATATCCGAATAATTCATCCATCCTTCAACCTTTAAAGGGCTTATATGATAATAACCGGAGATTTTATCGACCGTTTCCATATTGGACGAATACGCAACATCCATATCATACCCCATCAATTCGGTGCCACTCTGCTTAAAAGTAAGGTTTGTCGAATAATTTGTTCCACTTCCCGACATTCCCATTACAAAGGTATAAGGCGCCATTGTGATCGAAACATTGATCGAAGTCGGAGTACCATTTGATGAATAGCTTCCCGAATAATTTCCGGTTGCCTGCACTGCATTATCGACTTTCAGATTAAGATCGATATTGGTGGGTATTTTTTCTTCATATGTTTCTGTAACCCAGTTTTGTAGATAGTCATCCCAATATGTATCCGTATAGGTTATTGTGGTATAAAGCAGATTATCGGCAATAAATTCACCATTATTGGTCATATTGCTTTCTGCAACTGCTGAAGCTGGAAATAACAATTTCAACATAGTTGTACTGGTTCCGGTCTGATCAAATTCACCGGTTTGGAAGTTATATTCATAAATGCCATATTCACCAACGCCATCTTCACGGTTATTTCCGAAGGCATGGGTACGAAATGCGTCTTTCACTTTTCCAAGACTCAGGTTTCCTGTTTGAAATACCAATTGTTTAAGGGTTGATTTCCAACTTTCGAAACCCATTAAGGTACCAAGATAATTGATAGATAGCACTCCGGGAGTGTTCATTACCTGATCCATATTGGTGGTAATCTGCTGACTGGCGCTTCGAACCTCAACTTTTGCCTCAGCAGGGGCGAGTTCTTTTGCCTTGTCTTTATCCTTGTTACATGATACAATCACAAGCAAAAGCAGAAACGCAAAACCAATTTTTAAATAATTTCTTTTTTTCATAATTACTAATTTTTGGGTTAATTCTTTTAAGAAGCAAATGTAACCAAATTTCATACCAAAAACAATGGATACAGGATAATTTTAGTTAAATGCTTTACTGTAATTTAGCACATTGAAATGACTTTGACAGCCTGTTAAAATGAGTATTTTAAAGTCGTTAATCTGATCATCTTTTGAACGGCAAGTCCTTAAGACATAATTAATTTAGTGGTTTCATTCTAAAAAAATCTGAAAGCCAGACATGACTAAAAGTACGATGTATCACACCAAACTCCATAAGAAAAAGTACTTGCTTCCAATTGTCAGTAAAACATTGATATTGTTCTCTTTGACCATATTAATACTTGGACTCAACAGCTGTATGGAAAAGATAAAGCATGAAAATCCAACGGTTTTGGTTCAGGACTCCAACAACTTACCTTTTGCTTATGAAGGTATTCATGATCTGAGAAGAGGTGATATCATTGTAAAACCCAACCTCAATTTTTTACCAGGGACATCGTTCATGAACAATGGTATTGGCTTTGGACATGCAGCCCTTGTTGTATCGGGTTACAGCCACGAAAACATGGATAGTTTGCTGGCCGGTGCAACGATTATTGAATCAATCGCCAAGGATGTTCCGGTTGAGTTTCAGGTGAGGGAAATCCGGGGACTGATTAAAAATAAATCTAAGGCATACAACAACACCAATTTTGCAGGCCGTTATAAGGGAAACCGATACAGATTACGACTTTCTTTAACAGAGACACAGATTGATTCGATCATTGCCTTTGCAAAAGCGCAAAAGATGGATTATTCGGCCTGGAATGCTAGTAAATCGTTCAGAAATGATTCATTATTTTCATCGACAAGCCAACGTAAAAACTGGGCTGACAACAAAACCTGGTATTGTTCTTTGTTGGTGTGGCAGTCCGTTTATTATGTAACCAATATCGATCTTGATCCAAACCAGGGCTATATGGTTTACCCTAACGATTTGATAAACAGCAATTTTTTCGATAACACCCATGAGAATCAGGGAAGGGTAAAATTTTGACAGGCCTGTAATTCACCGTCATAATATGGCTTCATATAAACGAGTTTAAAATTGAGAATCTTTCTTATTGACAACAAAAGATCTTCAAGATTTTCCACATATCCGTCGCTGTATCTGATATGCATATTTAGCCTGTCGCGACCATCAATCCTGGCCAAAAACACATCTCCAATCTTATCTCCCGAATGGGTATAAATCGTGAACACGCTTTTCTCATTGAAATTCTCAATGAAATGATCAGCCTTTGAATTTGTAAAATCCTGCTCCGATTGAAAGTAAATTTTAACAGGAAATATTTCAAATTCCATGGTTTTATCATTGTAAACCAATGTTTTATCCGATGTAACCTTCACTTCTGTCACAACAGTACCGGTGAGCATCGGTTTGTTGTCCTCCATCACTTTTAATTTAACTGTGATTGTCCCATGCGACTTCTGAAAACTCGTTTCGAGTGATATATTTATTTGAAAATCACTAAACAAAATATCCATTTCAGCATCTGCAGGCAGATCATGTTTCAGGATTGCCCTGTAGCTGATGTTGGCTAAAACTTTATTTTTTGCAACGATGGAAGCCTCAATAACTTCGGGGAACATCATTTGGAGGGAGGTGGGTGATTCGGAATATTGCTTCAGGATGAATTGGGCCAGACTGTCGTTTTTCGATTTAAACGGGAATGTCACACACACCGAATCACTTTCACCTTCTTTATCCAATATGGTTTTTCCCTTTGAAAAAAGGTACTTCCCTTTCGCTTTTTCGAAATTATATGCCCCCAATCCAGAAGTTATATCTCTTTCATTTTTTATCAGAAACGGCAACGGAACATCCGGCAGCACCGATAAAGCTTCCATACTTCCGGCTGCATCAGTTTTGTTGATACGTGTCGCCAGCTGAATAAATTCGTTGTCAAACGCACGGAGATATTTTTGCCCTTCTTCCCGGCTTAACGATTTTGAACAGGATATCAGACTCATTGCCAACAAGATGATTACCAATAAATTCCCAAACTTCAGATTCACATGTATTTTCTTCTTTTTAGATGATATTATTGGCATACAATCATATTTCATAAGCCGGATGCAATAAATTTATATAACAAAAATAATCTTTATAACCGAACGAGATACGATTAAACCCAAATTACGTATTTTCAAGTCATAATCGACTTCACCGTAAAAAACTACCTAACAATAATTGGACTAATAAAATATCTATTTTAACTTTGTCTGAATATGGAAGATATCGCAAACTTTTAAGTTATCTTGCATTAATATACTCAAAAAATTGATGATGCCTGTATTGTGCCCATTTTCCACCGTTGACTACCTTCATGGCCTATCAAATATTGGTATTGTTGACCAACACCCTGTTTTACCGGTTGCGGTTCTCAGGCGCCAAATACCTGGTACTTGTAATTTTGATGGCGTGGGACCATGGCCTTACCGGTGGATTTCAAATGAATCTGATATTAAAATATTTACAGAAGGATTCCGTCATCTTGTTTCCCTTTGTGTTGTTACACATCCGGGGTGGAAGCCTTCAATTGCACTTGCCGGTAAAGTCAGCATCAGGCCATTGAAAGATCACTTTGTTTTTGATCCGGAAAAACCAGCACCAACTTTAAGCAGAAGAGCAATTAAAAGATTAAAATCAGCAGCTAACCGTGGTATTTTTGAAGTCGTTACTTTGAGGAATGAGCAGCTGAAAATAGTCGGGCTTTATGAGCAACTCAAGTTTCGTCGCAACCTTACCGGTGGTTACTTTGATATGTCAATGAATCACTTCGATTCAATCGCCCGATTACCAGGTGCTGTTTTTTTTCGAGTCAGTGATCATTACGATGTGGGAGCTATGGCATGTGGTGTGATCATAAATAATTTCCTGCAGATTCTTCACATAGTTCCAACGGTTTACGGTTTGAGATGGAATGCTTCTTATCTGATGATGCACGGACTTCAGGATTATGTACAGCAATACGGTATGATCCTTCTCACTGGCGGGATGCCTGCAAGCGGAACAGTTGGATTAAGTATTTTTAAAAATCGCTGGGCCAATGCATTTCTACCGGTGAATATGCTGTGTATCGTCAATGACCGGGAAACAGCCGCTAAACTTGTTTTTGAATACGGCTATCATCCAAACTATTTTCCCAATTATCGCAAATGATCCAAAGATGAAACATCTTCGGTTACCCAAGCATCAAATAAATCGATTTTTACCTAACGGACAGGCTCAGTTTCTGATTGTTACACCCAGTTTTACACATCGCAGCGCAGGAGTACGGGCGCTGTACCGGCTTTGTCATCATCTCAATCGTTCCGGTTATCCTTCCGCGGTTATCCCAATGCCGGGCCAAAGTATAGCCGATTATTCCTCTTGGTTTGTTTATGGATATGCAGGAGAAATAAATAATGCCGTGGTTATTTATCCTGAAATCATTTCGGGAAATCCGTATGAAGCTACCCATGTTGTCAGGTGGGTATTGAATGAACCTGGATTACTTGGTGGGGATAAGTATTATGCTGACAACGAAATTGTTTTTGTTTATGACTCTCAAAAGATTGATATCGCAAATACTGCCATTAAAACTGCCATTGGTTCGAATCGTGTACTTTGGGTCGGAGTAGTGGATCCTGATATTATCTATCCTGATCCCAGGGTTGAGAAGATATTTGATTGCAGCTTTTTCAACAAAGGATATCCTTTAAGTCTGCGATTTCCACTTGATCCTTCACTTGGTGTTAAAAGGATTGAAGACCTTACTCCTGATGCTGTTTCATTAGGAAATGTGTTACGACAAACCCGAACGCTATACTCGTATGACCACTATAGCAATATTCTCAGAGAGGCAGCGATCTGTGGTTGTGAAGTTCGTGTTATTGATTCAAAAGGTGTTTGGCATGATCCGGAGCATTGCGACTGCCAACTGAACATTGTTTGGTCGCCTGATTTCAGGCGAACCTACAAATCTCAATTCCACGACAGTAGTATTATTCATCGTTTTATTTCTCAGTTGCCATCCTCATGGCCAATCCATCGTAGGTCATGGTACCGGCGTTTGATTTCAGCATTGACACGTGAACCATTTTCATGAATCAATTACTTTCGCATTGTATCCCACCCATCGGCTTGATTGCCAATCCATTTTATTCAATTCGCCGGGGAACTCCCTGTTGAATCCAAACTAAGTTCTGAAAGTGCATAATCAGCTTTGAGTTAGCAATTAAGTAATATAATATGCCTCAATCAAAGTATCAAATATGTATTTTTGTTCAAAATCACTGCTATGAAACCATCCACAAATACGTTTGAACTAAGCGGACAAATCATTGATCTGGTAAAAGGCATCATATTTCAAGGTAGCCTGAGGATCGAACACGGTATCATCACCGAAATCCGTAAAGAGGAAGTTAAATCGACCCATTACATCCTTCCCGGACTGATCGATTCGCACGTTCACATCGAAAGTTCGATGCTTGTTCCATCTGAATTTGCCCGTCTCGCGGTGGTTCACGGAACCGTTGCCACCGTGTCGGATCCACACGAGATTGCCAATGTGCTTGGCATTGAAGGCATAAAATACATGATCGACAACGGGAAAACTGTTCCCTTTAAGTTCTTTTTCGGCGCTTCAAGTTGCGTTCCGGCCACTGGATTTGAAACTGCAGGTGCGGTATTGGGTGTTGATGATATCGAAACGCTCCTCAAACTCGATGAGATAAAATACTTAGCCGAAATGATGAATTATCCCGGTGTAATTTATGAGGATAAGGAGGTGATGGCAAAACTTGCACTCGCTGTAAAATACAACAAACCTGTTGACGGTCATGCTCCGGGCCTTATGGGTGAAGATGTTAAAAAATACATCAGCGCCGGAATCACCACCGATCATGAATGTTTCACCATGGAAGAAGCGCTCGCGAAAATCGAACATGGGATGAAAATCCAGATTCGTGAAGGCAGCGCAGCCAAAAACTTTGACGCACTAATTGACCTTCTGGAAACACATCCTGATTCGGTACTTTTCTGTAGTGATGACAAGCACCCGAATGACCTTGTCCGCGGACATATAAACGAAATGATTAAACGGGCCATTCAAGCCGGTTATGATCCGATGAAAGTGCTACAATGTTGCATCCTGAACCCGATAAAGCACTACAATTTAGAAATTGGTAAAGGACAACAAGGCGATCCGGCTGACCTGATTGTGGTGGATAACCTGACCGATTTTACTGTGTTGCAGACGTATGTGAACGGGATCAAGGTAGCTGAAAACGGGAAATCGCTTATCAATCCGGTAAAAGCTGAAGCGCCAAACCGCTTTGTAGCTGCTAAAGTCGTTGCTTCTGATTTTTCAGTTCCTTATTCGGGGAAAAAGATCCGTGTGATTGAAGCACTCGAAGGTCAGCTTATCACAAATACCATCATAGCCACACCAAAAGTGGTAAACGGGAAAATGGTTAGTGATACCGAAAATGACATTCTCAAAATAACCGTCATCAACCGCTACCAAAAATCAGCTCCGGCTATAGCTTTTATCAGGAATTTTGGATTAAAAAAAGGAGCCATTGCCTCAACCGTCGCACACGATAGTCACAATATTATCGCGATTGGCGCCGATGATGAAAGTTTGGCTAAGGCGGTGAATCTTTTGATAGAAAATACCGGTGGTATTTCGGTTGTTTCGGATGACTCAGCACATATTTTGCCGCTCCCTGTCGCGGGATTAATGTCGAATGGCAATGGCTATCAAACGGCAAGTGCTTATGAGCAGATTGATGCCATGGCAAAGCAACTCGGAACAACACTGCACGCTCCTTTCATGACGCTTTCGTTTATGGCTTTGCTGGTGATACCTCAATTAAAAATTAGCGATCTGGGACTGTTTGATGGGGCGACATTTAGTTTTACAGAACTTGAGGTGGAAGAACATGTGTAGGTTTTTACGATAATACAAATGCAAAAAGCCGGAAAGGTGCCATCAAATACGAATCTCAAGAATTAATTTTAACCCCGGCTTGAAAGCTGAGGTTAAATGACAAAGAAACTCATGGTTTTAGCCATGAAGTATTCATATAAATACACATTACCGGAAAGCGACTTTTACTGATGAATATAATTAATTCAGGCTAATCAGTCATTGAATTTTCCACGCAGATCCCAATCTTCCTCAAAATCCCAGTTGGCGCGGATATCAAGTTCTTTCATGAAATAACTAACCTTTTCGGGTTGAATCTTTCGCAGGTAATTCCCGGTGTCCCATCGTCCGTTTCCATTGCGATCCTGAATGGCCTTGATTTTATATTTACCGGGTGTAAGGTTACTGAAAATGACTTTACCCGAATTATTAACTTTCTTTTCCTCCAACACCAATTCTTTCGCATTTAGCAACTGAACTATCAGTTTTTCGGCTGAATCGATCTGAAGCTCAACGATCAGCTTACCATAATCTTCGAGTGTCGGTACCTTGAAACTTATCAGAATGGTATCATTTTTTTTGCCACTGAAACCAAAAAACACGGAGTCGGGAACAGCTATATCATAACTTCCACCGGCTTCGAACGTTTCATTCACCCGATAATGTAAGCCAATTGAATCGATTTTCGTGAAAGTTAACTGATTGTATAATGTATCCTTGTTGCTGATAAAACGGTTCGTGTCGCGCATCTGATAATTCACTACCGGCTCCGCAAAATTAAGGATCAACGGCTTATTCAAATCTAATTTCTTGTTCTTCACTGTTGAGGTAAACTGAAGGGCATCTGAAACAACGTCCTTCTTTGAACCACGTTTGACAGGTTTTGCGCGTGGTATCAGCGACAAACTTATAGTATCATTAATGAGTGTATCCCGGGTTACGTGAATGGTAAGAGAATCCAGCACATGCTGACTAAAATACCAGTAAAGTGAATCAGCATTTTTGCTGTAATATTTAAGCAATTGAAAAGTATCGGGTAGCGGAAGCATACTCTCAACCGATATATCGCGGGCCGGATAGCGAAAAGCAAAAGTGATCAGACCGGCCTTCGTTAATTCGGCACGCAACAATTTTTGTGTTGAATCGATTTCATTGAAAAGATACAAGAACCGGCTGTTGTCAGTCATTTGAATGAGACTATCCCTGTTTATTTTTATTTTTTCTTCATCCAGAATTTCGCTTAACGAATCAACGGTCTGCTGCAGAAGCGAATCCTGTTTTACCAACGTATCAATAACAGTTGGTTTGATGAATTCGGGCTTTATCATTGAATCGGCGTAGGCGATGGCCTCACCGGGCATATCAAAAATAAAATTGCTGTTCATATCGGTTAGGGCAAACATTTTGTATTGCTCATTCCTTAAATTCTGAAACCTGTAAAATCCAAGTTTATTCGTACGTGTAATATAATATGGCCTTATCCTGTAAGGCAGCGAATCAACGGGGATGGTGTCGTTATCATCAACATACAGCATTACGAAAGTCTCCTCAGCCGGTTTCAGATCGAATGCAGTACGTACCTGTCCGGTCAATGTCATCGAATCGAGAATACTACCTGTCGAAAAAACAAAGGTAAAACCTGGTATAGGATTACTTTCCGACAGATCGACAACGGCATCACCAAAATAAACTGAATAGGTAGTTTCAGGTCTAAGGTCTTCCAAAAATTTAATAATCAACGATTTACCTCTGAGTTTGATTTCGGGCAATTTGTCGGTAGGCGGCGAAATCAATAACTGTTGTTGCAGTTTATCGAGTTTAACAAACTCATCGAAGGTTATAGTGATATTTTTACGATCGAAATTGGTTGAATAGTTTGCCGGTTGCGAACCCACAACAACAGGCGGATCCTCATCTTTCAATCCTCCGGTTGGCGCTACAGGATGGGCACAGCGCACCAGCGTAAGTATCACACCCACGATAATAAATAAATAAGCTGATTTTCTGAATTTCATCCCACAAAGGTAATTGATTGAATAATTGGTCGAATAAAGAAATCAAAAGTCGTTGACCATTATTCGCTCAGCCACGATTTGAATTCAGAAGCCCTGGCACGACTGACGATAATCTCGGTTCCCGGATCAGGTTTGATTTCAACCTTCAATTTGAAATTGAAATAATTATGCACTTTTTGAATGGCTTCAGCCGCCACAATAAACTGTCGGTTCACCCTGAAAAAAAGCCGGGGATCGAGTTTGGCTTCCAATTCATCAAGGGTCTGAGGGATGATATATTGTTTATTTTCAATGGTAAACAGCGTTACTACCTTTTCGCCGGCAAAAAAACAGGCCACTTCATTCACTTTTACCGGAACCATTGAATCGCCTTTGTTTATCAGGAAACGATCGCGAAATGGCGATTGGGTTGGCGCCTGAAGCTTCGTGATCAATTCATACAAGTGACCGTTCGGATCGGCACCACCAAAGTGGTTCCTGATTTTTTTAAATTTTTCGAGACTTTCATGAAGTTTTTCCTTGTTAACCGGCTTCAGCAAATAATCGATGCTATGGATAGTGAAGGCCTGCAATGCATATTCATCATAAGCCGTCGTGAAAATCACAGGTATATTCACCTTTACGGCTTCGAAAATTGAAAAACTTTTTCCATCTGCCAACTGAATATCCAGGAAAATGAGGTCATAATCCTGGGTTACCTTCAGATGTGATACAGCGCTACTCACCGTATCAAACGGGCCAAACAGCTTACAATCGGGTTCAATTTCGGTCAGCAACTGCATCATGCGTTTTGCTGCCAACACCTCATCTTCAACGATTAATATTTTCATCAGATCGACCTTTCAAATAGTGGTAACATGACTGTAAATTTACCATGATCCTGTTTTATTATGACTTCTTTGTCCGAAAGAAATAAATATCGCTTGATTATGTTGTCCAAACCCACACCTGTTGAAGGTTCTTTATCGATTTTGGGACGAATCTCATTTTCAACGACAAGATAGTTGTTGTTTGAAATAAACACCTTCACTTTGAGCTGGTGCTCATTTGAAACCACATTATGTTTGATGGCATTTTCGATAAGCATCTGCAAGGCCAAGGGTGGCACGGCATAATGGAAGCAGTTTTCCGGAATATTAAAAATAACCTTCAACTTATCGCCAAACCGGCTTTGCTGGATGAAAGCATATTCGCGGGCGATTTTCAGTTCATCGCGAATCAAAACCGCTTCTTTATCTCTCGAATTGAGCATATACCGCATAAACTCCGAAACACTTTCGACATACTTTGAAGCCACCGGATTATCGCCAACCATCATCAGCAAGGTATTCAGGCTATTAAACAAAAAGTGCGGATTTACCTGATTACGCAAGGTTTCGTAACGCGCTTCAAGGTTGGCTTTTTCAAGCGCATTCGCCCTTAACATATCGGTTTTCCATTGTGTAAAAAAAGCAACCGATGCGTAAATGGAGCTTATCATGAATGTAATGAGCAATGAACCAACATAATATGCCATCTTTGCATTTCGATTAAGTGATAATCCGGCATAATTTTCGGTAGCAAACACTTCGCCATTTTCAATAATTATGACGAACAAACTCAACATAACAACCTGAGAAACGATAAGTTTCCCGGGTTGTTTAAATATCGGATAACGCAACAAGGTAAAATTGATGATCAGCATACTTCCATTCCAGATGAGTGCCGTACGAACCAGAGAAATCAGGAGCAGGATATAAAACTTTGTTCCGGAGTAATCAAAACCAAATTCGATAAAGGTAAAAAGGCTGGAAACCACGATTATCCCAATCACCCTTATCAGAATCTCCCTTTTGTTACAAGCCAATAGCATCGATAATTTGGTAATATTTGAAAGTGAGGCTTCCATAACATTTGAATTTGAAACTTATTTTAAAAATGTAACCTGTACTGCATCATCGGGAAAACCCCCAACTGATTCACGTTGGATACTTCATTCTTCGACGGACTGTATGTCTGCATTAAAACATTGTTGTGACCAGTAAAGTTTTCGACATAAAACACCCATTCCTGCGAGATTCTCTTCATATCGATACGATAGGCAATTTTAAAATCAGCCTTGAAAAATGGATCAAATTGTTCGCTGAAAGCACTTGTATTATCATATTTCGTTTGGTGTGCCGCTTCGGAGGCAGCAATATCGACCGGTGTGTATCGTTTTCCACCTGCAAAAGTAGCCTTTAGGTCGATATTGATTGAGGATACTTTATTCAGTTTAAACTCTTTACCAACCAGCACATTAAGCACATAATTACCGTTGAATGCTGTGTTTCGTTCAATGTTGTCGCTTCCCGTGTATTTCGATTCGAAGAGCGAAACTGTGGCAAGATAGTATATGCTTTTACTGAAGAAACGTTCAAGAGTAAATTCCAGACCATAATTTTTACCGGTACCACCGTTCCACAAACTGTCAACCGCTTCAACACCCCAGGTAGCGCCGGTGTTCAACATGCTGAAAGATGAGATTTGTTGTTCAACCGGAACATCAAATATATTCTGATAATAAGCCTCCATTTTGAGCCGGGTGTTTTCGGTTAAGGTATGATTATAACCTAACACAAACTGATCCGATTTGGTTAAACCAAGCTGGTTGTTCGTTTCAACTAATGTGCCATCATCAAGACGGGTACCCAGAAAATAGGTCGATAAGTTTTGGGTGACGGAATGACGACCATAGCCTAAACTCAAACTTTTATTGGCAGATAGTTGCCAGTTGGCAGCAATACGGGGTTCAAGGCTCGAAGCATTATTAAGGTCATAATGTAAAAAATGGAGACCCGGAACAACACTCAACTGATCGTTGAAATGGTATGTTGCCTGAATATAAGGCCGATACAGATTTACACCATGTTGCAAATCTTTGCCATAGTCAATCACCGCCCTGAAAGCCTGATCGTCTTTGTTATAAAACTGAGTCAAAAGATCGAAACCCATGCGGTCGATCGAGAAACCGGTACGAACCGATAGGTGTGTGTTGTATTTTTTATGAACGAATGCACCTATCGAAGCCCGGTAATCAGTAAAATTATGATCGAGGTAATCGTGTGCTGTACCAAGCTCATTCAATGTATCAATAACCGATCCACCTTCCTGATAAACAGACGATAACATAAGTTTAAAATAAGTTTTGTCATTCAAAAAATGTACATAGGTTACGCCACCGGCGGCCATTTTCGAACGGCTGTATAAATCCATTCCTTCACCCGAATATAAATCCTGTTCGTCATCACTCCTACTATCAAGAATGGATATTTCGCTATCACCGGCGATGCCGAATACAGATATTTTTCCATGTTTCACAGGGAAATTTAATTTAAAAGTGACATCCTTGTATTGTGGCACGCCGGTAGTTCCAAGATCGATAAATTCGTTAACCAGATCGAGCGTTGAATAACGGGCATTCACCAGGTATGAACTTTTGTGCTTTTTATTAAAAGGGCCCTCGGCTCCGGCTTCGAAGCCATTGAAACCAACCTGAAAAAGAAACTCGTGCTTTTCGTTGTTTCCATTGCGCATATTAAGGTCAAATACCCCACTCATGGCATTGCCGTATTCGGCGGGGAAAGCTCCGGTAAAAAAATCGCTGTTCGATAACAGGTTATTGTTCAACATACTAACCGGACCGCCGGTCGTACCCCCTTCGGCAAAATGGTTCGGGTTCGGGATATCCACATCTTCGAGCCGCCACAGTAATCCTTTTGGCGAATTACCACGGATCACGATATCGTTCCGTTGATCGTTGGCCGATGAAACACCGGCAAAATTCATCGCCATCCGGGCAACATCTCCACGGCTTCCGGCATATTTTTCTGTTTCTTCAACGGTAAAGGCACGTGCACTCACAACAGCCATCTGGTTAATAGTTTCGGCTTTTTTGCCTTCGGCTGTTACAACGACTTCGACACCCTGATACACATTTTGTTCAAGTTCGACCTCAAGCACCACTTCTTTTACCGAATTCAGTATCAGATCAGTAAACATAACCGGTTTATACCCAATACAACTTACCGAAATGCCTTGCCTGCCTACAGCTACCTTGTCTAACCTGAAAACGCCGTCAATATCACTGACCGTCCCAACCATAGGATCAGATTTTAACAAAATAATATTTACACCCGGCAAAGGGATCTTGCTATCCATGTCGATCACCCTGCCGCGAATGGTTTGCAGCGGTTGCGTATAAGCACTCATTAAGATTATCAAGCTGATAATTGTAAAAAAAATCTTTTTCATAGTTTAAAATTTTGATGCTGCGAAATTAAAATCACAAGACCAACCGACTCTTCAAATAATGACGAACTGACGAAAATAAAGAATGAAATTAGCAATAAACAGGATAAATGAAAGAATAAAATGCCTGTTTTCAATAGCAAAAAAACGGCAGAACTCTTTAATAAAACAGAAGAACTTAATCCAACCTGTTATAAAACAGATGATTAATCAAATAAAGGGATCTTACAAAATGAGGTGATTGTTAAATAATGGTAAATTAACTCCTTTTAATCGGAATGAACAATGTCAGTCACAAATTAGATTACTTTTGCGTCCTCAAAACAAGAATAAAATGGACGATGGGCCTGCGCATAGTTTAATGCATAATTAACCTGCTGTAAGGACTGTTTTTCAATTCCTTACAGTGTAATTGTAAGGAAGAAAATGATTAAGATTTTTAAAACATTTGGCGGTTATATCGAAACACCGCATGTTGAAAAAGGTGGCTGGATTAACATCACACAACCTACAACAGAAGAAATCGACCGTATCTCACAAGAATTTCATTTGCCTGACGATATCATCCGCGATATTTTAGACACGGATGAACGCCCACGTTTGGAATTTGATGACGACTGGACCTTAGTCATCATCCGTATCCCGATAAAAAGCGCAAACAATGGTATTCCGTATTATACGGTGCCTTTGGGTATTTTCATGACTGATGAGTTTACCATGACTTTGTGCCTGATGGATAACGGCATTCTTCCGATTAAGGAGCCATCGCCTTTCAGGGAGCAATACCGCGAAATCACCGATGTGTATAATTTTATCCTCCGCTTGTTTTTGCGCTCAGGTAACACCTATTTGAATTATCTGAAAGAAATAAACCAACAAACATCTGTCATTGAACAAGATCTGGAAAAGTCGATTAAAAACAGCGAGCTGAATAAACTCCTGAAAATGGAGAAATGTCTCGTCTATTTTATTACTTCTATAAAAGCCAATGAGATTGTACTTGCCAAACTGCGAAACTCAAAGAAAATAACTTCAGAGATTAATGAGGATTTACTCGAAGATGCCATCATCGAGAATAAACAGGCATTGGAGATGGCACAAATTTATTCGGATATCCAGAGTGGCATGATGGATGCATTCGCTTCAGTTATCTCGAACAACCTGAATGTCGTGATGAAACAATTGACATTGATTTCAATCATCCTTATGATCCCGACTTTAATCGCGAGTATTTTCGGGATGAATGTTCCTAATTATATCGAAAACTGGACGTGGGCGATGCCATTCATCATTATTCTCTCTCTGACTTTTTCGATATTTGGTGTGATGCTGTTCAGAAAACGCCAATGGTTTTAATCACATGAAATTTCACTTTTTCGTTAATCCAATGCGAAAATCACTGATAAAATGAAATGGATAGCCTTAGTTTATCCATTTCATTTCCGGTCTTTCGCACGACCTATCTCTTCCTTACCGGGCGTGCCTGTTTAACTTTAAACAAGCCGACAAACAAAGCGTAACCCAATAAGGCTCCGAATCCTATCTGTTTCATTACACCGAGCAGATCGGTTGTTTGCCATTCCTGCATCACTTTTCCATCTTTCACTTTACGGATATTAATACCATGCACCTCCAGATTTTTCCTGTTAGCGGGCGCGCCCATGAACTTACCGGTATTAACAGCCGTCGAAATAAACCGTATCGATGCCTGATCTCCATCAACCAACACATGTGGGAATTGCATTTTCAGGTTCGAGAATGCCGCTTTCATATCCTGCATAAAACCGATATATTCATCTTTCGTAAACACGAACCCATCACCGGTGTAAGTGAATTTTTCGTCCAATAAATTATCGAGGTCATTCCATCGACCTTCCAATATAGCATACGATACTGCTAATGCTGTCTTTTTTACTGCTTCTTTTTCCATAACTTTTTTTCGGCAAAGGTCAGTCAGTCACTTTATTTAAACAATATACTACCCAAAATGAAAGCACTATAGATTTGGTAAGTATAATGAATTAGCTGTATTTTTGTAAAAAAAACGAAATGAAACGGTATAAGCTCGATGGAACTTTCTTCTATTGTCCGGTCGATCTCACCTTATCGGTGATTGGTGGCAGGTGGAAAAGCTTGGTTTTCTGGAACCTGAGAGAAAGCCCCAAACGGTTTGGCGAAATAAAAAAAATCCTTGTCGGTATCAACGACAAGATGCTTACCCAGGTGTTGCGCGAACTCGAAAAGAGTGGTGTCGTAAACAGGAAGGTTTATGAAGTAATTCCTCCGAAGGTTGAATATTCACTCACCGATGAAGGCAGAAAACTGCTGCCCGTGATGCAACTCATGTCGGATTGGGGTGAAAAATTTGCTGAATAGCGCATTCGACCACACCAAACGCTGGTAAATTTTTCAGGACAGGTTCGTTCGCTCCTGATACTTTCTGAATACCCGTCAATTTGCACTTCAACGGGGCATTTAATTGATATATCGCCTCCTTTCATTGATATATTTGGCTTTAACAATTTGATAACATCCTGTTAACATTTACTTTACACAACGCGGGTACTTTTGCGCAACGCATTGACCGGAACCCAAGTGATCGAAAGATATTTTGCAAATTCGCTTTTAAAACACTCCATTACGAATTGTCACTTCAGCAATTCTGACGAATATATCAGACAGGATTCTTTCTCAAAAAATCCACAAAACGTTACCTCAATATATGTCAGCACGATTACTGCCATCCCAACCGTGTTTCTTAATCTATCGCAATGAAAAAACCCAAAAGGCAGATTGATATTCTTGTCATCTCCGATGTTCATCTTGGAACGTATGGTTGCCATGCTAAAGAACTGCATCATTATTTAAAAAGTATCAAACCAAAAGTTGTCGTTTTGAATGGCGACATTATCGATATATGGCAATTTAGTAAAAGTTACTGGCCTAAAAGCCACATGAAGGTTGTGACATTACTGCTTAACTGGATTGGAAAAGGAATAAAAACGTACTATGTAACAGGCAACCACGACGAGATGTTGCGAAAGTTTGAGGGTCTGAAAATGGGCTCTCTCAGTATCGTAAACAAAGTTGTACTCAACCTGGCAGATGGAAAAAAAGCCTGGGTTTTTCACGGAGATGTATTCGACATTACCATGCAACATTCGAAATGGTTGGCAAGGTTGGGTGCTATCGGCTATGATACATTGATCCTGATCAACAGGTTTTTCAATTTTATATCAGAAAACATCTTCAAAAAAGGCAAGCTTTCCCTATCGAAAAAGATTAAGAACAGCGTAAAATATGCTGTTTCGTTCATCAACGATTTTGAGCAAACCAGCGCAGATATCGGCATCAGTAATAAATTCGATTTCGTTATTTGCGGACATATCCATCAACCGGAAATCCGTGTAATTTCAAATACCGAAGGCAGCATCACCTACCTGAATTCGGGTGACTGGGTCGAAAGCCTGTCGGCGCTCGAATATACCAATGGCGAATGGTCAATCTACCGGTTCAATGAAAGCGATAAAGCCGAAATGCATTTGAATATCACCGATGAAAGTGAGGAATTGAACAACAGCCAGCTATTCGACAATATGCTTCAGGAATTTAATCGCATGAAACAATGAAAATATTATATGCCATTCAGGGGACGGGTAACGGACATTTAAGCCGCGCGCGCGATATCATCCCGTTATTACAAAAGAACCATTCGGTCGATATTCTTATCAGCGGCTCGCAATCCGATATTGAATTGCCATTCCCGGTACGGTACCGATTGAAAGGTTTAGGTTTTGTATTCGGCAAAAATGGCGGTGTAGATATCCTGGAAACGTACAGGAAAAATCATGTCAAGTCATTCTTTTCAGAAATAAATTCACTTCCAGTTTTCGATTATGATCTGATTCTCAACGACTTTGAACCAGTATCAGCCTGGGCATGCAAACTATTCGATGTAAAGTGTATTTCGCTGAGTCACCAATCGGCAGTTTTAAATAAAAACGTACCTCAGCCAAAAAAGATCGACCTTTTGGGTAAAACCATCCTAAAAAACTATGCGCCTTCGACAAGCCAATACGGATTTCACTTTAAAGCATACGATAATAACATATTTACACCCGTTATCAGGAAGGAACTTCGTGATCAGAAAATAGAAAATTCTGGTCATTATACGGTTTATCTGCCAGCATATGACAACAAACGAATTGTAAAAGTTTTGCAGCAATGTGAAGATACGCATTGGCAGGTTTTCTCAAAACACAATAAAACAGCTATTACCGAAGGAAATATCATTATCCAACCCATTAATAACGATACATTTATCAAAAGTATGGCCACTTCCGAAGGTGTATTGTGCGGTGCAGGTTTCGAGACACCGGCCGAGGCGCTGTTTATGAATAAAAAACTCATGGTTATCCCTATGAAAGGGCAGTTTGAGCAGCAATGCAATGCAATCGCACTCAAAGAAATTGGTGTTCCGGTCTTGAAGAGTCTGAAAGAGAAACACGTTGATAAGTTAAAATCGTGGATCGCCATCGGTACCACAATTGAGGTAAACTACCCCGACAATACAGAAGAAATTATCGAAACTCTGCTCACCAGACATACCGTTGATTTACATAATGAATCATTACAGTTAGATAAAAGCGAGTATTCACTCGAAAAATTCAGGACACTGCTGCTTAAAAAATACCGGCAATTCAATACACTTTAATCATAATTCCAGACTCGAGATTCGATAAAATTCACGCAATTCAACAAAACATATCGAAAATAGTACTTTTCCTTTCAGAAAGAAATTTAAGAATTGTTCCCTAAAAAATCATTCATGGCTGTTTTTACAAAATTCCTGCATGAATCCGATTGTTAAAAAAAGTAATAAAACGCCAGTAAAAGTCTTAGGTTGGCAACATCCGTATGATTAGAATCAACCAAACCGTTTGCTGCCGCTTTCCCATATTGCGCCGATGTATATTCAAGTTCCGTTGAAATACGCAGCTTTTCGAAATTTGCTATTACACGGGGTGAAATACGAAATATATAATTAATATTGGAGCCACGGCTATAATAAACACCCAAATTATCATCGGCTGTTCCCATATTTTTAGTAAAACCACCAAACAATCCGGCCTGAATTTTACCGTTTGTGGATGCTTCAGCCCAGATTGACATTAATTTTGTTGGGGAATAATTGTATTTCATTTGGGCTGGATCAGCGATTGAAGAAATCGAATAACCGCCCAACATGGCCAGGTCATAAAGATTGTTACCTATTACACAATAGCCTTTGATCGTGAGGGTTTTCAAACGAAGTTTTGAATACAAAGTCAAAGCGTATGAATTAACTTTCTGATCACCTGCATAATACAAACTGTCTTTACCATCTTTTGTATTTTTATCCACCTGAGAAGATAATCTGGGCGTCAATTGTTTGAATTCGCCACCAATACCGATCAGGAATTCATTTTTATTCTCCCAACTGCTTGCATATTGAATATGCAGATTCAAATCGGGAATGACAGAATTCCGCAGATATTTTGAGTTAACACCATCAGGGCCGGTGCTTATGAAATCGCGCTGTTCAGCAGCAGCCATAATCACCTTGAATTTTTCGACTTTTTTAGTCAAACGAATCTGTGGATTTCGCGAAAAGGCCTGAAATGGTGCACCGGTATTGAAAGAAACAACATCAGGAAAACATTCCGGAATAAACATGGGGTGCCAATACTGACCCACCAACAATTCGGTTGTTTCCCAGTTAAGTTTGATAAAGGCATGCCGCAATCTCAAACCATTGACATCACTGAAATTCCCGTTTTCATTACCAAAAAAATCTGCTTCAATCAAAGCCGATGTTTTCGCTTTCAACACATCCGGACCGCTGATTTTTCCAGTGATCCTACTTTGAATAGACAGAATTCCAAACTGATCTTTTGCGTTGATATCTTTTCCGTTCATGTCAATCTTCTCATTTTCAGGATAAAGAAGAAAATGTCCTTCACGAATATTCACTGTCTGACGCGAATCATAATACAGATCTGTCTTTACGAAACCTGAAAGGCTGATGCCAAATTTTGGTTCATCCTTTTTCTCCTGTGCATTTATAACCGATGCTGTCAGCAACAAAAACACTAAACCTAATTTCTTCATTTTATACATTTTATAAAAGATTGGACAAATTATTTACTAAAATCTTTGGTCGAATTATCTTTCTGTGTCAACAGGGAAACAACCACCAATGTAATTACGGCCAATGGTATTGAAATAATTCCAGGATTGTCGAGGGGAATCGGCGCGTCTTTTGGTATTAATCCATATTTCTCATACATGGTGGGTGAGAAAAGAATAATGCCAATAGAAGAAACAATACCCACGAATATTGATGATGCGATTCCCTTGGCAGTTGTCTTTTTCCAGAATAAAAGAAAAAGTATGGAAGGGAGATTTGCCGAGGCTGCAACTGCGAACGCCAATCCGACTAAGAAAGACACATTCATTCCTTTGAATAAGATTCCGAGTATAATGGCAAAAATGCCAACACAAACTGCAGCGATTTTCCCTGCTTTTACTTTGCCACGGTCTGTCATTTCGACTTGTAAATACTTATCGATAAAATCATGGGCAATCGCACCGGAAGATGCAACAATCAGCCCGCTCACTGTGCCAAGTACAGTGGCAAAAGCAATGGCTGAAATGATTGAAAATAATCCAATACCAAATGTTTTTGCCAGCAATGGTCCCGACATATTGCTGCTTTCAACATCCAACACACCATTGATCATGGCACCTAATCCCATGTAAAGTGTTAATATATAAAAGAATCCGATGGCTGCTATCGCAACAATTGTCGATTTGCGTGCAGCACGCTGACTCGAAACAGTATAATACCTGATTAAAATATGGGGTAAGGCAGATGTCCCCAAAAACAAGGCGAGCATCAACGACAGGAAGTTCATCCTATCCCAGAAAGTGGCACCTGCTTCTTTCGTAAGTTTATAAATTAATCCCGGTTTCATGACTTTTCCGCCGGAAGTCACATTTTGATTCCACACTGTAACTTTATCATCTCCATCCTGAAAAGTGTTTTTCGAAAAACGGACCACCTCACTGTTCCCAACAATACGTAAAAATTCAAAAGGACCTACCGGACCAGATTTGGAAACTTCCTTTCCATCGATGACGATTTTACTAAGATGACCAACCTGGTAAAATTTTCTTTCCGATTTAGGCGCACCATTGTAAAGTTTCTCTCCACTTGGTTTCGATGTAGTATAAAGGGCTTCTTCAAGCGTGATCTTATCCTCTTTAATATTCACATTGTACCAGTATTCATTGCCTCCTCTTTCAAGCTTCACAAATGTTTTACTCCCGGCCCTTTGCGTTGCTTTCACCTGATAATCAGGATCTGCGATGCTGAGATCTGTTCCATTCACCATAGAAGCTGCAACCTTGTCAAATTTGTGGTAGTTTTCGTTGGGTGTCAGTGTAAATCCATTATTCAGGATATAAATCGTAAGTATGGTTGAAAAAATGATGAGCAAGGCCCCTTTGATAAACTGAACATAGGTTGTACTTGTCATACCGGCAGTGGCCACGATAAAAATCACGAGGGATCCCACTATAAGCACGCCGATCCAATGTGGCAGACCCAGCAAAGGAACTACTAAATCGCCTGCTCCTACCATCTGCGGAATCAGATAAAAAACTGAAACAATCAGTGTGCTGATGGATGCGGCCAGTTTGATATATTTCGAGTTGAATCTTGAATCCAAGGCATCGGTAAACGTATATTTACCTAATTTTTTTAACGGCTCGGCAACCAAAAACAGAGCCACCACCCAGCCTGCAAGATAACCGATTGAGTACAAAAACCCATCATATCCCGAATAAGCGATCATACCGCATATTCCTAAAAACGAGGCTGCTGACAAGTAATCACCGGCAAAAGCGATGCCGTTTACAGCCCAATGTATGTTTCCACCCGCTGCATAGTAGCTTGATGCAGATTTTGTTTTTCGGGCAAAGTAAAAGGACAATCCCAATACTAAGCCAACAATAAACAAGAAAATTATAATTGCTAAATTTGATACTTCGTAAATCATTTCTTCCTGTTTTTATGATTAGTGCTTATTCATTCTGTCTTCCATTTTTGTGCAGTAATAGTTATAGATGAAGCCCATAACAATTGCCAGCACAATCAAACCGAAGCCATAAATTATGGCCAGGTTCTGCCCGCCTACGAATTCCAGACCCATCCATTCGGGTTTGGTCAATCCAATAAGTACAAATCCCGAATAAACCAGCGTGTAAATCACAAACATGATTACACCAAATTTTGCTTTTGCAGCTGCTGCTTTGTCGATTCCGGTTTCGACAACAGGTTCATGAATCATTTTTCCTCCGTTTTTTTTATTTCGTTAAATTAATTTCAGACGGCCAAAGGTATTAATTAAGGTATTTAGATATTATTGAATTAAGTTGTTCCTAAACATTGTTTCGAAACAACTTTTTTATAATTTTGAAGGAAAATACGCATATGAAGTTTAGCAAAAATCACAATTGCGAAGTTTGCATCTTAAAGTGCGATATTTATTCAACTCTGGTTAATTCGGGCAGAACGGGTAAAGAAATAAACCCTCTGTGTGCCAACATTAAACGAAATGAAATCATCTGCAAACAAGGCACAGAAGTCACTCATGCATTGTTTTTGGTGAAGGGTTCCTCCAAGCTGTATATTGAAGGAATAAACAACAGAAACATCATCCTGTATTTGTTGAAACCACCGGCATATATTGGCTTGCTTTCTTTTTTCGAAAACGCCAATTACTCTTATTCTGTAAGTGCGCTTGAGGATTCTGAAGTTTGTTTCATCGATATGGACTTAGTTAGAAAATTGTATATCGAAAACCATGCTTTACTTCTTAATTTGAACAAAGCCTTTGGGAAATCGGTTTCAAACATCATGAGGAAGATCGTTTCGTTAAACCAGAAACAAATTCGGGGTAGGTTTGCCGAAAACCTCATTTATCTTTCGGAACTGCACAATAATTACAAATTCCATTTGTGTCTTACCCGTAAAGAAATCGGAGAAATGTCGGCAATCTCTGAGGAAAACACTGTCAGACTGTTTACGGAGTTCTCTAAAGAAAAAATCATAGATATTGATGGCAGAGATATTGAAATTTTAGACATGCCATTGTTGAAAAAAATCAGTGATGTAGGCTGATTTTTAGATTATTAGAAATTGTTAACCCGACCGAAAAACTGTGGTCTGCTGACAAATGACTACTTTTGTTAACCAATGACAAAACTCAAGCCTGTGCTATGAAAATTCAGTATTGTTCGGATCTGCATCTGGAATTTGAGAAGAACAGCAAATATTTAATCAATACACCATTGATCGTTTCGGGCGAAGTGCTGATTTTGGCGGGCGATATCGCACCACTATTCGATGAGCGGCTGAATAATCCATTTTTTCGCTTTGTTTCAGATCACTATAAACAGGTTTTTTGGGTTCCGGGCAACCATGAATTTTATCACAAAGACCTTGGAGAATACAGTCAGTCATACAATATTCTTGTTAGAAAAAATATAAATATTGTGCACAATATTACATTGAATTATGAAGGCATTCGATTTATATTCACCACTTTATGGTCAAATATAAGTAAAGAAAAGGAAAAGTTTATCGAACAAAGGGTCTCTGATTTTCAGGTTATTTCGATGAACAAAAAGCCTTTGAGAGTCAGTGATTTTAACCAGCTTCATGTAAATAGTCTCAGTTTTTTGAAAGAAGCATTGGAGTATAAAACGGAGAGAACAATTGTAGTCACTCACCATTTGCCTTCAACACTTTGTAATTACCCACCACACAACGCAAGTTTGATTAATGAAGCTTTTTGCGTTGACATCGCTGAAACTGTCGAAAACAGCCATGCGAATTTCTGGATTTATGGTCATAGTCATTTCAATCAAAAGCCACTGATTATTGGAAAAACCATGATGTTAACAAACCAGCTTGGGTACCTTGATCTGAATGAGTGCCTGAATTTTAAACACAATGCCTACTTTTCAATCTGACATGAAGACATCTGTAATCAGCCATTGATTACATAGAAATCCTGAAGTCTGTTTTAATTTTATTTTGAAAATCAGGAATAATCGATAACACTTTTTTAAACAGCTGAAATTCTATCTCCATCATTTTTTTTGTAGAAATCAAATTCGACAAAGGCAAATTTGATTCCAATAATTCCACCTGGTTTCTGAAACGCAGCTTCATCAGAAAACTATATACATATAAAATTTCATCAATTGTTGTCTCACTGACCAAATGTCTATCTTTCAATGTAAGCAACCGATCAATGGTATTTGTGCCGATGATATGGTTTTGTAGGGCATAAACTCTGGCAAACATAATGATTGGGGCAACAGCACTTTTCAAATCAACCACCCCGGCATGTTTGTCTGATAAAATATTTCCGCCTGATACATGTTGAACCCTTGTGTTGTAGGCATTTTGAGCCATATGATACAGGAATTGAGAATTTGCACCGATGCCGGCTGAAATAACTTCCCTTAATCTGACTGCAAACCTTTCATCACCATACACAAGCCTGAAATCGAAGAAAATGCTGGCATCCAGCAAATGCTGCGGTTCAGGAGCACTAATCCAACGAATGAAATATTTCTCCCATATGCTTAATGGCTTGCACCATTGCTGGTTCATGGCCATTATATTTCCTTTACAAAAAGCATATCCAACTTCATGTAGCGCACCGCAAACTTTTTCGCCAAGTGTAACAAAGTAGGCGTTTACCTCAATCTCTTTTTCTTTTGGAACATCCTCATAAATAATGGCGTTATCCTGATCAGTAAATAATGTTTCCTCTTTTCTTCCCTCACTTCCCAAACATATAAATGAGAATGAAACAGGCGGTTGACCCAGATCATCGATCGATAATTCAATAATTTTCCGAATAGCTGCATCAGCAAACGGAGTGGTAATATTTGTAAGATAACCGATCGAAACCTCACTTTGGATGAGTGGCCATAACATCAATTGAAGATCATTATATTGCTGTTTGAGTTGGCCAATCGATTCTGATTGTGAAATGTCGTGAATATAAAATGATAGCGATTGTATCAATGCATTGTAAACATTTTTGGCATTAAAAATTCCCGAAACTTCATCTAACGAATTCCTGACAAGGAGGTGATTTATCCCATTTTCATTACAGATTCTCATTACCTCAAATACCGGGTTGTTCTCATAAACCGATACGATGGGCGAACTCATAATCAGGTATGCCGGATTATCCGGTTTCAGGTTCAAACGTAAAATTCTGGTTTGGATATCAGTATTGGTAATGATTCCCAGGCAATTATTCACATTATTGGCGAGCAACAAACAATCCGTTTTCTTTTTTGTCATCACACGAATTGCATCATCGATGGTAGCGTCAGTTTTAATTGTGTTAACCTCACTAACATATTCTTTTATAGGATGTTCCAACAGCAGATTATTTGTTTTCAGTTTCACAATCAGTTGATTGGTTCGGGCTTTTTCTTTCTCCTGCAATGTAATGTCTTCAATAAGGCCATCACAAATCAAATCATCTTCATCTTCACTTTGAATGGATACAAGCGACACGGCGACAATGACAAATTCACCGCTTTTCCGTTGAATTTTCACCACTTGCTTATTAGTAAATCCATTTTTTTTGAGACTCCGGATCAGATTCTTTCGATCATCAGTTTCCACAACCAATTTGAGAAATTGAATATCCATCATTTCCCCGAAATTTTCATATCCGAATATGCGTAATGCTGTTTCGTTGGCAAATAAAAAACTTCCTTTTGAACCCATGCTGGTTTTAAAAAAACCAACATTCAATGTGCTGATGATTTTTTGATATTCGAGACTTGTGAAATTTACATTTTTATCGGTGGAAATATCCTTAACGATGATGATATTGACTGTTTTACCGTAAAATATTGCTGTTGAAGATGTGATCAGCACTTCGAGCAAACTGCCGTTTTTGCAACTTAAATTTAAGTCAAACTGTCCCTCTTTTACTGTGCTTTTCGAAAAGACTTCAATGATTGCCCGATTATTGCTTTTGCTAATGATTTCATTGAGCGGAATATTATTGAGTTCATCTGCATCGTAACCGGTCATCTTACATATGATGTCGTTTGAATAAGCAATTTTTCCGTCGATCAGCATGAGCAAACCCTCGGTAGCTGCTTCGACAAGGGTTCGAAATTTCTCTTTTGTTTCATGCAGATCATCTGCCACTGCAATTCGTTTGCGTTCAATACCAATGCTTTGCTTAAGGATATAAATAAGAAGTAGTCCAAGCAAAATGGAAATTCCAAACGAAATCCATATCATTCGATTTGTTAATCTGGCAATATCTTTTTTAACATCATCAATATAGATTCCTGTCCCGATCACCCAATTCCAGGGTTTGAATAATTTTACATACGACAATTTGGGAACAATATGCAGCGAGTCATCCTTCCATTGCCACATATAATCAACATAACCCTGTTCCGATTTTTTAACCGTTTGAACGAATTCAACGAAAAGTTTTTTTCCATGTGGATCGGTGAAATTTCTTAAATCCTGACCATTCAAATCACTGCGGAACGGATGCACAATCATTACCGGAGTCATATCTGTTATCCAAAAATAATCTTTGTTTTCTTCACCATACCGAAGGTGTTGAATGCGTGTTTTTGCAGTTTGCTGGGCTTCATCACGCGTCAGCAATCCTTCTTTTTCATCATTTTCATATACCGACAAAATACTCCAGGCAGTGTTGGTTAGTTCCTGGATCATTTCGCGCTTTTTGCTCATGATATCTTCCTGAAAACGGGGTATAATGATTAAAAAGAAAGTCAGGATGAACAATAAAACGGACAGGATGGTAGGAAGTATTATTTTTAAATAGAATTTTCTCATAACTTTCAGTATCAGAACAAACAATACCCAACAAATATATGACTAAATACTTCGGAATAAAGACGATCCCAACAAATAAACTCCGTAAAAAACAGGATAACAGATATTTTTACTATCCTTAATTCAACATTCCGTAACTTTGGGTCACCAATATCTTAGTTTCGTAATTATTCCAGATACAATGAAAAACCGGAAACCATCAAAAAAACTGCACAAGCCAAGCGCACCGCGTAAAGTCGGGCTTTCGCCGGGTAGCTTAGTACATATTGGCAAAGTAAAAACCGAACACACCAAAATTGATATTATTCAATACAAGGATGAATATTACAACGAAATTGAGAATATAAGTGTTGCCAAAATTCCGGCCCTGTTGACTTCCGAAAAGAATACCTGGATTCAGGTGACCGGATTGCAGGACACGAAAACCATCGGTGAACTTTGTGCGATTTTTAAAATACATCCCTTGGTCATCGAAGATGTTCTGAATACCGAACACCATCCAAAGGTGGATTATCTCGAAAATTATATTTTCCTCACTATCAAAACCTTGCAATACGATCAGCAGGAGAAAGAGTTAGATTCGGATCAGGTGAGTATGCTGCTTTTCAGTAACGTTCTGATTACTTTCCACGAAAATCCGCTTCCACTCTATGATCCTATCTTAGAACGAATGCAGATTCCTGAAGGACGACTTCGGACACGTGGTGTGGATTATCTGTTTTATGCCCTGATTGATGTGATTGTTGATAATTATTATGTAACCATTGAGACAACAGGCGATTTTATCGATAAGCTTGAAGATTCAATCTTCGATGAAACGGCCACTGACATATTAGAATCGATACAGACATTGAAAAGGGACCTGCTTTTCATCAAACGAAATGTATTCCCACTGCGTGAATCATTGAATACCCTGATAAAAGTTGAAACCTCATTGATCGATCAACTTCAGAACAGGTATCTCACCGATGTTTACGACCATCTGATGCAGATTTATGAAAACATCGAATCATTCCGCGATCTGAATGCCGGACTGAAAGATATATACCTCTCCACACTAAGCAACAAAATGAACCAGATCATGAAGTTGCTGACAATTATTTCGACAATATTTATCCCATTGACCTTTATTGTAGGGCTTTACGGAATGAATTTCGATCATATGCCCGAGCTACGCTGGACTTATGGTTATCTTTTCGTGTGGATCGTTATGCTTGGCGTAAGCGGATTGATGATCAGGTGGTTTATGAAGAGAAAATGGTTTTAAACCTAAGCCATGGTTTTGAATTCAAAATATAAACGGCAAATGGCAAATGGCAAAATGATTCTGTTACGAAAAATTAATTATCGATCGGGTTATTCTTTGTTTTGAAGTTCGTCCTGTAATTTTCGTGGCAGGCTGCTCACTACCAGATTATACGAACGGTCGATCCACGATTGAATACGTTGCAGATCGGTGAAATCATCGATATCAACCGATATCCAGTGCTTCTTATTCATATGATAACCCGGCCTTGCCTCAGGATACCGCTCAATGCGGTCGATCACCTCTTCGGGACTTGCCTTCATATTAACTGAAAGCGGACCTTCGAGATTTGCCAGCAAAAACATTTTCCCGGCAACTTTAAACACAAGTGTATCGTCGCCAAAAGGTAAACCCTCAGTAACAGCCTCTTTCTGGAGACAATAAGTCCGGATATCTTCGATGTTCATATTGCAAAGATAGAATTTTAATACTTATTATGATGGCACAACGAAATAAAGTGAATGAGAAACACGAACACTTTTTTAAGCAGGATGAATACCTTCGGTTACACTTCAAACCGTGCAAATCCGCTGCATCCGTGTCAACTGTGTGCTATAAAACAAAAAAAATCGCCAATAATTCTCATCACCGGCGATCTTCAATCTTAAAAGTAAGTTTATAAACCAAAAGCCTTTTTGATTTCTTCAACGAAATCGAGTTTTTCCCACGCAAAAAACTCAACGGTTCTGAAATATTTCTCAACCCCTTCAATTGTTTTGGTGACCGTTGACCCGTTTTTATAATACACTTCCACTTCCCGGGTATAAGGCTCGCGTCCGAAATGGCCGTATGAAGCCGTTGGTTCAAAAATCGGGTTTTTCAATCCGAATCGTTTCACGATGGCATACGGACGCATATCGTAAATAGATGCAATCTTTTCCGAAATTTGTTCATCAGTCAGTTTCTTGCCATTATTGTCGCTGACTTTGGCGGTATTACGCGTGTTGATATAGAAACCTACCGGCTGGGCAACACCAATCGCGTAGGCAACCTGAACAAGTACCTCGTCGCATGTTCCGGCGGCTACCATATTTTTGGCAATATATCGGGCTGCATAAGCTGCCGAACGATCCACCTTGGATGAATCTTTACCCGAGAAGGCGCCACCGCCGTGGGCTCCACGTCCACCATAGGTGTCAACAATAATTTTACGGCCCGTCAATCCGGTATCGCCGTGCGGTCCGCCAATCACGAATTTGCCGGTGGGATTCACGAAAAGTTTGAAATCATTTTTAAATAAATTTCTGATCTTTTGCGGAAGCAATTTCTTCACGCGCGGGATAAGCACTGTCTCAACATCCGATTTTATTTTGGCAAGCATAAGGGTTTCCTCATCAAAGTCATCATGTTGTGTGGAGATTACGATGGTATCGATGCGAACCGGCTTCCAGTTGTTCGCGTATTCAACCGTTACCTGCGATTTTGCATCGGGACGGAGGTATTTCATTTTTTTACCTTCACGACGGATGGCAGCCAGTTCCTGAAGAAAAATATGTGACAATTCGCTGGTCAGTGGCATATAGCTTTCTGTTTCGCGACAGGCAAAACCAAACATCATGCCCTGATCGCCGGCTCCCTGTTCCTCTTCACTTTTGCGAACCACACCCTGATTAATATCGGGCGATTGCTCGTGAATAGCCGACAACACCCCGCACGATTTCGCATCGAACTGATATTCAGCCTTGTTATAACCAATACGGTCGATGGTGCGACGGGCGATGGTTTGAACATCAACATAACCATTCGTTTTTACTTCGCCGGCCAATACTGCCAATCCGGTTGTCACCAGTGTTTCGCAGGCTACCTTCGATTCAGGATCGAAACGTAACATCTCATCGAGCACTGCGTCTGAAATCTGATCCGATACTTTGTCGGGATGACCTTCTGAAACCGACTCGGATGTAAATAAATATCCCATTGTTTGAATAATTAATTTTGTTATTAACTGAATGGAAAAGAGGCGATTGGCAGGCTAAAGTTGCTTTAGCATTTTTTTAAGTGGTTGCAATCAATCAAATTTTTCCACAAATTTCAATATGTCCTGAACTATCAAAAGTTCAGTGGGCAAAAGTAAATCATTTATTTTGAATAGCGGTGGTTGTAGCTTTAAAAAAACATAATCGGGTCAAAATCCGATTGGAACTGATTAATACGACACCACCTGCATATTTTCGATATTACACATCGTAGTTTGACCGTCCAGCACGGTAATTGATTCAAGAACAGGATCAATAATAGTTCCCGAACCTTTCCAACCTACATAATCGCCATAGCTCCATTTACCATTGTAATCATCATCTTTCCAAAAATCGATCAGGTAAGTACCGGCCGGAACATCCGACATATTGTATGCAACTTTCGGGCCTTCGTCGCCTATTTCGAAGCGTTTGAATGGGATATTATTGAGCCAGTCATCAAAATTGTTATAAAGACTGACTTTGGTATAAAGCAAATTCCCGATAATATTTTCCGCAACCAATAATCTGCCTGAAATTTGGGTGGCATTACCCTGTGTATTCAGGTAAGCCTCAGCCCTGGTTTCACCACCCTTGCCATCCGTTACAACAACAATTACGGTTGCCTTGCTGTTTGCTCCCGGTGCCTCCCATATCGCCGTTGCTCCATACGCAGTAAACGTACCAAGATCAACCTGATAGCTATAACTGAGATTATCTTTATCAGGATCGCTCGCCACCACCTTCACCTTGGCCACACCATTGGCATACAGTGATTCAGGATTAACGGTGATATAAGCTATTTCAGGATTCCGATTGGCAGATTTTTTTGTACATGATTGCAGAACAACGATTTGCGACAAAGCCATAACCATTATAACAAGCATACTTATTTTTCGGAAAGTGTGTTTCATACGAGGTTTTTTTGTTGACCATCAGTTGAATCTGGGGCTGAAGATCAGTTGAACACGATTTTTAAGGATATAACTGCAAATATACGTTTTTCGTATTAACCACCAGAGGAAGATTTCTTAGGTTGTCCTACCCTCCGTCCGCCAAATCGGGGGAGTACAAAAAGCTTACATTTTTATTTCAAAATATTAAACCAAGTAGATTCAACTATTTCTTATAAGCCCCCGTTTCGGGGGTTTGGGGGCAAAAAAATGTTTTGGGGGCAAAAAGAATTTAATCTTTTGTGAGCCTGTGAAACGATTCTTCCATGGAGTTTTCGTCGCGGCGCATCGAAAGTATGGCGAGTTTGTTATTTACCGCCCACTTCATGAGTTCCTGCCGGAGTTCATCCATGTTTTTGGCGCTTATTTGCCAGGTGTTTCCCGACAGGTACTTTATAGCTGAGATGGATGGAACCGATTTGAAAAGCGATTCGTTGATGGCTTTATCGAGTTCCACAATCAGCATATCCCGGCTACCGGATTTGATAATATTTGCGGTTTTATCATCGGCTACAATTTTGCCTTTGTTGATGATGATGGCCCTGTCGCAAACAGCTTCTACTTCCTGCATGATATGGGTCGAAAGAATCACCGTTTTTTGTTCACCCATTTTTTTGATCAGGTTACGGATATCGATCAATTGGTTGGGATCGAGACCTGATGTTGGCTCATCGAGGATCAGCACCTCCGGATTATGCAACAGGGCTTGTGCCAAACCCACACGCTGTCGGTAACCTTTCGATAAGGCAGCTATTTTTTTGTGGCGTTCATCCGTCAGGCCGGTTTGTTCAATCATTTCATCAATACGTGACTTTGATGATTTTCCCAACTGATAAATGCCGGCACTGAATTCAAGATACTCACGCACATACATATCGGTGTAAAGCGGATTGTGCTCGGGCAGATACCCAACAAGCCGACGCACTTCGATTGAGTTTTCAATCACATCGAGTCCATTAACAGAAGCAGTTCCAAAAGTTGGCGGAATAAAACAGGTCAATATTTTCATGATGGTCGATTTGCCTGCGCCATTAGGGCCAAGCAGCCCGACTATCTGCCCGGCTGGAATAGTAAAACTTACCTCATCGAGCGCCTTTTGCACTCCATATACTTTGGTGACTTTATCAACTGAAACCGACATTTTGCTATTATTTCAGATGCAAAAGTAAACAATTGGGGCATCGCCCAAACTGTCATTACGCATTGCCTGACGTGTTTTGGTTTTTTAACACCGCACTCACTGATTACCTGATTATAAACCTTTTTGAAACGAAAGCCCCGTCATTCATCAGTTTCAGAACGTATATGCCTGCTGGCAAATGAGCAACACTGAGATGGGTGGTAATTGAAACGGGTTTATGTTCGAGTAAGGTTTTACCGTTTATATCCACAATTTGTAAAAGTGATTGCTTTTCATTTATGAATGCCGGCATTTCGACCGTAAGCCAGTTTGTTGCAGGATTTGGAAATACTTTCAGTGATATATCCGTCTTAATCTCCCCTATTCCAACATTTGAGCCGAAACAACCCTCAAAATATGGATTATCTGTCCATTCATAAATGTGTTCATTTTTGTAATAAAAACATGTCAGATTATACGATAATTCAAAAGTATAGGAGCATGACCAAAATGGTTCAAATATCGGGATACCAAAACTTCCGACACCCCTGATCCAGGTTTGTATGCAATCATCAGCATCCGGCACTATTATAGTTTGAAATCTATAACTATTCCCATCATTCATAATAATATTTCCGGTATCGAGGCAAATAAAAAATTTACCGTCACTAATCATTGTGTCACCCGGCATCAACTTAAAATCATAAACCAGTTGCTCTTCTGTAAGCCATGCATCCAGATAATAAACCCTTTCGTTGTCATTTTCAACGCGATAAGCACCTGCATAATTCATTGTCCCATTTCCTGTTTCGTCAGCATAGCTTCCATAAAATTTAGAATATATCAGATTGTTAAGAACCGTATCGCCTTTTGTTTCAAACTTATACGTTTCATAGTATACGTAAGGAGGATCCGGCCACGGATACGAATACATTGTAAACCATACAGCACTATCTTGTGGAAAAGCTACATCCGATTGCGCTTTCAATGAAAATATAAGCATCATTAAACAGAGGGTGATGAAAAGATAAATAACTCTTGATTTTTTCATTTGTTAATAAATGATTATCGGAAATATCTTCCTGGTTTGCTATTTTTTAACTGGAAAGAGCCAATTGATATATAGCCTTCCCGTCTTTACGCGAATTTCTGAATTCAAATATACTGATTAAATTAGAATTACATATTAATCTTTTGTTAAATGACTGGGATATAAAGCGTCCGGTTAAATCATTCAACTTTTTTTGTACTTTCGCCAAAATAAATGTCAGGATATACGGGATTAAATGTTATTCAACCCAACAATTAATTCACTGTCAGAGGCCTCTATAGAAATATTAACAAATTATTGTTCGTAAATTTGTTATTACCGAAATTAGTTTCTATTTTTGCACCCCCGTTTTGGGATAAGTACGTACTATTGCGACACAAGAAACATTAAGAGTCAAATGAATACATTGAGTTACAAAACTGTGAGCGTGAACAAAGAGAGCGCGAACAAAGGTTGGGTTGTCATCGATGCCGAGGGTCAAATCTTAGGCAGGCTGGCATCACGGGTAGCATTGATCCTCAGAGGAAAACACAAACCCTCCTACACTCCACATAGCGATTGTGGTGATAATGTGATCGTTATCAACGCCGAGAAGTTTGCATTAACCGGCAACAAGATGGAGACAAAATATTATATCCGTCACTCAGGCTATCCCGGAGGTCAGAAAATGAGAACCGTAACTGATCAGTTGAAAAGAAAACCTGAAGTAGTGATCGAAAAAGCAGTGAAAGGCATGCTTCCCAAAACGATCCTTGGCGCTGAATTGTTCCGTAACCTGTATGTTTATGCCGGTCCTGAACACAAACACGAAGCCCAACAGCCTAAATTAATCAATCTTAATACAATTAAATAAGTACCATGGAAGTAATCAACGCCTTAGGCAGAAGGAAAACTGCAGTTGCCCGCGTTTATCTAAAAGCCGGTAATGGTAGCATCACGATTAACAAAAGAGATTATAAAGAGTACTTCCCTACAGGAATTTTGCAATTTGTTGTTGAACAACCGCTTATTCTGACAAACAATGTAGGCAAATACGATATCAAAGTAAATCTTGATGGTGGTGGAATCAATGGTCAGGCCGAAGCACTCAGTTTGGGTATCAGCCGTGCACTTGTCGAAATCGATCCTGAATATCGTCCTACTTTAAAGGCAAAAGGTTTGATGCGCCGCGACCCGCGTATGGTTGAGCGTAAGAAACCAGGTCAGCCAAAAGCCCGTAAGAAATTCCAGTTTAGCAAACGTTAGACCATTACAAGTCAAACGATTGTGTTTAGTATCCAAATTGTTGAGACTTCTCTTCGCAGAGCTACTCAACAATTGTTTTTTAGTGAATGTAAACAATCTTTAAACAAAAAATCATGTCAAAAGTAACTTTCGATGAATTATTAGACGCTGGTGTACATTTTGGTCACCTTCGCCGCAAATGGAATCCAAACATGGCCCCTTACATCTTTATGGAGCGTAACGGAATCCACATTATTGACCTTTACAAAACACAGGTCAAACTTGAAGAAGCCTCAAACGCCATGCGTCAGTTGGCACGCTCAGGCAAAAAAGTACTCTTTGTTGCCACCAAGAAACAAGCCAAGGCCATCGTTGCCGAAGAAGTCGCAAAAGTTGGCATGCCATACGTAACAGAGCGCTGGCCCGGTGGAATGCTTACCAATTTTGCCACCATCCGTAAAGCTGTGCGCAAAATGGTTAATATCGATAAATTGATGGTAAGTGACTCCTACCTCAACCTGTCGAAACGTGAAAGACTACAGATTCAACGCGAACGTGAGAAACTCGAAAAGAACTTAGGCAGTATCGCCGATCTGAACCGCCTTCCTTCAGCTATTTTTGTTGTTGACGTGATCAAAGAACACATTGCCATCGCCGAAGCACGCAAACTCAACATTCCTACATTCGCCATCGTAGATACGAACTCGAACCCGAATATCATCGATTTCCCAATCCCGGGCAATGACGATGCTTCAAAATCAATCTCTCTGATCATCCGTGCGATGACCGAAGCCATTGAAGAAGGTATGAACGAACGAAAACTGTCGAAAGACAAATCGCACGACGACAAAGACTCAGATGAAGATGACGACTTTAACAACGGACCAAATTTCGATGATGAAGAGGAAGAAGGTTCGAAAAAAGGTGCTGGTCCTGGTGCAAAAAAAGGTGAAGGTGAAGGCGCACAGAAAAACAAACGCCCACGCAAACCTGTTTCAAAAAAGTAATTGATAAATTTTTAGATAAACATATTATGAACATTACCGCTTCTCAAGTTAATGAGTTACGTAAGGTGACCGGTGCCGGTATGATGGACTGCAAAAAAGCGCTTGTCGAAAGTGAAGGCGATATGGAAAAAGCCATTGACTACCTGCGTAAAAAAGGACAAAAAGTGGCCGCCAACAGGGCCGACCGCGAAGCAACCGAAGGTGTTGTGGTTTCAAAAACCAACGCAGATCATACCTATGCAGCCGTTGTTAAGATAAACTGCGAAACCGATTTCGTGGCAAAAAATGCAGATTTTGTTGCTTATGCACACAGTGTTCTCGACCTTGCTGTAACCAACAAAGTTGCCGATGCCGAAACTTTATTGGCAATGAATCTGAATGGCAGAACCGTTGCCGAGACCATCACTGATCAGACTGGTAAAATTGGTGAAAAGATTGAGTTGGGCGCTTTTGGCAAGGTGGAATCAGCCGTTACCTCCGCTTATATTCACTCAGGAAACCGTTTGGCTACCATCGTTGCTTTAAGCAAAGCCGGTGTAGCCAATGTTGAACAACTTGGGCATGAAGTGGCCATGCAGGTTGCCGCCATGGCTCCTGTTGCCCTTGACGAAAAAGATGTGCCACAGGATGTTATCCAGCGCGAAATTGAAGTGGGTATGGAACAGGCACGCAACGAAGGCAAAGCCGAAGACATGCTTGAAAAAATTGCCCGTGGAAAACTGAATAAATTCTATCGCGAAAGCACCCTGCTTAACCAGGATTTCATTCGTGAAAACAAGAAAACTGTTCGTCAGTACTTAGCCGAAGCCGACAAAGACCTGACAGTTGTCGATTTTAAAAGAGTGGCATTGGGATAATCTTCCAATACCTGATAAAATTAAAAAAGGAGCTCAATCGGGCTCCTTTTTTGTTTTATCTAAACCAGGGTTTACACTCCCATTGCTAAGTGGCAGGTCTAACCCGGTATTATTCTCCATACTCCTGCCCTTTTAATTTCATTCTCAAAAAAAACTGATAGTCAGCGCTTTGTTAGTATATTTGCGGGAGAACGTTGAATAAATGCTATATGTTATGTACTATTCCAAAAGACTGGAATAAACCGATATAATTTCAATGAATAATTCAAAAATACATAAAGATGAAGTTGACTGGCTGATAGCAATTGCCTGCTCATCTGACATTTCAGAATTGAAATATGAAGCAATTGAGAAACTCAAGGAATACGGGTTGACACAAGAACAAATTGAAGAAAGATACAGAAATCTTGACTCAAACGAAGCCCAAAAAAAAGCATTTGAAAATGCAATGAAAAAGAAACACGAAAGAAACGAATTTGAGACATATACAACAAAAGAAAGAATGAAAATTTTCTTCTTTGGACCGTTCGAACTCTTTAAATATTTCAATAGTGGTTTACGAGAATTGCATGAATTTAACTACAAAATTAAGTTCCGAGAAAGACTTTTACTACTTATTGCCGGAACGATATTTTGGACTCTCACAGTGATATTTGTTTTTAAGTACTCTGAATACCAAAGACAGAAAGAAATAGATAATCTTGACATTAGCGATCGGGAAAGAAACAGAATCAATTGAACAAAAAACACAGGTCACAATAATCAATGCTTCATGCAGTCGGCAGACCTTCCCGATGCATGGAACTACAAGTGCGAAACGAAATAAGGCTACAAGATTAATATTATCAGGTATTTCTACGAGTATAATAAATTGCGCCCTTTGGCCGGGATAAAAGCCTTTATTTTGGCATTGGAAGAAGCGACGATCGAACCTGAAAAAACTGTTTTGGTATGAGCACGATTTATAATAATAGCATCGCATTGACCAACAGCAATAAGCTCTTCGAAGGGATAGATGTATTGATCCAAAATGCAAAGAGCAAAGTTTCGATTTATTTGATTACCTAAACGACCCTGCTTTATTGGAACATTGGAACCTACATTAACCATGAGCTAAAACAGGAGATTCGGCTCGAATATGGTGCAAAAATACTTGCGACACTGTCGCAACAATTGACGCAAAAACACGGCAAGGGCTTTAGTTATTCGGCTCTTACACGTATGAGCAAAGTCGCAGGGGTGTTCGACAACGAAACGATTACTACACAGATAAACGATCCGTCAATATCTTACCGAAGCTGACAAAGAATAAACCAGTATCGATTTTAAAAGAGTGGCATTGGGATAATCTTCCGATACCCGATAAAACAAAAAAGGAGCCTGAAAAGCTCCTTTTTTATTTTTAATTCAAATCGGGTTTACACACCCAACATCTCTTTCACAATGGTCGAGATAAGCTGATTATCGGCTCGTCCGGCAACTTCCTTACTTGCCAGACCCATCACTTTTCCCATATCGCGGATGCCTGTGGCGCCGGTTGCAGCAATAACACCGGCAACAATCTTTCGGATGTCATCATTGCTTAATTGGGCAGGTAAATAAGCCTCGATAATGGCCGACTGATAGTTTTCCTCTTCAGCCAGATCGGGTCTGTTCTGTTCAACATAAATACCAGCCGATTCCTTGCGTTGCTTCACTAACTTCTGCAGAAGTTTCAATTCAACACTTTCAGGAATTTCACCACTCGATACATCCTTACCGGTTTTTTCGAGTAGCAAAGCAGCTTTGATGGCACGCAACGCCGAAAGCTTACGGGTGTCTTTGGCAAGCATCGCCTGCTTTATGTCGTTGTTAATCAATATTTCTAATGACATCTGAATGATTTTTGTAAGGCATTTTTAAAAATTAATCTCATCTTTCAACTTCGGTCTTCCCTTGTCATTCCGCCAGAAAAGACGTCTTCGGACTTCCGACTTCGGACTACGGACTTTTAATCTACGTTATCGTGTAAATAAGAATTATCGGACCTTAATCCCGGCCGTTGATCGTTCGGGTTAACCGAATACCTCGAAACATCATTTGTTGACTCCTCATCATTCAACTGCATACCACGGCGTTTGAACGCCGGCTCACTTTCAAGTTCTTCAATACCTTCGTGTGTTTTGAGTTTCATGCTCATAGCTTTCAGGCGCGATTGTCTCTCGAGCGATTTACGATCCATCTCAATGCGGTCATTCTTTTCGTCAACAAAACGCATAACCGGAGGTTCGTAATGCGATTCAACCGGCTGCTCTATTTCGAAAATCACTTCCCTTGAAGCGTCATATACTTCAATGTCAACATCTTCAACTTCAGCAAAAGATTCAACTGTTTCATGTTCAGGCTCAGCTTCAAATTCATGTACGATTTCCTCCTGTTTTTCAGGTTCGAATAAGGCATGAATTTTAACTGGTTTTACGGCCAGATCGTTTTGGTTTATTTCAACAGGACGTTGTCTGACAACCGCCTCCTCTTTCTCTACGGTAACATTGGGAATATCGCCGATGGTGTGAACGGTTGTAGGACGTGTCACATTTGATGCCGATCGGCGGTCAGCATACAAATCATTGATCACTTTTCCGTCATCTTCGGCAGCAAAACCGGTGGCAATAACAGTTATCGCAATATGGTCTTCCAGTCCCGGATCAGTACCGTTACCCCAGATTACCTCGGCTGAGTTACCACAGATAGTATGGATATAATCGGTAATATCTTTCACTTCATCAAAAGTAACTTCCTCGTTACCCGAAGTGATATAGAGAAGTATATTTTTTGCGCCTGAGATATTCGAATCGTTCAGTAAGGGTGAACGCATGGCATCTTCAATGGCCTTGGTAGCGCGGTTTTCACCTTCAGCGGTACCTGATCCCATGATGGCTTTACCGCTTTGTTTCATCACAGTCTTCACATCTTCGAAGTCAACATTGATATAACCTGTTACTGTGATAATTTCGGCAATCCCTTTGGCCGCAATGGCAAGAACATCGTCGGCTTTTTTGAAAGCTTCGGTAAGCTTCATATTGCCATATTCGTCCCTGAGTTTATCATTGCTGATAATCAACAAAGCATCGACATATTTGCGAAGTTCATCGATACCTTCAAGGGCTTGCTGACGACGACGACGGCCTTCAAAATTGAAGGGAAGTGTAACGATCCCAACAGTAAGGATATCGAGTTCACGTGCCATTTCGGCAACAACCGGGGCTGCTCCTGTGCCCGTTCCGCCACCCATACCGGCTGTGATAAACAACATTTTGGTATGTGGTTCTAATATATCTCTCAGTGCATCACGTGTTTCGATGGCTGCATCGCGACCCACCGAAGGCACATTACCTGCACCCAGGTTACGATTTCCAAGATGCACTTTATTTGGCACCGGACTAATATCAAGTGCCTGAGAATCAGTATTACACAATATGAAATCAACACCTTTGATTCCCTGGTTGAACATATGGGTTACGGCATTGCTTCCACCACCGCCAACACCGATGACTTTGATGATATTTGATTGTTGTTTTGGGTGTTCAAATTTTAACATTTCAGGCATGTTTAGAGTTTTTAAAATTAAATACAAGTTTTCAGTTCAGGACAATCTTTTACGTGAGTTTTCAACATTCTTTGGTTAATAGCCAACTTATTCGATAAGGTCCCTCTCGAACAATTGTTTAATCCGTTCGAGATAGCTGTAACCTCCTCGTTTTGACTTCTCTTCACTTTTGTTTTCTTTTCCGGGCTTCGACAAATTTTTTGATACCGGGAAGGGTTGTTTCAAGCCTTCGATCTCCAATTCATAATCGTGTCGCCGTATTCCTTCGATAACAAGTCCGATACCGGTGGCATACATCGGACTGGCGAGTTCATCGGGTGTGCCTGAGGCGAGATGTTCATTCGGATAACCGATCCTAACATCCATACCGGAGATGAATGCTGTCAGCTGATCGATATGTTTCATCTGTGAGCCGCCACCTGTAAGCACAATACCAGCGATAAGCTTGCGTTCAAAGGATGAGTTTTTTATTTCGTAATATACATTTTCGATGATTTCCTCAAGCCGGGCCTGAATGATAGAGGCTAAGTTTCGGAATGAAATTTCTTTTGGTGCCCTGCCGCGAATTCCAGGGATTGAAACGACCTCATCATCACGGTTTTCACTTGCCAACGCCGAACCAAACTTCACCTTTACTTCTTCGGCATGTTTCTTTATAATCGTGCATCCTTCACGGATATCATCGGTGATGATATCTCCGCCAAAAGGAATGACGGCGGTATGGCGTATGATTTTATCATGAAAAATAGCAATGTCAGTTGTTCCGCCACCAATATCCACCAAAACGACGCCCGCTTCTTTTTCATCCTCGCCCAGCACCGATTCGGCAGATGCGATTGGCTCAAGGATGAGATCGACCATTTCGAGACCTGCCCGTTTGACACATTTTAAAATATTTCGTGCAGCGGCCGTCTGACCTATAATAACATGAAAATTTGCTTCCACCTTGCTTCCCATCATTCCGATTGGCTGTTTGATACCCGCCTCACCGTCAATGATGTATTCCTGAGGTATCACATCGATAATCTCTTCACCGGCTGCCATATTCAGTTTATACATATCGTTGATCAGCTTGTCGATCTCGAGCCTGTCAATCTCCTTTTCGCTCGTTTCGCGAATCAGGCTTCCTCTGTGCTGAAGACTTTTGATGTGCTGTCCGGCGATACCCACATTCACATATTTGATATCAACTTTCGATCGCGATGCTGCCTCGTCAACTGCTCTCCTGATTGAGTTTACGGTATCTTCGATATTCTGGACAATGCCTCGTTTCACCCCAATACTTTCAGTTTTGCCATATCCCAGAATCTCAATTTTGCCGTTCTCATTTTTTCTTCCAACTATACAGGCTATTTTCGTAGTGCCGATATCCAAACCAACAATAATTTCTGTGTTTTTCATATTATCTGCCTTTTAATACAAACTATTTGATTTTTATATTTTAAACTGATTGTCTTATATCCATAAAGCTCTGGCTTGACCGCTTTGTTCATGTAAAACACTTTCAAATTGGTGAGTTTTGCCTCCAGATCTTCGGCATCTCCGATCACGATATTTGTGTTTGTCAACCTTGGTGTGAGTTCAAATTCGCCCAGACTGTCCACATATACCTGCGAGACAAATACACGCAAAAAGTCATCCTTAACAAGTTGGCCGGAAAGCTTGAATATATCATTCAGTTTTGATGCTTTATAAAGTTTTGAACCAATTTTAGCTGTTGCACCCGGCATTAATTCAGGAAAGGTGAAACAACCATTGGCTATCATCACCCTTGCTGTAAAATCAGGGTTCAGCGGGAATAATACGCCGCGCGTATCAATGTAAGCGCTCTGTCCGGTGCTGTCGAAAACCCTCACCAATGCTTCGCGTTCGTTAAGATAAACATTAAGAACGCCATCCATTGTGATATACAACTCGACATGTGAAACATACGGATTTGTATTCAGTTTGTTTTTTAAGGTGAACAGCGAAAGTTTTTCAACCGGTTGGCCCAGAATAGAATCCGTCATTTTCATGATGAGTGAATAGGTTTTCTTGTATTCGAGAAAACCGCCGTTCGCCGGACGGTCGATCACCAACCTGAGATTTTTAACGGGTGTGGTCAAATACTCCATCCTGGCAAAGGCAAATAAGGCTACCAAAGCCAAACCGCTTACCACCCAGGTTGATATGGTTAGTATTTTTTTTACCATGACGACAGCATTTGTTGGAGTGGCCTGATAAACTGATCAATATCACCGGCTCCGAGTGTAAGCAATACCTCGGGTCGTAAATCATCAACCTTAGCCAAAAGATCTTCATTTGAACATAGTTGCTTATCTTCTAAATTGATATGTTGAAGTAAAGCCGAAGAAGTAATTCCGGCGATGGGTTCTTCACGGGCAGGGTAAATGTCGAGCAAAATAAGTTGATCGAGCATGGACAGGCTTCGTGCAAAACCATCCATGAAATCGCGTGTACGGCTGAAAAGGTGTGGTTGAAATATCCCGGTGATTTTTTTACCCGGGAATAATTCTTTAACACCCGAAATGCAGGCTCTCAGCTCTTCAGGATGATGGGCATAATCATCAATATAAACTACATCCGGCTTTCTGACCTTAAAATCGAACCTTCGCTGAACACCGGTGAATGTAGAAATACCGCTTACAATCTGTTCGATTGTAACACCCATCAGCTCAGCAACAGAGGCAGCGGCAAGTGCATTTTCAATATTATGCCGGCCTGGCGTCGGTATGCTTACATCGTTCATTTTCGCATTACGAAGATGAAGATCAAACACAAACCTGCCATCGATTACCCGTATATTGTCAGCAAAAACATCGGCCCATGGATCGATTCCATACGTTGAAACCGATTGGGAAGTGTTTATCTTTAATCCGTACCGAACAATTATATTACCATCAACAGAGGTGTTCCGTGCAAAAGCTTGATAGGTTTCAATCAACTGGTTATGGTCATGATAAATATCCAGATGATCGGCGTCCATCGAACTGATTACGGCTATTGATGGCTGAAGCTGTAAAAATGATTTATCGAATTCATCAGCCTCGACAACGATGATCGTATTGTTTGGGGTGCTGACAAGGTTACTACCAAAATTGTTGCTGATACCACCGATGAAAGCGCTGAAAGGTAAGCCGGCTTGCGCCAGAAAATGTGAGGTCATCGAGGTGATTGTGGTTTTACCATGTGTGCCTGCAATGGCAACCGTGAATAAATCTTTCGTGAGTGCGCCAAGTACCTCAGACCTTTTCATTAAACGAAATCCTGACTCACGCACAAACCGGAGTTCAATACCAGATGCCGGAATGGCGGGTGTATAGATAACAAGATCGGTATTTTGCGGAATAAGATCTGGATTCTCTTCATAGTGGATAAGAATTCCTTCGCGCTCCAACTGCATGGTGAGCGGAGTCCGTGTACGGTCGTAACCATAGATGCTCACGCCCTGAATCCGGAAATATCGGGCAAGGGCGCTCATACCAATGCCTCCGATGCCAATAAAATAGATTGTATTTAGCGTTCCTAATTTCATGATGCTATCAGTTTTACTATTTCATTCGCGATCATTTTATCAGCATCGGGCAAGGCAAACGATTTTATGTTCTTCGAAAGTTTCTCCATTTCTTCATTATCAGCCATCAGTGTAGTTACTTTTGAAAAGAGAACATCTCCGGTATCGCTGTTTTTCACCAATAAAGCAGCGTCATTTTTCACCAATCTCAGGGCATTTTGTGTTTGATGATCCTCGGCAGCACTCGGAAGCGGCACAAAAATGACCGGTTTACCAATGACTGCCATTTCGGAAATTGCGATGGCGCCGGCACGTGAGATGATACAATCTGCGGCAGCATAAGCCAAATCCATACGCTGGATAAAAGCATGGATTTTTATCATTTTCCCAGAATCTGTTGCAGTAACCATTTCAGTTGCTTCCTTGTAAAAACCTTCGCCTGTTTGCCAAATCAACTGCACACCCGAATCTTTGTACTTACCAAGATTAGCAGAAATCCCAAGATTAATCGCTCTTGCTCCCTGACTTCCTCCAACAATAAGCAGTACTTTTCTTTCTGCAGAAAGTCCGAAGAACTCCAATGCCTCCGCCCTTTTTCCTTCAATCAGCACTGCACTCTGCCGGAGCGGGTTACCTGTGAGAACCGTTTTCCCGGCCGGGAACCATTTGTCCATCTTTTCGTACGCAACACAAATCCGATCAACTTTACCGGCCAATATCCGGTTTGTGACACCGGGAAATGAATTCTGCTCCTGAATCAAGGTCTTATAACCCAACGAGATGGCAGCTCGTAAGGTGGGTCCGCTGGCATAACCTCCAACACCTATTACACAATCGGGATTGAATTTTTTAACTATCTGCCGGGCACGCAAATAACTAACAATCACTTTTAGCGGGAACAGGACATTCTGTAAACTAAATTTCCGTTGAAATCCACTGATCCATAATCCTTTGATCGGATAACCAGCCAACGGGACACGATTCATCTCCATCCGGTTTTGTGCACCGATAAACAAAATATCAGCATCGGGATGCAACTTTTTTAGTGCATCGGCAATGGCGATGGCCGGAAAAATATGGCCACCGGTTCCTCCCCCGCTAATTATTATCCGCAACGACTGTTTCATCTGTAATGGATTCCAATTTCTCTTTTATCGCAATTTCTTTACTCACACTTAACAAAATACCAAGCGAAATACTGGTGAACCAAATGGATGTACCACCCATGCTCACCAATGGCAATGGTTGCCCTGTTACGGGCAACATCCCGACAGCTACGCCCATATTCACCATTGCCTGGAACACCAGGCTGAACGCCACCCCGATCGACAGAAATGCACCGAAAGTTTGTGGTATCTTCGTCATAATTACTACGGCCCTGAACAAAATAATCAGATACAACAACACCATAAAACTACCACCAAGCAATCCGTATTCTTCAACGATGATCGCGAAAATGAAATCGGAATACGGATGTGGGAGAAAATTACGCTGTGTGCTATTACCGGGCATCTTACCAAAAATTCCTCCACCTGCAATAGCAATTTCAGCCTGTTCAATCTGAAAATTATCGCCATCACCACTGAGCCGGTTTTTCCATGTACCTAACCTACCCTGCCTGTCGGACGGCATTTGCATTAAAACAAGAATGAATAGTGCAAATGCGACCACGCCTATTCCGATCAACGAAAAAATGTATTTCAGATTGACCCGCCCAACAAACATAAGCACCAGACTTGTGGCGAAAATCATGGCTGCAGTCGAAAAATTGGCCGGTAAAATGAAAAACACAACCAATAATACAGGCAACATGATCGGAACAAAAGCCGATTTAAAATCTTTTATATAATCCTGTTTTTTGGTTAGGAGATAAGCCAGATAGATGATCAGCGTAAGTTTTGCAAGGTCGCTGGTTTGAAAAGTCAGATTAAAAGGCAAGGGTAACACACGTTTGGCATCGTTCAGGTTCAGTCCAAAAACCAAGGTGAAAAACAATAAGGGGATCGAAATCCAAAGCGCTACCTGAAATATCGGTGAATAGTAAATATATTTAATCTTATGGGCCAGATACATAAACAACAATCCAAGAAATAGGATGATGAAATGTTTCAGCATATAATATTCGGTGTTTCCACCCTGATACTTATAAGCGAGTGTACCCGTTGAGCTGTAAACGGCCAATAGCGAAAAAAGTGATAGAAAAAGTACTACCACCCAAATCACCCGATCGCCCTTTATATCTCCGAAAAATAATTTCATCACTACAAATTTTTAACTGCTTCTTTAAAGCGAATACCGCGGTCTTCATAGTTCTCAAACAGGTCGAAACTGGCACAGGCCGGCGATAATAACACTACATCATCATTGTTCGAAATCTCTGAAGCTACCATTACGGCATGGCTCATCGAATGTACCTCATACATCTGATCGACAAGTCCGCCAAAGGTTTCAATCAATTTCGAATTGTCAAGTCCCAGACAGATTATTGCCTTTACTTTCAATTTGACCAATTGCAATAAATCGGTATAATCATTTCCCTTGTCAACTCCGCCGGCAATCCACACGACCGGTCGATTCATATTTTCGAGTGCGTACCAGGTCGAATTAACATTGGTTGCCTTTGAATCATTATAATATGAAACCCCATGCACGTTTGCGACATATTCCAATCTGTGCGCAACATTTTGAAAATCAGACAGTCCCTGTTTGATTGTTTCCTTCCTGATTTGCAGAAGCTTGGCCGAAATTCCGGCAGCCATGGAGTTGTAGGTATTGTGTTTTCCTTGTAAAGCCAATTGTTCAAGTGTCATGGTCAGGGTGTTTTGGTGTGTATTAATGATGATAGTATTATCTGATAAGGCTGCGCCTTCGCTTCCTGAATAAGGGTTGAGCGTAAAAGGATATCTTTTCGATTTTATCGCCGATCGGTTGATCCGGTTACATATAGCCGTATCATCGGCGCAATAAATGAAAGCATCATTTTCATTTTGGTTGTTAAGTATCCTGAATTTTGAATCAGCATACTTATCGAAATTGTAATCATAACGATCGAGATGATCGGGTGTAATATTGGTAATCACAGCAATATCTGCCTTGAAATTGAGAATATCGTCCAACTGAAAACTACTTATCTCAAGCACAAAATAATCGTGATCAGTGATGGAAAGCTGTCGTGAAAAACCAGCGCCAACATTGCCTGCCACACAAACATCGAGGCCGGCTGTTTCTAAAATATGTCCGGTTAACAAGGTAGTTGTCGTTTTTCCGTTGCTTCCTGTAATACAAATCAGGCTTGCATTTGTAAACCAGTATCCGAATTCAATTTCGGAAATGATTGGAATGCCCTTTTCACGCAAAAAAACGATAACAGGAGAATTTGCCGGAATTCCGGGACTCTTAACGATTAATTCGTAAGAAGAAAGCAAATCCAATGAGTGGGTGTTTTCTTCAAATCTGATCTGACGATCGGTCAATTCCATTTTATTTACCGGTTTCATTGTCCCCTTGTCGGAAACAAATACCGTCAAGCCATTTTTTTGAGCAAGCAAGGCCGCGCCACAGCCGCTTTCGCCACCTCCTATAATTGCAATCCTGCTATATTTATTTCTGTCCTGATGCATCAGCCTATCGCAGTTTAAGTGTGATAATGGAAACGAGCGCCAGCATTACGCTGACAATCAGAATACGAAAAACAATTTTCGGTTCGGGATAACCCAACTTTTGAAAATGATGATGAAGTGGTGCCATTTTAAAGATTCGCCTTCCTTCGCCAAAACGCCGTCTGGTGTATTTAAAATAACCTACCTGCAGGATAACCGAAGCGCTTTCGGCAAGGAAAATCCCGCATAAAATGGGTATCAGCAACTCTTTACGGATGATAATCGCGAAAACAGCGATGATACCCCCAAGGGCCAGACTCCCTGTATCGCCCATGAAAACCTGCGCCGGGAATGAATTGTACCACAAGAAACCGATATTGGCTCCTACGAAAGCACTGATAAATATGGTAAGCTCACCAGTATCGGGCAGATACATGATATTCAGGTAATCGGAGAAAATGATATTACCCGATACCCAGGCCAGAATCCCTAAGGTTGCCCCGATAATCGCCGAAACCCCGACCGCCAGCCCGTCCATACCATCCGTGAGGTTTGCTCCGTTCGAAACGGCAGTGATGATAAATATTACTATCGGTATAAAAACAAGGAATGCGTATTTATCGTAATCGGGGCCAATCCATTTTAACAACACCGCGTAATCAAATTCATTGTTTTTTATGAATGGTATCGTTGTTTTTGTTGAGTGGGCTTCGGTAAAAGAAAAGTAACCAAGTTCGTTTTTCGATGCTTTTACTTCATCATTTTCGACTAATTTACCCTGAATCACCATCGAATTATCGAAGTACATCACAGCGCTGACAATAAGCCCAAGGATGATCTGACCAATGATTTTCGATTTACCCGATAATCCGCTTTTATCCTTTTTATACACCTTAATATAATCGTCGAAAAAACCTATGCCGCCCAACCATATCGTTGTAAACAACATCAGCAGTATATAACTGTTATTCAACTTGGTAAATAATAATGTTGGGATAACAATTGAGGCAATGATGATTAAACCACCCATGGTTGGCGTTCCCTGCTTTTCGAGCTGACCTTCGAGACCAAGGTCGCGCACCAGTTCACCCACCTGCTTCCTGTTCAGATATTTGATCCATCGCTTGCCAAAAACCAATGAAATAATCAATGATGTAATTACAGCAGCAATGGCCCTGAAAGATATATATTGAAACACATTCGCTCCGGGGAAGTCGAATGTTTTATCTAAATACATAAATAGGTAGTACAACATGTTATCTTAGCGTGATTTAAGTAATTCGAACAATTCCTTTTTATCGTCGAACGGATATTTTACTCCGTTTATATCCTGGTATTTTTCGTGACCTTTTCCGGCAACCAAAATGATATCTCCGGGTTTGGCAAGGGCAACAGCCGTCCTGATTGCCTCGTGCCTGTCGGCAATGGTAAGGGTGCGGCTATACCGATGCGATGGCACACCAGCCTGCATATCTTTGATGATCTGATTTGGGTCTTCGGTACGTGGATTATCTGATGTGATAATAAACCTGTCGCTCAATTCAGCCGCTATCCTTGCCATTTCGGGACGTTTTTTCGAATCGCGGTCGCCACCGGCACCGGCCACCGTGATCAACTGTTCATTATGAGTACGGATTTCCTGTATCGTTTTTAACACATTCTCCAACGCATCCGGTGTATGAGCATAATCAACGATACCAACAATATTATCAGCCGACCTTATGAATTCGAACCGGCCTTCGGCACTCTTCAACTGACTGATTTCCTTTACTATTTCTTCTTCAGTCAGACCTAACAATTTCGACGCACCATAGATTGCCAATAAATTACTGGCATTAAACCTACCGATGAGGCAGGTGAAAATTTCGTATCCGTTGATGTTTAACACCAATCCTTCAAAATGATTTTCAATGACCCGGCCTTTGAATTCAGCATCGCCAGACAATGAATACGTTGCAACAGATGCCTTGCAGTTTTGTACCATTATACTGCCATTTCGGTCATCGGCATTGATAACAGCAAATGCATCGGAGGACAACTGATCAAAAAAACGTTTTTTGACATCGCGGTAAGCAGCAAAAGTCTTGTGATAATCGAGGTGATCGTGGGTGAGGTTGGTAAAAATGCCACCGCAGAAATATAAGCCTGAAGTCCGGTTTTGGTCGATGGCATGTGAACTCACCTCCATGAAAGCGAAAGTGCATCCTTCGTCAACCATAGTGGCAAGAAGGCTGTTAATGGCAATGGGATCAGGGGTTGTATGCGTTGCAGCAATTGTTTTCACGCCGATTTTGTTTTCGATGGTCGAGAGTAATCCGCAATAAAAACCGGCAGAAGTGAAAAGCCTGAACAACAAAGTCGCGACAGTAGTTTTTCCGTTTGTTCCTGTTACACCAACAAGTTTTAGTTTGGCCGAAGGATGATTATAAAATGAAGAAGCCGAAAGGGCAAGGCAGTGCGATGAGTCGGCGACCCTGATATACGTTACGCCTTCATGCAAAACAGTTGGCAAATTTTCACAAACAATACTTGTCGCACCTGAGTCAATAGCTATTTGAATAAATGCATGACCATCAGAAATCGTTCCTTTCAGGGCAAAAAACAAGCTACCGGGCATCACCTGTCTTGAATCAAACACCAGTTTCGAAACCGGTATTTTGATCGAACCGATAGTTTCAATTATTTTACAACCAAAAAGAATATCGCCCAGCCTTTTCATTATAAATTATTCAGTTTCAATTCAATAATCTGACCCGGAACTTTAAGTGACCCCGAAGGGATCGATTGCCAAACCACTTGTCCGTTTCCGTGTATTTCAGGTTTAAGTCCCATCTGTTCAATCAGATACACCGCATCTTTCAATGTCATTCCCGAAAAATCGGGCATCGAATCAGGATATGATTTAAATGACTCAAACAAGACGTTATATGGCATACTTTTCGAGGTAATCCATTCATTCTTAAAAGCCCGGTCATCGGTTTTTATCCCTAAACTGGTGTACATTTCATGAATATCTTCGAAATAGGCTGGTCCATGATACATCGGTATTGAATCAGGAACCGTATCTTTTTTCAATTCATTATCGTGGATATCGAGGCGTGTCGCGTAAATTTTATCAGCAATTTCCTTGAATACCGGAGCAGCAACAGCCCCACCATATATTTTTCCCATCGAAGGATTATTTACAACCACGATACACGAATACCGGGGATTGTTGGCAGGAAAATAGCCGACAAAGGAGGCATTGTAATTTGTTTTGTTGTAACCTGCTTTACCCGACGCAATCTGTGCAGTTCCGGTTTTACCTGCAATTTTGAACGGACTTTTCTTCATCGATTTCCCTGTTCCCCGCTCCACAACCCGCTCTAAAAGTTGTTTTGCCATTGAAATGGCTTGTTTCGAGGCAATGGCTTCGTTCAGCACAACAGGTTCAATCGTGGTTACAGCTACACCACCTTGTCTGATTTCTTTCACAAACATGGGTTTCACCATCCTGCCATCGTTAGCAACCGCATTATAAAATGTAAGCATTTGCAGAGGTGTGATGGTGAGTTCATAACCGATTGACATCCAGGGCAAACTGGTGCCATACCAGTTCTGTTTATCAGACGGGTGTTTGATATATGGTTTTGCTTCACCAGCCAACTCAATACCCAGCGGTTTATTGATACCGAAACTGTAAAGCTTGTTGATGTAAGCCTCAGGGTTATTTTTATAGGCGTTGTAAACCAATTTCGATATTCCGACATTTGACGATTGCTCGAAAGCCTCGGCCACGGTAATGTTTCCATCACGGATACCATGCACATCTTTCATGACCCGGTTATGGTAGATTGTCTGACCGTTTCCGATATATAAATGATCGTTGATCGTTACTTTGTTTTCGTCGAGTAAAGCCAATATCGAAGCCAATTTAAAGGTTGAACCGGGTTCAACACTTTCGGCAACTGCATAATTATAAGTTTCGTTATACTCACCCGTATTATCATCACGAACCAGATTTGCAATAGCTTTTATCTGACCGGTTTCAACCTCCATCAATATTGCACAGCCTTGCTTTGCATTGTTTTCGGTAAGATTTCTGCGTAATGCACCTTCTGCAACATCCTGAATTACAATGTCGATACAGGTAACCACATCCTTGCCGTTTTGAGGTTCCAGCTCATTGGCGTCAAACACCGGTTTCCAGTCACCATGGTTTATCTTACGGCGCAGTTGTTTGCCTTCGGTACCTTTCAATTGATCGTGGTAAGCGCCTTCGATCCCAACAAACAAATTTTCGACAGGGTTTGTATAACCTATCGTTCGGCTGGCTAATTCTTTAAATGGCTTTTCGCGCCGATCATGTTGCACCAGAATCAAACCACCTTTAAATTTTCCTCTTCGGATAATGGGAAAATTCCGAAGTTGTTTTAACTCTTCATAGCTCACCTTATTTTTTATGAGCATATACCTGTTTCCTTCACGTCTCGCGTTTCGTAATTCGGTCAGGTATTCATTTTTTGAGGTTTCAGTGAATAATCCTGACAAACAGATCGCCAACGAGTCCACTTCACGATCGAAGGTTATCTGCTCAATATTTGGAGAGCCTACATCCATCCTGACCTCGAAAATGGGAATGGAAGTTGCGAGCAACGAACCATCATCCGACAAAATATTTCCCCTGAGGGCTTCGATGCTGAACACCTTGAATTCCTGTTCGAGCGATTTTGCCAGAACCTGTTCGCCTTTCCAAAACTGAATATACACGATACGTCCAATGATAGATGCTCCAAAAAGCAACATCACTGCATAAAGCAGATAAACACGCAACAATATGACACGCTTGCTGTCCATCTTATTGTTCCTTTTTATTTGCGATTATCTTACGTACCGGCTCAACCGATTCTTTTAATCCTGAATTCTCCAGCTTTTTGATGATGACCGATTGCTTACTTTGGTTCATCACTTTCGATTTCGAAGAGATATATTCGTAATGCAATTCCTTGAGTTCCCGGTTCATATCATCGATTCGTCGCACGACCGACTCAGCGTAATAGCTATTAGAAATATACAAAACGCCTACAGCAGCAAGAAATACGATATAATTCAACTGTCTCCGCGACCAATCATACGCCAGAAATTCACCTCCCAAAACATCGGTAAACAATTTACCAATCCTGCTCTTTTTTTTTGGAGCAACAGGTGGTGCAGGTTGTTCAGCAACCGTCTCTTCGATAATATGATTGACCCTTGGTTCCATCTTATTTCTTTTCGGCTATTCGTAAATGTGCACTCCGCGAGCGACTGTTTTTTTCAAGCTCCTGCTCTGATGCTACAATTGCTTTCCGACTAATCAGACGGTAGGGCGATAAATCGTTTCCAAAGAAATCTTTCTCAATTTCACCCATTGCGTTGCCCGATTTCATAAAACTCTTCACCATCCGGTCTTCGAGTGAATGATACGATATCACTACCAGCCTGCCTCCCTGGTTCAACAGACCCGCACACTGAGTCAGAAATAATTCCAACACATGAAGTTCCTGGTTTACCTCTATCCGCAATGCCTGAAAAACCTGCGCCAACACCTTGTTCTCCTTGTTTCGGGGTAAATGTTTCCTGATGGCTTCTTTCAGATCGAAGGTTGTTTGAACAGGCTTGTTATTACGCGCCGACACAATTGTTTGCGCCATTCGGCGTGCATTGGGCAACTCGCCATATTTCCAGAGTACTGCAGACAGATTCTCTTCGGTATATGAATTAATGATCAATGCCGCTGTCAACGGATTGTTCTGATCCATCCGCATATCTAACTGTCCGTCATATCTTGTCGAAAAACCTTTGTCGGCTACATCAAACTGATGCGATGAAACCCCCAGATCGGCCAGGATGCCATCAACTTTTTTAACGCCATATAACGAAAGGAAGTTCCTGAGGTATTTAAAATTTTGAGGGACAAATGTAAAACGCTCATCATCAAATGCATTGGATTCAGCATCCTTGTCCTGGTCGAATCCGTAGAGATGGCCTTTTTCGAGCCTGTTTAAAATCTGACGCGAATGACCACCACCACCAAAGGTAACATCAACATACAGCCCGTTGGGGTTGATGTTTAAACCTTCAATACTCTCATTAAGCAGAACCGGAAGATGATACATTTCTATTCGTTTACAAAATTGATGTTACCTAATTTCTCCGTAGCCAGTTTCTCGAACTCAGTTTCATCGATTCGATTAATTTCGGTTTGGTATGCATCAGCATCCCAAAGCTCCATTTTGACCGTTAAAGAAGTAAGTATCACCTCCTTTTGCAAACCACCTTCATCAATAAGGTTTTTTGGTATGAGCAGCCGACCCGTGCTATCGAGCCTGACCAATTTTGCACCGGCATTGTATTTACGAACCAACTCAACATTCGCCCGCACAAACTGATTTAATCCTTTCAGTTTGTCCTGGGTTTGCATCCAATCACTCATCGTATAGAGCTCAAGACATTTGCTGAACAGTCCGGGACGGAGTACGAAACCTTCGTTGGCGAGATCGCCAAGTTGGTCCTTACAGTCCGCCGGAACCATCAAACGCCCTTTAGCATCTAACTTACAATGATATTGTCCGATCGGGTAGCTCAAAATATTGGATAATTAAGTCGTAAAAATAGTGCATTTTTTCCCACATTACCCCATATTTTACCACAAAAGTTATCAAATGTTACAATTCTTCAGAAATAAATTCAATTTTACTTTGTATTAGCTTGATTGCGTGTAACTTAACAATTAGAAATAGTTATTAACAACTGCCCAAATGACGCAAAAGACCGGGTTTATGAACAACTGGAATAACACCCCATGTTAAGTGATTGATTTGCAATAAGGTGCATGTGTTGGTCAGAATTAATAAGATTCATGATTTTGATACATCAATTTCCCTATTTTTGTTGAAGATCTATTAAACGGTTATCTATGTCGGACGAAGCTGAAAAACTTCAACGAAAAACAATTGATGTGGAGGGTGTTTTGGCAAAAAAGAATCCAAATATTGCCAGATTTTTACCCAAAATTGTCATCAATTATCTCAAACACATTGTCCATCAGGATGAAGTAAATGCAATGATAAACAAGGCATCGAACCTGTATGGCCTCGATTTTGTGGATGCGATTTTAACCGAATACGCCATATTGGTTAAACCAATCGGCATCGAAAACATTCCTTCGCAAGGGCGTGTTATTGTTGCATCGAACCACCCGCTTGGTGGCATCGACGGTGTTGGGCTTATGCAGGCCGTTGGCAGGGTTCGAAAGGATATTTTGTTTCCCGTGAACGATATTTTATTATATCTCGAAAACCTGAAACCTTTGTTTATACCCATTAACAAACTGGGAAGCAATGTCGAAAACATACGTTTGTTCAACGAATCATTTGCCAGTAATAATTTGATTTGTTATTTCCCGTTTGGATTGGTATCCCGTCGGAAAAACGGAAAAATTGAGGATCTTGAATGGAAAAAAACTTTCATTACGAAGGCACGAAGCAACAAACGCGATATCATTCCCACACATATCAGTGGCCGAAGTTCAAACTTCTTTTATAACCTGAGTGAAATCCGTAAAAAATTAGGCATCAGGGCTAACATTGAAATGTTGTATCTTTCGGATGAATTTCACAAACAAAAAGGGAGTACCATGCGAATCACCTTTGGAAAACTTATCCCCTGGCAAACGTTTGATAACCGGTTTTCCGATTCCCAATGGGCAGAAAAACTTCGGATTCATTCGTACGAACTGGCAAATAATTGTACTGCTGAATTCAATTTATAATTACTCATATTACTGATTAGCAATATCTTGAAACAATGGAAACTGTAATTCCTCCAATACCTGTTGATATCCTGTTAAAAGAATTAACCCAGGATCGCTTTCTGCGAAAGACCAATAAAGGTGACAATGAAATTTACATTTTTTCGGATCACGATTCACCAAATCTGATGCTTGAAATTGGCCGTTTGCGTGAACTGACTTTCCGTCATTCGGGTGGAGGAACGGGCAAAAAAGTGGACATCGACAAGTACGATCTGGGTGAAAATGCTTTCAAACAGCTTATCGTTTGGAATCCTGAAAATAAAGAAGTCATGGGTGGCTATCGCTTTATCGATTGTAAAAATCTGCCAATAGATAAAAATGGTCAGGTTCAAACCCCTACCGCTAAACTGTTTTATTATTCTCCGAAATTTATTGAAGAATATATACCATATACCATTGAGTTGGGGCGTTCGTTTGTGCAACCTGCCTACCAGCCCACGACAAATTTACGCAAAGGGATGTACTCTCTCGATAACCTTTGGGATGGATTGGGTGCGCTGATCGTTACAAATCCCCAATCAAAATATTTTTTCGGTAAGGTAACCATGTATGGTCATTTCGATGTGTACGCACGTGACTTGATTTTATCGTTTATGCATAAATATTTTCCTGATAATGAACAACTTGTAACTCCACATATTCCCTTGCAAATTACATCACCGAAAGAAATGATCGATAGCGTTCTTTGTGGTTCAAATTATAAGGAAGATTACAAGAACATGAACAGGGAGGTAAGGCTATGCAATGAAAACATACCACCACTTTTTGATGCCTATATGAATCTCTCATCGACCATGAAAACCTTTGGAACTGCCTTGAATGCCTCGTTCGGACAAGTGGAAGAAACCGGTATTATTATCACTTTCGATGATATGCATCCGCTTAAATCGGACAGGCACATTAAAACCTTTATCCCTGACCAAAAACCACTACATCTAACATGATCATAGAGACCGCTGAATTTTTACAAAGTAATACACAAATGTCGAAACTTCCTGAAGCTCGTTTTCCGGAGTTTGCATTCATCGGGCGGTCGAACGTTGGAAAATCTTCCTTAATCAATGCCATTACCGGAAAAAAGGGATTGGCAAAAACATCAGGGAAACCTGGTAAAACGATTACTGTGAATCATTTCCTTATCAATAAAAACTGGTATCTTGTTGATTTACCGGGCTATGGATTTGCGAAGCGTTCAAAAACAGAACGTGAGAAATGGGATAAGCTGATGCGAAATTATATGATGAAACGTGAAAACTTAGTTTACACCTTTATACTCATCGATTCGCGGCTCGAACCCCAAAAAATCGACCTCGATTTCATTGAATGGATGGCTGAATCGCAGGTTCCTTTCGTGATCGTCTTTACAAAAACCGACAAATTGGGTAAAACAGCCATTGCAACGAACTTAGATGTATATAAAAAACAACTCCTCCAAAATTGGGAGGAGTTGCCAATTATCATTTCTACTTCAGCTATATCAGGTAAAGGAAAAGATGAAGTGCTCGATCTTATCGAAGGTCAAACTACCTCATTCAAGGCTTTTAATTCAACCAAAATATAGTTTTTTACTACTCTTTCACCAGCCACTGCATTTACTTTCATTACTTTAGCATCGAATGGCGCCTTCAGTTGGTTCAGCATTTTCATCGCTTCCAACTCAACAAGATCCTGACCATGCTTAACCATCTCACCTTCTTTAACATATACGGCGGTAACTGTTCCGGGAATAAAGGCTAATATCTGGCCAAAATCTCTGCGGGCATAAGGTTTCCGTACAACATATTTCTTGGTAAGCAGGGTTTGGTATTCAACACCATCAATCACAAGCACCTTGTATTCATTCACAGGTTCTTTCTTTAATTCTTTCATTTTTTTCGTGCTTAAAATGGTGGAATACCATGCTTTTTAGAAGGTACATCAACAACTTTTTCTTTCGATATTTCGAGTGAATGCATCAGCATCCTACGGGTCTCAGAAGGTTCGATTACGGCATCAACATATCCATAAGCAGCTGCCACATACGGATTTGCAAATTTTGTTTTATATTCTTCAACCATCTTCGCACGCATTTCATCAGGATTTTCGGCTGCCAAAATCTCCTTCCGGAAAATAATATTTGCTGCGCCTTCGGGTCCCATAACAGCAATCTCGGCTGTTGGCCATGCAAATACAAAATCGGCACGCAAATGGTTCGAACACATCGCTATATATCCTCCGCCATATGCTTTACGCATGATGACTGTAATTTTTGGCACCGTTGCTTCAGAATAGGCATACAGTACTTTCGCACCATGACGAATAACTCCGGCATGTTCCTGATCGATGCCTGGCAAATAACCGGGTAAATCGACCAGCGTAACCAATGGGATATTAAACGCATCGCAATATCTTATAAAACGGGCTGCTTTGTCCGATGAATCAACATCGAGCACACCGGCGAGTACATTGGGTTGATTGGCCACAAAACCCACGCTGTCACCATTTATCCTTCCAAAACCAATGACAATATTTGCCGCGAAGAGTTCCTGTACTTCCAAAAACTCTGAATTGTCGGCCAATGATTTGATGATATCGCGCACATCATAAGGCGATCGCGGATCGGTTGGCAAAATTGAGTCAATCTTGAAACTACGGGTAAGTGGGGCCTTTTTTGGGAATCGTTCGGCTTTCTTCTTATTATTCCAGGGAATAAAACTTACGAGCTGTTTTATCTGGTCGAAACATTCCTCTTCGCTTACAGCAAAGAAATGTGCGTTTCCTGTAATTTCGCAATGAACACGTGCGCCTCCCAACTCTTCCATCGAGATTTCTTCACCTAAAACTGTCTTGATTACCTCAGGACCGGTAATGAACATCTTCGAGATGTTTTCAACAACAAAAACAAAATCAGTTAAGGCCGGCGAATAAACCGCACCACCTGCGCAGGGGCCCAGGATGACTGAGATTTGAGGAATAACACCGGAAGCCTGGGTATTGCGGTAAAATATTTCACCATAACCAGCCAACGAATTTACCCCTTCCTGAATACGGGCACCACCTGAATCGTTGATTCCGATGATCGGTACTTTCAATTTCATGGCATGATCCATGATCTTGGTTATTTTTTTCGCGTGCATCCATCCCAACGACCCACCGGCAACGGTAAAGTCCTGTGCATAGATACAAACCGGATGCCCGCTCAGCGTTCCTGTTCCGGTAATAACTCCATCGCCAGGGAGATATTTTTTGTCCATATCAAAATCCTTGGCGGCATGCTCAACAAATAAATCATACTCATGAAAAGACTTAGGATCAAGGAGGGCGATAATACGTTCACGTGCTGTGAGTTTGCCGATCGCTTTTTGTTTTTCGATGGCTTTTTCACCTCCTCCCATCAGTGCATCGCGCATACGACGCAATAAGTCAGAGTTCTTCTGTTTAATACTCATAAGATGGTTAAAATTAGTTTCTTATAAAACACGAACAGATAAGTTAAGCTAAATGTTTGTATGTCATTGCGTTACGACATTCTATTATCAGACTAACTTACCTGTTTAATGCAAAAATACTCTATTTAATAAAAATAGCAACTGAATATTTAACCACTTCTATTCTCAACTTCGATGCAATATCCGATAACTGTTTGATATAAGATATTTTACATTGGACGGCATTGTTTATAAATAAATACGACAATAAACCGATTGCGTTCCCGGTATTCACACAATCGAATGATTCCTGAATAAAAACGACCAAAGCCAAAAAAAAAGTTCAAAAAAAAACCGACACATAACATGCCGGTTTCCTTACTATTTCGAACCTGTTTATTTCTGCACGATAATCCTGCTGGTTTTAGCCGCTTCTTTATTTAGATATAAGGTCATAAAATATACACCTTCGTTTAAATTACTAAGCTGCATTTCAAGTCTACCGGAATTACCCAATAAATTCTCCGACTTTACTTCCTGACCTACAATATTATAAAGTTTCACACTGGCATCATTAACCTGCGAAGGCAGGTCATAATTGAAACTAACTTTTGAACTGGCAGGATTCGGGTAGGCATTACTAATTTTCGATTTTGCAAGCAAATCATTGATTGATGCGTAACCATAATTAAAGTTAACGATAACCGAAGCTGTATCAGTAGGATTAAATTCGTTATAAAATGTGTATCGCATGGTTGTAGTGCCAAATTGTTCCCCTGAATAATAATCTGCATAAAAACGATCGGGACCGGTAGTTGCTCCCTCAGCTATTTGTTCGCTACTTGGAGAATCGTAAACGTCAGGACTAAAACATTGGCCTGCCCAACAAAAATAATTCATTGAACCAGGGATTGTATCAATAACCGTACGTCTTACCTTAACAAACATTTCCTGAGATGAATTGTTTTTAACCAAAATATGCACCACTGCCATACCTGAACCACCCAACGTGGAGTCGATTTGAACTATTGCATCATTTGTAAGTTCAACGTCATCATGGATCAGAATTAACGGCTGCGAAAATGCAAGCACGGTAAAAAGTAAAAAACTTAGGGAAAGTATAATCTTTTTCATAATCTATAAGAATTGTAAACACTAAAATAACTGCAAATATCATGCAAAAGTTGATATAAATGAACTGTTTTCAAATTTTTTAACAATAACCCAGAACCATAAACCGTCTGATTACTAATTCAGGTTGTCATGTTTCGTAAACAATTACTATGTTATAGCTATCAATCAATACTTTAACGATCAATTATTTATAAAAACATTCTCAAATCATGTGATTGCCAGATAGAATCTATTTGTCCTGAATAGAATCATAATTGTTCATTAGCATGAAATCCATTTTCATTTTATTAATTTGTGTTTCATTCCGGGAAACTTCAACTTAATAATTCAAAATCGACCTACCTGCCTGCTATCGACAATTGACCGGCAAAGAGCGATTATTACCATTCTTACTTTTATTACCTTTGCAGCTTATCCATTAAACAGTGATTTACCCGTCGAATTTTGAAGATAAAACTGGCTTTACAAGCATCCGGAATATACTCCGGGCTGCTTGTATAAGTGTTATGGGGGCCGACAAAGTTACAGAGATGCAATTCTCAAACGATGTCGAAACCATTGCAATGCTTCAAAAGCAGGCTGAGGAATTCGTAACACTCATGCATGCAGGTGTACCTTTTACGTTCAGGGATTTTTTTGACATCCGACCTGAATTACACCGCATCCGTATCATTGGCACTGTGATAGAATTGGAAGAGCTTTTTCGTCTGAAAACAGTCGTCAATATTGCAAATCAGATACTTAAATTTACAACATCAGATGCAAGCCTTGCGTATGAGGCCATCCGTGGACTTACTTCAGGACTGGTTCTTGAGAAAATCCTGATCAACGAAATCAATCGTTTAACGGACGATAAAGGCAATATTCCGGACAATGCATCGGAACAATTATCAGAAATCAGGAATGATATTCGGCGCAAGCAAAGTAATGTTGAACGAAGGATCAGACAAATATTGGGTGAAGCAAAAAGTGCCGGCTGGACTGATGGTGATGTTGAATTTACCATACGCAACGGCAGGTTGGTTATTCCTGTTCATAGCGCTGACAAACGGAAACTAAAAGGATTTGTACATGATGAATCGTCAACCGGTCAGACTGTTTTCATTGAACCCGCCGAAATTTTCGATACCAATAACGAAATCAGAGAATTAGAATATGCCGAAAGACGCGAAATTCAACGTATTCTTTCTGTATTTACGAATTTCGTCCGCCCTTATTTGACCCTGTTAAATAATTGTTGCGAATTATTGGGAGAAATCGATTTCATCAGGGCAAAGGCAACTTTCGCTCAGAAAATAAAAGCCAGGCGCACCATACTCACCGACAAACCTACTATCCTATGGAAACAGGCTACCCATCCCCTGCTCGATCTGGCATTGCGCGAACAAAAAAAAACAATCGTCCCTCTCGATTTAAATTTAGATGAAATTTGCCGGATATTGGTCATTTCAGGCCCCAACGCCGGTGGTAAATCAGTATGTCTGAAAACAACCGGATTGCTTCAGTATATGCTGCAATGTGGCCTGTTGGTCCCCATGCAACCCGAATCCGTTTGTGGCATTTTTAAAGATATTTTCATCGACATCGGCGATGAACAATCACTCGAAAATGACCTGAGCACTTACAGTTCGCACTTGCTTAACATGAAGCATTTCCTCGAAAACGCAGATAGCTCAACGCTTTTTCTGATTGATGAATTTGGTACCGGAACCGAACCTCAGCTTGGTGGCGCCATCGCCGAAGCCGTGCTCACTGAACTAAATAACAAGAAATCGTTTGGTGTCGTCACCACCCATTATGCCAATCTCAAGCTGATGGCAGATACTAATCCGGGCATATTAAATGCAGCGATGTTGTTCGACACCCGGAAATTACAACCTCTCTTTGTGCTAAAAACCGGAAATCCGGGTAGTTCGTTTGCTTTCGAAATTGCCCGAAAAATAGGATTTCCTGAACAAACATTAAGCATGGCCGCCAATATCACCGGTCATTCACAACTAAATTTCGAACAACAACTGCAACAACTCGAAATAGAAAAAAAGGAGGTTGCCAAAAAACAGACTGAACTCCGCTTAGCCGATATACTGCTGAATGAAGTAATTGAAAAATACCAGAAGCTACTCAAACAACTCGAAGACCGGAAAAAAATATTGCTTCAGGAGGCAGGAAGCGAAGCCAAATTGCTCATCGACAAAGCAAACAGACAGATCGAACTCACAATCAAAGAGATTAAAGAATCGAAAGCAGATAAAGAAAAGACCAAAAAACTCCGTGAGAATCTGATTGCTACCAGGGAAAAACTTGCCGCACACGCTGAGCAAACCGCAGAAACGATAACTGAAATCGAGACAGAGGCCGAAACACCTGAAAATTCGGAATTATCGATTGGTGATATGGTCCGAATTGAAGATATGGATATCATCGGCGAACTGATCCAGTTAAGTGAGCATGAAGCGGTGATCACCTTCAATTCGGTGAAACTCCGTACTTCGCCAGAAAAGCTTCAGAAACTGAGCCGTCGCGAACTGAAGAAATCGACCCAGCAAAAGAAAAGCTATGTACGCGCAGCTTCGGCAAGCATAGGTGCTGATATCAATGAGAAAGTTGCACAATTCAGACTTACAATCGATTTGCGTGGAAAAAGAGTAGATGAAGCGCTCGAACAGGTTGCAAAGTACATCGATGAGGCTTTGTTATTGAGCATGAAAGAAGTCAGTATTTTGCACGGAAAAGGAAACGGCGTCCTGCGCAAAGTAATACGCGAGTTTCTAAGCACACAATCCCAGGTTGTTTCCTTTGAAGATGCCCGTCTCGAATCGGGAGGACACGGCATTACTCAGGTTAAACTGAGGTAAATAGTCAACCCCAATCCACCTCAGCCGTTGAGTGTTGGAAATGCAAAACCTTTTGTAGTTAAGTCTTCGAGCACCTTAGGCAGCGTAGATAACATATTTTTCGCTGCCTTTTCGCTGTCATGAAAAACAACAATATCACCATCTTTCACATGATCGGTCACATTGCTCAGGCATTGTTCAGGAGAGGTGTTTTTATCAAAATCATAACTCAACACCGACCACATAATTATCCGGAACTTTGGTTTTAACCTTCGAATCTGGCTGGAGGTTATTCTTCCATAAGGCGGACGAAAAAATTCCGATTGAATCAATAGTTGGGCTTTCATTACATTATCAACATAAGACCGAGCCGTTTCATTCCAACCTTTAAGGTGGTTAAAACTGTGATTTCCCGTTTTATGGCCGGCATCAAGAATCATTTGATAGGTTTCAGGAAACCGGTCCACATTTTGCCCAACACAGAAAAAAGTCGCTTTCGCATTAAATTTTTCCAGCATTGACAATACCTTGGGAGTAATTTCAGGATGCGGACCATCGTCAAAAGTGAGGTAAATTCGTCGTCTGCCACGAGGCATATGCCAGACAAGCGATGGGAATAAAATTCTGATAAAGAAGGGGACTGTTGCACTTTTCACTTCGCAAAAATACTGTTTGAAGTCCTGTGAAACTGATTTTTGTGTTAAATTTGTCGAAAAATTATATTCAGATGAAGAAACTCGTTTTGATCCGCCATGGACAGAGTGCATGGAATAAAGAGAATCGTTTTACCGGCTGGACTGATGTAAACCTGTCGGAATTGGGTGTTGAAGAAGCTCGTAAAGCTGGCAGACTGTTGAAATCGGAAGGTTTCAATTTCAAATTGGCTTATACTTCTTACCTCACCAGGGCGATAAAAACGTTGTGGCTCGTGCTCGAAGAGATGGATATGATGTATATTCCCGAAAAGAAAAGCTGGCGTTTGAACGAAAAGCATTATGGCGAACTTCAGGGTTTGAATAAATCAGAAACCGCGGCAAAATATGGTGATGACCAGGTGTTGCTTTGGCGCAGAAGTTTCGATATTCCACCGGTTGAACTGAAAGAAACAGACCCGCGCAACCCACGCCTTGATCCACGTTTTGCTGATGTCGATCCGAAAGATCTTCCATTGACAGAATCGTTGAAAGATGTGATTGATCGTATGGTTCCCTATTGGATCAGCGATATTAAACCATCACTCGACGAACACGGCGAAATATTGGTGGCAGCGCACGGCAATAGTCTCAGGGCTTTGGTGATGCATCTGAAAAATATGAGCCGCGAAGAAATTATCGAATTCAATATCCCTACCGGAATTCCTTATGTGTTCGAATTTGATGATGACATGAATCTGCTGAAAGATTATTTTATCGGAGACCCGGAAGAAATTAAGAAACTGATGGAACAAGTTGCCAATCAGGGGAAATCGAAATAACCCGGATCAGGATAAAAGAGCGACCAGTTATGCTTTCATTACGATCGATTCACCGGGCTTAAAACAACCAAACCGACAAGCATGAAAAAACAATGGGTAATCCCCGATATTCACGGATGTTGCAAAACGCTGATCAGTCTGGTTGAGAAACAAATTAAACCTGACCGGTTTGATGAATTGTACTTTCTGGGAGATTATATCGATCGCGGACCTGACAGCAAGGGCGTGATTGATTATATCATGCACCTGCAGGCACAGGAGTTCTCGGTGCGTTTGCTGATAGGCAACCATGAGGATTACTGCATCAAGGCTTTTGAAGAAGATCAAAGCAAAAAATCATTTCTTGGTTTTCGCACGAAAAACAAAATCCAGTCGGTTTGGGAAATTCACGGTGGAAAGCAAACATTGGCCAGTTTCGGAGTGAAATTTGCTTCCGAAATACCTGTGAAATATATCGAATGGATGAAAGGTCTCAAATACTGGCTCGAGCTGGAACACCATATTCTGGTTCATGCCGGATTAAATTTCAAGATTGAAGACCCGTTAAACGATAAATACGCGATGCTCTGGACCCGGGATTTTAAAGTTGTCCCCGAAAAAATCAGGAACAAGACTGTTATTCATGGTCACGTCCCGGTCGATCTGGAATTCATGAACCACGTAATGGAAAATGATAGTTATAATTTTATTGATCTCGACAACGGTGTTTATATGGATGACCGCCCCGGATATGGCAATCTGGTTGCATACGAACTGAATTCGAAAACACAGGCTATACAGACGAATATTGATTTATAGCGTTTTCCGGAGACAAACCTGAAGCCGGTTCCGACTAAAATTATTATCCACTTCATTTTTACTTTTTTAAGTCCTTCTCAAATAAATACTGATTATCAATGTATTTGTTAATACATTTGTATTAGATCATTGAATAAAACACAATCTATTTTCTGAATTGTCAGGATAATAGTTTACGAATGAGCAATGAAATAATCTAATCAAAAAACTAACAAAATGAAAAAACTACTACTACTTAGCTCAATCTGCCTTCTCGTGACTTATGTTACACAAGCCCAATGGCAGCCCGATGTACGGTTGACCAATGAACCTTCACCTTCAAATACATCCTTAAATAATGCCTGGTGCATCGCTGCAAGTGGTGACACATTGCATGTTGTTTGGGACGATCAGCGCGACGGGACTTTTGAAATATTTTATAACCGCTCGACAGATGCAGGTTTAAGCTGGGAAGCAAATACACAGCTAACAAACTCAGCCTACTCTTATGATCCCAGTGTTGCTGTTTCGGGATTGGTTGTACATATTGTCTGGCAGGAATTGCGTGACGGATATTATGAGATTTATTACAAACGATCAACTGACGGAGGCGTTAGTTGGGAACCTGATACACGGCTAACAACCAACACTTCTGATTCATGGAATCCATCGGTTTCGGTAATTGGTTCAGTTGTACATGTCGTTTGGGAAGACGAGCGTCAGGGAAACTCGGAGATATACTACAAAAGTTCAACAGATGGAGGTGTAAGCTGGGGAACAGATACAAGGCTGACGAATAATGCTGCTGATTCATGGAATCCAACCGTTTCTGTATCCGGTTCGGCTGTGCATGTTGCATGGTATGATTTTCGTGATGGAAACTGGGAGATTTATTACAAACGATCAGCAAACGGAGGCCTGAGTTGGGACGCAGAAAAGCGATTAACAACAAACACAGCGGTTTCGAGGTATCCCTCTGTAGCTTCATCAGGTTCAAATGTGTATGTGGTTTGGCATGACGACCGGAATGGCACGTATGAATCTTACTACAAAAGCTCAGCAGATGGTGGTCTAAACTGGGGGGCAGATACCCGGCTTTCGAATAGCAGTGCCGGTTCATTTTATCCTTCAATTGCTGTATCCGGCGCTGTTTTACAAGTGGTTTGGTTTGACCAACGTGACGGGAACTATGAGATTTATTACAAACGATCAACAGATGGTGGATTAAGCTGGGAAACAGATACACGCTTAACGGATGACCCAGCATACTCATTTTATCCGTCTGTTGCCGTATCCGGCCCTGTTGTGCATGTGGTATGGCAGGATTTCCGTGACGGGAATTACGAGATTTACTACAAACGCGATCCAACCGGTGTTCCATTAGGGGTAAATGAATCTTTGAATAGTGAGCAATCAATTCAGATTTCCCCAAACCCTTTTTCAACTGAAGTTACCGTTACTAACCGCATAAATGAACCTTGTGAATTAATTCTTTATGATATGAACGCGGGTAAATTAGCTCAAAATTCATTTATGGGAAAGCTAACTTTAAGTGTTTCACATCTCTCAAAAGGAATTTATTTTTACGAAGTGAGAAAAGGGAATGAAATTTTAAAAAAAGGTAGAATTATCAAGATGTAGAGAAGGTATTTTCCCAGGGAAAAACTTCTGCTTACAGATACCAAACAGTTGAAGCGGTTGTGAGTAAGCCTGAAAATAAATTCTAAGGCAAGCAAACGTACTGTCCGTTATTGACTTATTGTAACTATTCAGCCCCTAATTAATATAATTCCTTTTTATAAATGCCACAGATTTAGTAAATTTTTGAATCGCCATTGCGATTCAAAAATTGCAAATCAGTGAAATTGCTTCGTTTTATTCATTAAGTGCTTATCTAATAATCTGTGAACTTCTCTCACCGCAGGTAATCTGTGGCTTTAATGGGGTGAATAGTTTCGACTTTTTTAAAGTAGCAGCAAATAGCATTTTTAGGCTAATCCTATGGTTTGAATTAAACTGTGCCTGACTTGGAGCCAATCACCGTCAGTACCATGAATTATTTCCGTAACTGAATCAGAATATCGAGTATTTTGATGGCAGCTTCGGCAATAATGGTACCCGGACCAAAGATAGCAACTGCCCCGGCATCATAGAGATATTGATAATCCTGATGTGGAACCACACCTCCAACAATCACCATTATATCTTCGCGACCCAACTTGTGCAATTCTTCAATCACCTGTGGAACAAGGGTTTTATGCCCTGCTGCCAGACTCGAAACACCCAGCACATGAACATCATTTTCAACGGCCTGACGTGCCGATTCGGCGGGTGTTTGAAATAACGGACCAATATCAACATCAAAACCTATATCAGCATAACCGGTTGCCACCACTTTCGCTCCCCTGTCGTGTCCGTCCTGACCCATCTTGGCAATCATAATCCGCGGGCGACGACCATCGAGTTTCGCAAATTCATCCGCCATTTCGCAGGCTTTCATAAAACTCTGATCCCCACGGCTTTCGTATGAATACACACCGGAAATAGAACGGATCACTGCTTTGTATCGGCCAAAAACTTTTTCACAAGCCATCGAAATCTCTCCCAAGGAAGCCCGTTTCGAAGCCGCATCAACGGCTAACTCCAACAGATTTCCTACTCCTGTTTCACACGATTTGGTGATAGCATCCAAAGCAATCTGCACTTCGTTTTCATTCCGGCTTGCCCGTAATACTTTTAATCGTTCAATCTGCGATAAACGTACCGCCGTGTTGTCAATATCAAGTATATCGATCGGATCTTCTTTCTCAAGACGATATTTATTTACACCTACAATCACATCTTTTTGTGAGTCGATACGTGCCTGTTTTCGCGCCGATGCTTCTTCGATACGCATTTTCGGTATTCCGGTTTCAATGGCTTTGGCCATCCCCCCCATCGATTCTATCTCTTCGATATAGGCCCATGCTTTGTGAACCAATTCATCCGTCAGTTTTTCAACATAATATGAACCTGCCCAGGGATCAACAGCCTTGCAGATATTCGTTTCTTCCTGTATATAAATCTGGGTATTGCGTGCAATACGGGCCGAAAAATCCGTTGGTAAAGCAATGGCTTCGTCTAAGGCATTGGTATGCAACGATTGTGTGTGACCAAGGGCGGCGCCCATTGCTTCGACACAGGTACGTGCCACATTGTTAAACGGATCCTGCTCGGTGAGGCTCCAGCCGGAAGTTTGTGTATGTGTACGCAATGCCATCGATTTATCGGTAGCCGGATTAAATTCTTTCACGATTTTTGCCCACAATAAGCGTCCGGCGCGAAGCTTGGCTATCTCCATGAAATGATTCATACCCAATCCCCAGAAGAAAGACAGGCGCGGAGCAAAGGCATCAATACTTAAACCTGCTTTGAGGCCTGTTCTGATATAATCGAGCCCATCGGCGAGTGTGTATGCCAGTTCAATATCAGCCGTTCCGCCTGCTTCCTGGATATGATAACCCGAGATGGAAATGGAATTGAACTTCGGCATTTTCTTCGAAGTAAACTCAAAGATATCGGCAATAATCCGCATTGATGAATCGGGAGGATAGATATAGGTGTTACGAACCATGAATTCCTTCAAAATATCATTTTGTATTGTCCCGGCGAGTTCTTCAAGTTTGGCGCCTTGTTCGAGAGCAGTAACGATGTAAAAAGCCATGATTGGCAATACCGCACCGTTCATTGTCATTGAGACCGACATTTTGTTGAGTGGAATCTGGTCGAAAAGAATCTTCATATCGAGAATCGAATCGATCGCGACACCTGCTTTTCCAACGTCACCCACCACACGTTCATGATCGGAATCATATCCGCGATGTGTCGCCAGATCGAACGCTACCGACAAGCCTTTTTGTCCGGCAGCGAGGTTACGGCGATAAAAGGCATTCGAGTCTTCAGCCGTCGAAAAACCGGCATATTGCCTGACAGTCCAGGGTTGCATCACAAACATGGTCGAATAGGGTCCCCTGAGAAATGGTGGTATCCCGGCTGCGTAATTCAGATGCTCCATATTTTCAAGATCAGCAGCGGTGTAGGCTTGCTTCAACCTGATTTGCTCAGGCGTTTCCCAGTCGGCAGAAATATGGTTTTTCTGTTCCCATGCTTCTGTGTTCTCACCCGAATCAGGAATAGTATGTATGTTTATATTTTTGAAATTTGGTTTCATCCTTTGGTAGTTTATTGGTTATCAGGCTACGCCAAGTTTTTTTTGAATTCCTTCAAGTGTTTCGAGCAGATTCGATTTCGTATGGATAAAATGCTGCATTCCGGCAGATTTTAATGTATCGACCAGTTCTTTCGGGAAACCTGCCAATACAACGATACAATCATTTTTCAAGGCATTGAATATTTTGACAGCATTTTCGTTGTATTCCTCATCAGAACTGCAAATTACAACGATATCAGGTTTTTCTTCCTTCGCTGATGCAATTCCTTGTTCAATCGTTTCGAATCCGGGATTGTCGATGGTTTCGAACCCGGCACAGGCGAAGAAATTACAGGCAAATGACGCTCTGGCCTTACGCATAGTCAGATTTCCAAAAGTAAACATCCAGGCTTGCGGCCTTTTTGCCGTTTTACTAAAAATATCGGTTTTGTAACGCATCCGCTCAAAAGCCTGTGCGCCACGGTAGGTTTTTATCGTCTCTATTTCAGCATTATCCGATGTACGGTCATCTTCCGAAAAGACCAGGTACCCCGGATCGGCAGCAACCATTTCAGCAACATTGGCATATTGGTTGGTTCCCAAAAGAATCTCACGCTTGTTTGCAATATTCGAATCCCTGATGGCAGCGCTTTCTTTGATTGAATGCTGGATTATCCCCTTTCGCAGTGAAGCAATAAAACCGCCTTCTTCATCGAGTTTAAGGAATAATTTCCAGGCCTCATCAACGATCGATTTGGTCAGGTTTTCGATATAATATGAACCGGCGGCAGGATCTGCTATTTTATCGAAATAGCATTCTTCTTTCAGAACAAGTTGCTGGTTGCGCGCAATACGTTCTGAGAAATCCGTTGTTTCTTCAAATACGGCATTATAGGGCATAACAGCAAAAGAATCGATGCTACCCAAAATAGCTGACATGCTTCCGGTGGTTGTTCGAAGCATATTCACATAAGGATCGTAGAAAGTGAGGTTCCAGTTCGCGTTGGTCGCGTGAATGTTCATTTTTCCATGGTCGGCATCGTTGATCCCAAAGGCATTTACAATCTGCGCCCATAGCAAACGCAAGGCTCTGAACTTAGCTATTTCCATGAAATAGCTTGAGCCAACAGCCAGCGAAAATTTAATTTTTGGTGCGATATCATCTGCAAACAAACCCTTTGAAGTGAGTTGTGTCAGGTATTCGGCGCCCATCGAAAGTGTAAATGCAACTTCCTGAACAATACCGGCCCCGGCATTCGTAAACAAATGTCCGTTCACACCAATCACACGGAATTCGGGTAGTTTGGAAGATGTTTTGATCAGCCGGGCAGCCACGTTCATATCGTCATCCATGGAACTATACCAAATGCCCCTACGGGCAAAACGTGCCAATGGGTCAAAATTGACCGACCCTTTTATTTTATCATACGAGCGGTTGTATTTGGTAACCAAGGCAATAAGTATTTCAACTATCTCATTTGGATGACAGGTTCTCAGAAAATTCAACTCGGCAATATCGGCACGGATATTTTTCAGAAGCCGTTCAATCTCATCAACGGTATATACCTTTTTACAATCGAGTTCAAATCCCAACGAATCGACGCCTTTCATCAGAATATCGAGCGCTTTTTCATTCGCTTCAGCAATATCTCTTACCCTAATATCCTGGCGTACCAGCCAATTATTCCCGGCTGCAGAGTTTCCGCGGACGTAAGGAAAACTACCGGGCAACGATTTCAACCAATTGATCTGATCCAGATTTTCGGCGCGATAGAATGGTTGAACAGCAAATCCTTCGTTGGTTTGCCATAACAACTTTTTATCGTAATCAGCACCTTTCAAATCTTTCATGATCAAATCGTGCCATGCCTGACTGCTGGTTCCTGGAAAGTTATCGAATAACTTGTTTTTTTGATTTTCCATATCAATAGTATAATAACATTCGATGTAGAAAACAAACATCGAATAGAGCTACAAATATATGAAAATTCGCAAAACCCGGGGCTCCGGTGAAATATTGTGAAATATTTAACACTTCAGACAGGAGCATAAAAAAAGCATCCGGCTTACCGGATGCTTTAAATTATTTGATGTTCAATGATTAATCGATCATCAGAACGAGGTATTTTGACGCACTCCAGAAATCATCAGTGTGAAGGATTTTTAAGCTATCAATGGTTTTTGCACCGATAAACTCATAACTTCCTGTTGGGTGAACACTCAACAATTTTGGTTTTTTACTGAAAACAGGCAGTGATTTCAATTCACGCAAATCAACCTGAGTGAACAAGGATTTATCAAAATCACCACTCACCTTACGTGTTTTACCAATACCAACAAATCCACCGTCTTTGGTGATAATTTTCTTTTCTTCCAAGGCTTTGCGGGTTCCGATGATATAATAAACCGTGTTTTTCTCAATCACCTGCTCTTCAATGGTAGCTGTTTTGGCTTTATTCACCTCGTCAGCCTGAACCAAATTGGTTTCAAGTGTGGTAATCTGAATATTTTTCTTCGTTAGTTCATCTTTCAATACAACGATTTCGGCATCTTTCTCAGCGATAACAGCGGTAAGATTATCAATCATTTTTTGAAGTTCGGCAGTTTTTTCGGAATTTTTCTTTCCCATCGACTTTAACTGACCACGCAGATTTTCGACAAGCGCTTTATTCTTTTGCAGCAAATCGTTAATAGCAGCAATATCATTATTGATCTGGGTTTCATAACTCTTACGCTCTTCCATACTTCCGGATGATTGTTCAGAAATGATTTTTTCCTTCTGTTTAATCAAATCCAGATTCGATTGAATTGAATTGAAACCACTTACATAGGACATAGTTACATTGTCTTTTTCGGCACCAACATTTTTCAAACTATCGGCAACTGCATTTAGCCGGACAATTTCTTCTTTGTATTTCTTGGTGCAACCTGTTGATAACAAGGCTATAACCGATACAAATAGGACAAGGGAGGCAATTTTTTTCATGATATAAAATTTATTTTTTGTGAGGCGTAAAATTACGCTAATTCAATAACAATAGCAAAGGCTATTTTATTGTCCTATGCGCTAATTAAATATCAAACCGATCTTCACGCAATCGTATTACCTTTGCTGCATGCAAGAAAATAAACCCCATTATCCGGTAATTATACTTCAAAAGGGAAAAGATGAAGCTATAAAACGATTCCATCCGTGGATTTTTTCAGGAGCAATCAAGTTATTACCAGCGAATCTCGAAGCTGGCCACATGGTTCATGTAAGTGATAATCAAGGCAATATCCTTGGTACAGGTTTTTATGAAAAAGATACCATCGCCGTGAAATTGGTCAGTTTTGGCTTGTGCCGCCTCGATGCTGATTTTTGGAAAAACAAAATAAGTGAGGCATTTAATCTTCGTATAAAACTTGGTTTGGTCGGAAATAAGCAAACATCGGCATATCGACTGGTTCATTCCGAAGGAGATAATCTGGCCGGATTGATTATTGATATTTATAACAAAACAGCCGTCATTCAAACCCAATCATCGGGCATGACCCTGCAGATTGAGGCAATTAATTCGGCCATTTTGACGGTGATGAAGGATAAGATTGAAGCGATTTATTGGAAAAGCGCCAAAATACAGTCGGGCGTCAACAAAGATTTGACCTGCGATGGTTTTATTTATGGCCAGGCAAATGATCAGGTGATTCTTGAAAACGGAATGAAGTATTATATTGATATTGAAAAGGGCCAGAAAACAGGTTTTTTTATTGATCAGCGTGAGAACCGGAATCTGCTTAAAAGCCTGTCGGAAGGCAAAAGGGTGTTGAATACATTCAGCTACAGCGGCGGTTTTTCCGTTGCTGCATTACAAGGAAAAGCAACATCGGTTGTTTCGGTTGACAGTTCGCAAACAGCCATCGATCTTTGTAACCAAAATATAACCTTAAATGGTATTGATGAACATCAGCATACTTCGGTAACGATGGATGCCAAACGATACCTTACCGAATTAAAACCAGGCGGGTTTGATCTGATTGTACTCGATCCGCCTGCCTTTGTTAAAAACCATCAAAACCGACATAAGGGATTACTGGCTTATAAGTTTATAAATTATGAAGCCATTAAAAATATTAGCCCGGGAGGTTTCCTGTTCACATTCAGCTGTTCACAGGCCATAGATCCGCAATCATTTCAAAGTGTGGTGATGGCAGCGGCCATCGAAGCGGGCCGTAACGTGAGGATAGTATATCATTTATCGCAACCAGCCGATCATCCGGTTAACATATTTCATCCTGAAGGAAATTATTTAAAAGGATTGGTTCTCGAGGTAATCTAAAGAACATAAAACAAAAGCAACAACCTTAATGTCTGTCGTTAGAGTTCTTGATTTTCTCCCGTATCAGTTTCGATTCTTCCGATAATAAGAACTCCCTCGTCGGTTCGGGCAAACAGGAAAGCATCCCTTCCAGCGTGTCGTTTTTAATTGCTTCACGAACCAACGATGCGCTGATACATTTTTGCGAACCGGATGCATCTCCTGACGATACAATACGTTCTATTTCAATGACTTCGACACCAGTAGCCGGCAATATTTTATGCATGGCCACATTGTATGCCGCCGTTGTTTTACAATAATTTTCGGTTCCCACATATCGTTTTTTGATACCCAGAACAGGCACAACATAATTTGCAAAAATACTGACATCGAGTTCGGCCTGTTTCTTCATGATGTCGCTTACCAATTCATTCTTCAGGAAATAGGCCGGAAAAATCGATCCGGAAACGATATAATCACCACCTTTCACCATGACGACATTGGTAAGATGCGAAATCCCTTTCCTGATTAATTCCCAACGAACCACAAACGGAAATACTGAATGATCTTCCTCAACAACAAACAGATAGACCAACTCATTCTCTGAGGCAGCCTTCTCTATCAGGTATCGGTGACCCATCGTAAATGGATTACAATTCACGACAATAGCTGCAACTTTATCAGTTTTTGAACTCTTTTTAACCGATTTCAGATAATCCTGGTAATTGGTAATGGTTTCATAACCAAATTCGAGCGCACAATAGAGTGGTTTGGCTACAGCAATCTCCTTAAACCCCAGACCTTTAAAATACACGGCATTGGACGGCCGGGTAAATACATACACATTTCTGAATACCGACAATACTTTTTCGACAAGCGCTGTCACAACCAAAGCAAAAGCCGTTGAGTCGCGATACTTCGGTGAAACGGCCACATATTTGAGTATCCTCCCACGATGCGATCCGGTTCCGATAATATCACCTTTTAGCGTATAGAGAATAAGCGTAAAATCAACTTCCGCCACATTAAACTCAAAACCAAGTGTTTTCAGAAAACCACTGACCAATTTAACATCGAAAGGGTTGGTCAGATCCAACACTTCCTGCCTGAATTCTGTATTTTCGAAATTCATTGTAACAATTCATTTTTTAAAAGAAAGATAAAAATCGTAATGCTCAACAAATCGTCGCTACCACCCGGTGAGATTCCTTTTTGCCTGCAAAAACCGATGATGTCCCGATAAGCTTCCATTGTGAAATCAGCCGCGACTTTCCTGCTCATGATCTGAAGCCGTTCGAGTGTTGCCTTATCGGAGCGGTGAAGCACATTCGTATCGTTTACTACACCCATCAACGAGATAAGTGTTTTGTACAATGCCTCGCTGCCGGTATTTTTTTCGGCTTCCAAAACCGGAAGTGCATGGCCAAACACCGATGGGAAACCCAGCTCTGCCTCCTCACGCACCCCACCTACCTTGTATTTCCGGTAACAAAGTTCCCCATGTGACAATTGATCACCCGGCTTGCTTAACTCATCCTCTACCAGTTTATTACAAACAATTTTAATGCTATTGGCAAAAAAATCCGGATCAAATTGTTCGCTTTCCTTCAACACATATCCCGCACAAAACAATGATATTCCCATCAGAAAAATGATTCCTTTCTGGGTATTGATTCCATGGGTTTGCAAAAACATATCATTTTCCATCATTAGCCCAATCGAACGGATTATTGGCAAGGCCTTCGGCAAACCGTCAGCACTGCAACCTGCACCAGCCTTCACCAATCCGGCAAACCATGATGAAATCACCGAAGTGGAATCAATAAATAATTTTAAATCCATATCAGTATGTACCCCATTTCCTTCCCTATCGACCAAACCAGGCTTGGGTGTCAAGGTAAGCTCATACAAAAGTGATCGCACAGCCAAACTACTGACTGTGTGCGAAATGCGATCGATTCGCAATTCCCTCAGATAGAAAATTATATTGTCTTGCTGAAATGCGAGTAATTGCTCTGTAGCATGTCGCTGTTTGCGCGCGCAATCGATGGCCGGAAATGACTGACAGAAAAAGCAGGATTTTAACTTACCTGAACTACAAAATATTCCGTTTTGATCCGTTACATCCACATCAATGAATCGTCCCAACGGATGATTTTGTTCAAATTGCTCAGTTATTTCTTTCAACCGTAGCAGCCCATCCCCGATTGATTTGATCTGCACGATATAGAAATCACCTGCCGCATGACTCAGTGTGACTTCGTTCAATAAATCAATACTAAGCCTGTTGGCACTCAGCCAGTTTTTGAGCTGACGGATACAAACATCGAAAAACTGTTTGTAAACAGGGCCGGTCTTTGGATATCCAGGGACATTCAGATTCAGACTTATTACTGCATAGCCATTTGCACTGATTTTTCGCCGAAGCGATTCCCGTTCTTCCCGCGCTATAAGTATTTCTTCTAAAACAGTCAAAAGATTAAATGTTTAAACATTGAGTCCCTTCCGATAAGCCAAATATTGCCACAAAAACACAAAATTTCACCAAGGGTAAATCACTGAATGTGAGGGTTTGGTGCATTTTGGAGTCTTGGAGTTTTGGTGGCATTTCTTCTTTTATCAATTTTCGGAGTGGGTTCAACATTGCAGGTTTCTAACGATTATTCAAAAAAGATTCAATTCAGACAAGTCCAATTCTCTTCCTATTTTTCCTCTAATTCGTAAATAACATCAATAATGGTACCATCGCGATATTCGATGATACCAACGATTTTGTCGGTAAATTTAAGTTTCCTCGATACCCCGGTAATGCCATCCACCTCTTTTTTCAGGTCGTGTATATCAACCACCTTGAGACCCGCATTCCTGAATTTTTCGCCGAGATGCGGATAAAGCGGATTCACGCAGATACCGCGTTCGGTAACGATGACATGTACACTTTCGCCCGGTGTTACCACTGTATGAACACTATTTTTAATGATTGGGATTCTTCCACGAAACGATGGACAAACAACAACAGTTAAATTAGCGCCGGATGCTGTATCGGAATGACCGCCCGAAGCGCCACGAATATTGCCCTCCGAACCCGTGATCACGTTCACGTTAAAATCGACATCCACTTCGAGGGCTCCCAGCACAACGATATCCAATTTGTTCGTCATGCAGCCACAATTAAACGGATTCGCGTACAAGGCTGCCGGTATTTCGATATGGCGCCGGTTGTTGAACAACGATTTGCTCACCGCTGCATCAAACGATTGAACATCAAAAATTGTTTCAAATAAACCTTCTTCGAGCATATCAACACAATATGAAGTAACCCCTCCGAGCATAAAACTACCTTTGAGCTGGTTCTTCTTCATTTTTTCGCGTATAAATTTGGCAACGGCCAACGAGGCTCCACCAGCTCCTACCTGAAACGAAAACCCCTGCTCGAAATATCCTGAATGTTCGATGGCGTCGGCCGCCAGCTTAGCGATACGTAAATCCATCGGTGAATTGGTAATACGCGTTGTTCCACTGGCGATTTTCGATGTATCACCGATGGAATCCAACACCACAACATGATCGATGAAATTTTGTGTGATCGACAAGGGAATACATGGGTATGGAACCAGGTTATCGGTTACCACGATCACATGTTTCGCATAACGGGCATCAATCACCGCATAACCGATTGAACCAAAAGCTGATTTACCATGTGATCCGGTGGCATTCCCCTCGCAATCGGCAGCTGATGCTGCAATGATCGCGATGTCGGGCTGTATTCGTCCGGTATGGATGGCCCGCACACGGCCACCATGCGAATGGATAATAACAGGCAGTTTCATAGCACCGCGTGAAATGGCTCTTCCCAATTTTCCACGGATACCCGACGACCATATCCTGGTGATGGTACCATCCTGAATGAAAGGAAGAATCGGATCGTGGCAATCGTTGAGTGAAGATGCCGCCAGTGTAATATCTCTGATTCCCATCTCATGCAGTATCGTTATGGCCATAACAAGTAAGATATCGCCATCGCGAAGATGGTGGTGAAATGTGATGGTCATACCGTTTTTTGGAGCTGCCTTTTCGATAGCTTCCTGCAACGAGCTGCATAATTTGCTTTGGTGAGGAAGCATTGCTTTATTCGGGGCCGGAATGGTAGGCTCGTCCATCCATCCCTTGCTTAATTTTGCCCAGGCCCCTTCGAAAGGTTCCAATTTTCCGATGCCGTCGATATATTCGGGAATTTCGCGCCCAAGTGAGTTTTTCATTGATTGTTTGTTTTAATGGCGTATGCCTTTCTTACAAATTAACCTTTATTATTTCAATGTCGTTTAGTTCAGAAATCTTACGCTGACAGGACCTACGGACGCTGTCAGGCAAGCAATCTAAACTAAACGACATTGTATATTATTTTCTGAAATCATAGTCCGGTAAATTAAATCTCTACCTTTACGTTTGCAAGTTCAAGTATATACTGAGCACGTGCAACAACCGGCGCATCTATCATTTTGCCGTCGATGGCAAACACCCCTATTCCGGCATTCTTATTCACCATAAATTCTTTCACAATCCTGAATGCTTTCCGTATCTCTTCATCGGTGGGTGTATAAACTTCGTGAATGATATCGATCTGCCGTGGATTGATAACCGCTTTGCCGGTAAACCCAATCTTTTTGGCATATTCAGTTTCCTTTATCAGGCCAGCCTCATCATTAATATCGGGAAACACCGTATCAATCACATCTATTTTCCAGGCTTTAGCAGCCATCACAATACGTTTACGGGCAAAATCGATCCCTGCACCGTCGGGTGTATAAACAATATTCATATCGGCAGTCAGATCCTGTCCCCCAATCGTCAATGCACCTACCCGAGGCGAGCATCCGGCAATCGAAAACACGTTCTGAACACCGAGTGCAGTTTCGATCATGGCATGAATTTCCATCTGATTGTGAGGCAGATTATGTTTATCCTCGATGCTTTCGATGATTCGGATCAATTCGAGCAATTCAGTTGCTGTTTCGGTCTTTGGGTAACGAATCGCATCCGGCTGCAACGGAACTATGGCTTCCAAATCGGCCAGGCCAAAGGGCGTTGACAAATGATTGATGCGAACACATACCTCAGCATCATAAAAATCGATGGATTGAATAATGTTTCGCACTAAGATTCGTGCCGCATCTTTTTGATTGATGGCCACAGCATCTTCAAGATCGAGTAATAAACTATCGGCACCATACACACCACCCTGCTGAAGCATCGCAGGATTATTACCCGGTATATAAAGCATGGTACGCCTCTTTTTTCGGCTCTTTATCATCACTGAAATTTATTTCGGTATGGATTATTACAGATTCTCAGGTGTAAGCGATCGTGTGATTGCTGTTTCCAAACGTGCACGGACTACGGGTTCCAACGCACCCTTGTCTTTAAGTATGATATGGATATCTGTTAATCCATATTGATCGAGCATCCCGGCAACAATGGTTCTCAGGTTGTCGCCATATTGAAGCTTAACGATACTTTCTATTTCAATTTTCCGTCCGGCATTGTCGTCAAGGGGTTCAATCAGAACAATCAGATCGCTCGATTCGAAAGTGCCGGCTTGTGAAGAATTTTTGGGTTTCATGACTTTTACTATTTTTTGAGCCGAAATAATCCATTTCCTAACATTCGAAACAGCTTAAACAGGCTTTGCAAAGGTAATCCATTTGCAATTCCGTTCTGCCTGAACTACGTGTAAAAAGTACAACGAAATAAGTTTCGTGATGACGAAATAAAATACAATTTACATATCTAAATCAGGTTGATTTCAATTTCCGATCTAAAAGTCAGTTCTCATCGTTTTACTTTAAATCATCCAACAATTTGTAGTACCAGATAGTATCAACAAAGTCGGCATAATGAGAGATTTTAAGTTTACAACGCATAATTATTTGTAGGTTTGTGACAAAGAATTTATCTGTTTGTTTTTATAACACTTTATTTTTCAAATAATTAACCCAATATGAAACATTATTTTTTACTTACTCTATTGATTTTTGGTCTTCTGAGATCAGGCGCACAAACGCTTGTATCGACTGATGTCCAACCTAAAAATGCCGTGCTGGAAGAATTTACCGGTATTCATTGTGTTTATTGTCCCGAAGGCCATGCCATTGCCGCTTCAATTTTAGAAAACAATCCGGGAAGGGCAGTCGCGATTGCCATCCATCAGGGTAGTTTCGCCGTTCCGAGTGGGAATGAACCTGATTACCGTACACCCTGGGGCAATGCAATCGCCAACCAGGCCGGTGTAAACTCTTACCCAAGTGCAACTGTAAACAGGCATCTTTTCAGTGGAAACGTCACAAACATGAGCCGTGGTGACTGGTCATCCCGTTGCAATGAAATCATGGCTCAGGAATCACCTGTAAATGTTGGCATCGAAAGCAGTTATAACGAATCGAACCGTGAACTGACGGTTCACGTTGAATTATACTATACTTCCAATGCTGCACAAGCAACGAATTTCATTAATGTCGCTTTGCTTCAGGATCATATCTTTGGTCCACAAACGGGTGGCGGCGCAGGTAATAACTACGAACATATGCATATGCTGCGCGATATGATTACCGGACAGTGGGGCGAAGAAATAGTTACCACAACTGCCGGAAGTTTTGTTGATAAAACCTATGTTTACACTGTGCCTGAATCGTTTACCAATATTCCTTGCCTGGTTGAAAACTGTCAGGTTGCTGTTTTTGTTACCGAAACACATCAGGAAGTTCTTTCGGGAGATGTGGTAGATGCTATTGGTGGAACAAATCAATTTATCGGTGACTTATCTATCGAACAAAATTCGGAAATTCAGGCAGGATCAAATGCTGAACCGACAACCTATACAATACTTGCCAACAGTAATCTTGCGGGTAATGAGGAGTTTAACTTAGTTTTAACTTCGGAAGATGCACCGGCCGACTGGTCTGTTCAAATGGTTATCAATGGTGTAACCTATGAAAATCAGGCAACAATTGCGCTTCCCTACCATATCGACACGCCGGTTGAGATTATCATTATTCCTGGTGCAACAGTTGCCCTTGCCAATTTCAAACTTGCCATGAGCGCTGTCAGCGTGCCTCAGGCTCCAACTAAATACCTGCATATTTATAACATCTCGGGTGTCGAAAATCTGGTTGTGAATGCCACCGGTGGACCTGAAGCTGTTGATCATCAGGATATTTACCTTGATGGTCTAACCGCCGCCGGAAGTACCACACATGGCGTTACCGATGCCGAAATCATGCTTAAAGGCATCAATGCTCAGGCATTTAATGATATACGAAATATGTTTCTGAACATTGCCTGGACTTTCCCGGCACTTACCATACCACAAATGGAAGCTGTAAAAACATTTATGAATCAGGGTGGAAATGTATTGATTGCCGGTCAGGATATTGGCTGGGATTATATGAGCGGAGATGCCTCAGGGCATGGTTCGCCCGAAGCAACTGATTTCTATGAAAATTATCTGCACGCGAATTATGTGAGCGATGGCAACACTTCCAACAATCAATTTATTGCTGAAGTAACTGATGCAGTATATGGTGAAGTAGCACAATCGGCTGTTGTGGACGTTTACGGAGGCAATATGTATCCCGAACAAATCACGGCCCGCGCCGGAGCATTGCAATCATTTTATTATAACGCCGCGAAAACCAAATGTGGTGCAGTGCGTGCTGAAACGGAAGTTTACAAAGTGGTTTATTTTGGGGTTGGACTCGAGATGATCCAAAACGCAGCTGTTCGAAATCATATTATAACCGCAAGCCTTGAATGGTTTGATATTGGTGTTGGATTGGATGAGCCTTCAAAAAAACAATCTCATATTTCGGTATTTCCAAATCCAAATGCTTCAGGCTTGATTCATTTTACTGGAGATGCGGCATTAAAGTCTGTTGAAATCATTGATATGACTGGCAAAACTATTCTTAATCAAAATGTTACAAACTCAGACCAACTTAAAATTGACGGTTTACATGGAGGATTGTATCTCGTAAAGATGATCACGAACCAAGGAGTTTATACAAATAAACTTGTTGTGAAATAATAATCAAGATTTTATAACGAATGAAAAGGCCGTGAATCAGTTTGCGGCCTTTTTTATTTTTCTGTCAGCAATATCTTCTGAATGATACCTGACGTAGAATAACCTTCGACCAGATCAAGGGTAATAACCTTTCCACCTTTTGCTGTAACAATATCGTAACCAACAACATCTTCGGCCCGATAATCTTTACCTTTCACCAAAACATCGGGTTGCACCAGACAAATAAGTTCATAAGGAGTGGGTTCATCAAAAAGCACAACAGCATCAACAAACTGTAATGATGCCATGATTAAACTCCTCGATTTTTCATCATTGACGGGTCTTTCGGGGCCCTTGATCCGGCTTACAGATTTGTCAGTATTCAATCCAAGAATCATAACATCCCCCAAATCAGCCGCTTTGCTCAGATAATCGACATGTCCGAGGTGAAGAATATCGAAACAGCCGTTGGTGAATACAATTTTTTTATGCTGTTGTCTCCACGATTCAAGCTGCACAGCAAGACTTCCCCAGGAATAGATTTTACGTTGAACCGCTTCAGATTTTTTCATTGACAGGCCTTTTATGATCCACAAAAAACATGATAAAATAGGTCAATCCACCAACAAAAATATGCAAAAGTGTTTGTCCGGCATGGGTGATAGTAACAAACGACATGGCTGCAGCCGCATCGATTCCATATAATTCGAACAATACAGCCTTCCCGATAAAGTGATAAGCGCCTATCCCACCAGGCACGGGCGCAACAATTCCGAGGCTTCCGATAGCAAGGAAGGTGATGCAAGCCATAAAACTCAGGTGACTTGTTTCGGGCAGCATGAAAAACGGGAAATAAATCATCAGTGCATAAAACAACCAGATGATTGCCGTATAAATGATGAAACGCCATTTATGCTCCATACGTTTGATGGTGATTATACCATCATAAAACTCGCCCAACATTTTCTTAACTTTATGATAACCGGGCAATTCCTTCAATTTATGATGGTAGCGATAACGCACATAAAACGCCAATGCAAGCATTAAAACACCAAAAATGGATAGGATAATGAGTACCAACGAATTATTGGCGAGGGCATCAAAAAAAGGTGCGGTCATACGATTCACAAAATCACCGAGAAAACTCCACTGAAAAAACAAAACAGAAAACAGTAAAATCAACAGGACCAACATATCAAAAATCCTCTCGGAAATCACAGAACCGAAAAGTGCATTAAAAGGAATTTTTTCTTTTCGCGAAAGTACGCCACAACGCATAAATTCGCCCATTCTCGGGACAGCCGTGTTAGCCATATAACCAATAAATACCGCATAGAAGGTTGTGGAAATCCGAGTTTTATACCCCATACTGTTGATAAGCACATTCCAGCGTAATGCCCTGAAAAAATGAGCTATAGCTGCGCAGACAACTGCGAGAAAAATCCAAAAATAATCAGCAGATAAAATATCAACCCAAACATCCTTCAAATCGAGCTTACGAAAACTCAACCACAACAAAAACACGCCGAATGCAAGAAAGAATAGATATTTTAAAATATTGATTATCAGCTTTTTCAAGATATGGTGCTGATTTTATTGTTCGAATCCGGGAAAATAATCGTTGGCTTAAAAGTCTTGGCCTCCTCAAAATCGAGGCTTGCGTAAGAGACAATGATAATTAAATCACCAACAGCAACCTTTCGGGCGGCAGCGCCATTCAACGATATTGTCCCGCTGCCACGTTTACCCTTAATGACATAAGTAGCCAGCCGCTCGCCATTATTGATGTTCAGTATGTAAACCTTTTCGTTCTCGATCAGGTTGGCAGCATTCATCAAATCTTCGTCAATCGCGATGCTTCCGATATAATTCAAATCGGCCTGAGTGATCGTGGCGCGGTGGATTTTCGATTTTAAAACTTCGATATTCATTTGTTATGTATCCTGTTTTTTTAAAAAAGATCGGGCGCAAAATTATTAAAATATTCTCATATTGTCGATTAATCGCACATTACCCAAAAAAACGGCCACAAATATGCATACACCGTTGGCATCGTTCCAGTGCGTAACTGGCTGTAACAGTTGATCTTCGGCTATCTCAATATAGTCAACTTTAAATTCAGGGCGTTTTTTAAACTTTTCGGACGTCCACCGTTTAAGCTCTTCCGGACTGAGCACGGTATTCAGTTTAACGGCTTGTTTAAGTGTTTGATAGATAAATGGTGCAACAAACCGTTCGTTTTCGGTTAGCCGCATATTACGCGAACTCATTGCCAATCCGTCTGCTTCGCGAACGATCGGACATGGAATAATTTCAACCGGTAATGGAATCATTTTCACAAGTAGCTGTATGATAGCCAATTGTTGAAAATCTTTCTCACCAAAATAGGCTTTATCCGGTTCAACGATTTCGAGCAGTTTCCTGACTACGATGGCAACGCCATTAAAATGGCCGGGACGTGAAGCGCCTTCCATCACATCTGCCAGCTTCCCAAAATCATATTGTTCATTCACCGGTTCAGGGTACATTTCCTTTACGTCGGGAGCGAATAAAAAATCACATCCCACCGTTTCGAGCATCGAAGAATCCTGCTCAAGCGTTCGTGGATATTTCTCCAAATCCTCTTTGTTGTTAAATTGAATCGGATTCACGAAAATACTCATCACAAGCAAATCATTTTCACGCTTTGCCCGCCGCATCAACTCCAGATGCCCTTCGTGTAAGGCTCCCATGGTTGGCACAAAACCTATTGTTTTTCCCGAAAGACGGGCATCGGCAATAAGCGAACGTAACTGAATTACCGTTGAAATAATTTTCATCATAATGTGGTAAAATTACACAAAACAGCGCTGAATATCAAGCATTTTAGCTGTCTAATTTTGCTTTTTCGACTGACAGATTTTGAGCATATCACTTTCCAAAGTCTGGACGGGCGTTTCGACGATCCTGCCAATTTCAACCTCATTCCGGTAAAAAATAAAGGTTGGTACGCGGTCAATATCATACACAGTAACGTCGATGTCGCGGGCTAACTTTTGAGAATCCACACCAATCATGGTGCATTTTTCAGGATCAAATCCGGCCTGATCGAGTATCTTCAGAAAACGCGGAACCTGTTCCTTACTGTCGCCACACCAGGTAGCCAGCACAATAATGATTTGTATATCGGATAAGCCGGTTTTCAATTGCTCAATTAAACCAATATCAGTAATATACGCCGGATATTCTTTGGCATACCACTCAGCAAACTCACCTGTCTGTAATCCTTGCCGGTCGAGAAAATCGACCAATACCGCCCTTTTTTTAACCGAATCGTTCACCACCACATTTAAATGCTGGGCCATCGAAATAAAGCCTATAAATATGAATAGCAACAAGATAGATAACTTTCTCATATAACTATAATTTAATGATTAATTTTACCACGTTTTAGCCTGTATTATTCACAAAAAAAAATGTCGCAGATCCGCTAAGTCGTAATGTATATGTATTTGAGTGAAAACCATTGAAAAAAATAGATATTTGTATTCCTGGTATTAAACTGTTTCAATTCAAAACTTTGCGCCTTTGCGCCTTTGCGAGATGAATTATTCAGGTTAGTAACCCGCTTGCAAAAGTAAACCGAAAATCCATCATGACCCAATTTAAGAATAAAACTGTGCTGATTACCGGCGGCGCTTCCGGAATAGGAAGAATCATGGCCGAAACTGCACTCGACAAAGGTGCATCTGCCGTAATTATCTGGGATATTCATGAGCAAAATATGCATCAATTTAAAACGGATTATTTCGATAAACGATTATTATTCAATAATGTAGATGTTTCAAATAGTGAATCCGTTTTAAACGCTGTTCAAAAACTTGAAGCAACCCAACTTACCCCTGATATCCTCATTTTAAATGCAGGCATCGTTTCAGGAAAATATTTTCACGAACATTTACCCGGTGAAATCGAAAAGACCATCGGGGTGAATATCCTGGGTTGTATGATCGCCGCGAGGGCATTTCTGCCGGCTATGATTAAACGAAAATCGGGACATATTGTTACTATTTCTTCGGCAGCCGGAATGCTGGCAAACCCGGGAATGGCGGTTTATGCAGCAAGCAAATGGGCTGTGTTGGGCTGGAGTGAATCGCTTCGTCTGGAGATGAAAATGCTCAAAACAGGCATTAATATTACCACTGTTACACCAAGTTTTATCAACACGGGAATGTTTGCCGGAGCCAAAGTAAATTTTCTGCTGCCAAATCTGAAACCTGAAAAAGCAGCCCAAAAAATCATCAGCGGAATCGAAAGCAATAAGGTATTTGTCAGGATGCCAGCGCTGGTTTATTTATTACCCTTCCTGAAAGGGATATTGCCTTCTTCCTGGTTCGATTTGTTCATTGGCAAAGGTTTGGGTGTTTACAACTCGATGAAGCAATTCAAAGGCAGAAAGTAACAATTTTATTGAGACATGGATAACGACATTTTACCAATCGATCCTTCCGAAATAGTTCATCTTAAGCATATTGACGAAGATTTACTGCTTAAGCGACTCAGCCTGTTTATCTACGATTTGCTTCAACATAATTTCGAAAAACTTTGTGCCCTGATGTACAGGCACGATGTGAATGAAAAGCTGTTTAATGAGGCTTTATTATTGCCAAATGACGAGGAACGCGCGAAAGCCATCGCACGCATTGTAATCGAACGCGAAATGTTAAAAAAAAAGACGCGTGAAATGTATCGTGCTTACAAAAACGAGAATAGGCTGAGAGAGAAATAGTTATATTATAAATAAATGCAACACATTCGTGTTAATAGTAAAGATTATCAACCAAAACAGTTTTTTACTACAATTAATGTTCAATAGCTATGAAAAGGATTAGGAGGCACGGATTGCATTCCGTACTTACGGGACGCACCAGCGGGGCGGAACAATGGTATAATTAAACCATTTTAAAAAATGAAAACAAAAAATGATATTTTATTGAAGGCAGCAGTTTTAATAATTGGTATTAGCATTATGGCAATATATACCTATTTTGACATAAAAAATAAAGATAGCATCAGTGATGCATTGAAAATTAAATACCCTCCCGTTGATATTCATGAACATTTCGGTGGTGAAATAACGGATAATTATAAGCGTGACCTTAAATTATTTAGAAATGACCCTAATAGAGTTGAAGTTACAATAAACGATTCTCTAGAAAAAGGTATTTCAGTTGAAGATGAAATGACTACTGGCCATCATTTGGATGATTTGCTTGAGATAGGAGATTTTATACTAAAAGAAAAAGGGAGTACAGTCTTATTACTATTTAAAATACAGGGTAAGGATACGCTGCAATATAGTTTTCATTTAACCAATGAAAAAGGATATCCGCTAAAATCAAAATGAAAAAGTCATCATGAAAAAGTTTTTGAAGTACACCTATTATGAGCTATACAATTTGTACCATGATAAGTTTAATATGAATACCAACACTGACGTATCGGCATCTTTTACGCTTGGGGTACTTCTTGTATTTAATTTAGTTTTTTTTACATGGACAATTTCCTTCTTTTTTTATGATTTTTTCATTATGCTATTTAGAGACTATTTTGTTGTTACGGGTATACTTTTTGTATCTGCAGTTATAGTTTATATGCGATGGAATACAAGATATCTCACTATAATTGAAACGGTTAGTTCATACGACAATGCATTAAAAAGGAAGTTAAGATTTTTAAGCCTATTTTACATTACTTTTTCAATAATATCTTATATTCTAATCCTTAATTCGAACTTCGATGATGTATATTTCAAGTGATTTCGTTAAGTGGATGTATGCAGCAAACTCAATGAATGATATTTCCAAAATAGCACTTTCGGCAGTCATAGGTGGTACCGCCGAAACTTTAGGCGGCAAGTTTGCCAATGGCGCCGTTACCGGAGCATTTGTGATGATGTTGAATCATATGGCGCAGCAGGTTGATGGAGGTGATGATGAAAGGAAAAAGAATGCCCCTTGGATGAAATATGCTGAAGAGGAATTGAAAATAGGTGTCTCTGAGACTGTAGACCCTACCACCAATAACGAAAGGATTATTGAATACCTAAATCAGCAGGAAAAAGTGGAACAGCATTAAAAGATGAAACTCCATGGTGTGCTTCGTTCGCAAATTGGTGTATGGAACAGGCCGGTGAAGAAGGTGCAGGTCCTGTTGGCTCAAGTTGGAATTCGTGGGGTGAGCAAATCATTCAACCAGTATATGGAGCTGTTGTAATTTTCAAAACAGGTCATGTTGGATTTTATTTAGATACATATAGTGATGGAACTCTGAAAATTTTGCATGGAAATTGGTCAAATAAAATTACAGTCTCAAATAAATTTGATCCGGTAAATGCAAATCAGATTTCAACATATCGTTTTCACTAATGTTAACTAATACAATTTTATGAGAAAAGTACTTTTTACATTTCTGTTTTTTACTACTTGGATTTTTGGTATTGGATGCACTTGCTTGAATGAGAAGATATTAATTCAACAAGAAAAGAAACTTAAAAATCAACAGGAATTGTTTGATGATTTTCTTGGTGAATTTGTTAAAGCTTATAAATCAAATGATACATTAAGTTTATTATTGCTTTGTAATACTCCAGTTGAAATGCTTGGGCGACAAGATTCTGATCCCTCCTTTTCTGTTTATGGGACCGATATCATTGCCCCATTAATTTACGTAATAGAATATGGAGGATATTATGATGTATTTAGTGATAAATCAATTGAGAATATAAAGCTGTTGGAAACAGATTATAAAAAATTGATTAGATGTGATTTAGATTCTAAGGAGTGTAGAATAAATGATTTCGTTTTTGCTGAAACAAAGGACGGTTGGAAGCTTGTACAACTGTATTTAGACACAAGAAAATATTTTAAGAAAAAGTAAATTTATTTTGTCGCAAAGCAAATTACATCATGCTGGCTATGCGTTTGGGCTGGGCAGAAAGCTTGCCAGCCTGCCTTACTTTAAATCTTATCTTCTGAAATAGTCTTTAAAGGCAGGCAAATTTGAACACGGTTTTCACATAGGTCTTGTATCTTCGCTGGGTGGTTCTATGATTCAAGGCGCTAACATGAATGAAATATCGAAAATAGCCCTTTCGGCAGCTATAGGCGGTACCGCAGAAACTTTGGGCGGCGGCAAGTTTGCCAATGGCGCCGTTACCGGAGCATTTGTGATGATGTTTAATCATCTCGCAAGTCAAACTGCTTAGGATAAATTATCAAAACGTATGCTTTTCTATGATGACGTTAATGATGCTTATAAATATATGGATGTTCTTAATTCTATGATGCAAAACGATACTTATAAAAAGGAAATAGGGGCATTTGTTATAAATCTTGGTAGTGGTAATGAAGGTGCAATTGTACTCCCATTTTATGCTAATGAAGATCGTACTTCATTTTCAGATTTATATCTTAAAATGGATGATTTTACTAGAAGAGTTGAATTCGGCGGTATTGATTATGAAGTTAACACTCTTATACATACACATATATATAACGTTTCATCTGGCATCGGTTTTTCTCCAGCTGACGGAGCACTATCCAGTGGAATTGGAGTGCCATTAAGAATAATTTATAATCATGTGGTGTACTCTGCATCAAGTTCAACTGATCAAAAACCAATAAAATCATTAAGATGAAATCAATCATTGGCACAGTTATTTTAATTGTATTAATAACGTCATGCTATAAAAACAATCAAGTTCTGGTGATATCACCTGAGTTAGAAAACTATGCAGATGAATATTTTCAAAAAATGATTGTTGAGGAATTACCAAGTAGTAAGATGTGGACTAAATACATCTCCCTACATATTCGAGATTTTGGTAAGGATAGTGTAGTTTATTCGTATACTTTCTTCGATGGATTATATGAACTCGTTGAAACCAAACCTCTTTTATGTTTAAAGAAGGATGGGTATTATCTTGTAGTTTTCAGCAACTTAGGTAGTGAAATTCAAATTCCAGAAAGTGAAATTGAAAAAATATTTACAGAAATATGCCCAGATGAAGCTGAATCCTATAAAATAAGTAAAAGGACTGGAAGAAAATTAAACCTTATTCCCAATATGCTTTATGAAGGCAGATCAATGGATATTGTTTTTGTTAAAGGGAAATTCTTTAGAAAATACTATTTATCCGGTACAGGCGAAGAGATTCAATAAAATCCACCTCTTTTTTGAGTAATAATGGGGTAAAGCAAGGGATGCAGGGTGGATGATTTGAACACGGTTTTTACTCAGGTTTTGTATCTTCGCTTGGAGGTTCTATGATTCAAGGCGCTAACATGAATGGAATATCGAAAATAACCCTTTCGGCAGTTATAGGTGGTACCGCCGAATCATTAGGCGGTGGCAAGTTTGCCAATGGCGCCGTTACCGGGGCTTATGTGATGATGTTGAATCATTTGGGAGATCATGGAGGTGGTGGGGATGATAAATTGAAACAGTATGTAAATAAATACTTTGGAAAGCGACTTCCCACCAACGTATCAATTGAATGGAATACATGGAGTAATGATTATGGACAAACAACTTCTGATGATATAGCAAATCCTAATTCAGATCTTGTAGTTTACATACCAGAAAGCTATATGGAGGGAGATCCGGATGGACTACAATATGATTGTATCACCCATGAAATCCAACATATCAGAGATTATGCGAGTGGACGAGCTGCCAATTGGTATGATTCATATGGAAAGGAAATGACTGAAGCCATAATGGATTTCCTCGCTTTCAGGCAGAATCAATGGTACAGTGATAGTTACCGGAATAGTAATTATAATTATAATAAAAATATTAAAACAGCTTGGAATTCGTTGCCAATTGGCTGGCAGAATTATTATAAACATCAATAGAAATATGAACTGGTTTTTTTTAATCCTCAATTTACTATATATTCAATATATTCAATCTCAAGATCAGGAGCTCAGCTTGATGATAAAAGCGAATGATATCCATGTGAAAAATGATACTTTGTATTTGAAATATGATCTTTACAATAAAAGTAAAGACAAGTTGGTATTTTACAATATAAATTGTGCAGAATTTGCCTCTGAAAGATTGACAGATTCACTATTAAAAATTAGAACACCTTTAATCCTGATTAATGTTTATAATGACACTAAGCAATTACCTGATAAGATAAGAAGTCGTACTGGGCCAAAAGATTTTTCAAAGTATCTTACAATAATTAATCAATATACTATTGTGGGAGCAAATGAAAAAATGGAATTTGATATAGCTGTGGATGTTTGGCCAATTAATTTAAAAAAAGGGAAATATAAGATCCAATTAAAGTATTATTCAAATAATTATTATGATAGAAGCTTTAATGAGGCTAATAAAACAGATAATCGGATTAAAAATAGTCTTATGTTTAAAGGGATATTAAAATCAAATATTTGCACATTCATTTACGATGAATAGTATTCCTTAAACCAGCCCATCTTTTTGAGTTGAACCTTGCGTAATAGTTTTGCGAAAAAAAATGCAAACCCAAGTTAAGAAAGCCGTGATGTTTTGTTCTGATTGAATAGTCTTAACTGTTCGGGCAGAGTCAAGAAGGGCAATCGTAAAGTGGTTACTTTGAACCCTAAACTGCTATTTCCGAAACTATTCAGAGGTATAGTACTGGGTAAATACAGCGGGGGAATATGATTGATGCAAGGCGGCAAATTTGAGCACGGTTTTCTCTCAGGTTTCGTATCTTCGCTGGGTGGATCATATTTGCAAAATACATCAATGAATGCTGTTTCTAAAATAGCCCTTTCGGCAGTTATCGGTGGCACAGCCGAAACTTTAAGCAGTGGCAAGTTAGCCAATGGTAGAATCAATTAAACCCAAAAAAAGCCATCCCACGCTTACAGGATGGCTTTTTTTTGGCTTTCGGTTTGCTTATGAAATAGCAATTTCCCTGTCGATCATAACTTTGGATTCTTCGCGTTTTGGTAATGTAAGCGCCAGAATTCCATTGTTGTAGTCCGCCTTTATCTTTTCAAGGTCAATTGATTTTGGCAGGCTGAACGAACGGCTAAATGTTCCGTAAGCAAACTCCCTGCGGGTAAACTTTTCGGTCTTTTCTTCGTTTTCAACCTTGTTTTCAGCCGAAATCGTCAACACATTGTTGTTGAGCCTGATACTGAAATCCTCCTTCTTCATTCCGGGAGCAGCAAGTTCGAGCGCAAAGTCGTCATCATTCTCACGAATGTTTACCGAAGGGACAAGGCCTTTTACTTCGTTGTTTCTGAACATGAAGTTCTTGTCAAAGTCTTCAAATAAGTCTGAAAACATGTTGTTAAAGACCGGGTGCGGGTTAAATCTGATTAAGTTCATGGTTTTATTCTCCTATTTTTTTGTTTGTTAATTATTGATTTACACTTCCGGATTCTCAAATTTTGTTCCAGATCAAAATCCTGAAAAAAACTGAAATATTCATGCTATTATGGCAGCTTGATTGTGTTTCAACATGTCATTACGTCAGTTACGATTATTTAACATTTCATAATCATTTAATTTTCATCCGTTTGCAGAGTTTTCCAAAATTTGAATTTTTGACAGAGTTTTTTTTGACATCTTATAATTACTTTTGTTATTATTCATAAACATGATATGGAAGATTTCAGTAAAAGTGTAAGTCCCGGAAAGGTAGTCTATCCAATATTGATCGGATTGGGCGTAGCATCCTGGATGCTTTACCGGAATTTCGACAAGGATGCGTTTGGTTTCATTCAATGGTCATGGATAGCTGGTGTATGGCTGTTGGTGTCGATACTCATGATGGTTGTCCGTGATTTTGCTTATATCGTTCGTATCCGTATTTTAACCGGAAATGAACTCACCTGGAAACAGGCATTTCATGTCATCATGCTTTGGGAATTCAGTTCAGCGGTTTCACCGTCGGTTGTTGGCGGAGCCGGTCCGGCCATTTATTTTCTCTATAAAGAAGGCATAAATTCGGGCAAAAGCACGGCTGTCGTACTTACTTCTATTTTTCTGGACGAGGTATTTTACATACTTCTTGTGCCTGTTATGTTCATCATTTTTCGTGACCGAATATTTCCAATCGATAGCTTTGGTTATGCATTTCAAATTCAAACCGGACTCATACTTGGCTATATTGCCATCCTGATTTATACCTTGTTACTCGCTTATGCTTTGTTTATCAATCCTTATTCGTTTAAATGGTTACTCTCACGAATTTTTATGCTTCCCATACTCCGGAAACGTCGGATGCGGGTTCGCAAATTAGCCAACCAATTGATAATCACATCAAACGAAATAAAAGGTAAACCGGTATTATATTGGGTCACATCTTTTTCAGCCACGATGATCTCCTGGTTTGGTCGTTTCAGTGTCGTAAATTTCATCTTCATGGCTTTCTTTTTCAGCAGCCTGGGATTTTATGAACATGCACTCATCATCGGAAGACAACTTACCATGTGGATCATACTTCTCATCAGCCCGACACCCGGTGGTAGCGGTGTGGCCGAATTTATTTTCTCCGACTTCTTAGGCGATCTGATTCCTAATATTGCTTATGCCGTACCGTTGGCTCTGCTCTGGCGGCTTATTTCCTATTATCCCTATCTGTTCATTGGCGCCTTCATCCTGCCGGGATGGTTTAAAAAAGTGTTTACCAAAAAAACTGTTTATAAAATCATCAAATAGCTTTCTGATTGGCATGAAGTTGTTCAAACTGTAATCGAATCTATTCCATAAGATTACTTACTTTTGCAGACTAATCAAATCATTAAAAATTTGCAATCTCCAGCAATAAGCATCGTTATTCCGGCATTTAACGAGGAAACAGCCATCCGTCACGGTCTTGAACGCATCGTTGAAATGAAATTTCACGAAACCTATGAGGTCATTTATGTTGACGATGGTTCGACGGATAAAACATTTGAAATCATCAGCGAATATCCTGTAAAATGTTATCGTCATTTTGTAAACAAAGGGTATGGTGCAGCGCTCAAAACTGGCATACGTAAAGCAAAAGGCGAAAAAATTGTCATTCTCGACAGCGATGGCCAGCACGATCCGAAATATATTGAAACCTTGATCAATATGCTCGAAAGTTATGATATGGTGATTGGTGAACGTACTTCTGATTCGTTTCAGGTGAAACGTCGTCAGAGTGGCAAACGGTTGATCAGAAGGGTTGGTGAATATTTGGTCGAACAACAACTGCCAGATTATAACTCGGGATTCAGGGGCTTCGATCGTAAACTGATCAGCGAGATGCTTCATATTATGCCGAATGGTTTTTCCTTTTCAACCACTTCCACGCTGGCCTTTTTAAAGGAAGGTTATACGATTGGCACTTTTCCAATTGTAGTGGAAGAACGCATCGGAAGAAACAGCAATGTGAAATTCGTGAAAGATGGTTCCAAAACCATGCTGCTCCTGATACGTATCATCATGTTATTCAATCCGTTAAAGATATTTTTTCCGGCAAGTGTGTGGTTGTTTATTATTGGAACAGGATGGGGCGTAGCCGGGTATTTTTTGGCCGGACGATTCCCAAACAGCGCTGTACTGGTAGTAATTATGGGTATGTTTATCTTTTTTATTGGTTTATTGGCCGATCAGATTGCTTTATTAAACCGCGCTAAACGATAACTATGAGCAAGTTTGATGCCTCTGACCATAAAAATAACTGGACTGACCGTGATGTTGAATTGCATTGGGACCGTGTTTCTTCCATTTATATTTCGGAAAACAACAAAGTAAAAAACGCCCATGACCAGCGTTTTACGGAGAGTCTGAAGCATTTACAGATTGAAACAGCGCAACGGGTTCTGAACATCTCGAGCCGTGATGCAGAAGCAGATTCATTTCTAAAAAAAGCAAATCCGAAACTGCAAATCATCAATGCTGAAATTTCGCAGGGACTCATTAACGAAGCACACAAAGCGAATCCTGATGCCAGGCAAATTAAGGTTGATACTTATTCGAAACTGCCCTTTGAGAATGCATTTTTCGACAGGATTTTAAGTCTGGAAACGCTGGAACATGCTGCTGATCCGATTGCGTTTTTAAACGAATTGCACCGGGTAAGTACTCAAAATGCCATTTTGGTGTTAAGTTGTCCGCCAGCTACCAGCGAAATTCCGTATCAGATTTTCACTTCAATTTTTGGCGGTCATGGCGAAGGCCCGCATCGTTTTCCATCATCAGAAGAAGTGAAAGTGATGTTTCGCAAAACGAACTGGAAATTACTGTTACACAAAGGCACTGTTCTGATTCCGGTTGGACCTCAGCCTGTTCAGCAATTTGGTGAGCGATTAATCAATGCCTTTCAGGGCAGTTTATTGGCCGAATGTGGCATCCGACAATTCTACGTCTGTGAAAAGTATTGAATCGTTGCAACAGGTCATGAATTCACATCTTTGCAACCGATGTGGAAGCTGTGTGGGTTTATCAGACGGTAAAATTCGTTTCACAAACAAAACCGGTAACTATACACCAAAAATATTCGAACCCATTGACGATCAACTTGCTGACACTTTGTGGCAAGCCTGTAGTGGTAAAAATTTTAATTTCCCGGAATTTCAAAAACGTTTATTCCCTGACGTTCAGCATTTTCATAATTTCATCGGTGCTTACCAACGCATTGGGATTGGTTTCGCAAAAGATCAGGAAATTAGGGAAAAAGGAGCTTCGGGCGGGATTATTACGGCCGTGCTTATCTGGTTACTCGACAAAAAAATGATTGATGGCGCGGTTGTTCTGGGCATGGATGCAAAAGAACCCTGGCTGACACAGGCATTTATTGCCACAAGCCGCGAACAAATTCTGGAAGCTGCGCAGAGTAAATATATCATCAGCTCGACGAATGATATTTTACCACAGATTGAGGCATTTAAAGGTAATCTGGCGTTTGTAGGACTTCCCGGACAAGTGCAGTCAATACGGAAACTGCAGCAGATCGGACATGTTTCGGTGCAACATATCAAATATATTTTCGGACCTTTTTACGGAAACACGCTGCATTTTTCTTCCATCAAAAGCTTCTTAAAAACCTATAAAGCTGACACTTACGAAAACATCACCAAACTCTATTTCCGTTATGGCGAATGGCCCGGTAATATGCGTATCGAATTGAAAAGCGGTCGTGTGATCGAGTTAAAGAAATTTCACGCGAATTACCTTATTCCATTCCATATCCTGCGTAACAGTTTGTATTGCACCGATTTCACCAATGAGTTTACCGACTTATCTGGCGGTGATGCCTGGGCGCCGGTATATGAAGAGCGTGGTAAAGGCTTTTCGATGATCATCAGCCGCTCTGAAAAAGGGGACGAAATTTTGTCGCGGATGGTTGCAGATGGCGCCATTGAATTCAATCAGATTGAAGAAAATGAAGCGATTGATATGCATTCGCATGGTTACGATTTTAAGAAACGTGGCAGTTTCATCAGGATAAAATTTCGTAAGTGGCTTGGCAAAAGCATCCCCGATTATGGATATGAGATAAAAGGATTTACCTTTTCAAGATACTTTATGGAACTGATTATCAGCACGATGTTTATTCTTATGGGCACAAGCATCGCTCGTTGGACCGTTGAGCAGTTTTCGCCAAAATTTATCGGAAACATGTTTGAACGGACACGTACACTCTGGAAAAAATCGACCCACAACATCAAGCGAAACGAACTTTAATTGTATGAGCAAATCGACCAAAAATCTGATTTTTAAAATATCAGGATCAATATTTATACTTTTCCTGCTCTTCAGGTTTATCGATTTCGATAAAAGTTCCTTTATCACAATCCTTTCCAAACTCGATTTACCACTTTTCTTTTTCTCATTAACAGGAGTGATTGTTGTATTAGCAATCAAAAGTTTTCGATGGCATTTGATTATCAGGCAACAAGGACTACAATATCCGGTTGGCAAATCATTCGGGGCTTATATGGCCTCATTCACCATTGGCCTCATCACGCCGGGCAGGATCGGTGAAATTGCACGTTTGTATTATCTCAGGCAAGATAATGATATTGAGTTTCTTCCGGCCTTCCGGACCATCGTGATTGATCGGATTTTCGACCTGGGGATGTTGGTTTTGTTAGGTTTCGCTGCCTTGCTGTTTTATGCTTCCATTGGTATAACAAACCTTTATCTGGCGATCGGCCTGGCAACAATTGCTTTTATTACGGGATTAATGTTCATGAACTGGCTTTTACAATGGCTAATGCGCATCAAACGATTTGCCAATAATCAAATTATTCAATTCATTTATAGTTGTGTTTCACAGGCTGTAAACCTTCAATCATTAAAACTTTGGCTTATTACAATAATGGCCTATCTGGCTTATTATGGCGCCATCACTTTGATTTTTCTGTCGCTTGACATTCACATGCCATTGGCAGATATTGCTTTGATACTGAGCGTAGTTGGTCTCGCAACCATTCTCCCGATTTCGTTTGCCGGTTTTGGAACCCGTGAGATGAGCTTAGTTTTTCTCCTCTCCTATTATTCCATTTCAACTGAAATTGCCATTTCATTTTCCCTTCTTCAGTTTACAGCATTTTTCCTGTGGGGTGGACTTATCGGATTGATTTTCTGGTTGTTGATGCCAATTTCACTGCAAATAATAAGAAAAGATAGTCTGTTGATTACCGGATTTTTTAAGAAGAAAATAAATTGAAATTTTTTTAATTTAGCCACGAAAAGAAATTATTCCATTGAAGAATTTATCATCACTGTTAAATCGACTTCCTAAAAAAGGCCGCTTGTCTTTATTAGCCATCTTATTCTTTGCATTAACCGTCACTTGGACGAATATGAACAATGGTTTTTGGAACCTACGACTTGGTGTTGTTAAGCATGATATCACGGTTTATTATAGTTATCTGCCGGCATTGTTTATCTATCACGATTTAAGTTTTAAGTTTATTCAGGATGATCCTGCCTATTTTCGATATAAAATCACTGTTTCTAAAACAAAGGAAGGAGGATATTACCCGAAAATGACAATGGGCTTGTCGTTTTTATATCTCCCTTTCTTTCTTTTAGGATATGTTGGTGCATGGCTAATCGGAACACCAATTGACGGGTTTTCGTATCCCTTTATGTGTTGTATCCTTTTCAGTTCTCTCTTTTATGCCTTTATCGGTTTATGGTATCTTCGAAAGACATTGTTAAGGTATTTTGATGACAAAACAACTGCCTTAACACTATTTTTTATTTCCATCGGAACGAATCTGCTTTTCTACACGACCATCGAAGGGGCCATGTCGCATGCCTATAGTTTTGGTTTAGTCGCGATCTTCATCTATTTAACCATTCGATGGCATGAAGATCAATCATGGAAACACACCATTTTTATAGGTTTGATTTATGGACTTATCGTTTTAATCAGACCGACCAATTCACTTATCGTCATCTTTTTTGTCTTATTTAATGTAGTAAACATCAACGATTTACGAAAGAAATTTAGCTTCTTTCTGCCTCATTACAAAAAAATCATCCTGATTGGTATTGCCGGATTACTTGTAATTTTTCCACAACTTCTTTTTTGGAAAATGAATACCGGTCACTGGATTTTCTATTCATATACTAAAGAGGGTTTTTTCTTTTTAAAGCCTGAAATTTATCGTGGATTATTCAGTTATCGCAAAGGCTGGTTTGTTTATACTCCAATCATGCTTTTTGCCATAGTTGGATTGTATTATCTTCCTAAACGGCTAAAATACTTTGCTTTACCAATTATTATTTACATAATTCTCTTTATTTATTTGATATTTTCGTGGTGGGACTGGCATTATGGCGGTAGTTTTGGTGCACGTGCCATGATTGATTCATACGCGGTAATGGCTTTTCCGTTGTCAATTATTATTGAAAAAGTTCTCAATTCAAAACGAGTAATTCAAGCATCTGCGCTTTCGTTGATGGTCATTTTCACTGCATATAATGATTTTCAAATTCTTAAATTTAAATATGGAAGTCTTCATTTTAGTGAAATGACAAAAGAAGCCTATTGGCACTCATTTTTCATGATCAGGCCCGATACAAAGTTTTACGATTTATTAGAACCACTTGATAATAAGAAACTTATTAAGGGAGAATATGGTACTCTTCCAAAAATACGTCAAACATTGGCAGGTGAGGCATACACAGGTTTTGAAGAATTATCTGGTTCAGCCAGCACTTTCATTTCAACTAATAAACACTATGAATTTAATGATGCAATATTTCAGAATAATATTAAGGCGCGACATGGTCAATATTCTTTATTGCTAAATGGCGAGAACAATTTTGGGGCAATGATTGAATTTCAAATCAGGGCTCTGGAAAAATATGAATTAACTGTTTGGAAATATCCAATGGATGCGAAAGCTGCTATTGTTTTTTCTTCACCGGATAGAAAACTGGTTTTTCAGCAACAATCTGAAATACAACAAATTGATTCTGCCGGATGGGGAAAAATGACTTTTGTAGCAGAAGTACCTGAAGGAAGGTGGGGAAAATACAGAGCCTTTCTATGGAACAAAACCTCAGATTCCGTATTTTTTGACGATTTTTCCGTTAAGAAATTGGAATAAAATAAGTTATATCTGGCACTGAAAATATTTCTATTCCTGAAAATAAACCCGTTTCACCCTTCTCGAAATTCGGGTAAGTATCTCATAAGGAATTGTTTCAGAGTCACTTGCAATTATTTCAATTGGATGTTGCGCATCAAATACGACAACAGTATCGCCTTCTTCTGCATCTATACCTGTTAAATCGATCATGCACATATCCATACAAACATTTCCGATTACTTTTGTTTCCTGACCATTTACCCAGAGTTTACCCTTACCATTGCCTAATAAACGCGACAAACCATCTGCATACCCGATAGGTACAATACCAATCGTTGAAGGCCGTGTGGTAAAACTGCTTCTGTTGTAACCGACGCTTTCATTTTCGGGCAGATGTTTTATTTGCGAAATCGTCGATTTTAATGATAAAACAGTTTGTAACGTATCTTGTTCTTCCTTTGTGTTTGGCACACCGTAAAGACCAATTCCGAGCCGCACCATTTCGAAACCAGCATCAGCAAACCGGCTTATCCCGGCCGAATTCAAAATATGACGCATAAAGGGTTCGGGTAATTGTTTACGAAATAGTTCACTCATTTGCATGAACTTATGAATCTGTTGATGCGTGAAATCGTCAAATTTATCGCTATCACTCGCTGCAAGGTGCGAAAACACTGATTTCACATGCATGATGGGATTAGCAAGTAGTATTTCGATCAAGTCTGGTATTTCATTTTCCATGAATCCCAGACGGTGCATTCCGGTATCTAATTTTATATGAACATTTATTTTCGGGCCAAAATTTCCGTTTCGCAATGCTTGTAAAAGAAACTCCAACATCCTGAAACTGAATACCTCCGGCTCCAGATTATTTGCAAGCATAGCTTCCAGACTATGTTCCTCAGGACTCATCACCATGATAGGGAGTGTGATCCCCGATTTTCGCAGCTCGATCCCTTCATCAGCATAAGCGACAGCCAGATAATCAACATGATGAAACTGAAGCACCTTGGCTATTTCGTAACCACCACTTCCATAACCAAATGCTTTAACCATGGCCATGATTTTTACACCGGTACTCAATTTTGTCCTGTAATAATTCAGGTTGCCGACCAGATGACTCAATTCAATCTCAAGAATTGTTTCGTGCGCCTTCTGCTGCAGATTTTTAACGATACGTTCAAATTCAAATGTTCGTGCGCCCTTTAAAAGTATGGTTTCATTCGTAAATTCAGCAGCATTGAATCGCTCCAAAAAAAATTCAGTCGTAGGATAAAATACTTTTTCTATTTCAAAAACATCTGATTGTCTGCTTATTGCCTGACCAATACCTATCAATCTGTTGATTCCTTTTGCTTTCAGCATACGAGCAATCGAGAGGTATAATTCTCTTTCATTTTGTCCGCTTTGCAAAATATCTGATAAAATCAGGGTTTTATCAGCATGCTGATTTTGTTGATTCAGAAAATCAAGTGCGATAGATAGTGAACTGATATCTGAATTATATCCATCGTTGATGATGGTGCAATTATTTATGCCCTCTTTTAACTCAAGACGCATAGCTACAGGCATTAGCTGTGCCATGCGATGTGAAATGACCTCATCCGGATAGTTCATATCGAGCATGATTGTCCAGCAATGAATGGAATTCTCAATAGAAGCTTTATCGGTGAATGGAATTGAAATTGAAATCGTCCGGCCCGAAAACCGGGCTTTAATTTCGGTATGATTTCCTGACAGTTTTACATCGACAATTTGCAGATTATTGTTTTCGCCGGAGCCCCAGGTAAAAGTTTCGACACTTGATTTCCAGGTACATTCGTTAAAAGCAGCAACGATATCAGGGTAATCAGAACAAAAAAATATTTTATTTACTCCCGAAAACAGTTTTAATTTCTCGGATGCTTTTTGCTTCAGACTGATAAAATTCTCATTGTGCGCTTGTCCGATGTTCGTGAATATCCCGATATCAGGAAGAATAATTGGTTGCAATTTATCCATTTCGCCGGGCATGGAGATGCCGGCTTCAAAAATCCCAAGTTCATGCCGGCTTTCCATTTTCCATACAGACAATGGGACACCCGATTGCGAATTGTAACTTTTCGGACTGCGAACGATGTTTTTATCCTGATTCAATAATTGAAAAAGCCATTCTTTCACAATGGTTTTTCCATTACTTCCCGTGATGCCTATAACCGGTATCCTGAATTTCTTTCGATGTTCGGTTGCAAGCAATTGCAGGGCTCTGAGTGAATCATCAACCCGAATAAATACAGCTTCAGCCAATGATTGAGAATCGGCCGGCAAATATTGTACAACAAACGATCGTACGCCCTTATCATACAACTCCTTAATATATTTATGCCCATCGTTGCGCGAAGTTACGAGAGCAAAAAAAAGTGATTGAGATGGATTATTAAGTTGGCGGCTATCGATGAGTAATTCCTGAACAGCGTGAAACTGACCGGATTGTGACACCAATTCTCCATGCATAATGGACGCAATTTCGCGCAATGTATAGGATTGGTGAAGCATTATTATGAATTGGAGGGTGTTGAATTTGTTTTTAATGGATTTGCAGAAATGGCTTCGTATCTGCGTCGGTTCCTGACAATATCGATGGCAAGATAAACCGCCTGTCGGAATGATTCTTCCGATGCTTCCCCTTTGCCGCTTATTTCATAGGCAGTGCCATGGGCGGGTGACGTGCGTACAACCGGCAGACCTGCGGTAAAATTTACACCTCCTTCGAAAGCAATGCTTTTAAAAGCCGTCAGTCCCTGATCGTGAAACATTGATAAGATACCATCGTATTTCGACCATGCACCTGATCCAAAGAATCCATCGGCAGCAAATGGGCCAAAAACTAAAAAACCTTCACTTTTTGCCTTTTCAATTGCTGGTATAACAATATCCGATTCTTCGCTGCCAAGTAAGCCGCCATCACCGGCATGCGGATTAACGCCTAATAAGGCAATCTTTGGTTTACCAATACCAAAATCAGTAATAAGACTTTGATTCAGAATTCGTATTTTACTTAATATCAAGTCTTTGGTAATTGTTTGCGTCACTTCCTTCAAAGGAATATGACCTGTAACTGTTCCCACCCTCAGTCCGTTCCATACCATCAGCATCAGCGGTTGTTTGTCGGCAAACCGCGACGAAAGGTATTCGGTGTGACCAGGAAAATCAAACCGGGATGACTGAATATTCTGTTTGTTGATCGGTGCAGTAACAAGCACATCAATTTTACCGGCTTTCAAATCGGCAACCGCCATCTCGAGCGCCTGAAAGGCTGCTTCACCGGCCTCTTTTGTCGATCGTCCCATTTCAATTTTAAGGTCACCATCGGTGCAATTGATGATATTAATCCGTTTGGAATTCACCTGATCGGCATCCTTAATGCTATTGAAAACCACATCGTGCCCATTTACAAACTTTTTATGAAATGTAGCGACTTTGGCATGACCATAAATCACAGGGGTAAATAATTCCAGTATGCGACTGTCGCCTAATGTCTTCAAAATCACCTCATAACCTATCCCATTGATATCACCATGCGAGATACCGACCTTCAAACGAACATCACTGGTTTTAATTAACGAATCTTCCATACGTATTTTCTAAGATCTTTTGTTGCAAAATTAGGCAATTTTGAGGCATGAAAGTACAGTATGAATCATTGGCAAACAAGTACTCAGGTAACTGAAATCGGGCTTAAAGATTAGTTAAATCAACTTACGTTTGAGTAGTAATTGAAATAACAAAAATGATATCTCACTGTCAGTCAGTGTACTATTGTTGAAATGCAGATCAAAATGTATTTCATTTATATGCTTTTTCCCAAAATCAACAAATAACTGCTCCCTGTTTTTATCTGTTTCTGTCACGAGCGCAAAACCCTCAGCAAGAGAGATATTCTTTTTATGTGCCATATTTTTCACACGCCAGTCCAATGGTGCCTCGAGCCTTATGTGTATGCCATTTGGCAGGTCGCCGGTGACGACTGCGCCAGCCCTGCCTACCAACACCACATTGCCTTCGGTAGCAATATTGCGGATTAATAATTTAATTGATTTACGGATCGAATTATCACTTTTGTAATACTTATTTCCGAATGCCCTGATTATTTCATCCAGATGTCCACGTTTCTCTGCATCGAACAGTGTCTTTATTTTATGCGGGTCAACATTTAATTCATTCACAGACAACTCTATAATCTCCTTATTGATGAGTTTCCACCTCGATTTGCCATGTTGATTGATCAGATTTACCAGCTCTTTGGATATCTCATAACTATTGCAGCCTGTTTGACGGGAAATAGTTACGAATGGATTTTTTTGTTGCTGATTTTGCAGTATCTTCTCCTGAAACTGTTCATCAAAATATTTGTTCAGATCGATTGCCATCGTAAACAGAATTTAGTTGTATATCTCTATAAAGCTGAATTTCTTCACTTTAACAAAGATAACACAAGCAAGGTCTAAATCAAATTTTTTTTACGGAATTATCAAATTTTCTGAATAAAAAAAGCAGGAATACTATCTCAAATTCCCTACTTTTTAATAATAATCTCTTCCTTACCTTCTTTAAAAATTACTGCTCTGTTTTTACGACCATCGATAATAATCTGTAATGGACCATCAAACCTGACATGCCTGATAAAATTATCTTCATATATGACTTGTTTATCTTTCAGATAATCAACATCATAATAACCATCATGAATAAAAGGGTTCAGCGTGAAGTAACCAACACCGAAGGAAGTCAGGTTTTGAAAGAAATGGGTTCCCTGGCTTGGATCGATACGATAATTATCGAGGCCCGATTCGATGATTACCCTTGCAGCCGATATTTGTGGCCATTTTACTGGAATCCCGAGCCATGGATCAGCCGAACCCCATCGACCGGGCCCTATCAAAATATAATTTTTGTCTTCCTTTATAAAAGCGCTGTTTACAACCCCCATCATTTCGGCAATTTCTTTTGTTTTTGATGGATCAAAAGATTCCGGTTTTATATAAACCACATCATGAATATTGTCGATTACACCATTGCCTAAGGCATGATCGGCCATGATGAGGGTGTTTTCCTTGTGAATAGTATCAAAATCAACTTCAATAGCATCATGGATATTGACAATGGGCCGTATTTGCAATACATAAAACATTTTTTGAACCCCGGGCGGCTTGTTTAATTCAACAGCAAACTCTATCTCAATTGGTTTGCCCATCTCCTTTTGTCCAACCTCAAGTACTTCCTTCACTATTTCAGCCAATGGAAAAGTATTGTATTTCAGGATATTAGAATAGGTAACTAATTTTTTACCACCATCCTGATATCCATCGCGCAAAACATGACTTTCATAATCGTAGGTCGAGCACACCATTTGTAAGGCTCCGTCAATCTCTGCTTCAGTTATTTTGAGTTTTAATAAATTGGTAGCATCATCTACATGGGGCTGGAAATTTTCGGGATTAAGATCAAGAGCAAAAAAGAACTTTTGAGTTTCGCGGAGTGCAAGTTCAGGTTGACTGGTTTGCAGCACCTTATGCGGATATTTTGGCGAGAAACGTAACGACTGGCCACCATCAACGATATATTTACCTAATCCCAACGCAATATTAGCAATGCCATCTTCGGCCTTTTCGGGTGGTATAGGATAAAAGTTTATCGAACGTGCTACACCGGAACAAGCCGGATAATATCGGGTATCATACGATTTTCCGCACACTTCCTGAATAACAATCGACATCTTCTCTTCGTCAATCATATTTTTGGTTGCCATCATATAGGCTTTGCTGTCTTTGTAATACGCTGAAGCGTACACACTTTTGATTGCCTGGCTCAACATCCTGATCATCAGTCGTTCATCATTCCCTACCATTGGGATCATATAAGTGCTATATATTCCGGCAAATGGCTGATAATGTGAATCTTCCAATAAACTGGATGACCTGATTGCAATGGGGTTTTTCACAACTGAAATCAATGTGTATAAGTCCTCATGAATGCGAAATGGCAATCGTGCATCAATAAAATGCTGTAGAATTTCGTCATCCGAGTATTCATCGCTGAGCGCCACAGCATACAAATTGTTCTCCTCCATGAAATCGTCAAAAACATCAGTACAAAGAACCACTGTTCTTGGAATCCCAATCGTCAGGCCCTCGAACCTGTCATTCAACCTGTTACGCTTTATCAGTGAATCCAAAAAAGCCAGGCCGCGTGCCTTCCCGCCAATGGAACCCTGTCCGATACGTGTGAATGACAGGTATTCATCAAAACTTTCGCGGTTAAACTCAGCGATAACACCTTTGGCTTTGTTGAGGCGGAAATTGGCGATGGCATCAAATACAAAGCGTTTGACGTCATCAATATCGTTAAAATCATCGGAGGAGAATGATTTAAATAAATCAGCCAACGGAAATAACGCCCTGGCTCTCAACCATTTCGACAAATGGTTGCGCTCGATATGGTATTGCAATGATTCACTGGGAACCTGAAATATTTTATCCTGAAGGGCTTTCAAATCGGCCGCCCTAACCAATTCGTGACCGGTACGCGGGTCTTTAAACACAAAATCGCCGAAAGCGAAATACTCCTTTATAAACCGGCGCAATTCCAACGAAAGTGTCTTTGAGTTTTTATTCAGGTATCCCACTTTTATTTCTTTCGCAATCTCCTCATTTTCAGCATCAGATGACTGCAATAGCATTGGCATGTATTTGTCATTTTTCTTCACAACCTGACAAAGGCGAATGCCAGCCTGTGGATCAATTTTGCCTTCCCGCATATAGGAGATATCCGAAATAATTCCCAGGATATTTTGCTTATATTTTTTGTATAAATCGATGGCCTCCTCATAGTTCGTGGCAAGCAGAATTTTTGGTCTGCCACGCATACGTAAGGTTTTCTGATGCTCATTTAATCCTTCGGCCATGAAAGATTTCGATTGATTAAAAATGATTTTATAAATATTGGGCAGATAACTGCTATAAAAACGAATCGAATCCTCAACCAAAATGATACACTGAACACCAATTTCCCTGATGTCGTTGTCGGCATTCATTTTATCTTCGATAACTTTAATGATGGCAAGCAGTATGTCAGCATTACCCAGCCAATTGAAAACATAATCGATAGCTTTCAGTTCTTTGCGGTCAATTTTAAGTGAAAGCTCCCGCGAAAATGGCGATAAAACAACAATCGGGACAGTGGGATACATGCCCTTTATTTTCTCAGCCAACACAAATGTATCTGCTTCTTCGGCACTCAACATGGTGATTACCAGATCGATTTTCTGCTCGGTCATTATGTTACAGGCTTCTATTTCGCTGGTAGCGAGATAAAAACTCGGAGGATAACGAAGGTTCAACGATACGTATTCGTTAAATATCTGTTCATCGATCCGCCCGTCTTCTTCCAGAATGAAAGCATCGTAAACCGAGGAAATCAGAAGCACATGATAGATTCTTTTTTTCATCAGGTTGGTAAAAGCGGTGTCGCTAAACCTGAAATTGCTCTTGCGTAGTTGTGAACGAAGTTGAAGCATATAATCCGAGAATGAATGATTTGGTAAGCAGATGTCCGAATTTACTGCAAATATAACTTTTGTGGGTCTGTTTTGGTGGTTTGGACAAAAAAAGGAAACACAACGAAATTAATTATGTGCCTTAGCCTACGATATTTGGGTTATCGTGGCATACTACTGATTGGCTGCTTTGGTGGGAAACGCGCCGTGATTTGAATAGCTATGTATTTTCATCTTCACTTCATGCTTGTTTTTTCTATGATTTAAGGATGCGAAAGGGCAAAAAAAAAGACCGGAATAAAACCGGTCCTGATTCGTATTAACAGTTGCAACCTCCCGAACCACAGGAAGATGATTCGTTAACTAATTCTGTTTCACAGCTGCCACAACTTTCCTCACCATGGTGGTGGTGGTGTCCTTCTTTTTTTGAACCACCTCCACAACAACTGTCGTTTGGTGTACCACAACCACAGCCCGATGGTGCAGGATTTAATTCTTCATCGGTAGCTTCGCGTACGTTTAGCACTTCGCCAACCGTATATAATGATTTTCCGGCCAAGGGATGATTGAAATCCATCGTCACCGTATCCTCTTTAATTTCAGTGATATAACCATTGAAAGGATTACCATGGTTATCCATCATTGGGATTACTTTGCCAACAACCAATGCGTCGGTTTTCAATTCACCATTTACCATGAAAGCGGTTTTTGGAATATCCATAACCATTTCTTCCTTGTAAGCACCAAATGTTTCATCAGGTGTCAACAGAAACTCAAATTTATCACCCGATTTCAAACCAATCAGCTTGTCTTCAAAACCCTGCATTAACCGGCCCAAACCAAAGACCAACGTTCTTGGTTCGCTTACCGAAGCTTGTTCCAACACATCGCCCGCGGCATTATCCACGCGAATGCTGTAAGCCAATACACCTACTTTATGTTGTTCTATTTTCATATCTCTGTTATTATAATCTAAAATTTGCTGCAAAAATACGATTTATTATTTAGAAGGAATTAAAATAAGGATAAATATCGTACTAAAATGAAACTTGAACGAGGCATAATTTTTCGTTGTCCGAACTTTTTTTAAAAACATTTGCACAATCAAAAAATTATCCTTTATTTTGCACTCCCTTTTGAAGGGCATAATCACTAAAATTAAGCGCGATGTCAAAGATTTGTCAAATAACCGGAAAGAAAGTAATCACTGGGAACAAGGTTTCTCACTCGAACAGGAAAACGAAAAGAACATTTGAACCTAATTTGCAAACAAAACGTTTTTTTGTACCCGAACTTCAGGAATGGATCGTTTTGAAAGTTTCTGCCGCAGGTATCCGAGTTATCAACAAAAATGGCGTTTATGCCGCTTTAATGAGTGCTGATGCCAAAGGTCATTTGTATCGTTCGTAAATGATATATCGAAAATATTTAAAAAGCTGCCTTCAATCAGGCAGCTTTTTTTATGCACGTTTTTTTTAATCATGACAAAATAAAAATCAGGCAAATAAGTTATCTTTGAAGCAATTTCAAACTATGTTACCCTTGCGTTTTCTTTCTCTCGCTTTCTTTTGTCTGATACTTACCGGCAGTTCTTTTGCGCAGCAACAGGCAGTTGTTTATGGCAGGGTTAATGAGGCATCCGGAAAAGCTATTGAGATGGTGAACATCGCTATTCAGGGCAGAAATGGAGGAATAACAAGCGATGTACATGGTGATTTTACACTGAATGTCCCCGCTGATACCACGGTTACTATCGTATTTTCATTTATTGGTTACAAACCGCATAACCAACGTATCCGACTCAGGAATGGCGAAAAAAGACAATTAAATGTTACGATGAATGAGGTTGCAACTGAATTGCCAACCTCCGAAGTCAGCGACCAGCGACTGCACAGCGCAAGCCTGAACAAATTGAATCCAAAAAACGCACAGCTCTTACCATCGGTTAGCGGAGGTGTCGAGGATTTGGTAAAAACCCTTCCCGGGGTATCATCTAACAATGAATTGAGTTCACAATATACGGTGAGGGGTGGAAATTTCGATGAAAACCTTGTGTATGTGAATGGTATCGAAATTTACAGGCCATTTCTCATCCGATCGGGGCAACAAGAGGGTCTCAGTTTTCTGAACCCTGCCTTAGTTTCCGGAATTTCCTTTTCAGCCGGTGGTTTTAATGCCGAATATGGCGATAAATTATCTTCGGTACTCGATGTCACCTACAATAGACCAACAGAAACAAAAGCGTCAATCGGCCTGAGTTTGTTGGGAGCTGATTTTCATATCGAAGGACAGGCTGGTAAAAAACGATTCACTTATTTATTGGGGGCACGGTATAAAACTACGCAATATATATTAAATGCGCTCGAAACACAAGGTGCATATCGCCCCGATTTCACTGATATTCAAATACTTTTACAATATCAGTTCAACAAAAACTGGGATCTGTCCGTTCTGGGAAATTATTCACGTAATAAATATGAAATTGTACCTGAAAGCCGTCAGACTGATTTCGGCACTTTTCAGGAAGCTTATCGCCTCAATATTTATTTTGATGGACAAGAAGTTGACCAGTATCAGACCGGAACCGGTGCAGTCACACTTAGCTTCCATCCACGGCAAAATATCGATTTAAAACTAATTGCTTCAGTCTTTTCAACAACTGAAACAGAAACGTATGATATTCAAAGCCAATATTGGATTGGTAAGCTTGAGAAATCATCTGGCAGTGAGCAATATGGCAATGTTTTTCAATCGCAGGGTGTCGGGACTTTTATTGAACATGCACGTAATTACTTCGATGCGAGCGTGATCAATATTGACCATAAAGGAACTTTTATACTCGATCACTCAGTATTGAAATGGGGTGTTCGTTATCAGCATCAGGAAGTTGACGATAGAATAAGTGAATGGGAAATGATTGATTCAGCCGGATATAATCTACCCAACCCACCCGAATTCCCGGGAACAAGCTCTCCCGAAAAATCTGATTTCATTCTTCACGAAAACATCAAGGCACACAGCAAGATAACAACCAACAGTTTCAACGGGTTCATTCAAAACTCATGGACAATTGAAGATAAAAAGCAGTCAGTTTACACATTTACTGCCGGATTAAGAGCCAATTACATGGATTACGTAAATGAGTTTCTGCTCAGTCCACGGGCGAGCGTGGCATTTAAACCAAACTGGAAACACGATATTGTCTTCCGTCTGGCTTCAGGAATTTACAATCAGGCTCCCTTCTATCGTGAAATGCGGTTATTCGATGGTTCACTTTACTCCGATCCACATTCCCAGCAATCCTTTCAACTCATACTCGGAAGTGATCTGAGTTTCGAGGCCTGGAACCGCCCATTTGTCTTAACAAATGAAATATATTATAAATATTTATACAATCTCGTTCCGTATGAGGTTGATAACGTGCGCATACGTTATTATGCCGATCAGATTGCCCAGGGCTTTGCTACTGGTATCGACATTAAAATTAACGGTGAATTTGTGAAAGGTATCGAAAGTTGGGCCAGCCTGTCGTTCATGAAAACCATGGAAGACATAGAGAACGATTCCTATCAGGATTTTTTGACCGATAAAACTACCCAGATCACTGACTCAATCACCGTTTACCCTGGTTTTATTCCGCGTCCTGCTGATCAAAGGGTACAATTCTCACTGTTTTTTCAGGATTATATCCCCAATTACCCAACTTTCAGGGTACACCTGAAATTGCTTTTCGGGACAGGTTTGCCATTCGGACAGCCAAATACCGAACGATACCAACAAATAAGAAGAATGCCACCTTACCGGCGCGTTGATATTGGTTTCAGCAAACAGATCATTGGCGAGCAAACATCCTTCAAAAACAAAACGCCGCTCCGACACATCAAAAATCTTTGGCTAAGTCTCGAAGTATTTAACCTGCTCCAGGTCAATAATACGGTTTCGTATATCTGGATAAAAGATGTAAATAACCGTCAATATGGTGTCCCAAATTATTTAACTCCCCGTCAGTTAAACTTGAAATTGGTAGCTGAATTCTAAGGTAGCGCTGAACAATTCCCGTTTTACGCTGTTTAATTCCCAAGATGTTGTTATCTGAAAACAACGCAGTTCTGTTATATATTTCAAATTAAATTAATCATGGGAACACTAATTAAAGACTTACAATTCGACGAATTACCATATACTTTCGAAGCGCTCGAACCATATATCGATGCTTTGACGATGGAGATTCATTATTCGCGTCATCACAAAGCCTATTTCGACAATCTTCAGGCAGCAACCAAAGGAACAGAAATGGCCGAAATGCATTTATGTGAATTACTTAAGAATATCAGCAAATATCCGGTTGCCGTACGCAATAACGGTGGTGGGCATTATAACCACAGGTTGTTTTGGTCGGTAATGTCGCCCAATGGAGGCGGATTACCTCAAGGATCAGTAGCACAGGCGATTACTAATCAATTTGGAACATTTGAATCGTTCAAGGAATTGTTTAACAACGCAGCCAAGACCCGTTTTGGCAGTGGTTGGGCCTGGTTATGTGTGAAAGATGACAAATCGCTATGCGTTTGCTCGACACCAAACCAGGATAATCCATTGATGGATGTGGCTGACTGTAAAGGCAAGCCGGTTTTGGGTTTGGATGTCTGGGAACATGCCTATTACCTGAAATACCAAAATAAACGCCCCGATTATATCAGCGCTTTCTGGAATGTTGTTAATTGGGAAGAAGTTGAAAAGAGATATTTGAAAGCCATTGCTTAATCTTTCAGATTCTATTGTAAAGTGATCCTTACGAAGTGAACAAAAAAAGGAACTGAAATTCAGTTCCTTTTTTTTTTGTATCAGTTACAATTATTCAAACGCCAGCATCGATTTTTTAATTCGGCCGATGGCATCATATAATTCGGTTTCAGTAATGACCAATGGAGGTGCAAAGCGAATGATATGGCCATGTGTTGGTTTTGCCAATACCCCATTTTCGGCCATCTTCAAACAGACATCCCAGGCAGTTTTACCGTTTTTGGGACGAATGACGATAGCATTCAACAAACCTTTACCACGTACAAGTTCGATCATTTCGTGCTTAAAATTGTTCATTTCGCTACGAAATATTTTACCTAATCTTTCAGCATTCTCAGCCAGTTTTTCATCCTTCACCACTTCGAGTGCAGCAACAGCAACCCTGGCCGCCATTGGATTACCTCCAAAAGTGCTGCCATGTTCGCCGGGTTTTATGCTAAGCATAATTTCATCGTCAGCTAAAACCGCCGAAACCGGATAAAAACCACCAGAAAGCGCTTTACCAAGTATCAACATATCGGGCCGAACACCTTCATGTTCACAAGCTAAAAGTTTACCGGTACGGGCAATACCTGTTTGTACTTCATCGGCAATGAAAAGCACGTTTTTTGCTTTACAGAGATCAAATGCTTTTTTGAGATAACCATCGTCCGGAACAAAAACACCTGCCTCACCTTGTATAGGTTCCACTAAAAAGCCGGCAACCGTAGGATCGGTTAACGCATTTTCGAGGGCGGGGATATCGTTATAAGGAATAGTAATAAATCCGGGTGTAAATGGACCAAAACCATCGCGTGAATCAGGATCAGTTGACATACTGATTATGGTGATGGTGCGACCATGGAAATTACCTTCGCAAACAATAATTTTTGCTTCATTTTCGGGAACCCCCTTCTTCAGATAGGCCCATTTACGACAAAGCTTCAGGGCGGTTTCATCACCTTCGGCACCACTATTCATCGGAAGAACTTTGTCGTAACCAAAATATCCGGTGATATACTTTTCGTAAACCCCCAGGGTATCGCTATAAAATGCACGTGAGGTCAGGGTGAGTGTTTGGGCCTGATCGATAAGCGCAGCAGCGATTTTTGGATGACAATGTCCTTGATTTACTGCTGAATAAGCAGACAGGAAATCGAAATATTCCTTTCCTTCAACATCCCATACTTTAGCGCCTTTCCCTTTGGCCAAAACAACCGGAAGCGGATGATAATTATGTGCCCCGTATTTATTCTCGAGTTCAATCGCTTCCTGTGAATTCAATTGTTGTGTCATAATACTATATTTTTATTGATTCTGATTCATTATTGTGAATAGATTAACAAATATGCCGCAAAGGTACAACTACTTCCTGAAACGGGGATGACGATGCGGCTTTTCGGAAAATATTTTTTGAAGTCCGGCAACCTACAACAGATGACGGAAGGGCAGCAACAACCACTCAAAAAACTTGTTGATCAACGGCCTTCGCTTCCAAAGTTCGTAATCAAAAGGCTCGGTGTTTTCCATGGTTGTCTGAATGTGATTTAAGACTTGTACGGCGATCTCTTTTTGATGACCAAGTATCACAACTTCGTACATATATCTGAAACTCCGGTAATCGAAATTTGGCGACCCGATACTAAAATGGGTGCTATCGATCAGCAATAATTTTGCATGTAAATTGTGCGGAAAATACATCGAAAACTGAATCCCGGCGAGGTGCAGGGCACCCATATATTTATTGCGCAGTATATCAACCAAGCCAACATCGGAACGACGTGGAATAATTACCTGCACGTTTACTCCGCGATGTACAGCATCCATCAACGCTTTTCGCAGCATATAACCGGGCAAAAAATAAGGCGTCACAACAATAATACTTTTCTTTGCTTTGCGTATCATCTGAATATAGCGGCGCATGATCCGTTGCTTGGTTATCGAAGGCATATCGCGCACGATCTCAAATTGACCATGCCTGAGCATACGAAGGTAATTGGTCTTGATCAGGACATATTTGTTGTATATTTTGTAATCGAGGTTAAAAACCTTTTTCAAAGTTAACGCGAGATCACCTTTAATCCGAAGTACCGATTCGCGCCAGTTGAGATTGTATTCGGTAAGGTTAAATGATCCTATATAAGATATCTGATCATCGATTAAGACCATTTTCCTGTGATTTCGGCGATGGCCACGGGTAAAGATGTCGGTATTGTATTTAATCTTTTCGAAAAACCGAACCTGACCTCCATGCATTTTCAGATCATCGAAGAAATTATTACTTACGCCCGAGCTTCCCCAGAAATCGATAAGTACTTTTACCTCGACACCCAATTTTGCCTTTTTAATAAGTGCATCTTTTATTCTCGTTCCAATAACATCATTTCCAATACGATAGGTTTCGATATACACATAACTTACAGCGCTCTCGATATCATGAATCATTGCGTTGTAGTACCAGATCGGGTCGGCAAACAAATGGTATGGTTCGGTGATTTCTTTCATCAATCGGCTATGGTTTGGTTACTATGACTATTACGAGTGAAACGTGACAACCGCTTTCAATTAACAGGCACATTCTTACTTTTCCTAAATACAAGAATCAACATAATTGTAATTACGATAACAATCATACTGATAAACGAATAACGATAAAGATGTATCAATTCGAGCTGGTGTTTGTTTTCGGCTTCAAGGCGATCCATTTCAGGAATAAATTCATTGACTTTATACCTGGCTTCCGCTTCCCGTGTACGCATTTCGTTCAGTTCTACAGCAAGGGTGTCTTTCGTAGAAGCATAAATTCGGAATTCTTCCATAAATCCATTATAGTCACCCAGAGCAGCAAAGTTTTTAAGTTTCGCCTCATTCACTATATCGAAATAGTTCTTAATGCCATATTTAGTGGCCATTAATAAACATTTTTCGAGATATCGGTTTGACTCAATAAATTTTTTAGATTTTTTGTAAGCAATCCCGATATAATAATTGGTCCGGACCTCACCTTCCTTATATCCAATTGCCTCACTGATCCTCAATGCTTTATCGTATTTTTCGAAAGCTTCAAATAGTTGATTCCTGTCACGATACACATTACCAATGTTTGCTAAAACTACCGCCATCCCGAGCTGATTTCCCAGCAGTTCACGAATGGCCAACGAGTTTTCAAAATACTCCAGGGCTTTCACGGTATCCTTTACATCCTGATAATACAACATCCCGATATTATTATAAACGCGACCCAACTCAACAAAATCATCTTTTTGTTTAAAAATTGTTTTCGCTTCAAGCAACATATCCAGGGCCAGTTGATTTTCGTCCCATTGCCAATAAACGAGACCTATATTCATGGTCATTTTGGCATAACGCAATGTATCGTTCAGGTCTTTGTAAACGATCTGTGCCTGATGATATCCATCCATGGCTTTATTAAAATCACCTTTTGCAAAATAAATCGTCGCGATATTGGCAATTGAACCGGCAAGCTGACTTACGAGATTGTGTTCTTTTTCGAGATCTGTTGCAATCATCAAATACTCAATGGCTTTATCATATTCAGCAAGGTTTTTGTAAACAAGCCCCATTTTATTATAGGTCTCGGCGAGTTCTGCAAATCCATCCGTTTCTTTATAAGCATTCAGCGATTTATTGTAATAATCCAATGCCAAGGCATAATCACCTGATAAAGAGGCGCTTTCGCCCATCGACAAAAGAATCTTACCTTTCAGAGCATTGAATCCTTCGTCAGATGCAAACTGCTCAGCATCGGTTCCTGTACGAAGACTCTTCTCAAATGAAACTTTACGATAGGCTTCGGAAAGTGAAATCAGGGTTTCGATCCGCTCTCTGCCCGATTGCAAACCGACCAACTTGTTTAAACTGTCAATTTTAATCAGATCGCCATCAGCAAAACAAGTGCTGAAAAACAAAAAAGTGATGATATAGGATACAATTGTTCTCAAGTGCAATATTTACAGCAATAATACAGAATCTTGAGCAAACAATTGTAAAATTGACGAATAAAATCTGCGCTTACTTTCGTTCAGCTGTGTATCTTTGCTTAAAACCAAAAAAAGAATGATTAAATCGATGACAGGCTTCGGTAAATCCGAATTTCAAACCGATAACAAAAAGATAACGATTGAGATAAAAGCATTGAATAGTAAGCAGCTAGACTTATCGATGCGTTTATCAGGCGATTTGAAACCTTACGAATATGAATTAAGGAACAAAATAAGCGCGAAAGTGCAACGTGGCAAGGTGGATGTGGCCATCATGATTGAGAATTTACTCGATAAAACCAGCGCTCAGATTGATTATGATGTCGTGAAAGCCTATCATGCCCAGTTGGAGGCCATGACGTATAAGTTGGGGATCAAAATGCCCGATGACATCATGGGATTGGTGACGCGTTTTCCCGGTATTTTCGCAACGGCTGAAGAAGTTCTGAGTGATGACCTGATTGCCATGTTGAATGAGGCAACCGGGAAAGCACTCATTGGGTTTGATACGTTCAGAATGCAGGAAGGGCAGGTTTTGAAAAATGAAATACTCAGTCGTATCGATTTGATCATGAAACTGTTATTGCAGGTAGAACCCTTCGAATTGCAACGCAAAGAGCAAATAAAAACACGCCTGACAAAAAGCCTGAACGAATTAATGGATTCGGGCAAATTCGATGAAAACAGGTTTGAACAGGAATTGATCTATTATCTTGAGAAATTAGATATTACAGAAGAAAAGGTTCGGTTGCAGCAACACTGTGAATATTTCATCGAAACGATTGATGAAGACAATTCGGGTAAGAAACTTGGTTTTATCAGCCAGGAAATAGGGCGAGAAATTAACACACTCGGTTCAAAAGCCAATGATGTAGCCATTCAGCGAATTGTTGTACAGATGAAAGATGAGCTCGAGAAAATTAAGGAACAATTATTTAATATCCTGTAACACAATGCAACAAAAACCCGGTAAGCTTTTAATTTTTTCGGCCCCATCGGGCTCGGGCAAAACCACAATCGTTAAACACCTCATTCAAACCATCGATGGCTTAACATTCTCCGTTTCGGCAACAAGCCGGGGCATGAGAACCGGGGAGCAGGATGGAAAGGATTATTTTTTTATCAGCAGCGACGAATTCAAAAAACGAATCGCTAACAATGAATTTCTCGAATGGGAAGAAGTTTACAGCGGATCGTACTACGGCACCTTGAAAAATGAGGTTGACAAACTTTTACAACAAGGGAAACATGTTCTTTTTGATGTGGATGTGTTGGGCGGAATAAATATTAAAAATCAATATAAAAATCAGGCACTTGCAGTTTTTGTGAAAGCACCATCCATTGAGGTACTTCGCGAGAGGCTACAAAACCGGTCAACCGATTCAGCTGAACAAATTCAAAACCGGGTAGAAAAAGCCGGATTCGAAATGACTTATGCCGATAAATTTGATTATATCCTGACTAATAACGATCTTGCAACCGCACAAAAAGAAATCACAACCATCGTACTTAATTTCATTAACGCATGACAGCACCCACTTTTCCACTTTCATACCGGGCAGTTGAACTGCAAACATACAATACAAATCCCGTGCGGGCGATGTTAGGTCTCAGGGTGGTAAACAAATCAATTACACATATCGCCAGTAATCATTTACTCATTAAAATGCAGGCCTCACCCTGCAATCCTTCAGATATCGCATTTATGCAGGGTGGTTATAATATTCATAAAACGCTGCCCTGTGTTCCGGGTTTCGAAGGAACCGGAATAGTTGTGGCTGTAGGTGCCGGGATAAATGCAAATGATTGGGTAGGAAAACGTATCAGCTGTTTCGCCCAGGATGACAGCGATGGAACCTGGGCCGAATATTTGATTGCCAAACCTGAACAACTTATTCCGGTTGATGACAATTTAACAATAGATCAGGCGGCTTGTTTTTTTATCAATCCATTCACAGCCTATGCTTTGTTTGAGATAGCGCTGCGGAACAATTATCAGGCGCTGGTTATCAACGCGGCGGGTAGCAGGGTAGCCGATTTTATGCTTGCACTGGCGAAGCATCATAAGATGAAAACCCTTGGTATTGTGCGTAGGCAGCAAACAATGGAAACATTGAGGCAAAAGGGTTTTGACCACGTTTTGTTATCTGCCGAAGCGCTTTTTCCCGAAAACTTAAAAGCAGCGCTTAAACAATTTGATTCGTGTGTTGCCTATGATGCCGTTGGTGGTGAGCAAACAGGATTAATTGCAAATTGCCTGCCCAAAAATTCGAAAATTATTGTGTATGGCGGCTTATCAGGGAATGCGGTTTCAGGCATTAATCCGATGCAATTGATATTCAGGAAGCTTAGCATATCAGGTTTCAATTTAAATGACTGGATGAATGGCGTTGAGGATGAAAAATTCAACACAGTTAAAAATCAGCTTGCAGTGCTAATAAAATCGGGTGAAGTTCAGGTTCCAATAAGTATCCAGGTGAGTATAGATGAGATAGTTAAAGGAATGCGTACTTATCTTGGCGCCATGTCGGAAGGAAAAATGCTGATTCGTTTTTAAATCGTCGGTTATGATACATGAAAAGGTAGGTTTATTTTTCGGTTCGTTCAACCCCATCCACAACGGACACATGATGCTTGCGAATTATATGGTTGAATTTACTGATTTACAAGAGGTTTGGTTCATAGTATCACCCCAGAACCCTTTGAAGGACAAAAAAAGTTTGCTGGCTGATTTCCATCGGTTAGACCTGGTATATAAAGCCGTGGATGATTATCCGAAATTCAAGGTAAGCGATATTGAATTCAGGCTGCCCAAACCATCCTATACCATTGATACGTTGGTTCGATTATCAGAAAAAAATCCTGATAAATCTTTTTCAGTGATTTGTGGCATGGATTCGTTGCAGTCATTTCAAAAGTGGAAGAATTATGATGTTATACTGAGAGATTATCATGTTTTGGTATATCCGCGCAAAGGCTATTCCCCCGGCCAGTTTGAGAATTACCCATCGGTTCAGCTTGTCGATGCACCCGAGATAGAGGTTTCATCGAGTTTTCTGAGGCATGCTGTGTCTGTCGGAAAAGACGTGCGGTTTTTCATTCCACCCAAAGCATACCAGTATATTGTTGATATGCATTTTTACGAATGATACCCGAAAGTCAGGGCTTGACTTAAAGTCAGGGCTTGACTTGGAGTCAAGCCCTGACTTTAAGTCAAGCCCCGACTAACATTAACGTACAACGGTAAAGCGTTTGCTTACAGTTCCATTGGCAGTTTCGATGCGTACCACGTAAACGCCTGCTTCATAATCTTCTATATCTAAAACTACTTTTTTAGCATTCTGAAATACTGCATCATAAACCCGTTGACCAAGCGTATTCGTCACTAAAATATAATTCATGTTTTTTGATTCAATGGTAACATTTTCAGTGGCAGGATTCGGGTAAATCATTACTGATTTTATGTCCAAATCCTCAATTCCATCTGTAATCAATACCCATACATAATTATCATTTGGATTAATAAGCGACAAAGCAGGAATTGATTCACATTCTTGATTTAAACTATCTAAATACAAGGCTGTAACTTGATAGTAGTATGACCCACCCAACTCAACCTCCATGTCAACATAACAATAGTGGGTTGTACCAGGAATTACAGGTACATTTGTAAGCAATACGTAGTCATAGTTAATTTCATTATGACGGTATATATTAAAACCACTAATTGCGCGATTAGCTTTTGATGCATTCAAATTCGTTTTGTTTGAACTTCCTAAACCTGAAATTGCATCTGAGGTTAATCGCACCGTTTCGCCTGTTGCATTAGTAACATAAGCGCGCAGGGTCCACGTATTATCCATATTAAAGTCTGTTAAATGTTCCCAGTTTGACCCATCAAAGGAGATCAAATCACCATTTGGTTCATTCATTCCATTTCCACATCCTGCCGGGTAATTGGCTCCGTCGTTGGTGTAAACGGCTATCCACAACTGTTTAGTGATATCGATGGCTACTGAACTGCTTAAATTTACTTCACTCCATGCTTCTACCGGTAATCCACTCAATGTCTGAGTATGTAGTAATGTGGCTGCATTGGTGCCTTCGTAAATACGCAATTCGTTTGCTACTGAGGTACGGTTGTAAATCTTGATCTTGGTCAATGATGTTCCTTCGAAGTCTTCCAATTGTGAAGGATCAAACTTAATTGCCCACATAAAACTTGCCTCGCCTCCCACACCGTCAACATTAACACCATCGTCATAATATAACCATTCGCTAATGTAGGTACCTGAATCATCATTCCAGCAAATTTCTGCACCATAATTATATTGACTGTAATAAACATTCGTACCGATTAAAGAGGTTGGCGGATTACATTCAACAGGCTCACCCCAGATGATAAATGGAATTCCCTGCTGACCCACATCTTCAATATTATACCAATTACTCCCTGTTTTTTGCAATGAATTTCCGGTTGTATTTTCACCGACTATTGTAATCGGAACTACAGAAGGTTCTGCCGATAATGTTCCACCAAACTGAACATCAATCCAATAGGTACCAGGATCAAGTGTAATATCAGAAACTTGCGCTGTTACCTTCATAACCGGACGAACAGTCATTCCGGGCAGCGATTCTGATACCCTGTAACATTCAGTCCATGAAGCACTTGTAAAAATATCCGTATAAGCATCACCCCAAACAACTTCACTACCATTTTCATCCGGAACCCCATTCCATATCCTCAGATTCATCTGATTTATGGTTGGTGTAGTTGTTGAACCGGATTGATACACAAAAAAATCAAATGCGTTTATCTTCCATCGAACCGGAATAATAAAATCATCTGCAACTCTGTGATTTTGAGTTATTCCGGCACCAAAACCCGGATAATCCATTCCAAGTGTAATGTCCTGCAAAACACTCAGGTTTGATCCACCCTGTCCGCCACCTGAATCTGTAACAAACGGGCCATTGTCGAATAAAACATCCTGATTCAATACCTGGGCTGCCCTGTTGACAGATTGTGACTTTTTGGCAAGTTGAAGCCTTTGTGCCTGAACAAAAAGTCCGGCAAATAAAAATACAACTATCAAAAACAGAGATTTTGCATAAACAGGCGTAGATTTTGTTTTCATCTTATTGATTGTTTATAATGAGACAGTTAACATTGATTTTACCCTTATTCTGTTTGATGTGTTTTTTAAAAAATATCAGTAAAAACAAAAAGGGAGCCTTCCGGCTCCCTTTTTCATTGGTTGAGGTCGTAATGACCTCTATGTGTTATGCTTAGCGAACAATAGTAACGCGTTGGGTTACAGTTCCTTCGGCAGCTTCGATACGTACTACGTAAACGCCTGCTTCATAGGTAGCTGTGTTCAAGATTACTTTGTTTGCGCCATTGGCCATTACATCATATACTACTTGTCCAACGGTGTTCATAACGATTACACGGTTCATCTTCGATGATTCGATCGTTACACTTTCGTTGGCAGGATTTGGATACATACGGGTTACATTGGCTTCGTTTGAAGCAATGTCAGTTACACATACATTTACAAAATCTTCGGTAGGATGTAGAAGAGCCATGCCCGGAACTGATTCACATGCATCTGTTTCACTACTGTAGGCTGCTGTTACCTGATATAAATAGCATCCAATGTCTGCTCCATCATAGTAGCAGTAGTGGGTTGTTCCCTGAACGGCTGGTACGTTGGTCAACAATACATAGTCGTTGTCAACTTCTACTTGTTTACGATATACATTGTAGCCTGATATTGCACGTTCGGCTGTTTCTACCAATGCTGCTGCTGTGCTGCCCTGTCCTGATATGGCCAATGTTGCACGGCTGTCATTGTTGTAGTTGTCCTTTGGTGCTTCCATCGGTATGCTGGCTGTTGCGCCTGTTGCTGTGGTTACAAATCCACGTAAGTTCCAGGTGTAATCCAATGCATAGTCTGATAAATGTTCCCAGGTCGATCCATCCAATGTGATCAAATCGCCATTCGGCTCATTCATGCCATTACCACATCCTGCAGGATAATTAGCTCCGTCGTCTGTGTAAACGGTTATCCACAACTGTTTGGTGATATCGATAGCTACTGAACTGGTCAATTCTACTTCTGACCATTCTTCTATCGGTAATCCACTCAGGGTTTGGGTGTGTAACAGGGTTGCTGCATTCGTGCCTTCATAAATGCGAAGTTCGTTTGCTGCTGCTGTACGGGCTACGATCTTGATCTTGGTCAGTGATGCGCCTTCGAAGTCTTCCAACTGCGATGGATCAAATTTAACTGCCCATGAGAAGCTGGCCGGTCCGCCGATGCCATCTACATTCGTGCCATCGTCATAATATAACCATTCGCTTACGTTCGTGCCTGCTGCACCATTCCAGCATACTTCAGCTCCGAAATCGTTTCCGTTGTTATATACATACTCTCCGGTTAAGGATGTTGGCGGGGTACATGTACGGTAGATATTGATATTGTCAACAAACCAGCTGATTACATCAAAGCTGTTTTCACCGATTGCGTTGAACCTTACCTGGAATACTCTGCCTTTGGCTGCTGCTGTGATGTTTACGTGGCTTGCTGTGTAATCGAAGCTGCCTTCGTTACCGAACAGCGCTACCTGGCTCCATGTGCTGCCATTGAATACTTCTACCTTCATCTTCTCGGCGCCTGTTGCGTTGCGATCCTGTAGTTTCAGGTCAAAGTCTAACCAAATGTTGCCCTCGGTGATCTGATCGCCCAACAATGGGTTACTGGTCATGGTTGAGCTATAACCATCGGTTAACAATGGATCCCATGTGAATTCTGCACTTGGTGCGCCGTTACCACTCTGACTGTTGATCACCCAGTTTGCTCCGTTATCATTAAATCTCCAATGATTGAAGTCGAAACTGCCCTGACCGAAGTCTTCGTTGAATGGCAATGGGAAGCCCCATGCTACGGTTACCACGTCGGTACCTTCCCAGGCTGATTCGGCTGTGCCTGTCAATCCAAACACACTCAGGTCATATACTGCACTTACATCATAACTGTAGGTGCCCGGGTCGATCGGGTTGATTACATAGTTCACATATTCGTCCGGTGCCTGATCGGCATAAGGTACGTTGGTTAGTATTTCACCATCCTGATACAGGTTGAAGCTTAACAAACCATCTGGTACCTGGCCGTTATCGGTAACAGGATTAACGTGAGCGCGTACATTGAAGTTACCGAAACCATAGTTTCCTACATTGTCCCAGGCACCATTCAGGTATGCCCAGTCACCGAATCCGATAACTGCCGGACCGGCATCAAAACCTGCAGGATAGGTGCCTGCCGGCTGACCGGCTATCTCATATACTACCCATACATCTTCTCCTGATAACACAACCGGTTCATCTAAAGTAACCATGTTCCATCCTTCTACAGGGGTGAATGCCTGGGTGTATAGTACTGCTCCCGGTAAAGTCGGAGTGCCTGCATCGTAAACTTTGATCGTGAAGGTTGAACTCAGGTCAGCGATATAAACTTCAACTGCTGTGATTCCTTCGCCTGCCAATGGATCAACAAGGCTTGCAGGGAAATATGCTCCTACTTCCCAGGTTCCGCCAGCGGTTAAACCAAGTCCGTCTGCATTGTCACCGTCCCAGTTTAATACTGTTTCACGGGTTGCTTCAGGTGAACCACCATTCGATGGCATACTGCTCAAGATTGTTGTTGCCTGTGCGGCTGGTACTGTATTGTTCGACAATATCGAAGCCCTTACTGCTGCTGCAGGTCCGGCCACCGTTACCGGCGGGAACCACATCAACGGTATCTCGTTCGTGTTGTAAACATATGCATCTGTCAAATCAACCGGAGGATAAAGGAAAGTAGAGCCAAAGGTGTAAGTGGCAGGTACTGATACTCCACAGGGATATTTGGCCTTAACACCTGCAATATAGGTTTGACCGTAGGTAAGATTTCGGTAGGTATAGTTAAACACATCAGCGCCAACTTCGGTAATATAACCGTTATTAAGCGAGATTTCGTAGCCAACGATAAAGGCTGCTGATGGTCCGCTTCCAACGGAAACGTTATCAACTGCCATACCATCTGCCCACCATCCGTTATCGTCATAATGGAAACAGAAAGTGATCGCGTCACCACCGGCGAAATCAGAGATATCGATTGATTCAGTTGTCCAATCCGATACTATTGCAAGTTCAGATAATACGGTCCAGTTTGCGCCGTTATCCAAACTATATTCTACATAAGCCGATCCACCATAGTATCCATCGTAGAAATAATCGAAAGTGAACGAAACATCATAACCAACACCCAAGGTAAGCGAAGGCAGAATCAGGCGGTCTTCACTGGCATCGCCGTTATTCATGTCATCGTTTGCACAGGCATAGTAACCATCTCCGGGAGGAATAGTCCAGTAGGTACTGCTACCATCATTTGTACGGAAGAAACCAACATCATTTGTTTCCATCGACCAACCTTCAGGTGGGAAAGTAGTATCTTCAAAACCTTGCTCTTCAACTGTGAAAACAGGTGATTCCCAGGTTGCTTCCGAGGTTGAAGGCTCAACAAAGAGATTCTTTGGAGGATAAGTCTGATAGCCCAAAATCACATCTTCCGTGTAGTCATAGTTGATCAGAAGACCATTATGTTCATACACCATGAAATCACGTTTGGTTACCATCAGATCATAGGTTCCATTGATCACACTGTCGAAAACAACAACGCCACTTATATCGGTGGTTGCCATCAAATGCTGGTATGGATAATCATGTCCGGTCAGATGTAGTTCTGCACCTGTAACATCACCACCATCACAAAGACTTACATTGAATGTAACAAGATTGTCCAAACCATGAGCTACTATATTTGAGTAAACCCAGATTGAGTTCTCCATACTATACTGTGCCCTAACTGCATAAGCATAGAAACCGGCTGGTAGTCCACCATAAACATCAGGGTATGATTGTGCTAAGCAATGGGGGTAGACTATAGTTAAGGTTCCGTCTTCAGGTGTTTCATTATGGTTCGGATCAAATCCACTGATACGGGCTACTGCATAATCAACCAGTTCGCGTGAAACATCGTCTGATTCGATGGGTCGATACATTCCAACACCTTCGATTCCCGGACGACCGGTTGCTTTAGAAGCCGAAATATATTCAGACTTGTTCACTTTGGACGGGTAAATCATCCTTCCAACTGTATTGGCCATTACATTCGTACCCGGACCATCAACAATTGCACGGATCATAAAGTCCTGATAGGATGAGGCTCCCCAACTTCCACCAACTGGTTTTACATAACTTCGGTAATAGGTAGGAACGCTTTGGTCAACGCCGACAGGTACCTGTGTAAACAGTTTCCATACAGCGATGTAGAAATTACCAGCATCGATTGTTGTATTAAATACGTTATCGAAATTAACCCAACCGTAATTGTCAACGGTAATTGTGGTCGAATCGAGTACGGTACCCGGCATGCCATTGGCACCATCAGCGGCGATTACACCAACTGAAACCTCTGCTCCGAGGAAATCGACCCCTTCAGGGAAACTGCCATCACCAACAAACATTCTGCCACCGATAACAGTTGCAGGATATCCGGCTGGAGTAAATTTAACGGCAGATGCACTTCCGGCTGATAACCATGAGAAATAATTCTCAGCGAAACCATCATCATAAATGATCGAATAGGGTCCCATCGGGATGCCCCAGGTAATCAATGCCTGGGTGTCGGCTTCGTTTGGATCGGCATATACGAAACTTACCGGATAAGCCATTTCACACATTACAGCATCAACATCAACCGGACTGTCTTCGATTGTCACAACGACATTCTCAACAGTAAAGTCGTGGAATCCAACCTGTGTAAAATCAACCGTATAAGTACCTTCGTCAACCAACAGGGTATAGGTTCCGTTTTCGGCTGTTTCAGTTGTATAAGTATTCGACTCCGAAACTCTTGAAAGTAATTCTTCAGGGATCGGAACATTTTCCATGACGCCTGATATTCCAAGGCCCGTTCTCGAACCAGGATTGTAATTATCAACAGGGGTATCCAATGGTAAAGCCACAACGGCGCCTGCGGTATTGGTAACAAAACCACGCAGCGTCCATGTATATGGCAAACCATAATCAGTCAGATGTTCCCAGGTTGAACCATCAAGGGTAATCAGGTCACCATTAGGTTGACCCATACCGGCTGAACAACTGGCAGGAAATGTAGCGCCTACTGCTGTATAAACAGTTATCCACAGTTCCTTGGTAACATCAATGGGGACGTTGCTCGTAAGGTTTACCTCAGACCACGATCCAACAGGAAGCCCGGCCAGTGTTTGGGTATGTAATAAGGTAGCAGCATTCGTACCTTCATAGATGCGTAATTCGCCAGGTGCAGTCACATAATTATACAGCATTATTTTTGTTAAGGATGATCCCTCAACGTCGGCCAATTGAGCCGGGTCGAATTTAACAGCCCAGCTAAATGTTGCCGGACCACCTATTGAAGTAGCATAAACACCATTATCGTAATACAGCCACTCGTTGATGGCCGACCAGCCGTTTGCAGTAACGGTAACATTCTTTTTCGGGTTACCGGTTACACAATCGGTTACAGTTCCACTAATCGAAGCAGGTTGATAAACATGCATGATGTTAGGAATGCTGGTTTCCAAATTATTGGGATCATTGGTATTCAATGCCAGGGCTTCCGGGAAATCGCCAACATAGAATCCATCCGAATTATATGTCAGGGTAACTTCCATCGATTGTCCACCAGCAATAGTTCCCGAAGACGGGCTTACCGAAGTGATATAACTCGGAACCGGACATGGGGCGTGAACATTGGCTCCGGGAAGCAGATCGGCTGCAGGATTACTGGTATAGTAAGCAACACGGTCAACATCGACCAATTTATAGTTACATTCATAAGCCCATGAACCTGGTACAAAATCAGTTGTCATTAAATCACCACCGTTTACAGGGAAACTGTAATATACAGGGCCTGCTCCTGATGAAAGGGTTACGCCTGACAATACGGCTGTTCCGTTTACAAAAACACTGATAGTACCACCGTTCCAACCGTCTCCGTATGAGTCGCGCAACTCAATTTCGTTGGTACATGCAAATCTGTTTGCACCTACGTAATCGGGGAATTCGAAAGCCAAGGTGCCTTCGCCACAATTCTCCATGGTATAAGTCACTTGCTCCTGCACATCAGGCCATTGCGAGTTTTCGACGGTTGCGGGACTAAAGCACAGGGCCGGGATATACCAGTCAACACAAGCAGGACCACCAGGCACGCCATTTCCTGCATCATAAACAGGAGTAACCGTGTAGCAATAGTTACCAAAATCAGGCAAGATATTCGTGAAACTTGTTGAAGTTGTGGTTCCTATCCCTAATCCATTTCTCTTGATAAGGAAATATTGGAAATTAACTGGCCGGGTAAAGCTCCAGTTCAATAAAACCGAACCGGTTACCTCATCCGTTAGTGTAGCTGTAAGATCGGTCACCGGTGACAACGGATCGCCATAGATGGTCATTGTTACCGGAACAGTGAAGCTGCCAACATTTGGATTCGTTGTGATTTGGATTTCGGCATTGTAAACCTGTCCGGCTTCTGTTCCGGTTGCATCAAAATTAACCGGGAGATTGAAGCTGGTACCGTTCGGACCAATTTCACCATTATATTGACCAAGGGTCAGCCATCCGCCAACGGCGCCACCACCACCCGGGAAACCGAATGCTGTACACTGAAGTTGAGGAAGTACGCCTAAGAAAGTTGTGCCACCCGTGGTAATATCAAGTGCCCTAAGTTCACCCTGGAAAGTGCTGGCATTGAAGGCAGAAAGATAAATTACATCATCTGTCTGGCTCCAGTTGCCGCCTTGTCCATAATTAGGATCAAAGCCCAATGAACCAAGAACTGTAGGAACACCTGTAGTTTTATCAATTGTGTATGAGTTGTTGGTAACTATATCCCATCCATACATCTGGCCGGTTCCATCAATTGCAATCTGGATTAAACCAGGAGCAACGGTGGTTTGTGACCCAATTGGTGTAATTACACCGGTTGTAAGATCGACCGTGCCGATTTGAGATGCAGAGACATTCGTCATACTAACATACATCGTGTTTGTTGTTCTGTCGCACGACATCCCCGATACATCATCAAATCCACCACTGAAAGGTGCAATAAAAGTAGACGCACCTGTTGTGACATCAACCATATATAGTGTTGATCCCCAGTTGCCTGAGCAGTACATATACTGTGTTTCGTTGTTCATAAAATCACCGCTCGATGGATCGATTAACGAACTTCCGATTGTAGTGTAGGTATATGCACCCATATCAGCCAAATACAGTGTTGATGCTGAACCACCATTTGCACCAAAAAGCCAGGCATTGTAAGTGTCGTTCGGATTTAGGTATTGAGGTGTTCTGCTGTCAGGTGATGCCTGTGATCCTTGCGGAATCTTACCTTTTGAAGTTTGTCCGATATTTGCTACAGGATTGGTTTCAACATTTTGCAAAGTCACTTCCGGATAAACAACTTCGGCGCTCCAGCCAGCAGGGCCATCGCCAATATTGAGCATCCCCAGGAATTTGGTCAGATATTCGTTCGGATTCATTATCTCATCAAACATCAACGGATTGATTGTCAAACTCGGTCGAGTTAAGGTAAAGTCCTGCGTTACCATGGTACCCGTGACAATCGTTGCTGTTGCATAGGTATCGTTCCATCCTTCTTTTGAGGCATACATATTTGTTGGTCCGGATGGCAGGCCAAGGAAGGAATAGGCGCCTGTTGCGTCAGTAACCGTTGACCTGTCATCAACAACTCCAACCGTTGCATTTGCAACCGGGACACCATCACCATCGTAAACATGCCCTGAGATATCGCCTGTTGTAAGACCTGTAATATTGAGTTCATAATTACCCGATGCTGTTCCATATCCATAAACTTTCACATACCAGGTAGTGCCGGCAGGAAATGGTTTATCTGCAATTTCAGATTGTGTGCCACATGCATCATCGTTATAGTATAAGTAAGTTCCATCGCTGCAACTACCCCATATATCTAACTGTGTATCAAAAAATGAATTACACAGGGAGGCGGTAACAAAAGCCAGATCGGGACCAGTAAATGAATACCAATGCGCTTCACCACTTGCGAGTGTACCTGAAATAGGAGCATCATTATAACTTCCATATGCGATCGGCATGGTACACAAATCACCAGGCATCGGATATACCCTGGCGTCAATCGTGAGGTCAAAATTTGGAATACAATTGGGTGAAGGCCAGGTATCTGCCATAATATAATAGGTTCCTGCATTCAAAATTTGGGTGATAACCCTGTTGGTTCCGCTCGATCCGGTTGCAATAGCAATTGCTGTTGCTCCGGGAGGGCAGGTGTTAAATAAACCTAAACCGGTCCAGGTTGTCCCCTTTGGATTCATCGTTATTGTAACTTTAGCCTGGACGGGAACGTCGAGCTGATAAATAATATCTTCTCCCCCATCGTAGTAACCTAAACCAGTGGTGCTGTAATCGTTAACTCGGCCACATGTTGTTTGATTCAGGTCACTGTATGAAAAAGGGAGGCCGCCGATTGTAACTACAATTGGTGTTGTGCAATTATCACCAATAGCATCTACTTCATTCGGGGCATAAGGCACAACCACGGTTGGCCCATGTGTTTCCAAATCGAGTAATTCCTGCGCTTGCGTATCCATCGTTAGTTTTTCCAACTTAGTTAATGAATTCACCTGAGCAAAAATTACCACTGACGACAACATAAATGCCATCATCAAAACGAAATAAGTAATTTTTTTCATTTTTGTTCTTTTTGGTTAATAATTAATGAATGAAAAATTGTCACCAATAAAAAAATGAATGGCAGCAATCCTTCACGAAAAATTAATAGAGTTTGGGATAAATGACTTTTCAATCATAGGCAAGTGAAGTGTTAAATGAATACTATGTTTATTGTGTTTAAATTTTAAAAGAAAATCTTATAATCTTAAAAAGCTTAACTAATCAATAGAACTTAAATAACAATCGAACTTATATGAAAAAAGTTTATATAGCCGGAATTAAAATAGCTGGAAATGTGACAGAAGGAATACGCATGATAAAAAAGGTTTTAGTTGATACCTACAAAAGATATTACCCTTTTCAACTTCACATAGAACTCAATTAAGACAATCCAAAATCGTCTTACCCTTACCCAAAATTATAATTATTTGATATATAATGCTGAATGAATGAGAATAAAATAAAAAAATTTTAAAACCCGAAACCGAAGAGAGATATTGTAAGTCCATTCCCAACCAATTCAGGCCAATATAGTGAATGAAAAAAGGGAGCCTTCCGGCTCCCTTTTTTCATTGGTTGAGGTCGTAATGACCTCTATGTGTTATGCTTAGCGAACAATAGTAACGCGTTGACTTACAGTTCCTTCAGCAGCTTCGATACGTACTACGTATACGCCTGCTTCATAATCAACTGTGTTCAAGATTACTTTGTTTGCGCCATTGGCCATTACATCATATACTACTTGTCCAACGGTGTTCATAACGATTACACGGTTCATCTTCGATGACTCGATCGTTACACTTTCGTTGGCAGGATTTGGATACATACGGGTTACATTGGCTTCGTTTGAAGCAACATCGGTAACAAGTACATATACAAAGTCTTCAGTCGTATTTACCAGAGCCATGCCCGGGGCTGACTCGCATGCATCAGTTGCACTGCTGTATGCGGCTGTTACCTGATAGTAATAACCTTCTCCTGCTACGTTTGTTGCATCATAGTAGCAATAGTGGGTTGTACCCTGAACGGCTGGTACGTTGGTCAACAAGGTATAGTTGTTGGTACCTTGTTTGCGATATACATTGTAGCCTGATATTGCACGTTCGGCTGTCTCTACTAATGCTGCTGCTGTGCTGCCTTGTCCTGATATGGCCAATGTTGCACGGCTGTCATTGTTGTAGTTGTCCTTTGGTGCTTCCATCGGTATGCTGGCTGTTGCGCCTGTTGCTGTGGTTACAAATCCACGTAAGTTCCAGGTGTAATCCAATGCATAGTCTGATAAATGTTCCCAGGTCGATCCATCCAATGTGATCAAATCGCCATTCGGCTCATTCATGCCATTACCACATCCTGCAGGATAATTAGCTCCGTCGTCTGTGTAAACTGCGATCCACAACTGTTTGGTGATATCGATAGCAACTGAACTGGTCAATTCTACTTCTGACCATTCTTCTATCGGTAATCCACTCAGGGTTTGGGTGTGTAACAGGGTTGCTGCATTCGTGCCTTCATAAATGCGAAGTTCGTTTGCTGCTGCTGTGCGGGCTATGATCTTGATCTTGGTCAGTGATGCGCCTTCGAAGTCTTCCAACTGCGATGGATCAAATTTTACTGCCCATGAGAAGCTGGCCGGTCCACCGATGCCGTCAACATTCACGCCATCGTCATAATATAACCATTCGCTTACGTTCGTGCCTGCTGCACCATTCCAGCATACTTCAGCTCCGAAATCGCTTCCATTGTGATATACATATGCTCCGGTTAAGGATGTTGGCGGGGTACATGTACGGTAGATATTGATATTGTCAACAAACCAGCTGATTACATCAAAACTGTTGTCTCCAATGGCATTGAACCTTACCTGGAATACTCTGCCTTTGGCTGCGGCTGTGATGTTTACGTGGCTTGCTGTGTAATCGAAGCTGCCTTCGTTACTGAACAATGCTACCTGGCTCCATGTGCTGCCATTGAATACTTCTACTTTCATCTTTTCTGCACCTGTTGCATTGCGGTCGATGAGTTTCAAATCAAAGTCTAACCAAATATTGCCTTCCGTGATCTGGTCTCCCAACAATGGGTTACTGGTCATGGTTGAGCTATAGCCATCAGTTAACAATGGATCCCATGTGAATTCTGCGCTTGGTGCGCCGTTGCCACTCTGACTGTTGATCACCCAGTTTGCTCCGTTATCATTAAATCTCCAATGATTGAAGTCGAAACTGCCCTGACCGAAGTCTTCGTTGAATGGCAATGGGAAGCCCCATGCTACAGTTACCACGTCGGTACCTTCCCAGGCTGATTCGGCTGTGCCTGTCAATCCAAACACGCTCAGATCATATACTGCACTTACATCATAACTGTAGGTGCCCGGGTCGATCGGATTGATTACATAGTTAACATACTCGTCTGTTGCCTGACCGGCATAAGGTACGTTGGTCAGTATTTCGCCATCCTGATACAGGTTGAAGCTTAACAAACCAGCTGGTACCTGACCGCCATCGCTAACAGGATTAACATGAGCGCGTACGTTGAAGTTACCGAAACCGTAGTTTCCTACATTGTCCCAGGCTCCATTCAGGTAAGCCCAGTCACCAAATCCGATAACTGCCGGACCGGCATCAAAACCTGCCGGGAATGTTCCTGCTGGCTGACCACCAATCTCATAAACTACCCAAACATCATCTCCTGATAAAACTACTGCTTCATCTAATTCGATTGTATTCCATCCTTCAACAGGTGTGAATGCCTGTGTGTAAAGAACATCACCTGGTAAGGTTGGGGTGCCTGCACCGTAAACTTTGATAGTGAATGAAGAACTCAGGTCAGCGATATAAACTTCAACTGCTGTGATTCCTTCACCTGCCAATGGGTCAACAAGGCTTGCAGGGAAATATGCTCCTACTTCCCAGGTTCCGCCAGCGGTCAATCCAAGTCCGTCTGCATTGTCACCGTCCCAGTTTAATACTGTTTCACGGGTTGCTTCAGGTGAACCACCGTTCGATGGCATACTGCTCAAGATTGTTGTTGCCTGTGCGGCTGGTACTGTATTGTTCGACAAAATCGAAGCCCTTACTGCTGCTGCAGGTCCGGCTACCGTTACTGGTGGGAACCACATCAACGGAATTTCGTTCGTGTTGTAAACATAGGCATCTGTCAAATCAACCGGAGGATACAGGAAGGATGACTGGAATACATAGGTTGCAGGTAAGCTTAATCCGCAAGGGAATTTAGCTTTTACAGTAGCTGTGTATGTTTGACCATAGGTCAGGTTCTGGTATTGATAAGTCAATACTTCAGGTCCAACTTCGGTAATATAACCGCCATTCAACGAAACTTCGTATCCTAAGATATCAACGGGTCCGTTGCTTACCATTACATTATCAACTGCCATACCATCGGCCCACATTCCATTATCATTGTAATGGAAACAGAAAGTGATTGCGTCTTCACCAGCAAAGCTTGCCAAACTGATCGATTCAGTTGTCCAGCTTCCTACTGCGCCTAATGACATTAATTCAGTCCAGTTTGCACCGTTATCCAAACTATATTCAACATAGGCTGATCCACCCCATGATCCATCATAGAAGTAATCGAATGTGAAACTGTATTCCTGACCTTCTCTGAGGTCACATACCGGTGTAATCAAACGGTCTTCAGTGGCATCACCATTGAATCCATCATCATTGGTACAAGCATAGAAACCATCACCGGCAGGAATTGTCCAGAAACTGCTGCTTCCATTATCTGTACGGAAGAAACCACGGCTATTTGATTCTTTAACCCAACCAACCGGAGGGAATACATCCTGTTCAAAGTCCTGTAATTCAACAGCTGTGTAATTAGGAGCTTCCCAGGTTGCAACAGATGTCATTGGTTCAACAACCAAGTTTTTAGCTGGATATGTTTTGTTAGCCAAAACAACATCTTCAGTATAGTCGTAGTTGATGATAATGCCATTGTGTTCATATGGCTGGAATGCTAATTTAGTTACCAAAAGGTCATACGTACCATTGATAACACTGTCGAATACAACAACACCACTTGCGTCAGTTGTTGCTGTCAGGTGCTGGTATGGATAGTTATTGCTTGTCAGGTTAACTGAAGCACCGGCTACATCACCACCATCGCAACGGCTTACATTTAATGTAACAACATTATCTAAACCATGTGCTACAACATTTGAGTAAACCCAGGTTGAGTTTTCAACACTGTAGTTAGCTCTGACTGCATAAGCATAGAAACCAGCTGGTTGTCCGCCAAAGCCTGCATCATTGTATGATTGGGTTGCGTTATGGGCTGCAATAACAGTCATGTCACCATCTTCAGGTGTTTCACCTGTTTCAGGATCAAATCCATTGATGCGTGCTACGGCATAATCAACCAATTCGCGTGAAGCATTAGCTGCATCCATTGGCAGGTATTGTCCAACACCTTCAACACCAGGTTTTCCGCTTGGTGCGCAGGTAGCAACAAAATCAGCCATATCTGGTTTTGCAGGATAGATCATTGTTCCACTTGTACGTTCAGCTACGTTTGTTCCTGGTCCGCTTACAATTGCCCTGATCATGAAATCCTGGTAAGATGAAGCAGCCCAGTTTCCACCAACTGGTTTAACATAACTTCTGTAATAAGTAGGTACATTCTGGTCAACGCCTACTGGTACCTGTGTGAACAGTTTCCAAACAGCGATGTAGAAATTACCTGATTGAACTGTTGCATTCAAAGCATTGTCAAAGTTTACCCAACCGAAGTTGTCAACAGTAACAATTGCTGAATCCAATACAGTACCTGGTAAGCCATTGGTACCGTCAGCAGCGATAACACCCACTGCAAATTCTGCTCCAAGGAAATCTACCCCTTCAGGGAAACTTCCATCCCCAACATACATTCTGCCACCCATAACGGTTGCAGGATATCCGGCAGGAGTAAATTTAACGGCTGATGCACTTCCGGCTGGTAACCATGAGAAATAATTCTCGGCTGAACCATCGTCATATTGAATTGAATAAGGTCCCATTGGGATACCCCATGTGATCAATGCCTGAGTGTCGGCCTCATTAGGATCAGCGTTTACGAAGCTAACCGGGTAAGGCATTTCGCACATTGCTGCGTCAACGTCAACAGGGCTGCCTGCTACGGTTACAACAACACCTGATTCAGTTACCGTGTGGAAACCAACCATTGAGAAGGATACATCATAAGTACCTTCGTCAACCATCATGGTATAAGTACCATTTTCAGCAGATTCAGCTGAATATGTGTTGGCTCCTACTGCTGTTACAGTTACGTTCTTTTTAGGAGCGCCTGTTACACAATCAGTTACAGTACCACTAATGGCTGCTGGCTGATAAACGGTCATGATATTAGGAACTGTATTTTCCAAATGATCAGGATCGTTGGTGTTCAATGCCAAACCTTCGGCAAAACTTCCAGGATAGAAACCATCTGAATTATAGGTCAAAGTAACATTCATTGTTTCACCACTAGCGATAGTACCAACTGCAGGGCTTACCGAAGTGATATAACTTGGAACTGGACATGGAGCGTGAACATTGGCAGCAGGAAGCAAATCAGCTGCTGGGTTACTGGTATAGTAAGCAACACGGTCAACATCTACAAGTTTGTAGTTGTTTTCGTATGCCCATGAACCAGGAACGTAATCAGTTGTAATAAGGTCACCACCGTTTACAGCGAAACTGTAATAAGCAGGGCCTGCACCTGATGAAAGCGTAACGCCTGATAAAACAGATGTTCCGTTTACAAATACACTGATTGAACCACCGTTCCATCCGTCTCCGTATGAGTCGCGTAATTCTATTTCGTTTGTACAAGCAAAACGACTTGCATTCACATAGTCAGGGAATTCAAAGGCAAGTGTACCATCACCACAATTTTCGAGTGTCAATGTTACTTCTTCCTGTACATCCGGCCATTGTGAGTTTGTAACTGTTGCAGGGCTGAAGCAAAGTGCAGGGATAAACCAATCAACACATGCAGGGCCGCCTGGTACACCGTTTCCAGCATCATAAACAGGAGTTACGGTATAGCAATAGTTACCAAAATCAGGTAAGATATTCGTGAAGCTTGTTGAAGTTGTAGTTCCGATACCTAAACCATTACGTTTGATAAGGAAATACTGGAAGTTAGCAGGACGTGTGAATGTCCAGGCCAAAGAAACTGAACCTGTTACATCGTCAGTGAGGGTAGCAGTTAGATCAGTTACAGGTGACAACGGATCACCATAGATAGTCATCGTTACAGGAATTGTAAAGGTGCCTACGTTTGGTTGTGTCGATACAACGATCTGTGCATTATACACTTCACCGGCTGCTGTGCCTGTAGCATCAAAATTAACAGGTAAGTTAAAGCTGGTACCGTTTGGTCCTACTGAGCCTTCATACTGGCCTAAAGTCAACCAATCGGATGCTCCGCCGCCGCCGCCAACCTGGCTTAAGCAAACTGCCAATTTCTCAGCTAAAACAGTATAAGATCCACCCAGGGCCTGAACTGCTGAGCCAGTACCTGTCATGGTGTTACACCAGTAGTTTGTTGCGGTTCCGGCTGCTGCCTGAACTCCGATCCAACCATCGGTTGTTGTTGTGGCTGGTATAGTTGCG